>CP007060.1:2135226-2846968 GCA_000230955.3 Halobacterium sp. DL1
TGTCGAGGGCGGTGATGAGCTGACCGAACTCCAGGTCCTCCCACTCGCCGAGCGTGTAGTCGGTCTGCTCGACGACAGCCGACAGCAGGTCGACGTCGAAGCCGACGAGTTCGCCACTCTCGTTGACGAACTCGAACGGCGGGAAGCCGGAGGCAGTGCCGGGGACGATGGTGTTCTCGCCACCGCCGCCGCTGCCGGTGAGCTCCGAACAGCCCGCGACAGAGAGTGCAACGCCCGTTCCGCCGACGCTCTTGAGGAACGTCCGCCTGTTGAGTTCAGACATGATATGTTCGTAAGACGGCGCGTGGTTTAAAACCCCTCGAACGACGCCGTCCTCAGGAGTTCTCCACGCCGGCTCTGCCCGGCGCGGCGGTCGGCTTCCCGTAGACGACCGCGACGAACAGTACCCCGACGCCAGCGGCGAGCGCGTAGTACGTGACCTGGACGGTCGTGGAGAACTGGACGATGCCGGTGCCGAGCAGCACCTGGACGGTGACGAGGACTGTCGCGAGCCCCATCAGCGCCGCGCCGCGGTCGGCACCCCGCCGGAGCGCCCGGACGCAGGCGACCAGCGCCGCGGTGAACACGAGCAACTCGAAGAAGTGGTGGGTCAACTGGACGCGGGTGCCGTAGGCCGCGAACAGCGTGTTCCGGGAGAAGGCGAGTTCGAGCGGGAGCAGCGCGAGGCCGGCCAGCGCCGCGGTGCGGACGCGCCCGAGACCAACGCCGGCCACCTCTCTGATCCGGATCGTGGTGTAGACGAGCGTGCCGAAGATGGCGAGGGCGGCGAGGTGGTGGACGGCCTGCGTGAGCGGCATGTACCCCCACGGGAGCAGGCCGCTGAACGTCACGGTGGTGCCGCCCAGAATCACCGTCAGCGGCAGGAGGACGACGGCGAGCACGCCGCCGAGTTGAATGTCGCGCTCGTCGAAGCGGCGCCACGCCACGACGCCCGTGCCGACGATGAAGAAGCCAACGACCATCGCGACGGCGCGGTGGAACCACTCGATGAAGTCGTGGAGCGGCAGGCCGAACGGGAGCAGTTGTCCGTTGCAGTACGGCCACTCCAGACCGCAGGTCGCGCCGGACCCGGAGACGGCGGTGAACTCACCCAGCAGGATGAGGACGAACGTGAGCGCGGTCGTCACGGCCGCGAGATAGTACGAGCGGCGAGCCATATCCAGAACTTTCGGCTGTCGGTACGTATGCGTGTCGTCTCGCGCGCGACCCCCGGAGTTCGACGTCCGACGAATCCGGCTTCGACGCGTTGGGACAGGCTTTTGCCGGTAGCCGCGGCACGAGTAGAACATGGGACTGGACGAAGACGCGCTGGACTACCACGCCAGCGACCCGCCAGGGAAACTCGAGATCGCGACGACGAAGCCGACGAACACGCAGCGGGACCTCTCGCTGGCGTACTCGCCCGGCGTGGCCGCGCCGTGCCTGGAAATCGCCGACGACCCCGAGAACGCGTTCAAGTACACCGCGAAGGGGAACCTCGTCGGCGTCGTGTCGAACGGCTCGGCGGTGCTCGGCCTCGGCGACATCGGCGCCCAGGCCTCCAAGCCGGTCATGGAGGGGAAGGGAGTGCTGTTCAAGCGGTTCGCGGACATCGACGTCTTCGACATCGAACTCGACCAGCAGGACGCCGCGGACATCATCGAGTCCGTCAACGCGATGGAGCCGACGTTCGGCGGCATCAACCTCGAGGACATCAAGGCGCCGGAGTGCTTCGAGATCGAGGACCGCCTCCGCGAGAAGATGGACATCCCGGTGTTCCACGACGACCAGCACGGCACCGCTATCATCTCCGGGGCGGCGCTTTTGAACGCCGTGGAGATCTCCGGGAAGGACATCTCGGAGGTCGAGGTCGTCTTCTCGGGCGCCGGCGCCTCCGCCATCGCCAGCGCGCGCTTTTACGTCAGTCTCGGCGTCCAGCGGGAGAACATCACGATGTGTGACTCCTCGGGCATCATCACCGAGGACCGCGACGTCAACGAGTTCAAAGAGGAGTTCGCCCAGCCCGGCGAGGGCGGCGACCTCGCGGACGCGATGGATGGCTCGGACGTGTTCGTCGGTCTCTCCGTCGGTGGTATCGTCAGCGAGGAGATGGTCCAGTCGATGACCGCGGACCCCATCGTGTTCGCGATGGCGAACCCGGACCCCGAGATCGACTACGAGGCCGCGAAGAACGCCCGCGACGACACCGTCATCATGGCGACCGGGCGCTCGGACTACCCCAACCAGGTGAACAACGTCCTCGGCTTCCCGTTCATCTTCCGGGGCGCACTCGACGTGCGCGCCACCGACATCAACGAGAAGATGAAGGTCGCGTGCGCGGAGGCGCTCGCCGACCTCGCGAAGCAGGACGTCCCCGACGAGGTCGTGAAGGCCTACGGCGACCAGCCCCTGCAGTTCGGCTCCGAGTACATCATCCCGAAACCGCTCGACCCGCGCGTACTGTTCGAGGTGGCGCCCGCCGTCGCGCGCGCCGCCCAGGACTCGGGCGTCGCTCGCCGCGAACTCGACCTCGAGGACTACCGCGAGAAACTCGAGGCGCGCCTCGGGAAGTCCCGCGAGATGATGCGCATCGTCCTCAACAAGGCCAAGAGCGACCCGAAGCGCGTGGCGCTCGGCGAGGGCGACGACGAGAAGATGATCCGCGCGGCCTACCAGATGGCCGAGGAGGGCATCGCCGAGCCCGTGCTCATCGGCGACCGCGAGACCATCCACGGCATCGTCGAGGGGCTGGGCCTCCAGTTCGAGCCCGAGATCGTCGACCCCGACGAGGGCGACCACGAGGAGTACGCCGAACAGCTGTACGAACTCCGCCAGCGCAAGGGCATCACGGAGAGCGAGGCCGAGTCGCTCGTGAAACGCGACCCCAACTACCTCGGTTCCACGATGGTGCGAGCCGGCGACGCCGACGCCTTCCTCACGGGCCTGATGCACCACTACCCGAGCGCGCTCCGCCCGCCGCTGCAGGTCGTCGGCACGGCGCCGGACGCCGACTACGTCGCGGGCGTCTACATGCTGACGTTCAAGAACCGCGTCGTCTTCTGCGCGGACACCACCGTCAATCAGGACCCCGACGAGGAGGTGCTCGCGGAGGTCGCCCAGCACACGGCGGACCTCGCCCGGCGGTTCAACGTCGACCCGCGCGTCGCGATGCTGTCGTACTCGAACTTCGGCAGCGTCGACAACGAGGGCACCCGGAAGCCCCGGCACGCCGCACGGATGCTCCGCGAGGACCCGGACGTCGACTTCCCCGTCGACGGCGAGATGCAGGCCGACACCGCCGTCGTCGAGGACATCCTCGGGGGCACCTACGAGTTCTCGGAACTCGACGACCCCGCGAACGTGCTCATCTTCCCGAATCTGGAGTCGGGCAACATCGGCTACAAGCTGCTCCAGCGCCTCGGCGGCGCTGACGCCATCGGCCCGATGCTGGTCGGCATGGACAAGCCCGTCCACGTCCTCCAGCGGGGCGACGAGGTGAAGGACATCGTGAACCTCGCCGCCGTCGCCGTCGTCGACGCACAGCAGAACGAATGACGTAGCGGTATCTCGTTCCCCCATTTTCGGTTGCCGGTAGCCATCAGAAGACCAGCACCAGTGCGCGGAGCGCACTGTTCACCGCGCGAACGAAGTGAGCGTGGGCCGACGACTGTACGAAGCGAAGCGAAGTGAAGGAGGAGTGCTTTTTCCGCAAGTTTTTGCCGAGCGGGGGTCGCTACGCGACCCCCCGCAGCGCAAAAAGTGGGTTTTAGTCGCCGACGCGGCGGTCTGCCCGCGAGGGCGGCGGAATCTGCGGGTCGGACTCCGACACCTCCGGGAGCAGACAGCGCGCGGGTTCCTGGTTGACGTGTGCGTACTGGCCCGGTTCGTTCGCGAGGACGTGGGCCGGGTTGTGCTTGCTGTCGACCTGCGCGGCGCGGAGTTCGTCGAAGCCCACGACCCGGGCGCGGATGCCCCGCCAGTGGTGCTCCGCGGACGCCGGGACGGTGAACTGCTTGAGCGGACGGTAGTCCCGCGTGCGAGAGGCGAGCATCGCGGCGTTCACGTTGCCCGCGAGGTTGTTGTGGTCGACGAGGACCCCGACGCTCGCGTTCGCCGGTGCGCGGTGGGCGAGCGTGTCGAGGCCGAGGTGGAGCGCGCGGTACTCGGCGACGTTGTTGTTCGGCGCCTCGTCGGGCACCGAGAGTCGTGCTACCCGTTCGCCGTCCCGTGCTTCGATGATGACGCCCAGGCCGCTCCCGTCGCTGGCGTAGGAGCCGTCGGTGGCGACGTAGAAGTCCCGTCGATGGGAGCGCGGCGGGTGGGCGATGTGCGGCGTCGGGGAGTCGTCGAACAGGTCGCGGAGATTTGACCGGCCCACGATGGCCATACTACTGTTTTTCCGCGCCGGCACTTAAGCAGTGCGCCGATACCAAAACGATACGTGGCGGGCCCGCGACCCTCCACGTATGCAGGCACGTGACCTGATGACGGCTGACGTCGAGACAGTCCACGAGGACGAGGAGGTCAGCGAGGTGCTCCGGAAGCTCGCCCGCCGGGACTTCACCGGCTTCCCCGTGGTGGACGACGCGGACCGACTCGTCGGCGTCGTCACCCAGCGGGACATGGTGGAGTTGTTCCAGCCGAAAGACCGCACCATCTGGATTCCCATCGGCCTCCCGCCGTTCCTCGAGTCCCTGGAGTACGGGTTCGACCTCTCGTGGGACGAACTGGAGTCGGAACTTGACCTTGCGCGCCACGCCGGCAAGCCGATTCGGAAGATCATGACGACGGACGTGCTCACCGTCGAACCGGACGCCAGCATGGACGACGTGCTCGCGATTCTCGCCTCCGACGACCGCGACGTGAACCGCGTTCCCGTCGTCGAGGGCGAGACGCTCGTCGGCCTCGTCACGCGCGAGGACGTCCTGCGCGCGCTCCACGCGGAGCGAAGCGGGGCGTGAGGACGCCGCGCCGAGGCGGCGGCAAGACGTGCCCGGCTTCGAAAGCGTAAACGTGCTCGCGAGCGGACTCTCGGCGTGACCAACTACCGGGACGCCCTCCTGTTCCTCGCGCTCGCGGCGGTCTGGGGGTCGGCGTTCGTCGCGATCAAGGCCGGCCTCCGCGCGGGCTTCGAACCCGTGCTGTTCGCGGCCGTCCGCTACGACATCGCCGGCGTGGTGATGCTCGCCTACGCTGCGCACGTCACCGACCAGTGGCGTCCGCACTCGCGGGCGGACTGGACTGCTGTCGGCATCGCTGCCGTGTTCATGATTGCGGCCTACCACGCCTTGCTCTTCGTCGGCGAGACGAGTCCTGACGTGTCGAGCGCCGCCGCCGCGGTGCTCGTCAGCCTCAGCCCCGTCCTCACCACGGGGTTCGCGCGGGCGTTCCTCCCCTCCGAACGGCTCTCCGTCGTCGGCGTCCTCGGCCTCCTGCTCGGTCTCGTCGGCGTCGTCGTGCTGTCGGACCCGAACCTCTCGAACCTGCTCGGGGAGAGCACCGTCGGCGAACTGCTCGTCTTCCTCGCCGCGGCGTGTTTCGCGCTCGGGAGCGTGCTCACCCAGCGCGTCGACGACGACCTCTCGATCGAGACGCTGGAGGCGTGGGCGATGATTCTGGGCGCCGGCCTCATGCACGTCGTCAGCCTCGGCGCGGGCGAGACCCAGTCGATTCCCCTCGATGGCGACGCGCTGTGGGCGCTCGCGTACCTCTCGCTGGCCGCCAGCGCCGTCGGCTTCCTGATCTACTTCCAGCTGCTCGACCGCCTCGGCGCCATCGAGATCAACCTGGTGAGCTACGTCGCGCCGGTCTTCGCCGCGGTCGGCGGCCTCTACGTCACGAACGAGCCGGTCACCCCCAACGTGGTGGTCGGGTTCGTCGTCATCTTCGCCGGGTTCTGCCTGCTGAAGCGCCGGGCGCTCGCCGACGAACTCGGGAAGGTCCGGGCGACGTGGGCGTAGAACGGAGCGCTACTTCGCGTCGGCGATGCGCTGGAACTGCTCGTCGGTGAGGTCGATGTCCGCGGCGTCCAGGTTCTCGCGGAGCTGCTCGGGCGTCCGCGCCCCGGTGATGGGTGCGGTGACGCTGTCGTGGTGGACCAGCCACGCGAGCGCGGTCTGGGCCGGGGACGCACCGACCTCCCCCGCGACGGCCTCGACCTCCTCGAGGGCGTCGAAGTTCTCGGGGGTGAGGTAGGAGTCGACGAACTGCTGGTCGGTGGCGCCCCGGGTCCCCTCCGGGGGCTCCTCGCCGCGGCTGTACTTCCCGGTGAGGAACCCGCCCGCGAGCGGCGACCACGGCACGACGCCAACGTCGTAGTCCACGCACATCTCGAGGTAGTTCCCCTCTACCTCGCGGTTGACGGCGTTGAACCGGGGCTGGGCGACGGTGAACGGCTCGTACCCCTCGCGGCGCGCGATCTCGTTTGCCTTCGCGACCTTCCAGGCGTTCGGCTCGAACGTCGACGTGCCGAGGTAGTTGACCTCGCCGTCGCGGACGAAGCCGTCGAGCGTTCGCATGAACTCGCGTGCGGGCGTGTCGTCGTCCCAGCGGTGGATGTAGAGGAGGTCGACGTAGTCCGTGCCGAGGCGGTCGAGGATCTCGTCGACGTTGTTCCGGAGGTGCTTGCGGTTGAGGCCGCGGCCGTTCGGGTCGTCGCGGGTCGGCCAGTAGATCTTCGAGGCGACGACGAACTCCTCGCGGTCGCGGTCGGCGAGCCAGTCGCCGATGTACTGCTCGGCGCGGCCGGCGCCGTACATGTCCGCGGTGTCGATGAAGCGGCCGCCGGCGTCGGCGTACGCGTCGAGCAGTTCGTGCGCTCGCTCGCGGCCGACCTCGACGTCGCCGTCGTCGTTCTCCCGGCCGAACCGCCAGGTGCCGAACGCGATTTCGGAGACCTTGAGGCCGGTGCGGCCGAGCGGAACGGAGTCGAGACCCATGCGAGACGGGAGGAGAGCGGCGGTGTTAAGCGGTGCGTCTTCGGGTGACGGCGCGGTCGGTTACTCGTCGGTGCGGTGCCGGCTGCCGAGCAGGAGCGCGACCACGTGGGCCGCGACCAGGCCGGCGAGCGCAGTCTGTTCGGCCGGCGATGTCGGGCCGGAGACGACCAGCGGGAGGTAGAGGAACGGGAGGGCGACGGCCGACCAGAAGCCGACGACTTCGAGGGGCTTCAGGACCGTCGCGGACGCTGGCGTCGAAACGGCGTCCGATGCGGCCTCGGCGAGAGCGGAGCGGGAGGGGGTTGACATCAGGAGTTCACCTCGTCATCACAGTGTACTGGCGGCGCCACCATATAGGGGGCCGACCGTTGGAATCGTTTCATCCCGATTCAGTTCGTCAGCCGCGAAGTAACCTCAGTTTAGAACGTGTTTGAAACCGTTTAGACGTTTTATCGAGCCCGCGGAACGCTTCTCGTAGATATCGGAGTTTTCCGGCCAGTTTGCCCGCGTCGGACGCTAGTCAGCCGCTAGCACGCCTCCCGTACGCTCGCACCCACCCCATCAAAGTACGTTGACATGTAGGCCGATTTGGCCCACTCGTTTCCTTCAGAAGATGGAGAGCCAGGGCTCACTTCCAGTGTACGTCTCGCGCAGAATGCCCGGGGAGGGTTTTGAACCCTCGATCTCCGCATGTCCCAGGTTCGAGGCTCGGCGGGCCTCGCGGACATGCCGAACAACCACGTGGCGTGGGTTGCCGCACCGAAGCTCGGAACCCTATGAGTGCGGCGCTATGACCAGCTAAGCCACCCGGGCGCAGTTGCCGCTAGGCGGAGCCCATTCTTTAACGTTCTCATCTGCAGTGGCCACCCGTCGGGTTTAAGCCGAGGCGGTGGTTTCGGGCGTACATGAACGTACCCGCGCTCGTCCAGTCGTCGCTCGGGGACGAGGACGTCGCCGCGCACGTGCCGCTGAAGGGGGAGGACGCGCTGTTCGTCACGCCGACGCGAACCGTCATCTACAGGGCCGACGGACTGCTCAGCGACGAGACCGTCGAGGAGTTCTCACACGACGCCGAGGGCATCCAGGTCAGCGAGGGGCGCCGGAAGGCGAAGATAACGCTCGACTACGGCCTCGACGGGGAGGAGACGTTCTCCGTCCCGTCGGGCAAACTCGACGACGTACTCCACCCCATCATCGCCGGTGTGCTGAACGCTGCTGGCGTCACGCAGGCGGGCGAGACCGTCAAGCGAACGTACCGGTTCAGCGAACTCACGCTGGTCGTGACCAGCGACCGCGTCGTCAGGCACATCGGCGAGGCAGTCTGGGGTCCGGACTACGAGGAGATTTCCTTCGAGGCCGTCACCGGCATCGACGTCGAGGACGGCAACGTCGCGAGCCAGCTCGCCCTCGAGACGACCGGGCGCACCCAGCGAATCAAGGCGCCGAACGAGGAGTTCCGGGACGTCCGCGAGACCGTCGAGGAGGCCGTCTACGCCTACCACGACGTGGCCAGCGCCGAGGAGTTCGCGCGGCTGAACGTCGACGAGGACGACGACGCGGCAACCGACGAGGTGTCGTTCGGCGGCGGCGTCGACCCCATCGACACCAGCGGCGTCGGCGAGGACGACGAGGAAGCCGCCGGGGCGCCCGAGTCGGCGGGCGCGCAGGCCCAGGTCGCAGAGGAGGCGGGCGGGCGGTCCGCAGCCGCCGCCGAGACGGGTGGCGAGCGTGGCGAGGACGACGAGTTCGAGTCGAGCGGCTTCGAGACGGCGGCCGCGAAGGTCGAACCGCCAGTCGCGCCCGAGGACCTCGAGACGGAACTCGACGAGATGGAGGACGTGGTCGCCGAGATGGCCGAGACCATCGAGCGACAGCGGGAGGTCGTCGACGCACAGCAGGCGGTTCTCGACGCCCAGCGCGAGCGCCTCGCGGCGCTCCGGGCGCTCATTCCCGACCAGTGACCTTCCGGATGCACGAGGAGCCGAAGGCGCCGAGTTCGCCGGCGTCTAGCCGAACGAAGTAGCCCGTCGCTATCGCCGACCCGCAGCGCCGACACGAGAACTCCCCCTCCTTCGTGAACACCTCCGAACGGAACGACACGTAGGCGCCGCCCTGGGGGTACACCTCGCCGTCCTCTCGTTCGATGACGCCGCGCTCCTCGGCGGCGTCGAGGATCTCGCGGGTCGTCCGCGGGTGTGTGGTCACCGTCTCGATTCGGTCGATGGCGTCGGCGACGGAGAGCGACTCGAACTCCAGTTTCGAGAGCAGTTCCACGCCGAGTTCCACGGGGTCGGCCGCCTGGTCGCCCGCGTGCTCGGCGCCGTCGTCGCCGTCGCTCATGGATACTCCTGGGTCGACGGCGCACTTGACGCTTGCGCGGATGGACAACGATAAGCGCCTGCCCCGGATAGCGGGCGGCGATGAAACGGTACGCGGCCGGCGCGGCGGTCGCCGCGCTGGTGGTCGTCGCCGTCGCCGTCCGCCCCGACAGCGCGCTCGGCGTGCTCCGCGCGGCCGTCGCCAGCCCCTGGTTCCTGCTGTTCCTCGTGGGCCTGTACGCAATCAGGCCGTTCCTGGGCTGGCCGATCAGCCTGCTGTCGGCGCTCGTCGGCTTCCGGTACGGCGTCGCCGTCGGTGTGCCCGTCGCACTCGTCGGCGCGGTGGGCACCAGCCTCCCCGCCTACGTCGTCGGCCGCCGCGCCCCGGCGGACGGCCGCCTTCTGGGTCGGTTCACCGACGGGAGCCGGCGCTACTTCGACGCGACGGGCGACCTCCGCGGCGTCGTCGCGGCGCGCCTCGCACCGACGCCTTCCGAACCGATTTCTGCCGCAGCGGGCGCCGGTGGCGTCGGCCTCCGCGCGTTCGTCGGCGGGACGCTGCTCGGCGAACTCCCGTGGGTGGTGGCGACGGTCACGCTCGGCAGCGGGCTGAACGCGTTCACGATGGACGCCGCGCGGGTGGACCCGACGCTGCTCGTCGGTGGCGCACTCGCCGCGCTACTCGTTCTGACGCCGGTCGCGCACCGCGCGTGGCGGGCACGGCGGGCGTGAGTCAGGAGACCCAGAAGTTGCAGATGTCACACCGTAGAACACGTATACCCAGGTGGCGCCTCCGGAGGCCGGGGTGGTGGTCGCGTTCACGTACGAGGGTATCGGGTGACGGTCGAACAGAACGGGCTGGCCACATTCGTGGCGGCGGAGTGACCCCACGCCCACACTGGTGGGGCAGGCGCGATCGGTGCGGTCCGTACGGCCCGCAGCCGGCGGTGTATCCCTCGGTGTGCAGTCAGTCGTCGACGCAGACAATCGTCCCGGTGGCGTTATGCATGAACTCCACACCGCCACAGTCGGGGCACGAGTCTACCATCGGTACGAACTCTTCATCCGCCGTGGTGGCCCGGACGAATTCGCCACACGACCGGCACATCAGCATTTCCATCAGGGGTCCACTGTCGCTCGGAGATACTGGGTCCACTCCTCGGCGACGACCGCCGAGGGAGCACCCCAATACCGGCTGGTCTGGGTGCGAGCGTCGTAGTCGATGAGGCCCAGGTCCGCTAACTTCGGCAGGTCGGCGTGCCGAAGGTGCCCCCGAACGCGCTCCCGCTCGCTGTCAGCCTGATGCGTCGAAATGAACGTGGCGAGGTCGGCCAGGGACGCCATGTCCTCGTCCGTGGTTTCGAAGTACGCCAGCACCAGCCGCCGCCGCTCGCTCGCCAGGGCCGTGTGCAACCGACTCACGGTCGCCGCGTCAGCCTTCGTCGCGGAAAGGGGGGCGGTGGACATGCACGAGTGTAGTCCTCAATCCAGAATAGGAATCACTGTTGAACGCTCAACCCTTTTTTAAGACGGTGGGGCACGGATGGAGAGGTCACTCGAAGTCGGCGGCCGAGGACTGCAGAGTTTGTTCGAGGATTTTCTCGTTGCCGCGGCGCAGCCGGTTAGAGACGGCCTGCTCGGAAACCCCGAGTTCGGCGGCGAGGTCCGCGAGTGACGACTGGCGCGGCGACTCGAAGTAGCCCTGGTGGAGCGCCAGCACGAGTGCCTCCCGCTCGGGCTGCGTGAGGTCGAACCGGTGGCCGGTCGGGGTCTTCTCGGTGAGCGTGTACGACCGCTCGATGTGGAGGGTGATATTCTCCTCCGTGCAGAAATTGTAGAACGTCGAGAGCGCATCGTGGTGTGGGAACCGCAGGCGGAACTGCCACTCGGAGTCGCCGTTACCCTCCAGGATGACGCCCCCGCTGGTGTTGATGATTTCCAGGAGGCTGAACGGCTCATCGGCCCACTCGACGCGGTAGAGCACCCAGTCGTCGGCACGGTCGAGGGCGTCGACAGTACCGATAGCAGGATTCTCCCGGACCCGTTGTTCGAACGTTGCGTGGTCGGCCCCGCGCACCCAGAGGAAGGGCATGACCGCATCGCTGGTCGGGACGAGCCGTTCGAGTTCGATGCGCATCCCCGGCGGGTCCGCCAGCACCTCCCCGAGCAGGAACTCCGTGGCAGGAATCGTGAACTCCACGATGACGCTCATACGAGGAATCGCTACGGCCGCCACGTATTAAGGCGATATGGCCAGCCCACTTCCCACGGCGCAGACACCCACGACGGAGACGGCTGGAGTGGAGACGGCAGGAGTCGCCCGTCCGCCCACGAGAACGAGGCCGATGAGGTGGGGTCGTGCTCTGTCACGCGCGGTGTGGTGCTGTGCAGACCACCAGCAGTATCGACCAGCGCCCTATTCGTCAGGCACGTCTATGGCCTCCGGGAGTTCACCATCCTCTGCGTATTGCTCGACTTGGTGGAGTGCCATGTCTCGAACCGACGAAATAGAGGTATCGTCCTGGAATAATTCCTCGAACTTCTCACACTCCGCTCGGAACGCTGCTCGTACAGTCGTTTCAGAGAACGTTTGGTGGTCTTCGAGAATGGATTGCAGAGATTCTACTACGTCGTCTGTCAGGTAGTCTCGGCGTCCTCGTCTGTCTCCTGACCTCATTACAGCCATTCACTCAGAATGTGGTGAAAATGCGTTACGATAGGGCGTCTCACCTGTCGACAGCGATAGGAGTCGCCGAGTCGTGAGCGCTGGGAGATGATACACCGACAGAGGAACTCACGACCTGAGCACCGCACCGAGCAACACCGTGGCGCGGTTCTCGGGGGTGGGTCGCGCTCTGTCGCGGCAGACGCGCGTGAGTGCCTGACTGGATCTGTTCGAACCGTCGGAGTGGAACACAGGGGCGAGAATCACCGGGTCGTCCGAAACCGAGAGACTGTAGCGGGGTGCGTCCCGCGGCCTCACTGCTGGCGAGGTGGGTACCGCTTCTCTATCTTCTGTGGGTCACACCCAGAAGTTGTCCGAGCAGTCCATGATGACGCCGTGCTGCGGGCAGACGTACTTGCAGTGGCGCTTGAAGAGGTGCGCCTCGCACATCGGGCACGTCGGGCCGCCCGCGTCCTCGGCCATGCGGGAGGCTGCGGACGCGAGCGGTTTAGGCGTATCCATCGCAGCGGCCACCAGGGCGGACCCGGTGCGAAACCTGACCGTCCGAACCCCCCGACCGCGTCTAACACGTCTGTAGTTTATCTGGCAGCGCACCGTAGAGAACAGGGTGAGGGAGTCTCCGGAGATGGTCCCCCCGCTACTGGGCTTACTCCAATCTAGCATCCCGGTCGACGGCACGCTGGAAATCATCGCTGTCGCTAGCCTCGCCGCAATCGGCATCTGGTACCTCGGCACCTGGTTGCAGGCCCGCTTCCGGACGGTGAACGCGGAACTCGTCCGCGCTGGACTCCTCCTTGCGCTTACCGTCGTCGTCACCGTCGTCCTCGTACAGCAGTGGCAATCGACCGCCGACCTGCTGTCTATCATGGGCGCACTCGAGTTCGGCGTCAACGCGGCAATTCTCGTCCTCCTCACAGTCGTCGTCTTCGTCGCCGCCCACGCGGTAACACGGATCGTCAAGCGGCTACTGCTCGGTGAGCGGCCGAAGGAGCGCACGATGACCGGACACCAGCGCCGCATCCTCTTCTACATCGGTCAGGTCGTCGTCTACGTCGCCGCCGTCTTCGCGTCGTTGGCTCTCTGGGGCATCCAGTTGAGCGATCTGCTGCTGGGGGCTGGCGTCCTCGGTATCGTCCTCGGGCTAGCGTTCCAGAGCACGCTCGGCTCGATTCTCGCCGGCTTCGTGCTGATGCTGTCCCGGCCCTTCGAGGTGGGTGACTGGGTGCGCATCGGCGACCACGAGGGGTTCATCACCGAGATATCGATCAACCACGTCCGGCTACGCAACCTCGACGGCGAACACGTCGTCCTGCCCAACGAGGGCGTGAACAATCGGACAATCATCAACCGCAGCGTCGAGGGAAAGCTCCGGCACACCGTCGAAGTGGGCGTCGATTACGACACCGACCCGGAGCGCGCGGAGGCAGTTGCCCTCGAGGCGATCAGCGACCTGGACGAGATCATGAGCCAGCCAGCCCCACAGGTGCTGCCGGTGCAGTTCACCGATTCGGCGGTCCTCCTGGAGGTCCGGTTCTGGATCGACAATCCGACGCCACAGCGCAGGTGGCGCGCCGCACAGGTCGTCATCCACGCGGTCAAGACCGCCTTCGGCGAAGCGGACGTCAAGATCCCGTTCCCGCAGCGCGAACTCACGGACCGCCAAGCGGACAGCGGCGCCCGCGTCGCCGAGACCTCACGGCGGCCCACCGAGACGGACGACCTGTAGTGACGGCCGCCGGGACGACCCGGACGACGCCCGCAGATGTACATCTCTTGCCGCACGCGTGGCTACGTAACCATCTGTGTGTTGTCGCTCCATCCCGCGAACTGGACGAAGAACCCGTGCCAGTAGCTGCGTTTCGACGGAGACGTGGTCGCCGTAGCGATTCGCCGTGAGCGCGTGAACGAGCGCTACGTCAGCACTCGCTCCAGCCGCAGGACTCGCAGGTCTTGCAGCCCTCGCTGAAGTAGAGGCTCATCGACCCGCAGTCCGGACACTCGGGGCTCTCGCCCGCCTCGATGAGCGACTGGGTCGCGTCCTCGGCGTCCTGTGCAGCGCCCTCGCCCGCGCTGACCGGGCCCTGCGGGCCGCCGACCGCGGCGTCGGCCCCACCGCCGTCGGTCTCGCGGGTGGCCGTCGACTCGTCGGTGAGTTCGGTGAGGTGTTGCTGCTGGGGGTAGGCCGCGCGGTCGACGTCACCTTCGAGGTAGCGGCGGAGCGCGGTACCGAAGGCGTCCGGGATAGAGTTGACCTGCTCGCCCTTGTCCCAGGCGACCTTCGGGCTGCGGATGCCCTGCAGTTTGTCGGCGATCTCCTCGGGGTCGACGCCCGAGCGGAGCGCGACGGAGATGGTCTTCGCGAGCGCCTCCGTGAACGAGCCCGTGAAGCCACCGCTGTTGCCGGTGTTAGCGAACAGCTCGAACGGCCGCTCGCGCTCGGGGTCCTCGTTGATAGTGACGTAGAGCTTCCCGTAGCCGGTGTCGATGCGCTGGGTGACGCCGTGGAGGAGGTCGGGACGGGACTGCTTCTCGGCGAACTCGCCCTCGAGTGCGTCCTCGTCGCCCGCGAACAGGTCCCGGAGGTCCTCGCCGAACTCGGCCTGAACCTCCTCGGACTCGAGGAAGCCCTCGATGCCGCCGAACGTCTCCTCGATCTGCTCGACCATCGCTTCGGCTGCCTCGTCCTCGTCCATCCCGGAGAAGTCGGCGTTGTCGGCGCGCGTCGTCAGCACCTGCTTGCTGCGGGTGCCGTCGCGGTAGACGGTGACGCCCTTCCCGCCGTTCTCGTAGATGTAGCGGTACACCTCGTCCATGTCCTCGACGGAGGCGTCGTTCGGGAAGTTGCAGGTCTTCGAGATGGCGGAGTCGACGCCCGCCTGGCACGCGGTCTGGACCGCGGCGTGCTCCTTCCCGGAGAGGTCGGAGGTGACGACGAACAGTTCACCGATGGCGTCCGGGACCGTCTCCAGGCCCTCGACGCCGTCGAACTCGTTGTTCGCCATCTGCTCCTGTGCCTCCTCCTTGACCGCGTCGACGTCGATGTCGTTGTCGACCAGCGTCCGGAGGAAGTAGTCGTCGAACTCCACGAGCATCTCGTCGCCCTGCACGTCGTCGGAGACGTTCTTGTAGTAGGCGACGTTGTAGATGGGCTCACAGCCGCCCGTGGTGTTGCCGACCATCGACGTGGTGCCGGTCGGCGCGATGGTCGTCGTGTTGTGGTTGCGGATGGGGTAGCCGTCCGCCCAGTCCGCGGCGTCCTCGCCGGTGTGGTGTTCGAACCACTCCGCGTACTCGGTCGGGTTCGCGTACTTGGACTTGCCCCACTCGTCGAAGCTGTCGCGCTCGCCCGCGAGGTCGTGGCTCGCGGCCTTCGATCCGTGGTCGATGCGCGTCATCAGCTGGCGGGCGATCTCGTTGCCCTCCTCGCTGCCGTACTTCACGCCGAGCTGGATGTACAGCTGCGCGAGGCCCATGACGCCGAGACCGATCTTGCGCATCTCGGCGACCTTCTCCTCGATCTTCTCGACCGGGAAGTCCGACATGGTGACGACGTTCTCGAGGAAGCGCGTCCCCATCTCGATGCGGTGGTCGAACTCCTCGGTGTCGACGGCCTCCGCGAGGAAGCGCTCGACGCCCTCCTCCAGGGAGTCGAACTCGTTCTGCTCGCTCCAGACGCGCCAGTCGGGCGCGTTCTGGGCGGCGAGCGTCGAGAGGTTGATGTGGCCGAGGTTGCAGGCCTCGTACTCCTCGAGGGGCTGCTCGCCACAGGGGTTCGTCGCGAGGATGCGGTGGTCGGGGTGCTCCTCGACGTCGAAGGAGTGCTGCTTGTTGACGCGCTCGAGGTAGATGACGCCGGGTTCGCCGTTCTCGTGGGCGCCCTCGACGATGCGGTCCCAGAGCTCGCCGGCGGGGATGGTGAGCTCCTCGCCGGGTTCGACGTAGTGGCCGAGCCCGTAGCGGGAGTACATCTCCCTGGTCTCCTCGGTGGCAATGTGTGGTTCGCCCGTACGCGGGTTCGTGAACGTGTACTCCTCGCCGTTCTCCAGGGCCTCCATGAAGCCGTCGGTGACGCCGACGGAGATGTTGAAGTTAGAGAGGTGGCCCTCGACGGCGTTCCGGAGGTGCTTGGGCACGCGGCCGTCCTCGTCGATGAGTTCGCGGGCCTCCTCCAAGGCCTCGGAGAACGTGGTGTACGTGTAGTCGTCGGGGTCGTTGAGGCGGAGCGTGTGCGCGAGGCTCACGTCCTTGTTCTTCGCGTGGATGAACTCCACGACGTCCGGGTGGGAGACCCGCATTACGGCCATCTGGGCGCCGCGGCGCGCGCCGCCCTGCGCGATGGTCTCGCACATCTGGTCGAACGTCTCCATGAACGTCAGCGGCCCGGAGGCGATGCCGCCCGTGGAGCCGACGGAGTCGCCGTAGGGGCGGAGCTGCCAGAACGCGTACCCCATGCCGCCGCCTGACTGGAACACTTCGGCGGCCTCCTTGGCGGTCTGGTGGATGTCCGTGAGGTCGTCGCCCGGCGAGTCGACGAAGCAGGCCGAGAGCTGCTGGAGTTCGTCGCCGGCGTTCATCAGCGTCGGCGAGTTCGGCATGAACGCGAGGCGCTCCATCAGTTCCTGGAACTCGCCGCGGATGCTCTTGACGTGCGCTCGCGCGCTGTCGTCGTCGAGGTCGGGGACGATGGTGTCGTAGGCGAACTTGTTGACGTTCGCTTCGGTCAGTTCGACCTCGGCGTCGTCCTCGGGGGTGACGCCCGCACCGAACACTTCCTCGGCGAGTTCGTCGCGGCGCGGGTGGTCGGGTTTGAGCTGGTCCGGCGTGACCGTCACCGGCTCGTCCGTCTCGTAGACGACTTCCGCGAGCGCGATGTTCTTCGCGACGCGCTCGAAGAGGTCCTCCTGGCTCTCGACGGGGTCGCCGCTGGAGTCCTTGCGGAGGTAGCGCGCGGGCAGGATGTTCTGGTAGGCGTTGTCGGTCATCCGGTCGGCCAGCGTGTCGCCGTCGACGCGCTTGACCGGCAGCGTGAGGTCGTCCGCGGAGAGGTCGTGGGAGCTCATCGACGGTCCCTCCCCGGTACAGTGCGTTGCGTGGTTGGTTGGAGTATCATGGATTGGTCGAACACCGGGTCGCAGTTGACGACGAATGGTACCGCGCGGAGCGGTTAGTAGTTGTGTTTCTACACCCCGCGACGGCCGCCGTCAACCGGCCCGAATCTGCGTGCCTCAAGTGTATGGCTGGCTGGGTCATAAGCCCATCCAAAGCGGGGTGAAAGTGGTAACCATCTATCGACAAATGTCGGGGACGTAGCGGTGTTTTCAGTTTCGTCCTCCAGTGGAACAAGAGGGGGGTTCGGAAGCGCGGGAACCGCCGGCTGTTCGGGGTAGCGCTGCCAGCGGTGGCGACCCCGATTCGGCGGCGGTCAGGCCGGGGTCACACCGCGGCGAGGAAGTTACGAATCAGGTCGTGGCCGGCGCCCGTCAGGACGCTCTCGGGGTGGAACTGCACGCAGGCAATGGGGTGCTCGCGGTGGCGGACGCCCATCGGGAGGTCGCCGCCCGCGACGGTGGCCGACACCTCGAAGCAGTCCGGAATCTCCGTGCACGCCAGCGAGTGGTAGCGGGCCGCTGGGAACTCCTGTTCGACGCCCGCGAAGACGCCCCGGCCGTCGTGCTCGACGTCACTCGTCTTGCCGTGAATCGGTTCGGGGGCGCGACCGACTTCGCCGCCGTACTCGTACACCGCGGCCTCCATGCCGAGGCAGACGCCGAGCGTCGGCACGTCCGGGCTCACGTCCCGCAGGACGTCGGCCGTGACGCCGACGTCGCGGTCGTTCTTCGGGTGGCCGGGGCCGGGGCTGACGACGATGGCGTCCGGGTCGACGTCGCGCACGTCGTCGAGGCTCGCGGAGTTCTTCACCACCGGTGTCTCCGGGCGTCCGCCGTCGACCTGCTGTTCGGAGACGTACTCCACGAGGTTGTACGTGAACGAGTCGAAGTTGTCGACGAAGAGGACTTTCACGGCTGGACCTCCGGTTCCGGTTCGCGCTCGCGGATACGCTCGACGGCGGCGAGCACGCCGTCCATCTTCGCCTCCGTCTCGTCGAACTCAGCGGCCGGGTCGCTGTCGGCGACGACGCCCGCCCCCGCACGCACGCGGAGGGTATCGTCCGCACCGCCGCTCCCAGCCTCGATGGTGGCCGACCGGATGGCGATAGCGAACTCCGCGTCCCCGGTCCACGAGAAGTAGCCGACGCCGCCGCCGTAGATTCCCCTGGGGGAGGCCTCGAGGGCGTCAATGTGCTCCATCGCGCGGACCTTCGGCGCCCCCGAAAGGGTGCCCGCGGGGAACGACGCGCGGGTCGCGTCGAAGGCGTCCGCGTCCCCTGCGAGCGTCCCGGTGACGGTGGACTCGATGTGCTGGACGTGGCTGTACTTCAGCACGCGCATGAACTCGGGGACGCGGACGCTCCCGGGTTCGCTGACGCGGCGCACGTCGTTGCGCGCCAGGTCCACGAGCATCGCGTGTTCGGCGCGCTCCTTCTCGTCGGCGAGCATCTCGCCCGCAAGGCGGCGGTCCTCGACGGGGCTGGCGCCACGGGGACAGGTGCCCGCGATTGGGTTGTTCACCACGGTGTCGTCGTGGACCGCGACCAGCGTCTCGGGACTCGCGCCGACAACGGTGCGGTCGTCGTGGGAGAGCAGGAACATGTACGGCGAGGGGTTGACGTCGCGGAGCGCGGCGTAGAGGCCCCGGGGGTCGACGTCGCCGTCGAGTTCACGCGTGCGCGAGACGACCGCCTGGTACACCTCGCCGTCGAACACCGCCTCCTTCGCCTTCGCGACGGCGTCCTCGTATTCGTCGCGCGGGCCGGCGCGCTCGTCGGTGACGCGAAAGCCGCCGAACTCGGGGGCTTCCGCCCCGGCGAGCACTGCCTGCACGCGTTCGGCCTCCGCGCGGAGGTCGTCGTAGGCAGCGTCTGGGTCGTCCTCGTCGCCGACGACGGGCGTGAACACGAGCGAGACGTCGCCCGTCGCACGGTCGAAGACGAGCGTCCGCGTCGACAAAACGAACTCCGCGTCCGGGAGCGGCGTCTCGGGGCGCTCGACGCCCACCTCCTCCAGCCAGAGGTCGTACACCGCGTCGTACGCGAGGAAGCCGACGAGGCCGCCGTCGAGTAGCTGGCGGTCCCCGTCGGGGAAGCCGCGGCGCTGGACGTCGGGCAGCACGCCCCGCAGTCGGTCGAGCACGTCACCCTCGCCGGTTCCGAGCAGGTCGGCCGCGCGCTCGTCACGGAGGCGCTCGACGTCGGTCCCGTCCGGTCCGACGGCCACGACGGCGGCGGGGTCGTAGCCGACGAAGGAGTAGCGGGCGTGGCGGTTCTCGGAGGCGCTCGACGGGCGGAACGCGCCGTCCGGGTCGCTCGCAGCGGTCTTCTCGGCGCTCTCCAGCAGGAAGCCGTAGTCCCCCTCGGTGAGCGCGTCGTACGCAGTGAGCGGGGAGACGTCGGCTTCGAGGGTCGCGGCGACGCGCACGACCGCCGGCCCGTCGCCCGCGAGGTCGCTGAACGCCGAGCGAGTGGTGTCCATCACGATTCGACCACCGCGTGGTCGGCCTTCGCGTTCGCCACGAACTCCCTGACCGCGTCGTGGTCCTTCTCACCGCCGGCAGCCTCCACGCCGGAGGCCACGTCCACGGCGAACGGGTCGGCTGCCTCGACGGCGTCCGCGACGTTCTCCGGCGTGAGTCCGCCCGCGAGGACGACCGGCGAGTCGACCGACGCCGCGAACTCGCGGGTCGCTTCCCAGTCGTGGGTGCGGCCAGTGCCGCCCGCGCCGTCGCCGTCCACGGAGTCAACCAGCAGCGCGTCGACAACGTCGTCGTATCGGCCGGCGTCGGGGTTCGCGGCGTCGACGGAATTCAGCACGCCCGCGTCCGCGTTCGCCGCGACGTACGCCACGTCGCCGACCGGCAGGTCGCCGTGCAACTGGACGACGTCCGGGTTCACGCGGTCGACGAGTTCGACCGCGTGCTCGGGTGCGTCGGGCATCGTCACGAGGACGGTGGTGACGAACGGCGGCGCCGCGGCGACCAGGTCTGCGGCCTGCTCGACGGCCACCTCCCGGGGCGTGTCCACGGGCACGTCGGCGATTATCCCAACGGCGTCGGCGCCAGCCGCGGCGGCCGCTCGCAGGTCCGCCTCGTCCGTGAGCCCACAG
This sequence comes from Halobacterium sp. DL1, assembly GCA_000230955.3. Classification (NCBI taxonomy): domain Archaea; kingdom Methanobacteriati; phylum Methanobacteriota; class Halobacteria; order Halobacteriales; family Halobacteriaceae; genus Halobacterium; species Halobacterium sp. DL1. The sequence goes on from CP007060.1 coordinate 2,155,388, forward strand.
ATCTTCACGCGCGTCATTGCGTCGCCGTGCGGGTTCCCTGGAGGGTCCGGAGCGTCTCTGCTGCGTCGCCAGAGTCGATGGCTTCGCGTGCGCGCTCGGCGCCCGCTTCGAGCGAGTCGGCCTCGCCCGCGACGTAGATGGCGGCGCCGGCGTTCGCGAGGATGATGTCGCGCTTCGGGCCGGTGACGTCTCCCGAGACGATGCCGCGGAGGTCGCGGGCGTTCTCCTCGGGGGTGCCGCCAGAGACGGCTTCGATGGGCGCCTCGTCGAGCCCGAAGTCGGCTGGCGTGACGGTGTACTCCTCGACGCTGTCGCCGTCGACCTCCGCAACGGTCGAGGGGCCGTGGAGCGCGAACTCGTCGAGGCCGTCGCCGTGGACGACGAGCGCCCGGTCGACGTCCATGTGCGAGAGCGCGCGGGCGAGCGTCGGCACGAGGTCGGGGTCGTAGACGCCGACGACCTGGGCGTCCGCGCCCGCGGGGTTCGTGAGCGGGCCGAGCAGGTTGAAGATGGTCCGCATCTCGAGTTCCCGGCGCGGGCCGATGACGGCCTTCATCGCGGGGTGGAACGCCGGCGCGTGCATGTAGCCGATGCCGTGGTCCTCGACGAGTGCCTCGACCGATTCGGGGTCGGCGTCGAGGTCCACGCCAACTTCCTCGAGGACGTCGGAACTGCCCGAGGAGGAGGAGACGGAGTAGTTGCCGTGTTTGGCCACGGGGACGCCTGCGCCGCCGACGACGAGCGTGGAGGTGGTGGAGACGTTGATAGTGTCGTAGTCGTCACCGCCCGTGCCGCAGGTGTCGACGAGCGGTTCGCGGTCCGGGTCGATGGTGCGTGCGGCGTCGCGCATCCCTCGCGCGAACCCCGCGATCTCCGTCTCCGTTTCGCCCTTCGCGCGGAGCGCCACGAGCAGCGCGCCGATCTGGGCGTCCGTTGCGTCCTCGAAGATTCGCGTGACGGCGTCGCGAGCGTCGGCGAGACTCAGGTCCTCGCCGTCTGCGACGCGCTCGGTGTACTCGTTTATATCGGACATCGATGTTCTATTCCGGGTTACAGTGTACAAGTCTGTACAACTACTTAACCCTGTCGTGGCCGTCGGCGCTCGGTTCCCCGTTTCGAAACCTTCAACTATACCCCCGGACTACGGTGAGATGCGCCGAAGGCCACGCGGGTTGGTGGTCTAGTCAGGCTATGACACCTCCTTGACATGGAGGAGGTCGGCGGTTCAAATCCGCCCCAACCCACTTCTCAACTCACTCACGCCGGTCAGCGGCGCTTGTGTCGCGGAACGCGCCGTCGTGGCGTGAATGGGGTTGCGGATTTGAACCCTGCAAGGCGCGCGCAGGGAAGCGAGCACGTCTTGCACTGGTTCATAATCTGGCACTCCCCACTTCTACCGAACTTCACCCAGCGAGAACCGCATGCGTACCGACGTTATGGGGCTCGACGAGCCGCGAAGAATGACGAGGACGCCGCGTCGGCGACCAGTCGACCAAACTTGAGTCGTAGAACCTGCCAGTTCTGGATATCCAACCCGTTCAATAATTTCGGACCCTGTTCTAACTACGCTAACTAACGTAGACGCTGTTTGTTTTTCTTCGAGTGAGTAGAACCAACCACAATACATATGCAGTGGCCGCCCGACGTCTTGGTAGAGTTTGACACACGGGGGCGGACTGCCTCCGGAACACCATGGGACGGCGAAGAGTAGTGCTGGCAGTTCGAGACCACGCGAAATTCGGCCGTTACACGGGCGAAACCCACTATGACGACACTCGACATCTCACTGACGGTGAACGGAACCGCACACGAACTCACGGTCGAACCGCGGACGCTTCTCGTGCACGCGCTCCGAGACGAACTCGGATACACCGGGGCGAACATCGGGTGCGAGAGCGGTCGGTGTGGCGCCTGCACTGTTCACCTCGACGGGCGGGCTGTCAAGTCCTGCACGCTGCTCGCCGCGCAGGCCGACGAACGAGCCGTCACGACTGTCGAAGGGCTCGGAGCCGACGGCGAGCCCCACCCCATCCAGGAGGCGTTCAAGGAGGAACACGGTCTCCAGTGTGGCTACTGTACGCCGGGGATGCTTCTCGCCAGCACCGACCTCATCGAGAGCGAAGAATCGCTCGACGAAGAGGCGATTCGCGAGGGTATCGACGGCAACCTCTGTCGGTGCACCGGCTACCAGAACATCGTCGAAGCGGTCGGTACAGCGCAGTCCCGGATGGAGGACGACCGATGAGCACGGACGAGCGCGAATCGCTCGTCGGCTCCCCAATCGAGCGCCGGGAGGACATGAGCCTGCTCACCGGCAGCGGCGAGTACACGAACGACATCGACCGCCGCAACCTGACGCACGCCGCGATACTCCGGAGTCCGCACGGCCGCGCCCGAATCGAAGACATCGACACGGCAACGGCGGAAGCGATGGACTCGGTCCACGCCGTCTACACGGGACAGGACGTCGCCGACAGCGACATCCCGAACAACATCCAGACCGGGTGGAAGCTCCCGGAACTCGAGGAACCCCCACAGCGAATCATGGCGACGGACACCGTCCGCTACCAGGGCGAGCCGGTCGCAGTGGTCGTCGGTGATACCCCCGCCCAGGCAGTGGACGCCGCCACCGCTATCGACGTGACGTACGAGCAACTCCCAGCGGCGGTCGGGCCGAGCGAGGCTGCCGACGACGACGCACCAGTCGTCCACGACGAGGTCGACGACAACCTCGCCTTCGACTGGGAAATTGGCGACGAAGCGAGCACCGCCGAAGCGTTCGAGTCGGCGGAGTACACGGCGAGCATCGACCTAACCCAGCAGCGCATCGTTCCGTCCGCGATGGAGCCACGCGCGTCGCTCGCGGACTACGATTCCGCCACCGGCGAGTTGACGCTCTGGCTCACCACCCAGAACCCACACCTCCACCGGACGCTGCTGGCGACGCAGACGCTCGGGATTCCGGAGAGCAAGATCCGCGTCATCGCGCCCGAGGTCGGCGGCGGCTTCGGGAACAAGATCTACCACTACCCGGACGAGGCGATCGTCTCGTGGTGCTCGATGCAGCTCGACCGCCCGGTGAAGTGGCAGGCGACCCGCAGCGAGGACAACCACGCGGCGTGTCACTCCCGCGCTCACGAGACACAGGGCGAAATCGCGCTCGCCGAGGACGGCACAATCGTCGGCATCCGCGCGGACACGTACGCCGACATGGGCGCCTACCTCCAGTTCTTCGCGCCGGCGGTGCCCACCTTCATGTACGGTTGTCTGTTCCCCGGCCAGTACGGCATCCCGAACGTGCACTGCCGCGTCCGGGGGACGTTCACGAACACGGCGCCGGTCGACGCGTACCGCGGGGCTGGCCGCCCAGAGGCCACCTTCCTCGTCGAGCGACTCGTCGACCTCGGCGCCCGCGAGGCTGGAATGGACCCCGTCGAACTCCGACGACAGAACTACATCCAGCCCGAGGAGTTCCCCTTCGACAACGGCGTCGGGCTCACCTACGACAGCGGCGACTACGAGCACTCCCTCGACACGGCGCTCGAGAAGGTCGACTACGAGGAACTCCGCGAGCGCCAGGCGGAACTCCGCGAGGAAGGCCGGTATCTCGGCATCGGCATCGTCGGGTACGTGGAGGCCTGCGGTATCGGACCGTCTCGGACCGCCGACGAACTCGGCTCCACGATCGGGCTCTGGGAGAGTTCGGTGGTCCGGTTCAACTCCTCCGGGACCGTAACCGCCTTCTGTGGTACGTCTGGCCACGGACAGGGACACGAGACGACGTTCGCACAGATCGTTTCGGACGAACTGGGGGTCGACTACGAGGACATCGAGATCGTCGAGGGCGACACCGACCAGACCCCCGAGGGACGGGGGTCCTACGGGAGCCGTAGCGGCCCAGTCGGTGGGAGCGCGGTCGTCTCCAGCAGCCGGAAGGTCGTCGAGAAGGCGCGGCAGATCGCCGCCCACCAACTCGAGGTGACACCAAAGGACGTCGAGTTCGAGGACGGCACGTTCTCCATCGCGGGTGCGCCGAGCAGGGCGGTCGGCATCCAGGAGATCGCTCGGGAGGCGTACACCGGGTTCAACCTCCCGGACGGGATGGAACCCGGCCTCGAGGCGACCGCATTCTACGACCCGGAGAACTACACCTACCCGTTCGGCACCCACGTCGCCGTCGTCGAAGTCGACCCCGAGAGCGGGGAGGTCGACGTCCAGCGCTACGTCGCAGTCGACGACGTCGGGACCCAGATCAATCCACGGGTCGTCGAGGGGCAGGTCCACGGCGGCGTCGCACAGGGAATCGGACAGGCGCTCTACGAGGGAGCGGAGTACGACGAGACCGGGAATCTCCGCACCGACTCCTTCGAGAACTACGCCGTGCCGGCCGCCGACCAGATACCCACCATCGAGACCGATTCGACCGTCACGCCGTGCCCGCACAACCCGCTCGGCGTGAAGGGCGTCGGTGAGGCGGGCGCAATCGCCTCACCGCCGGCGGTCGTCAACGCCGTCGTCGACGCCCTCGAACCGTTCGGGGTCTCTCACATCGACATGCCGCTGACGCCGGAAGCCGTCTGGACTGCCATCCACGAGTCGAACGGGGGTGACGACTGATGTACCCCGAGAACTTCGACTTCCACCGTGCAGAGACGGTCGACGAAGCACTCTCGTTACTGGACGAACACCGCAGCCGAGAGACCGCGGTTCTCGCCGGTGCGCACGGTCTGGTCCCGCGGCTGAAAGCACGCGAGGAGACGCCAGACGTCGTGGTCGACATCGGTCGAATCGACGCGCTCCGTGGAATCGAAGCGACCGAGAGTGGGCTGCGTATCGGGGCGCTCACCCCGTACGTCGACGTCGTCGAGTCGGACGCCGTCTGGGAGCAGGCGACGGCGTTCGCCGAGGCGACCAAGAACATCGGCGACCTCCAGGTCCGGAACATCGGCACCGTCGGCGGGAACATCGCCCAGGCACACCCCGCCTCGGACCTGCCGGCCGCCGCGCTCGCCGTCGACGCCTCCATCGTCGTCCGGGGGCCTGACGGAGAACGAGAGATAGCCCCCGAGGCGTTCTTCTCGGGGGCGTTCTCGACGACGCTCGCCGACGACGAACTGGTCACGCATCTCGACGTCGAAGCGCAGGGCGAACAGGGGGTCGGCGCGTACGCGAAACGAGCGAGACAGTCCCTGGGGTACGCAGTGGTCGGCGTCGCCGTGTCACTCCAGGTCGAAGACGGCGTCGTCACGTCGCCGAGCGTCGCGGTCAACGGCGCAGTGGAACACCCGGTTCGCCTCCCGGGCGTCGAGGAGTCGCTGGAGGGCGCGGACGTATCGGCGTCCGCACTGGAGGCAGCGGCAGCCCGTGCGGGCGAAGAACTGAGCGAGAACGAGCTGCGGGACGGCATCGACGCGTCGCCAGCGTTCCGCCGCCAGCTCCTGGGCGTCTACACCAGACACGCGCTCGACGCAGCGGCCGAGCGGGCCGGCTTCGACACCGCCACCGAGCCGGCTCCGCAGTGAGAACGCTCACTGCGAACTCACGCTGACGCCCACCGCGACAGCCCACTGCCAGACACGATTTACGCCTGGGCGTCCAACTGTCCGACCATGGCAGGAGTGGACGAACACGCCGAGCGTCGACGGTACTACCCCGACGACGAGAGCGTCCCGCTCAGTACGGCCATCTACGAGGCCATCGAGGCCCACCACGAAGCCACCCTGGAGAACGACGAGTTCGGCCTGCACGAGCACGTCAATCCGGAGGCCATCGACATGCTGTTCACCGACACGGGCGACGACGACATCGAGATATCCGTCCAGTTCAACCCCACCAACGTGACGGTCGCCGTCTGGAGCGACGGCGGCATCGACATCCGCGTGAGCGAGAAGATGGAGTAGCACCGCCGGACGCCGATTCAGTGTGAACCGCCTTGCGTCTACTACAATCGACGTAGCCAGCGGCCGGTCAGTCGAGGCGCAGGAACGTCGCCCCGCCGTGCTGATGGACGGTTATCTGGTAGCCCGCGTAGTGGAACTGGACCTTGGCCTGGGCGTCCGCCGACGGCGGGTCCTCGAACAGGTGGGTGAGGAGGTGGTCGATGGTGCCGTGCACTGCCGGTAACTCGGTCGGGTCGACCCCCTCCAACTCCGCGACCACCTCCGCTACTTCGACGGCGGGCTCCTCCCTTTCTGTGTTTAGTCGGTGAAACACGAGGTCACTGGGGCCGTCTGCAGTCGGCGTGTCCTGGACCATAGTGGTGGTTGTCCAGCGTTCGACATAGTAGTTCAGCCGCCGACTGCATCGAGCCACGGGGCTACCTGCCTCCGTTCGTGGCTCGAACGACAAATGTGCAGCGGCGACTACCCTCGAAGCGGTGTTTTCGGACCGAATATTTACGTGTATGCGAAGAAAATTCGTACGTGTTTACCCCCAGAACGATTTCGCCACTCTCTCGTAAGTTGCTCCTGACCCAACAGTAGAGCAATGCAGACGACAGGGTGTTCTCCGAGGGACGGTCTCCGGCAGGGAGACCGTCCCGCGTCGTCTGCACTGACCGAGGAGAGTTGTGATGGTCGCTGACGAAAAAGTGGAGCAACTGCTTGAGCGGATCACTGCTCTCGAAAATCGCGTTGATGAACTTGAGCAGGAGAAAACAAACCTCAAGCAAGAGAATCAGCAACTCCGCGAAGAGAACAAACGTCTCAGAGCTAAGCTCCGGTGGTACGAGGGACCGCATACACCACCGAGCAAGGACCAGTCAGACCAAGAGGAGTCGTCGTCCTCGTCCGATGCGGACGAGGACGACGAACAGCCACGTACTGACGGTGGGACACCGGGTCGAAAGCCCGGACACGACCCTGAGTGGCGAGCCGCACCTGACCCAGATCGAGAAATCGACGTTACCTGTGACTGCTGTCCGGAGTGTGGCGAAGGGTTCGACGAGTCGGCGGGCGTCAGCCCCCGACTCGTCGAGGAACTCCCGGATCCACAGCCACCCGAAGTTACACAGTACAACCGCCATCACTACGAGTGCTACTCTTGTGGAGCCGAGACTGTCGCTTCACACCCCGACTGCCCCGACGAGGGGCAGTTCGGGGTGAACGTCATCGCCCAAGCCGCTCTTTCCAGATACGATCACCGCCTCCCCTACCGGAAGATCGCCGACCGCTTCGAGCAATTGCATGGCCTCGAACTCTCAGGTGCATCTGCGTGGCACGCGACCGAGCGCGCTGCGCGCGCCGGTCGCTGTGAATACGAACAGATCCGCCGACGGATTCAGCACGCTGACGTTGTTCACATCGACGAGACGGGAATCAAACGCGACGGCGAACAGGCGTGGATGTGGACGTTCAGGACGGACGAGCACACGCTGTACGCGGTCAGAGAGAGTCGCGGAAGCGATGTTCCCGTAGAAGTCCTCGGCGAGGACTTCGCGGGAACGGTCGTCTGCGATGGGTGGACGGCATATCCGGCATTCACCAGCAACCTCCAGCGGTGCTGGGCACATATTCTCCGCGAAGCGGAAGATGTCGCTGACAAGTACGAGGACGGAGAGCCAATTCACCGGCATCTCACGCAAATGTACGTCGGTCTCCAGTCGTGGCTGGAGACCGACCCGAGCCTTCGTGAGCGAGCACAGATGCACCGATCAAGCCAGAACGGACTCAAATCGCTCGTTAGGTGCTCAGCTACCGACGACCCAGTGGCAACACTGCTCGGGAAGATCAAAGGAGGGATCGACCACTGGCTCACCTTCATCGGTGAGCCAGCAGTCTCGCCAACGAACAACGCTGCGGAGAATGCGCTTCGTGAGCCGGTTGTTCTCCGGAAAATCATCGGGACGCTCCGCAACGACCGCGGGATGTTCGTTCACGAGACGTTGCTGTCCCTGCTGGCGACATCGCGCCAGCAGGGACGCAATCCCTACGAGAAGCTCAAGCGCATTGTCCGAGACAACGAGATGATTTCACGGACTCACGCTGTGCCATCCGTCGAGTCCTCGGGGTAAACACATACGAAAATTCGTTACATACTACGCATGCTAATCCTTGGCACATCACTCCGGGGGGTGGTGCTCTCGTCACTCGTGCCTCGAGGGACGCGTTCGTACGTCTTCGAGCAGATATACGTCGTGTTCCTCCTGCTGGGGACGCTGGTGGGCATCGTCGTCATCGCGTACATGCTGCACAAGGCGTACAAGTACCGCGCGTCGTCGAACCGCGGGGACGTCGCGGATCGGCCGGCTGTCGGTGAGATACCGTCGGGGAGCGGGGGCGGCCGGAAGCTGTTCGTCTCCTTCGCGCTCAGCGCCATCATCGTCATCTCGCTCATCTCGTGGACGTACTTCACGCTGCTCTACGTGGAGAGTCCCGACACGGCGGCGGACGAGGACCCGCTCGAGGTCGAGGTCGTCGCCCACCAGTTCTACTGGGAGTTCGTCTACCCGAACGGCTACTCAGAGCGGGGCACGCTGCGCGTCCCGGAGGACCGGCGCGTCCAGTTGACAGTGACGTCGTCGGACGTATTCCACAACTTCGGCGTCCCCGAACTGCGGGCGAAAGCCGACGCGATACCGGGTGAACGGACGGACACGTGGCTCGAGGCGTCGAGCCCCGGAACCTACGAGGCGCACTGCTACGAGCTCTGTGGCGCCGGCCACTCGTTCATGGACGCCACAGTCCTCGTGATGGACGAGGGCGCCTACGAGGACTGGTACGCGAGCACGTCGAACGGGACGGCAGAGAACACCACGACTACGGACGCTAGCGCGGCAATCGCGTCCACAGCGGGGGTGTAACCCCCGATGAGTGGAGACGAGACGTCGCCCGACGAGAGCGTCGAAGCGGACGGGGGTGTCGCCGGCGAGGCGGTACACGAGGACCACGAGTTCCCTCCAAAGAGTTCGGTGAAGCGGTGGTTCGTCACGACCAACCACAAGGACGTCGGCATGCTCTACCTCGTCACGTCGCTCCTGTTCCTCGTCATGGGCGGCGTACTCGCGTTGCTGATGCGGACGCAGCTGTGGGTCCCGCGTGCCCCCGGAACCGGGCCGCTGTCCGCGTTCGCGTACAACCAGGCCGTCTCGGTGCACGGCCTAGTGATGGTGTTCTGGTTCCTGTCGCCGTTCGCGTTCGGGTTCGCGAACTACGTCGTCCCGCTGCAGATAGGTGCGAAGGACCTCGCGTTCCCCCGGCTGAACGCGCTGAGCTACTGGTTCTACCTCGCATCGGGCATCCTGCTCGGCGTGTCGTTCTTCCAGGGCGGGTCGTTCGCTGGCGGGTGGACGATGTACGCGCCGCTGAGCCTGCCGCGGTTCGTCCCCAGCATCGGCGGGAACTCGGCCATCCTCGCGCTGCTGCTGTTCGTCGTATCGGTGACCGTCGGGTCGGTGAACTTCCTGACGACCATCCACCGGATGCGCGCCGACGGCCTGACGCTCCGGCGGTTGCCGCTGTTCACGTGGACCATCCTGTTGACCGTCTGGATGATGCTGTTCGCGTTCGCGGCCCTGCTCGCGGCCCTGCTCATCCTCTCGGCGGACCGCCTGCTCGGGACGACCTACTTCGCGGCCGAGGCCGCCAACGGCGCGCTCCTCTGGACGCACCTCTTCTGGTTCTTCGGCCACCCAGAGGTGTACATCGTCTTCTTCCCGGCGCTCGGCGTGATGGCGGAGACGTTCCAGACGTTCACCGGACGGCGCATCGTCGGCCGCAAGTGGTTCATCGCGGCGATGGTGCTGGTCGCCCTTCAGAGCTTCGTGGTCTGGATGCACCACATGTTCCTCACGAGCATCAACCTCGAGATTAAGACGCTGTTCATGGTGACCACCATCGGCATCTCCCTGCCGTTCGACCTGATGGTGTTCTCGCTCATCTACACGATGGTGAAGGGGCGCATCCGGTTCACGACGCCGTTCCTCTTCTCCTTCGGGGGGCTGTTGCTGTTCATCGTCGGCGGCATTACGGGGGTGTTTCTGGGCGCCGTCGTCCTCGACTACGAGTTCCGCGGCACGTACTGGGTGGTCGCCCACTTCCACTACGTGATGGTCGCGGGCGTCGCCGCGCTCATCGGCGGGCTCTACTACTGGTACCCGAAGATGACCGGCCGGATGTACGACGAGTTCCTCGGGAAACTCCACTTCGCCGTCTTCTTCGTCGGCTTCAACCTGCTGTACTTCCCGATGTTCGTGGCGTGGGAGACGCCCCGCCGGGACTTCGCGTACGACCCCGGGATGACGACCTGGCACCAGCTCGCGACCGTCGGCGGGTTCGTCTTCGGCCTCTCGTTCCTCATCATGGTGTACAACATGGTCGTATCGGCGTACGCGGGCGAGCCAGCCGACGACAACCCCTGGGAGTACGCGTCGACGGCCGAGTGGGCGGTCCCGTCGCCGCCGCCCCTGGAGAACTTCCCCGGCGTTCCGAGCTACGGGGGTGGCAGACTCCAGTTCCTCGGCGGCGACTCGGAGACGGACGCCACCGAGTCCGACGCGGCGGACAGCGTCGCCGACGGCGGGTCGCCCGACGGTGTCGCGGACGGCGCCGGGACGGCCGAGGTGGTCGGGGGTGAGGTCGCGACCCCGCACCGTCGCGCCCAGGAAGAGACCCACGACCCCGCGCCAAGCCACGCCAGCATCTGGCCGTTCGGCGTCGGCGTCGCGGCGTTCCTCGCACTGTTCGGCCTCTCCGGCTTCCAGAACGGCCAGTTCGCGTCCGGGGCGATGGGAACCGTCTACGCGGCGTCGACTGGCGTCGGCCTGCTCGGCGTCCTCGCGACGCTCGTCGCGATGGCTCGCGAGCGGTTCCACGGCCCGAGCGGCCCGTTCGGGGAGAGCTGGCCGTTCGGCGGCGTCGGCAACGTCAAGACCGGGGTCTGGATATTCCTCGCGTCGGACGTCGTCCTGTTCGGGGCGTTCATCGGCGCGTACGTCTTCCTCCGGTTCTCCACGGGCTGGGTGGCCTGGGAGCCGATTCCGGAGAACGTCACGCCCGGCCTCGTGAACACGTACCTCCTGTTGACCAGCAGTTTCGCCGTCGTGCTGGCCCTGGAGGCCGCCGAGCGGGAACACCGGTGGGGCGTGGTCGCCAGTCTCGGGACGACGCTGGTGCTCGGCCTCGGGTTCCTGGGCAACAAGGCCATCGAGTGGAACCACCTCTTCCACGAGGGCGTCTGGCTGTCGTCGAACGTGCGCGCGTCCACGTTCTTCCTGACGACCGGGCTCCACGCCGCCCACGTCATCACGGGGCTGTTGATAGCGGCGTACATGCTCCCGCGGGCGTGGCGCGGCGCGTACCTCGGCGACAGCGCGCCGATAGAGCACTTCGGGCTCTACTGGCACTTCGTGGACATCGTGTGGCTGTTCCTGTTCCCGCTGTTCTACATCCTCTGACAATGACCAGGCTCAAACTGTACACCGCGATCTACGTCGTGTTGTTCGTCTCCGCGACCGTCCAGGTGCTCGTCGAGCAGGCCGGGATGGCGTACTGGACGGCGCTGGGAATCATCATGGTGCTGTCGTTCGCGAAGGCCGTCGTGGTCGCCGGCTACTACCAGCACCTCCGCTGGGAGCCGCGGTCGGTCACGACGCTCGTCGCCATGGGACTGCTCGCGGCACTGGCGTTGACCGTCGCGGCGACGTACTCGATAACGTGACCACCCAGCGTTCGGCGTCGACGACTCCGCGCGAACGACTGGGGTGGGCGGCACTGTTCGCCGTGCCGATGGGCGTCGGCGTCGCCGTCGCGACGGCGCAGTCGGTCCGCCTCCCGCCATCTCATCCGATGGTCGTAGCCGCCGGGGTGGGGACGACGCTGCTACTGGCGCTCCTCGTCCTGGGAGCGACGGCAGTGAACCAGTCGGCCGGAGGACCCCCAGAACGGGACTGAGGCCACCACCGCACAGGTTTAACCTGGGCCGATACGTACACGCTAGCATGGGACGTGATTCGCTCGTGTTCGGCGCCATCGTCGTCGTGCTGACCGTGGGCATCGCGGCGCTGCTCGCCGGGGAGTTCTTCCACGGCGTCGACTACCTCGTGCCCGTGGGCGGCGCACTGGCGCTACTCGCCGTGGGCGGCCTCACTGCCGCCATCGCGCGGGAGCCGGTCCCCGAGTCGGCCGGCGACCACTGACCACGGGCCGACGAACGAGGCGCTACAGGATGTCGCTGCCGAGGACGACCATGTACAGCAGGACGGTGAGCGCGTAGAGGACGCCAAGCGCCACGACGACGCGCAGGTGGAAGTAGAACAGTTCCTCGCGTTCGGCCTCCCGGGCCGCTTCGTAGGCCGTGCGTTCCGCGGACGAGCACGCCTTCGGGTGCACCTCGCCGACGTGCAGGTCGCGGGCCGCCGTCTCCGCGAACGGGCGGCCGCAGTGCGAACACGTCGCGGCCACGGCGTCCTCGTCGATCGCCGTCTCGACGTCGACTGCGGGCTCGCGTCGGTCCGCGCCGGTGGCAGACTGCATCCGACTCGACGTGGGTGCTGGAGTCACAAGTAGACGGGGGCGACCGTGGGCTGTCCGACGACCCAGGCGCTGGTCATCGTGTACACCATCATCACGACGACGAACGGGTACTGGCTCCGGATGGGGCGAAGGACGCCCGGGAACAGTTCCATCGCGAGCGCGTGGGCGACCCAGACGGCGAGCAGGTGGCCGAGGACCACGAGCGCCAACTGGAGCGTCCCGAACCAGGCCGGGAGCACCGCGACCTGGACGGCGTCGACGCCCCCGAAGGGCGCGGCCAGCACGCCGACCAGCGCGGGCGACAGCGTGAGGAAGTAGCCCAGGAAGTGCGCGACGTGGTAGCCGGCGGCGATGGGTAACAGCGACGGCACGAACCACCGCTCGACGGCGGACGGGGCGAGGAAGCTGTCGACCCGCTCCCGGGAGCGAGCGGCCGCGAACCGGTAGGCGAGGAGGAACCCGCCGAACCCCGCGAGGAGCGCGACCAGGTAGAAGAGCGCGACCAGGACTCCGCCGACGATGCCGGCGCCGGCGACCGGCGAGAGGAGCGGGCCGGCCAGGGCGTTCCAGGCGGGCGTCGCGACGAGTCCGTCGAAGGTGGTGACCCAGAGGAGCGCGACGACGAACGCCGTCGAACCTGGTTCGTCGTCGGTTCCGGGGTCGGTGAGCGCCGCGCCCGGGAGCCGGAGCTGGAGTCCGTCCTGCCCCCGCTGGACTGGCGCGACGCGGCCGTAGAGGCGGAAGACGCGGGACACAGGGTCGATGCGGCCGTACCAGGTGTCGGTGCCGTAGCGCGCCGCACCGGCGAGCGTCGCGACGGTGTAGCCCGCGACGAGCGCGCCGAGCGCTCGCGGGTCCGCGGCGAGCGGGCTGACGACCTCGACCCAGACGAGTGCCAGGAGGCCCGCGACGCTCGGCCACGCACCGTAGCGCTCCGGGTACGAGCGGTTGCCGGACGTCTGGAGGACGCGGGCGAGCGTCCGCCACGGGTTCACCGCCGGCCAGCTGTTCCCGACGAGGTAGGTGGACATCGCGTAGCCCGCCCACCACCCCACCCAGACGACGAGGATAGCGAGGTTCGTCGTCGGCGTCGACGGACCGAGGACACTGGCCGCCAGCACGAGCGCGAGCACGGCGACGCCGGCTGCAGACAACAGCGTCACGCCGGCGCGCCACAGCACGGCGGGTGACGGCAGGACCGCCCGCCAACCGTTGACCGCGCGGATGCCCTCGTGGTCCGTCAGCAGACTGTTGAAGAGGAAGGAGGCGCCGACGAGCACGCCGCCAGTGACGACCGTCAGCCAGGACGGAACCTGGGTCGCTCCGGCGGCGTCACTCAGGCCGCCGACGTGGGCTACCAGCGACCGGAGAGCAGCCAGGACGGACCACCGTGCAACGAGGACGGCGAGGACGGCGAGGAGGGTTGGGAAAGTCACGACGGGTCACGCGTCCCCGTACGCCAGACGAGGAGGACGACGGCGGCGACGAAGGCGGCCGTCGAGAGGTCGACTGCGAAACTGTACACCGTCGTCGGGACGGCGCCGCCGAGAACGACGGCGAGCAGCGACGCGAACACCGGCCACGAGCAACTGGCGCAGGCGAGCAGGCCGAGCGCGCCGCTGAGCGCGGCCGCGGCGAAGTCGAGAAGCGCGACGTAGACGAGGTAGGCCAGTGCGAGGTAGCCGACGACCTTGTAGGGGACGAGCGTCAGGGTGAACGCTGCGTGGTCGTAGACGACTGTCGGGCCCCACCCGGGCGGGAGCGACGTGAACAGTTCGAGGCCACGGGGGCCGCCGTGGCTGTGACTGTGCCCGAGGTGTGTAACGTCGAGCACGCCGCCGAGGTACGCCAGCACCAGAAGGTAGCCCGCTGTGACAACGAGGACGGCGACGCGAACGCGCCGCGAGGCGTCCGGAGGCGCGACCGTGAAGACGGCCCACGCGGCGAGATTCACCCAGACGAACGGGTAGAGGAGGTAACGGACGCTGGTCGGTTCCGCGCCGGTGAAGCCGAGGTAGCCCGCGAGGAGCGCGAGTTCGGCGAGGACGACGGCGGCAACGACGGCGAGTGCTACGGGGGAGAACCTGCGAGAGAGCGCGTCGAGCGACCGGGCAGCGACTGAGTCGGTCATGACAGTCGTGGGTAGGGTCAGCCGAAGAGGAGTTTCGCGGCGATGACGCCGACGAGGACGACGGCGAAGAGCCAGGCGCTCAGTCCGACGGAGTGGGCCTGTGGGAGGCCGTGTGCCCGCCCGATGTGGTAGGTTCCCCAGGCGAAGAAGGCCGCGAGCAGCGTCGGAGCGATAGCGACGAGGAGCAGCGAGGCGGCGTCGAGGAACACCGCGAGCGCCGCGACCAGCAGTAACACCGCGGTCGCAGCGAACGCCACGGTCTCGCTCGAAACGCCGCCCCCGGGGACCGGCGACGCTGCGTCGCCGCGTGGACGGAACGTCGGCGTGTACACAGCGTGGTGCCAGCGTCGCGAGACAGCGACGCTCGCGCCGACTAGCAGTACCCCCATCACGACCATACTCAACAGGGCGCCACTCACTGTCATGCTACATCGTACCAGAGTTTCGTCCGGACCATCAATAAGTTTCCTGCCACCTCTCCCGGTCAGACCTGGTGGTGTGGAATCCCCGTCAACCGCATCATTACGTAGCCGAGCACGGTCCCGTACAGCAGGTGCGCGGCGAACGTCGTGACGACGAACACGGTGTCGACGTAGAGGCTCGCCCCGGGCCAGAAGATGAAGACGAAACTCACCCAGAACAACATCGCGATAGTCGCACCGCGCAAGTACGCCGGTTCGCGTGGCGGGAGGAACGTCGCCGTCACGACGAAGAACAGCGGTAGCATGAAGGCGCCACCGGCGACGAAGAACGCCAACCCGAGGGTCGTGTCCGCCCTCGCGATGAGGAGGTCCGAGAACTGCGCGAGCGGTTCGATTTGGAAGACGCCGAGGAGCATCGGGATGCCGGCGATGACCGGTGCCATGACGACGAGTCCGGCGATACCGCCCAGCACGGCACTGCCGATGGCACGCAACGTGAGTGGCCCTTCGCTCTCACCGAACACCGGTTCGCCGAGGGCCGTCTCCGAACTCGTTCGCTTTGCCATGAATATATAATAGTCGTTCGTGATGTTAATGGTTGGCATGGGTTCGGATTGAGTGACATGACTTCGACGGTTGCACTCCTCTCGAGCAGAAGCAGGGAGGGACAGCGGCGGAGTCTCAGGACGCCGATTCGGCCAGACTGGTACCACAGTCCGGGCACTCGTCGTAGACGACGGTGACCTGTGCGTCGCAGTCGGGACAGAAGTCGAGCCAGCACGCGCGGTCGCCCATGGTCTCGGGTTCGGTGGCCAGCGCCTTCAGTCCTCGCCGTGGAGCGTCTCGTGGAAGCCGACGACGAGCGCCGGCACGACGACCATGAAGATGTGTTCCTCGACGGGGATGCCGAGGAACTCGACCCCGGTCCGGAGTTCGATGGCGAAGACGCCGATCTCGAGGGTGTACCAGTCCCAGACGTACGCCAGGGGGTAGAGCGCGGCGACGGTGACCGCGGCACGTCGGAGCGCGTCCGCGCGGTAGAGGAGGGCGACCGCGAGCGCACCGAACGCCACCTCCGACGCCAGGTACGTGTAGTCGCCGAAGACGGCGCCGATGTCGGGGAGCACGCCCCGGCCTACGCCCCGCAGGCCTAAAACTCTACGAGGGCGCTCCGAGACCGCGAGGCACGCAACAAGGTTCAAGACGCTGGTCCGTGTCCTTCCAGACGAAGAACTATGGATATCTCTACCATCGCGACTAACGACTTCATTGAGGTCGAGGCCGAGGAACGGCTGAGCAAGGTTCGGTCTATCTTCGAGAAGGACAACCCCAAGGGAATCATCGTCACGGAGGCGGGGCAGTACGAGGGGGTCATCTCGGAACGACAGCTCATCTCCTCGCACATCGACGACGACACGAAGGTCGCCGCGCTGATGACCGACGCGCCCCAGGTCGACCGCACCGAGGACGTCCGGGACACCGCCCGGATGCTCGTCGAGGGCGGCACGAAGATCGCGCCCGTCTTCGAGGCGGGCGACCTCTGGGGGATCGTCAGCGAGGACGCCATCCTCGAGGCCGTCCTCGAGAACCTCGACGCGCTCACTGTCGGCGACATCTACACCGAGAACGTCGTCACCATCGAGGAGAGCGATACGATGGGGCGGGTCATCAACCTGCTGCGCGAGCACGGCGTCTCCCGCCTCCCCGTCGTGGACGACGACGACGGCTTCCTCACGGGCATCGTCACCCGCCACGACATCGTCGACTTCGTCGTGCGCGACAACACCCGAACCACCCGGGGCGACCGCAGCGGCGAGATGGAACGCCTGCTCGACCTCCCGGTCTACGACGAGATGTCCAGTCCCGTTGCGACGACCTCCATCGCGGACAGCGTTCGCGACGCCGTCGCCGAGATGCTCGAGAACGACTACTCCGGCCTCGTCGTCACCCCCGAGAACGACGACCGTGTGGTGGGTGGCATCCTCACCAAGACGGACGTGCTGCGCGCGCTCTCCTACACCGAGGAGGAGCACCTCGACGTCCAGATCACGAACATCGAGCTGCTCGACGCGCTCACCCGCCAGGAGGTCCAGGAGCGCATCGAGCAGGTCGCGGGCAAGTACAGCGAGATGAACGTCCACCACGCCCACGTTCGCCTCCACAAGCACAAGGAGAAGCTCCGCGGCACCCCCCTCATCCAGGCCCAGATTCGGCTCCGCACGAACAAGGGCCAGGTCGCCGGCACCGGCGAGGGCTACGGCGCGGACAACGCCTTCTACGTCGCCCTCGACAAACTCGAGCGGAACGTGCTCGAACTGAAGGGCATCGAACACGACGAGGAGTACAAGGGCCAGCTCCTCCGGAAGCTGAACGAACTGTAGCTCGGTTCCGTCGGCGCTTCTTCGTCCGCAGTGCTCGCGGTAACTGCCTACGTCACCAGGAGTGCGCGTCGCTCGTTCTCGCGGCCAGTCGCGGCTCGTCCGCCTGCTGTCGACCCACGCTTTGATTGCTCGCCAGTCGAGGCGCACGGCTACCGATGGTCCGGTTCTGGCCGGAACGCAGGGCCGCGCTCGACGGTTGTCAGATCCCACTCGCGCAGGTATCTGTCCCCCATTCGTCCGAGGTACGACGTGGCTAGCCACCGTTAACAGGTGACTTCGTGACACGCGAGACGCCCGCAAATCCCGTCCCTGGGCACCAGTAGGGTCGATGAAGGACGGAGTATCCTGCCCCAGGTGACAGGTTCGGGCGTGTGCGGGAATCCGCTCCATAACTATGGCTCGTGTCGGCGAACGCAAGACCGTGAGTCGGCACGATACGAACGGACTGCGGACACTCCTCGTCGGTCTCGACGGCGCCTGTCTCCCCGTCGTCGAGCCGTTGATCGCCGAGGGGCACCTCCCGGTGCTCGGGGAACTGCTGGGTGAGGGGGTGGCGGGACCGCTGGAGTCACAGGTTCCGCCGTGGACACCGAGCGCCTGGCCCTCGCTGTACACCGGCGCCAACCCCGGAAAGCACGGCGTCTTCGACTTCCTCACCTTCGATGGCTACGACTGGGACGTGGTCAACCGGAGCCACGTCCGCGAGCACGCCATCTGGGAACTGCTCTCCGAGCGCGGCCTCGAGAGCGTCGTGGTCAACGTCCCGGTGACCGCTCCACCCCGGGAGTTCGACGGCGCCCTCGTGCCCGGCTACACCGCCCCGGAGTCGCCCAAGTGCCACCCGGAGGGACTGCTCGACGAACTCGAGGCGGAACTGGGGGAGTACAGGATGTACGCTCCGTCCGACGCGAGCGGCGACGAGGAGCTAGCGTGGTATCGGCGGCTGACCGAGATGCGCGGCGAGGCGTTCCGCTACCTCGTCGACCAGTTCGACCCCGCGTTCGGGTTCGTCCAGTTCCAGCAGACGGACAGCGTCTTCCACGAACGGGACGGCGACCCCGAAGCGGTCCGGGCGGTGTACGAGGCCGTCGACGAACAGGTCGGGGAGATCCTCGACGCCCACGACCCCGAGACGGTCATCGTCGTGAGCGACCATGGCATCGGCGAGTACACCGGCTACGAGTTCCGGGCGAACGAGTTCCTCCGCGAGCGCGGCTACGTCGAGACGAAAGGTGGAGAGGGCGGGATGCCGACCTGGGGGAACGTCGACCCGGCGTCGATCGACGGCGACGAGAGCGCGGAGCAGTCGGGCTACGAACGGCTCCTCCAGGTGGCGGCGAAGTTCGGGTTGACGAGCCAGCGCATGGGCGCCGTCGTCGACCGACTGGGGCTCACCGACCTCGTCCTCGACCACGTCCCGTCCCAGGCGGTGCGCGCCGCGACGGAGAGCGTCGACTTCGAGCGCTCGACGGCCTACATGCGCTCGCGGACCGAACTCGGCGTTCGCATCAACCTCGAGGGCCGGGAGCCGTCGGGCGTGGTTCCGCCCGAGCGGTACGACAGCGTCCGCGAGGACCTCATCGACGAGCTGTCGGCCGCCCGGACCCCCGACGGCGAGCCGGTGTTCCAGGACGTCGTCCCGCGGGAGGTGTACTTCGACGGGCCGTACACCGAGGACGCCGCCGACGTCATCCTCGTGCCCGACGAGTTCAACCACCACATGTCGTCGCTGCTGAGCGGCGCCACGTTCGGACCGGTCCCCC
The DNA here is from genome assembly GCA_000230955.3 of Halobacterium sp. DL1. Lineage (NCBI taxonomy): Archaea > Methanobacteriati > Methanobacteriota > Halobacteria > Halobacteriales > Halobacteriaceae > Halobacterium > Halobacterium sp. DL1. The sequence continues at coordinate 2,174,555 of CP007060.1, forward strand.
AGCCCTGGAACCACAAGCGCGACGGCATAGTCGCCGCGCGCGGGGACGGAATCGACGACTCCGCGACGCTCGACGGTGCACACCTCTTCGACGTGGCGCCCACGGTGCTCTCGTCGCTCGGCGTCCCGCCCAGCGAGACGATGGACGGGGAGCCGCTCCGCATCGTCGACCCGCAGCAGTCCGAGGCGTACTCGGCATTCGACGGCGCAGCAACCACGGAAACCGCGGACGAGGGCGTCGAGCAACGGCTCGCGGCCCTCGGTTATCTGGACGACAATGAGCATTGACATCCGCCCTCTCGACGACGACGAACAGTGGAACGACCTGGTGGAACGGGCCCCCGAGAGCACGCCGTTCCACCGGATAGAAGCCCTAGAGACCCTCGAAAACCACAGTGCCGCCACCCTCCACCCTCTCGCCGGGTTCAAGGGGCAGGAGCCGGTCGGGCTGTTCCCGGTGTTCACCGTCTCGAAGGGGCCGATGACGGCCGCCTACTCCCCGCCGCCGGGGTTGCGGGTGTACAACCTGGGACCGCTCCGGCTGAACATGGGGAAGCTGAAGCGGCGCAAGCGCGACCGGCGCCACCGCCGGTTCATCGAGGCGGCCATCGAGTGGGTCGAACAGCGTGAGGCGCCCCAGTACTGGAACCTCAGGACGACGCTCGGCTACGAGGACTCCCGCCCGTTCCACTGGAACGACTACGAAGTCGAACCCAGGTACACGTACGTCGTCGACCTCGACGCGTCCCCCGACGAGCTGTTACAGCGGTTCAGCTCCGACCTCCGTGGGAAACTCCGGAAGGAGTACGACGACGTGGACTACGAGATCACCGAGGGCGGGCCGCGGGCCATCAGCGAGATCGTCGAGATGACCCGCGAACGCCACCGCGAACAGGGCGAATCCTACCCGGTCACGTCGGCGTTCGTCAGCGAACTCGCCGACCGCCTCCCCAAGGGGGCCATCCGGCCGTACGTCTGCCGAATCGACGGCGAACTCGCGGGGGGCCTCATCGACGTCGAGTCCGCGGACACCGCGGGCGCCTGGATCGCCAACGGGAAGACCGACGCGCCGATTCCGGTCAACGACCTCCTCGAGTGGCGGGTCTGCCGGGACGCGATGGACCGCGGGCTGACGTCGTTCGACCTGATGGGGGCGAACCACGAGCGCATCTACTCGTACAAGGCGAAGTTCGGGCCGAGCCTCGAGCAGTACTTCAGCGTGAAGAAGTGGCCGCCAGGTGGGAAGGCCGCCAGGGGGCTCTACCAGAGCGTGCAGTCGACGGAGTCGCCCCGGCTACGAGTGGGGAGCGCGCTGAGCAGTCTCCTGACGAGCCGCTCACCGTGAGCAGCCAGTAACCCGCGATAGGGACGTCGCGGCGTTCACCACGCCCCCAGACGTCTCCCTCGGGCAGTGCCGACGCAGTACAGAGGCCGGGACAGCGTACGCCACGCTGGCTGGACAACCAATTAGGCAAAGCACCACCATGTTTTACTGCGTTCACCGGCAAGTTCCGGTGAATGGGACAGGAGACCCCCACCGAGGGTAACTCCAGTTCTCGGGTTCGAGATCAGGAGGCCCTCGCCACACTCGGCCAGCGGGCACTGGAATCCGACGACATCGACGCGCTGATGGTCGACGTGAACGAGGCGGTCGCGGATACGCTGGACACCGAGTGCGCCTCCGTCTTCGAGTTGCTGCCGGGAGGTTCTGAGTTCTTCCTCCGACAGGGGACAGGCTGGGAGGAAGGGGTCGTCGGCAATACGACGGTCCCGACCGGGCACTCGCAGTCTGGCTACACACTGGTGTCGAAGGAACCCGTCATCGTCGACGACCTGCGCACCGAGGACCGCTTCCCAGGTGACGACCTGCTCGTCGACCACGGCGTCGTCAGCGGCATCACGGTCCCAATCGGCCCGGTCGAGAACCCCTGGGGCGTCCTCGGAACGTTCGCGACCGACCAGCGGACGTTCACTGAAGCCGACGCGAACTTCGTCCAGAGCGTCGCCAACGTCCTCGTCTCCGCCATCGAAACGGAACGCGCCGAGAGCGAACTGCAGGAGATCTACGGCCGGATATCGGACGCGTTCTTCGCGCTCGACGACGAGTGGCGGTTCACCTACCTCAACGAACGCGCCCACGAGGTCATCAACCCGGAGGGACGGGAGCTAGTCGGCGAGAACATCTGGGAGGCGTTTCCGGAAGCGACCGAACGGCAGTTCAAACCGAAGTACGAGCAGGCGGTGCAGGACCAGGAGACGGTTACATTCGAGGAGTACTACCCCGAACCGCTGGACGCCTGGTTCGAGGTCCGCGCGTACCCCTCCGAGTCGGGTCTGTCCGTCTACTTCCGGGACACCACGGACAACGTGGAGCGCCAGCGGGAACTCCGTGTGCAGGGGAAGGCATTACAGGAAGCAACCGAGTTGATCGCGGACCCCGACCGTTCGTTTCGCGAGAAAGTCGACGATTTGCTGGACGTGGTTCGCTCGGCGCTGGGGACGGATTACGGGACGCTCTCCCGCGTCGACGATGCGGCCAACGAGTACCTCTTCGAGGCCGTCGTGGGGCCCGACGACGCCGACGTCGAGGCTGGCGATTCGGTCCCCCTCGACTCGACGAACTGCGAACACGCCGTGCGAACGAACCGGACGCTCGTACTCGCAGACGTCGACGAGGACGCTCCGGAGTTGGCGGACCGCGCCGGCAATGCCGAGTGGGGAATCTCCTGTTACCTCGGGACGCCGATCACTGTCGGCGACGAGGTGTACGGCACCTTCTGCTTCTACGACATGGAGTCGCGGTCGGAGGAGTTCTCGGACTGGCAGGTTGCGTTCGTCGAACTCCTCGGCCACTGGGTGAGCTACGAACTCGAACGCGAACAGTACCACCGAAAACTCGAAGCGTCGAACGAACGTCTCGAGCAGTTCGCGTACGCGGCGTCCCACGACCTCCAGGAGCCCCTGCGGATGGTCTCCAGTTACCTGCAACTCATCGAGAGACGGTACGCCGACGAACTCGACGACGACGGCCGGGAGTTCATCGAGTTCGCCGTCGACGGTGCCAACCGAATGCGGGAGATGACAGAGGGGCTGTTAGAGTACTCCCGCGTCGAGACGCGAGGGGACCCGTTCGAACCAGTGGACCTCGACGCCGTACTCGCGGACGTCCTCGACGACCTACAGGTGCGCATCGAGGAGACCGACGCCGAAATTGCCCACGAACCCCTCCCCACCGTCGAGGGTGACGCCGGGCAGTTGCGCCAGGTGTTCCAGAACCTCGTAGACAACGCCATTGACTACAGCGGCGAGGAGCCACCGGAGATAGAGATTACCGCCGAACGGGCCGACGACGAGTGGGTGGTGTCGGTCCGCGACGAGGGCCTCGGCATCGACCCCGAGGACCAGGAGCGCATCTTCGAGGTGTTCCAGAGCGCTCAGAGTCACGACGTCTCGGGGACGGGAATCGGGCTGGCGCTTGTCGAGCGCATCGTCGAACGCCACGGCGGCGACATCCGCGTCGACTCGGCACCCGGCGAGGGAACTACATTCTCACTCACTCTGCCAGTTGCGAAAGAAGGTGACGACGAGTAACTGCAGTCGAGAGAGGACGGGCCCGTTCGCCTGTACTGAACCCTACGGACGCCACATTCGCTGATTGCTGCATCGGCCAGCGTCGGGAAACCTTCGCTCCCGGGTTGGCGCTACGCTCTCAGTGCTGTTCGACGCCCTCGATGCCGGTCTCGGTGATCTGGAAGCGGGCCTGCCCGCCCTCCGGCTGGGCGCGGTGTTTCTCGACGGTGGCACGCCGGTTGCCGCCACGGAACCGGTCGATTCGCAGCACGACGCCCGTCCAGTGGGAGAGCGTGTGCCCGCCGAGCGGACGCACGCGGTCGCTGTCGCTCTCCACGTCGGTGAACACCTGGTTCGTGATGATGACCGCGAGGTCGTGTTTCCGCGCGAGCGACAGCAAGTGGGTGACCTGGCTGGCGACCTGCCGGAGGGCCTCGCCGTGGTCGTCGTCGTCGCGCTCGAGGCGATAGAAGCCGGTCGCGGAGTCGAGGACGATGAGGTCCGCGCGCTCGGCGAAGTCGGCGGCGTCCTTGACCGCCTCGGCCTGCTCCTCGAAGTCGTGGACCGCAGAGAGTACGATGCGGGCCGAGGCGTCCTCGTCGTCCGTGCGCGCGGAGAGCACTTGGTCGAAGCGCTCGACGGAGAGCCCCTCGGTGTCGATGTAGACGGCCGTCCCACCCTCGGCGGCGACGTCGACAGCGGTCGACAGCGCGACGTTCGTCTTCCCCGCGCCGGGTGCGCCGTACACCTGCGTGACGGTGCCGCGTTCGATGCCGCCGCCGAGCAGGTCGTCGAGCGGGTCGCAGCCGGTCGAGACGTGGGTGTCGTCGCTCACTGCGCGGCTATTGGCGCGTCCCGTGCAAAGTATTCTCGGGTCGCTCGCGCCGAGTAAGCGTTTTGCGCCCGGGGCACCCAGTTCCGGACAGTGATCGTCGTCGCCACGGCGGACTTCGAGGTGTACCACGAGGTCGTCGGCGAGCTGCGCGACCGGGACGTCGAGTTCACAACCGTCGAACCCGGCGACGCGCTGCCGGCTGAGGCAGACGTGCTCGTGACCGCCGGTGAAGCCGTAGACGTAGACGTCCCGGTGGTGGTTGCGGAGGCAGACGACCCGCGGCTCGCGGTCGAGGAAGCGCTGGTGCACGTCCGCGGCGGCGACGGACGGACCGTCGTCGGCATCGATCCGGGGACGCGCCCGGGCATCGCTGTCCTGCGGAGCGGCATCGTCGTTGGCGCGTTCCAGGTGCCGGCCGAGCAGGCGGCCGAGGTGGTCGCCGAGGAGGTCGCGGGCAGCGATGACGCAGTGGTCCGCATCGGCGACGGGGCGCGGCTGACAGGGGCGAAGATCGTCGACGAACTCGACGACGTGCGCGTCGAACTCGTCGACGAGACGGGGACGACGCCGTCGCTCGGCCCGGGCGCCCGGGGCATGGGCGACGTGCTCGCGGCGGTGAACATCGCGCTGATGACCGGCGAGGAGATAGAGGGGCGCAGCATCGAACCGACTGCTGGCGAGATACAGGTCATCAAGAGCCGTTCGCGGCAGGCCAGCGAGGAGAACCGCACCATCACCGAGGAGCTCGCCCGGAAGGTGGCGACGGGAACACTCACGCTGGAGGAGGCGCTCGACGAGCACCGCGAGACGTAACACCTCCGTTTGCCGAATGTCGTTCCATCGGGTACAAGAGGCGGACTGCGGCAGGACGGACGGGATGCGCCACGTCTTTCAGGTAGGGCGTGTTACTAGGTAGCAACCGCGGGCGGAACCGGTCGGCGGAAAGTACTTCCGTGACGGCGCCGGATTCCGAGACAATCCCGCAGTCTTCAATCATGAACGAAGTTCAACTCGAGGTGGCGAAAGCCTACCCCAACGACTCGGGGCGGGGTATCGCCCGCCTCGACCCCGACACGCTCCTGCACCTGAAGCTCAGCCCGGGTGACATCATCGAGATCGAGGGTGCCGAAACCACTGCCGCGAAGGTGTGGCGTGCCGACCGGCAGGACTGGAACACGGACACCATCCGCATCGACGGCTTCACGCGCCAGAACGCCGACGTCGGCATCGGCGAACGCGTCAAGATTCGGAAGGCCGAGGCCGAGAAGGCCGACCGTCTCGTGCTCGCGCCCCCGGAGGAGGCGAGTGTCCAGTTCGGCTCCGACGCGGCCGGAATGGTCAAGCGCCAGATTCTGAAGCGGCCGGTCGTCGCTCGCGACATCGTCCCGGTGATGTCGAGCACGAACCACCCCTTCATGCGGTCGCCGGGACAGGCCATCCCGCTCATCGCCGTCGAGACCGAACCCGATGGCGTCTGTCTCGTCACCGAGGACACCGAGGTGGAACTGCGCGAGGAGCCGATCAGCGGCTTCGAGCGCACCGGCGGCGGCATCACGTACGAGGACATCGGCGGCCTCGAGAGCGAGATCCAGCGCGTCCGGGAGATGGTCGAGCTCCCGATGAAACACCCCCAGATCTTCCAGAAGCTCGGCATCGAGCCGCCACAGGGGGTGTTGCTCCACGGGCCGCCGGGCACGGGGAAGACGCTGCTCGCGAAGGCCGTCGCCAACGAGACGTCCGCGAGCTTCTTCTCCATCGCGGGCCCGGAGATTATCTCCAAGTACTACGGCGAGTCCGAACAGCAACTCAGAGAGATATTCGAGGACGCTAAAGAGGAGTCGCCGGCCATCATCTTCATCGACGAACTCGACTCCATCGCCCCGAAGCGCGAGGACGTCACCGGCGAGGTCGAGCGGCGTGTCGTCGCACAGCTCCTGAGCCTGATGGACGGCCTCGAGGAGCGCGGCGACGTGACCGTCATCGCGGCGACGAACCGCGTCGACGCTATCGACCCCGCGCTGCGCCGCGGTGGCCGCTTCGACCGCGAGATCGAGATCGGCGTGCCGGACGAGGTCGGCCGCGAGGAGATCCTGAAGATCCACACGCGGGGCATGCCGCTGTCCGACGACGTCAACCTCGGTTCGCTCGCCGACGACACCCACGGCTTCGTCGGCGCCGACATCGAGAGCCTCACGAAGGAGGCCGCGATGCGCGCGCTCCGGCGCTACCTCCCCGAGATAGAGCTCGACGAGGAGGACATCCCGCCGAGCCTCATCGACCGCATGATCGTCAAGCGTGAGGACTTCAAGGGGGCGCTCAACGAGGTCGAGCCCTCCGCGATGCGGGAGGTCCTCGTCGAACTCCCGAAGCTCTCGTGGGACGACGTCGGCGGTCTCGACGACGCCAAGGACAACATCAAGGAGTCCGTCGAGTGGCCGCTCAACCAGCCCGAGAAGTTCACCCGGATGGGCGTGGACCCGCCCGCCGGCGTGCTGCTGTACGGGCCGCCGGGCACCGGCAAGACGCTGATGGCGAAGGCCGTTGCCAACGAGACGGACGCCAACTTCATCAGCGTGCGCGGCCCCCAGCTCCTCTCGAAGTGGGTCGGCGAGTCCGAGAAGGCCATCCGGCAGACGTTCCGGAAGGCCCGCCAGGTCTCACCGACGGTCATCTTCTTCGACGAGCTGGACAGCCTCGCGCCCGGCCGCGGGCAGGACGTCGGGAACAACGTCTCCGAGCGCGTCGTCAACCAGCTCCTGACGGAGCTCGACGGCCTCGAGGAGATGGAGGAGGTGATGGTCATCGCCGCGACCAACCGCCCCGACATCATCGACCCGGCGCTCATCCGGAGCGGGCGCTTCGACCGCCTCGTGCAGGTCGGCCAACCCGACGTGGAGGGCCGCGAGCAGATCCTGAAGATCCACTCCGCGGACATCCCGCTCGCGCCGGACGTCAGCCTCCGCGAACTCGCCGAGATCACGGACGGCTACGTCGGCAGCGACCTGGCGAACATCACCCGCGAGGCCGCCATCGAGGCGCTCCGCGAGGACGAGAACGCCGAAGAGGTCGAGATGCGGCACTTCCGCCGCGCCATGGAGGACGTCCGCCCCACCATCACGGACGACCTCATGGACTACTACGACCGCGTCGAGGAGCAGTTCAAGGGCAGCCAGAACCCCGAGACGGACCGCCGCCGCGGCGGCCACATCGGCTTCCAGTAACACCACTGGACGCCGCCCTCCACGACGCGCGTCGTAGACAGTCGGCGCGCGCGCGCAGTTTTTACCGGCCGACGACACACCCACAATTCGTCGACCGTACTACCCGTTCCAGACCGCCTGGACCCAGAATTTCGCGTTTCGCGCCAGGTAGCGTTCGCGCGCCGAAGTCGAGGAAAGCTGGCGGCGCCACAATCCTCCAGTCGAAACAGAGCCGACGTGCGTCAGACGTTCTCGGGAGGGCGTGCAGCTCCGGAGAATAGACCCACCCCGACGCCTGCGTGTGGTACTCGAACGAAGGCTGGATTCTCGGACCACGATATCAGCGGTGAAAACAGCTAGGCCGTAGCTCCTTCGGTCGGTTTCCAGTCGAAACAGAAGCCAGCGCCGACTTCGAAGCTCTCGTATCATGTAATCCCGTTCCATCTGTTGGTTCTCCAGTCGAAATCGTCCATCACCCGGCCAGTTGCTTGTTTCGTGTCGTCGCCGTTGCAATTCATAGTAATCTTTACCTAACGTGAGCCCAGTGCCAATAATCCGAAGCTAACCGGGATCCACATGGACTGTGTAGTTTGCCAGAAGCGGAGCGGGTACAACCGGGTCGTCGTCGACCTCGATAGTGGTCACGAACTCGGTGGGCTCTGCGTCCGCTGCGAGACCGAGGAATTCGGGGAGTTCTGCGACGACCTCGCCGACTCGCACGCGGAGAGCTGCGTGTTCTGCGACAGAGACGGCATCTGGGCCGCCCCGAAGTACCTCCCGTCGACCTACGAGGAGGACGGAAAGACGGTGTCGTACGTCGACTACGACGTGTCGACAACGGACCTCCGGTTCTGCGACGAACATCTCGCGGGACTCGGCGTCGACGACATCAGCGTCCCCGTCCAGGCCACCGCCAGCGAGGAGTTCATCACGCGCGGCGCGGAGGACTGAGGAGAGACCGCCCGCGTCGGGAACAGTTCTGGGCAGTACGACGAGAACAGGCGTAGCGTCGCCTCCGTGGCGGTAGAGCGAGAGGCGTGCCTCGGTCGGCAACGGCAAAACGGGGAGAGAGGAGAAGTGTGGAGAGCGGAGTCCGTTACTCGACGAGGACGGCGTTGACCTGGCCGTTCTGGCCGGGCCGGGAGGTGACGCGGGCGGTGCCGGCGTCCGTCTCGATGATGGCGCCCTTCGTGATGATGTTCCGTCGGGCGTAGTTCGGGTTCGCGCCGTTCTCGGTGACGTCCTCGATGGTGGCACGCTCGGTGCCGTCGTCGGTGGCGACGTTCGCCACGTCCGTCGAGAGCGCGCGGACCTTGTCGACGTTGCCGCGGGCGTCGACAGTGCGGTAGCGCGACTCGCCGACCGTTGTCTCCGTGGGGGAGCGGCCGGTCTTCGACTTCTTCTTCTTGTTCTGCGGTCGGAGTCGGGCACCAGTCTTCGAGCGCTTGGAGCGTCCCTGGTATTGCATACCCGAGGAGTGGCGCAGGATACACTTGAAAGACTCGGTTGGGCCCTTGAGAACCGGGTTCAGAATAGCATCCGCGACCCGAGCGGGTCGAAGACCCCGGAAGGGTCGTGGTTCACTCCGCGACCGAGCGCAGCGAGCGAGCGGAGGCCGACGACCGAACGGAACGGAGTGAAGTGAAGGAGGAGTGCTTTTGGCCGAGCTTTTGCCGAGGGCGCGGCGGAGCCGACCCCGCAGCGCAAAAGGTCGTTCCGCAGGCTTTACCGTCGACGGTTCCGTCGGCCCGTCCATGAGTCTCCGGGTAGCGGTGGCCGCGCCGTTCAAGCAGAAGGGGCGGACGCGCATCGCCGAGCAGGCGTTCGTGGTGTCGCTGTCGCTGGACCGCGACTGGATGAGCCCGGACCAGGCGAAACGGCTGCTGGACGTGGCGACGGGGGAGGGACTGATCGAGCGCGCGGACGGCGAACTAACGGCCACCTTCGACCCGGACGAGGTGGCGATTCCCGACGAGTTCTCGCCGGACGCGTCGCTGTTCCAGGAGCGCTCGGCGTTCGAGCGCGCACTCGACGCGCTCGTCGACGCGGACCACGACCGCCAGGAGACCGTTGCGGCGGTGAACCAGCTCCAGCAGGACCTCGGGGTGACGGCGGACGCGGCGGCCGTGGTGTACGCGCGTCGGAACGGCGTCGACGTCGACGGCGCAGCCGAGAAGGCCCGGGCGAACCTACGGGGCTAGCATGGTCGAGAAGAGAGAAACCGACGGGAAGCGGCTCGCGGAACTGCTGTCGAGTGAGGTGACCGGCCACGAGAACGCCCCCTACGACCGGCTCGCGGTCACGAACGCGGACCCGGACGTCGAGCCGACGGCGGACGGCGCTCACGCCTACGACGTGGAACTGGACGGCGAGCGACTCGCCGCGGTGTTCGTCCAGCCGGACCGAGTGCGGGTGGAACTGCGCGACGGCCTGGAAGCGGCCCGCGAGACTGCTGTGGAGGGCGGGCTGCGCGCCCGGCCGGTCGGCGGGGAGCCGCCTCGACTCGTCGTGTTCATCGAGAGCGGCGCGGCCGTCAAGCGCGGGCTGGACGTGCTGGGGGCGGCCGCCGAGGCCGCGTAGTCACGACGTGGCGCTGGCGTACGCGAGTTCGCCGGCGCGCCAGAGCGCGACGACGACACCGACCGCGAACGCTGCCGTCGAGAGGGAGAACCACGCGACGAGAGCGCCGACGAACGGTGGGGCATCGAACCAGTCGAAGAGGAGTTCTGGCACTGCGAACACGGCGACGACCGGGATGACGAACGCGGCGACGGCGAGAGCACCGGCGAGTTTGAGGCCGGCGCGCTGCGCGGGACGGAGGGCGTTCCCGGAGAGCAGCGCGGCGCCACCGAGCACGGCACCACCCGCGGCGAACAGGAGGAGTGCGAACCCGAGGGCGAGGCCGGCGGGGAACGCGTCGCTCCCCCAGACGGACGCGCCGATGAGCACGGCGAACCCCATCAGTGCGATGCCGACAATGGCGAGGAGGCCGCGAGCGACTGACCGAGCTGAGGGCACGGTTGGACAGCCTCGCGGACAGACCAAGTGTTTTCCGTCGATTCCCAGAAAACGAATCGCTTTTGCTGGCCCGCAGGGACCCACGACCATGGACTTCTTCGACGACCTCGCCGCCCGCATCGAGACCGCGGACACCGTCGTGAGCGTGGGTCTCGACCCGGATCTCGACCGCCTCCCCGAAGAACTGCTCGACCACGACCTGCCCAGGTGGGCGTTCAACCGACGCATCATCGACGCGACCCACGAGCATGCGGCGGTCTTCAAGCCGAACGCGGCGTTCTACGAGGACACCGACGGCTGGCGCGCGCTCCGTGAGACGGTGGCCTACGCCCACGGGAAGGACGTCCCCGTCCTGCTGGACGCCAAGCGCGCGGACATCGGGAACACGGCCCGGCAGTACGCGCAGGTGCTCGACGACGTGGACGCCATCACCGTCAACCCCTATCTCGGCGAGGACGCCCTCCAGCCGTTCCTCTCGCGCTCCGAGGCGGGCGTCTTCGTGCTCTGCCGGACGTCGAACCCGGGCGGGATGGACTTCCAGCACCTCGAACTCGCGGCCTACGACCGCCGGCTGTACGAGCACGTCGCGGAGCGCGCAGCGGGGTGGAACGAGGAGTACGGCAACGTCGGCCTCGTCGTCGGCGCGACGGCGCCCGACGAACTGGAAGCCATCCGGGAGCGCGTCCCCGAGCTGCCGTTCCTCGTGCCGGGCGTCGGCGCACAGGGCGGCGACGCGGAGGCCGCCATCGAGTACGGCCTGAACGACGAGGGCGTCGGCGTCGTGAACTCGACGCGCGGCATCATCTTCGCGGGCGAGGACTCTCCGGAGTGGGAGCGCGCCGCCGGCGAGGCGGCCCGTCGGCTAAAACAGCGGCTGAACGAGTACCGATAGGGCGTCAGCGCGGGTCGACGCCACCCTCGCCCCGTCCGCCGCGCACCTCGCCCGCGCACTCGGTGCAGAAGCCGGTCGCCGCGTCGTAATGCTCCTGGCAGACGACCGCGCCACAGCGGTCGCAACTGAACTGTGCCTGGGCGTTCCCGCAGGTCTGACAGAGGCCGGTGACGCTCATGGGTGGTGGTTCGTTGCGCAGGTGCTTGAACGTGGGGCCAGACCCTTTACTGCTCGACTCCCTACCCTCGGTGTGGTCCGCGATACGAGCATCGTCTGGGGGCTAGTCGGCGTGTTCGGCGTCCTCGGCGTCGTGTTCGGCGTCCTCGGCGTCGTGTACAGCCCCGTGGCCTTCGGCGTCGCGGTGCCGTTCGCCGTCACCGCCGCCGTCTTCTACTACCACGCCGCCGGCCACCTCCGCAGACACGCCTTCCGGAACCGGAGCGTCGACCGCGAGGAGTACGAGCGCGAGCAGCGCCGTCAGTGGGAGGAACGCAAGCGGGAGTCCCGGCGGGGGCGAGCAGGTGGGAGCGGTCGGGCGGGGTCGAGCGGTCGGACACGGTCGAGCGGCGCCACTTCCAGCCGACCGCTGCGCGAGGACTACCGCGTGCTCGGCGTCGACCCCGGTGCGAGCGCCGACGAGGTGCGGGCGGCGTACCGCGAGAAGGCCCGCGAACTCCACCCGGACCGCGGCGGCGACGAGTTGGAGTTCTCCCGGGTGAACGAGGCCTACCAGCGGCTGAAACGGGAGGCGTGAGGAGCGCGTCGCGGAACTGTTTACTCGGTCGACCGACCAGACGGTCACATGGACGCAGTGTACTTCGACCTCGACGGGACGCTCGTCGAGTTCGACCGGTCGTTCGTCGCCATCGTCGAGGACGCGGCGTCGCGACTCGACGTGGATCTCTCCGACGGCGACGTCGAGTTGTTCGGGGCAGCGCTCGGGGACCACTTGGAGTCGGCCGACGACCCGTACGCGGCGGCCGCGGCGGCGGCCGACCTTTCGGCCGACCCCGAGTCGTTCGCCACGGCGATGCAGGACGCCGAACTCGCTGCGACGGTGCCAGTCGCGAATGCGACGGAGGCGGTGGCGGCTCTCGCCGACGACTATCAGCTGGGGGTGCTGACGAACGGTCACGGACCGATGCAACGCGCGAAAGTCGACGCGGGCGGCTTCGGTGACGCGTTCGACGCCGTCGTGGTCTCCAGGGACGTGGGCGTTGGCAAGCCCGACCCCGGAATCTTCGCGGCCGCCGAGGAGCGACTCCCGGCCGATAGCTACGTGTTCGTGGCGGACGCCCTCGACAGAGATGTCCGGGCCGCGGAGGCCGCGGGCTGGCGTGGGGTCTACGTCGGCGACGAGACCCCCGAGGACGTGTCGCACGTCGGGTCGCTGTCGGCGCTTCCGGACGTGGTCTGAGAGCCGGCGGGTATCCCCGTCTCCGGAGCGTTACGGACCGCTACGCGGGGAAGGCTTTTGTCTGCCACTCACTAACGCGCCCCCATGGGCCGTGACCGTGCCCGACTGGTGACCGCGCTCGAACGCGGCGAACAGGAGGGCGGGAGTGTCGAGTTCAAGGAACGGTTCAGCCGCGACGTCCACCTCGCCGACGGCCGACTGGAGAGCCTCGCGGCGCAACTGCGCCACCGCGTGCTCTCCGGCGACGGGGAGGCCGAGTACGTGCTCGGCGTCACAGACGACGGCGGCATCGCGGGGGTCTCGCGGGAGGTGTTCTCCGAGACGATGGACGTGCTGAGCCTGCTCGCCGAGGAGGCGGGCGCACACATCGAGGAGGTCCAGACGTGGGGGACCGACGAGGGCGGACTCGTCGGCGTCGCCACCGTCAGAGACGGCTCCTCGTTGGCGCCCGGCGACGACCACATCATCGTCGGGACGGCGGGCCACGTCGACCACGGGAAGTCCACGCTCGTCGGCAGCCTCGTCACGGGCAACCCGGACGACGGCGACGGCGGGACGCGGGGCTTCCTCGACGTCCAGCCACACGAGGTCGAGCGCGGCCTCTCGGCGGACCTCTCCTACGGCGTCTACGGCTTCGACGGCGAGGGCCCGATGCGGGTTCGCAACCCCCACCGGAAGGACGAGCGCGCGGCCGTCGTGGAGAACGCCGACCGCGTCGTCTCCTTCGTCGACACCGTCGGCCACGAGCCGTGGCTGTCGACGACCATCCGCGGCCTAGTCGGACAGAAACTCGACTACGGGCTGCTGACCGTCGCGGCCGACGACGGCCCGACGAAGACCACCCGCGAGCACACCGGCGTCCTGCTGGCGACGGACCTGCCGACTATCGTCGCCATCACGAAGACCGACCTCGTGGACGACGAGCAGGTCGCCGAGGTCGAACGCGAGGTCGAGCGGATGCTCCGTGAGACCGGGCGCACGCCGCTTCCCGTCTCCCGACACGGCGTGGAAGCAGCAATCGAAGAGGTCGGGGACAACGTCGTCCCCATCGTCCGCACGAGCGCCGTCTCGCTGGAGGGTCTGGACGTCCTCGACCAGTTCTTCCAGCGCCTCCCGAAGACGACGGCCGCCAGCGGCCCGTTCCGGATGTACATCGACCGCACGTACAACGTCACCGGGGTGGGCGCGGTGGCGTCTGGCACCGTGAAGTCCGGCACCGTGGAGTCCGGCGACACCCTCCTGCTCGGCCCGTTCCCAGACGGAGAGTTCCGCGAGGTAGAGGTTCGCTCCATCGAGATGCACTACCACCGCGTCGACCGGGCGGAGGCGGGCCGCATCGTCGGCATCGCGCTGAAGGGCGTCCGGGAGGCCGACGTGGAGCGCGGGATGGTGCTGCTTCCCCCGGACACCAACCCGACGCCCGTCAGGGAGTTCGAGGCCGAGGTGATGGTGCTGAACCACCCGACGCGCATCGACTCGGGTTACGAACCGGTCGTCCACCTCGAGACCATCGGCGAGGCGGCGCGCTTCGAACCGTCTGACGGCCAGTTGCTCCCCGGGGACACCGGCGAGACGCGCGTCCGGTTCAAGTTCCGGCCGTACCTCGTCGAGGAGGGGCAGCGCTTCGTCTTCCGCGAGGGCGCGAGCAAGGGCGTCGGCACAGTGACGAGCGTCCCCGAGTAGTCGAACTGTTTTCCGGCCCCCCCTTCGAAGCGGTCGCATGGTCAGTCGTCAGACGCTCGAGTTCGTCGTCGGCATCGTCACGGCCGGCGTGGTCGCGGGCGGGTTGTCGCTGTACGTGTCGGTGCCGTACGCGCTCGCGGTCGGGCTCGCGGCGGGGACCCCCTCGCTGGTCCGCACGAGTCTCGGCCTCGACAGGGCGGCCTACGACGCGGCGAAGACGAGCACGGCGCAGGTCGTCGACGGCGCTATCGCCGCGGGCGCTGCGCTCGTAGTGGGCCTCGTCGGCGGCTACCTCGCGGTGTCGAACGGCTACGCCGGGTCGATAGCGGCCGCGGTCGCGGCGGCCCTGGCTGTCTTCGGCGGGCAGGTAGCGTTCTACGTCCGGAACCGCGCCTACATCGAGTGAGTCAGGCCCGCAGGTAGCCGTCGTCCGTCTCCGTGGCGAGGCCGAGCAGGACCGCCCAGTCGAGGCGGCGTTCGACGCGGTCGGTCCAGAACGCCGGCCAGTTCTCCCGTTTCGTGCGCTCCCAGCGCGGCACCCGGTCGCGGACCGCCTCGAACACGTCGGCGGGCGTCCGCGGGTCGTCGGCGTTCAGGGCCTCGAGGCACTCCGCCGCGAGGAAGACGTTGTCGACGAACGCGCTCGCCAGGGCCTCGCGGTCGAGTTCGGTCCGCGTGCGGGCGTAGCCGGTGTCCTCCTCCGCGACGGCGCCGAGCGCGGCCAGGAAGACGAGCCACGAGGACGCGGTACCGCGGTCGGTCACGTCGGTACGGTCGAGGACGCGCCGACAGCAGTCATCCTCCGGTTTCGGGACGAGCGGCACCGCGTCGCGGACGGCCCGCAGCGTGGCCAGCGAGTCGGGGGCCGGCGGGACGGGCTTTCGTTGCACGTCTGTCGGTGGCCGCTCCACGGTATTCAGTGGTTTGGAGAAGGGGTGGTCGTCGCTGGTGCCACCGTGTTTTTTCTTTGTCCGCTCCCTATACGAGATTAGCACCCGGGGCACGTGTGTCGGGACTGTCGCGTGCCACGGACGAGCCCCCGGAACATGGTCGACAGTACACACATCTCCACGAGCAAGGACATCCAGCGGCGAACCGGGCGAACGTTCCACCTGGCGACGCGGCTGCTCCCGGAGCGTGTTCGCCACTCGACGTACGTCCTCTACGCGTTCTTCCGGGTCGCCGACGACGTCGTCGACACCGTGGAGGACCGGGACCCCGCCGAACAGCGGGCGGAACTCGAGCGCATCCGGGCCGAAGCGCTGGGCGAGCGGGAGGGCGAGGGTGTGCTCGCGGCGTTCCAAGAGCTCTCGGAGCGCCACGACTTCGACGACGCGGACGTCGACACGTTCGTCGACGCGATGCTCGCGGACCTGGAGACCACCCGCTACGACACCCACGAGGAACTGGAGGCGTACATGCGGGGGTCCGCGGTCGCCGTCGGGAGCATGATGGTCGACGTGATGGAGGTCGAGGACCCCGAGGCGGCGAAGCCCCATGCCGCCGCGCTCGCGGAGGCGTTCCAGTTGACGAACTTCCTGCGGGACGTCGCCGAGGACATCGACGACTACGACCGCGTCTACCTGCCCGCGGAGACACGCGAGGAACACGGCGTCACCGTCGAGCAGTTGCACCGCGGGGAGGTGACGCCGGGGTTCCGCGAGGCGATGCGCCAGGAACTCGCCTACACCGAGCGGAAGTACCGCGAGGGCGTCGCGGGCATCGAGTACCTGCCCGAGGACTGCCAGTTCGCGGTGCTGCTCGCGGCGGTGCTGTACGCCGACCACCACCGGGAGATCCGGAAGCGGAACTACGACGTGCTGTCGTCGACGCCGGGACTGAGCACGACGCGGAAGCTGTGGCTGCTGGCGAAGACGCGGCTGCTGTGGGCGGTGTACGGCGACCCGGAGTCGGTGTTCTACCGGGTGACCGGACTGGCGTCGACGGCCGAGCACGCACACCACCACGGCGATCCGCAGCCGGCGCCCTAGCGGCGGACCGGCGACAGAGCGAGCACGTCGAAGTCGAAGCGGTCAGTCCTGAGGAGCGCGACGCCGAGGACGGCCGCCGCGAGCGCAGGAACGACCTGGCCGAACGCGACGTTCACGGCCCCCCAGAGCACGACGAAGCTCACCAGGTCGTCGAGCAGGAACGAACAGGTAGCGAGGCGCTCGCGGAGCGCACCGCGGTCGAATCCCCAGTCGAGTATCGCCACGGAGACGGCCGCCGAGAGCACCCAGCCGAGGTAGTTCGACAGCGGGACGCCGTAGTAGGCGCCCGCGGCGTCGTACACCCAGAACCCCAGGGCGACGGCGCCCGGGTCGAGCACGACGTCCATCCAGAGGACGAGCGCGGCGACGGCCGGCAGACGGACGGCGGCGCGGGCGGCCCGCGGCCCGAGCAACAACAGGACGAGCAGGTAGCTGTTCACGACGAGCGGGAGGAAGAAGACGGGGAGGCCGAGCGGGACGTCCCCGAGCAGCATCGGTCCGAGGTCGACCAGGTACTCGAAGTTCCCGTAGGGCCACCCGGTCGCCACGCCGACGAGTTCGATGCCGTAGGCGTAGGCGGTGAGCGCGACCAGCGCGGCGGCCGCCCGCCTACCGACCAGCGGGAGCAGGCCGGCGACCAGCGGCAGGCGCATCACGAGCACGCCGAACAGCACGAGGTACGGGTTGAAGGCCAGCGGCGCGGGCAGCAGGCCCCACGCCGAGGCGAGCAAGAGGACGGCGCCGACGGCCGGGAAGACGACCGCTATCTCGAAGCGGTTGGCCGCGACCAGTTCCTCCAGGCGGCGTTCGACGGCCTCACGCATCGGCGAACCTCCAGAGGCCGCCGAGCGTGAGCGCCATCCCGACGAGCGTGTTCACGTACGGGTACCACCAGTAGGCGCGCTCGACGTCAACCCGCGAGCGGACGATGGCGAAGACGAGCACGGGGTACGCGAGCAGCACGGCGCCGAGTCGCCAGTCGACGAGTGCGAAGGCGGCGGCCGCGGCGAGCCAGCAGGCCGCGCAGTAGGCGTACGTCCGGCGTTCGCCGAGGAACGTTGCCGTCGTGCGGAGGCCCGCCTCGCGGTCGGGTTCGATGTCGGGGACGGCGGAGAACGTGTGCATCCCCATCGCCCACAGCCACCCGCCGAGGACGGCGAACAGCGGGGGTTGCTGGCCCGCGACGGCGGCGTAGGCGGCGGCGCCGGGGAGAATGTAGAGGCCGTTCGACACCGAGTCGAGGAACGGCGTCGTCTTGAACCGGAGCGGCGGCGCGCTGTACTCGGTGGCGAGGAACGCCCACGCGGCGAGCCACGGGACCGCGAGCGCCGGGACGAACGGCACGACGGCGAGCAGTAGCAGGCCCGAGAGGGCGACGACGGCAGTGACGGTGCGTCCGCCGCGGAACCGGGCTTCTCGGTCGTCCTTCTTCGGGTTGCGCTCGTCGGCGTCCCGGTCGAAGAAGTCGTTGACGCCGTAGAGGTAGACGTTCGCGGGCACGAGGAAGTAGGCGAGCAGCGCGACGGCGGCCGGGGAGAACAGCTCGGGAAGCGCGTCGGCGCCGTAGGCCACGCCGACGAGGACGGGGCCGGCGAGGTAGAGCCAGAACCGGGGGCGGGAAAGCGTGAGCAGGTAGCGGAGCATGCCTCAGCGCTCGTCGGCGAGGACGTTCTCGGCGGTTATCTCGCCGCTGATGATGCACATGGGGACGCCGATACCGGGCGTCGTGAACGCACCCGTGAAGTAGAGGCCGTCGAGGGCCTTCGAGCGGTGGGGCGGGCGGAACAGCGCGGTCTGGCGGAGCGTGTGCGCGAGGCCGAGCGCCGTCCCCCGGTAGCTGTTGTAGCGGTCGGCGAACTCGGAGACGCTGAACGTCTCCTCGACGACGATCCGGTCCCGGAGGTCGACGCCCGTGTTCTCTGCGATGTCGTCGAGCACGAGGTCGCGGTAGGATTCCCGGACCTCTGGAGTGTCGTCGAGGCCCGGGGCGACGGGGACGAGCGCGAACAGGTTGCTGTGGCCCTCGGGAGCCACGTCGTCGTCGGTCTTCGAGGGGACACAGAGGTAGTAGGCAGGGTCGTCGGGCCACTCGGGGTCCTCGAAGATCTGGTCGAAGTGGTCCTGCCAGTCCGAGGGGAGGACCAGGCTGTGGTGGGCGAGCGGTTCGACGTCGCCCTCCACGCCGAGGTAGAGCAGGAACGCCGACGGCGCGTACGTCCGTGACTCCCAGTAGTCGGCGTCGTACTGGCGCTTCTCCGGCGGGAGCAGTGCCTGCTCGGTGTGAGCGTAGTCGGCGTCCGAGACGACGACATCGGCGAGTTCGTGGCCGGTCGCGCCGTCCGTCTCGACCTTGAACCCGCCGCGCTGGCCCTTGATGGCGGTGACGGGGTGGTCCGTGCGGAACGTCACGCCCAGTTCCTCGGCGAGTTCGGCCATTCCGACCGCAACCCCGTTGAGGCCGCCGTCCGGGTAGTAGACGCCGAGATTGAAGTCGACGTGGCTCATCAGGTTGTACAGCGCTGGCGTGGTGTCCGGGGACCCCCCGAGGAAGACGAGCGTGTACTGCATCACCTGCTGGAGTTTCGGGTGGTCGAAGTAGTTCTCGACGTGATCCTGCATCGACCCGAGCAAGGTGAGCCCGCGGGCGTACTTCGCGAGGTCCGGGTCGAGCCAGTCCCGAACCCGGGGGCGGTCCTCGTAGACGAAGTGCTCCATCCCCACCTCGTAGTTCTCGCGGGACTGCGCGAGGTAGTCGTCGAGTCGCTCGCCGGCGCCGGGTTCGTACGCGTCGAACACCGCTTTGACCTGCTCGCGGTCCGGCGTCACGTCGATGGTGTCGCCGTCGGCGTCCACGTCGAGGCCGGGCGCGTCACCGCCCGGGCGGCGCCCCTCGTTGTCCTTGAAGAAGATGCGGTAGTGGGGGTCGAGGCGCTCCAGTTCGTAGTAGTCCGTCGGCTGGTGGTCGAACTCGGCGAAGAACTGCTCGAAGACGTCCGGCATCAGGTACCACGACGGGCCCATGTCGAAGGCGAACCCGTCGCGCTCGAGTCGGCTCGCGCGCCCGCCGACCTGCCCGTTCTTCTCCAGCACGGTCACGTCCGCGCCGGCGTTCGCGAGATAGCAGGCCGTCGAGAGGCCACCGAACCCCGCGCCGACGACGGCGACCGACCGACCCGAGAGGGGTTGCATACCGGGGTCGTCGGTCGGACACCTGATAAAACGCCGGCCTCCGGCGGCTTCCGCGGGGTCGACGGGTCAGGCGATGCCGAAGCCGTCGGCGAGCAGGTCTTCGTGGACGTCGCCGAGCGTGTACGTCGGGCCGCCGATCACGTCGACGGTGACCTGCGCCGGACCGAAGACGCCCTCGTCGACGTCGTCGGCGTTCCAGTCGGCGTCCGCGAAGATGTCCGCGAACGGCACGCCGTAGCGCTCTGCCGCCGAGGACGGGACGGCCCCGAACTCGTCGAAGTCCTCGGCGACGGTGAGGTGGACGCGCCCGCCGTACGCGAGCGCGTCGTTCGTCCGGCCGATGGCGGCCTCCTCGTCGGCCGCGACGGGCGCGACGGGCGCGCTCCCGCTGACCGTGAGCACGTCCATCGGGTCGTAGCCGAGTTCGTAGAGCCTGAAGACGGCGAGTTCCGCGGCGCGCGCGGCGGCCGTCACGCTGCCCGCGACGCTCGCCGTCCGGTAGGCCGCGAGGTAGACGCTCTCGGTGTTCACGTCCGCGAGGTCCGCGACCTGCTCGGCGGCGGCCGCGGTGGGCAGCGCGTCGCTCTCGAGGGCGAGCACGGCGAACTCGAAGGCGTCGACGTAGTCGAGCGCGCGGTACTCGCCCTCCTGGGCGACCAGCGCGCGCGCCGGGCCGCTGCCCAGCCCCTCGTAGTCGTCCGTGCTGACCTCCCAGCCGGCCTTCTGCGCGCCGAGTAGCGCGACGCCGGGCTGGTCGCAGGCGAGTTCGACGTGCGGGAACGTCGCGCCGGCCACCTCGTCGACGCGGGTCTGTACGGTCGCAAGGCCAGCGGTCTGTAGCTCCGTGAGCAGCAGGCCGGCCTCGAGGCCGCCGACGTGCTCGACGCCGAAGTCGATGACCGTGGTGCCGTTGTCGAGTTCGAACGCGCCGACGTCGAGTTCCTCCGTGAACTCCAGGGCCTCGTCGGCGAGCTCCAGCGACATCCGGTTGAGACTGTCCATGTCGGCGGGTTCGGCGCCCCCACACAAGAGGTTTCTCAGTCCGCCCGAGCCGTCGAGTCCGGTCAGTCGCCGTCCGAGCGCGCCTCGCGGCCGAGTTCGCGCTCGACCGCCGCGACCTTCTCGCTGGCGGGTTCGTCGCTCGCGCGCTTGTCGTCTATCTTCAGGAACGTGCTCACGCGGTCGGCGTCGACGGCCTCGTGGGCTGCCCCGACCGCAGCGAGCAGCGTGTCCACGTCGGGGGCCTCGATCACTGTCCCCATCGGGTTGGTCTCGTACTCGACGTCGAAGTCATCGAGGGCGGCGACGGCGTCGGCCACGTCCGCGGCCATGCTGTTCTCCGTGACGGGCGCGACGCTGAGAAGTGCAACGACGGTCATACCGAGAGTCGGGGGCGGCGACACTTGGGCCCTCTGGCCCAGTCGGTCGGGGCGTCCACGGTGGGCGGCGTCAGTCCGCGGCGACGGCGCCCGAGGACGGCTCGTAGTCCTCGCTGACCGGTGGCCGGAACACCCACAGCAGGAGCGCGCCGACGAGGAACAGCGCGCCGAGGATGGCGACGGCCTTCAGCGGCGTGTACATCCCCGCCAGGATGCCGCTCCCGACGCGGAACGGGATGCCGGCGACCTGCCGCAGCATCGCCACCGAGGAGAGGATAGTGGCGCGCCCGACGGACTGGACGTTGTCGTTGATGTAGCGGTTCCGGATAGGACCGACCAGCGAGCCCCCGCCCTTCATCATGAAGAACATCGGGAACGCGAGCAGCGGGACGAGGCCCGCGAACACGTACGTCACCGCGATCGCCACCGGGATGAACAGCATCGCGTTGCGGACGCCGAGCAGTTCCTCGACGTCGCTGGCGTAGTCGCTAGCGATGGCCGATATCACCGTGAACGCGGCGTACAGCAGCCCGATGATGCCCGACTCCGGCAGCCCCCACCCTTCCAGGGTCGGGCCGAAACTCGCCTCCAGGGTGTTCTGCGCGATGGGCTGGATCCACATGTCCATCGTCCAGATGGCGCCGCTGAACAGCGCGAGGTAGACGACGAACCACCGGAGCCTGGGCGCCGATAGCTGGTCGCGGACGACCGGGAGCGCGTCCACGATGGTGAGCCGTTCCTCGCCGTCGTCCTCGACGTCGTCGTCGTACGCCTCGTTCTGCGGCAGGCGGAGCACCATCACGAGGCTGATGCAGGCCACGACGACGCCCGCGTAGAACGGGTAGAAGCGGTTGACGGCGTAGAGGAAGCCGCCGATGATGAGGCTGACGGCGCTCACCCACTGCGCGATGGCCCGCGAGCGGCCCTGGATGTACGTGAAGTCGTCCTCGATGTCGTGTTCCTGCAGGGTGTCGTAGAGCCACGCGCTCCCGCTGCCGGAGACGAACGTGCCGCCGAACGACAGCGTAACGAACGTGAACGTGAACCCGACGAAGTCGGTCGCGACGAGGTAGCTCGCGTTCGAGATGAGCATGATGAACGCGCCGACAGCGAGGCTGTTCCGTCGACCGATGCGGTCGCCCACGTAGCCGGTCGGCACCTCGGAGGTGACGACGACGAGCGACTGGATGCTGGCGATGAGACCGATCTGTGCGAGGCTCAACCCGTTGAACAGGAGGAACAGCGTGTACACGGGGTAGTGGAAGCCCGGTCGTGCGGTCGCTCGGTAGAGGTAGTAGCGGAGGATGACCTGCGATTCGGAGAGGCGGGACATCGGAGGGTCGTTCGGGAATTATCACGAACCGACAAGAAACCATCGTGAGACTGTGTCACAATCCCAGGGCTTAACCGGTAAGGTCGTCGCTAGGTAGCTCTACCCCACGGTCCCGGCCGGAGAACGCGCCACCGCCAGTGAAGAGAATTACAGTATATAAAGTGATACGTACCCGTTCGCGTGGTGTGCAGCCGACGACAGGCGTTTAACAGGCTGGTCGGCGAAGGCCGGAGCGTGTTCGACGACTCGAACCCTCTTCCCATCGTCGGCCTGCTGTTCGCCACCGTCGGCCTCGTCGGCTACGTCGTGTTCGGCTGGCGGTTCGGCGGCGACAGCACCACCGCCGCGAACGTGCTGGCGCTCGCCGCCGTCGCGGTCGCCATCGGCGCGACACTCTGGCGGCGGCGACAGTAGCGTCGCAGACGGCTCTCCGCACCAGCGTATCCAGGGGCTACCAGAACCCGGTTCGGACGCGATAGCCGGAGCGTAGCGCTAATCTGCCCCCACGTTCGGGTACGTTCTGAATAACAATCCTCGCGCTGGCCGACCAGCCTGTATGTTAGCGACAAGACCGTCGGCGCTCGACTGGTTGACCTTCGCGTTGCTGATCGTCGGGGCGCTCAACTGGGGGCTCATCGGCATCGCGGACATCAACGTCGTCGAGCTGGCACTCGACCCCGTCTTCC
This sequence comes from Halobacterium sp. DL1, assembly GCA_000230955.3. NCBI lineage: Archaea > Methanobacteriati > Methanobacteriota > Halobacteria > Halobacteriales > Halobacteriaceae > Halobacterium > Halobacterium sp. DL1. The sequence goes on from CP007060.1 coordinate 2,197,747, forward strand.
GCCCCGAGGCGGCCGAACTCGTCGCCCGGGTCATCTACGCGCTCATCGGGCTCGCGGGGCTGTACTTCTTCTACCCGCTGTTCCGGCTGTTCAACCGTAGCCGGTCGACCTGAACGGGCGTCACGGAGAGTAGCATCAGTCCGACCTCTCGATTTTCAGGAGGAGGACGGAGAAGACGACGGCACCGCTACCAGCCAACCGCGGTAACATAGATGGGTTTCCCTGCATTTAGGGGAGTTCCCGGAGACGGGGCCTCTGCATGGAACAGATTCCTGGCGACGACGAGGGAGCCGCACCCGACACGGATGGGGGTAGGGACGCCGAGGCAGACACGCTCGGCGGGCGCACGTCGAGTGACGAGGACATCGACATCTCGGCGGACGCCCTCCTCGACACGCTCCCTCAGCCCGCGTTCATCGTCGATACCAGCCACCGCGTCCTCGGCTGGAACCGGGAGATGGAGGTGCTCACCGGGATCGACAGGGAGGCCGTCCTGGGCGACGACGACACCGCGAAGTTCTTCCAGGACGGCCGCACGCGCACGCTGGCGAACGCCGTCGTCGACAATCCTGACCGCGCCGACGAGACGTTCGGAGCAGAGCGCAGCGGCCGGGACCAGCGCGCCTACGAGGTAGAACAGGAACTCGAGAACGCCGACGGCGAGACGCTGTTCGTCCACTCCGTCGCCACCCCCATCTACCAGGGCGGCGTGCTCCAGGGCGTCATCCAGCTCGTCCAGGACAACACCGAGGTCATCCGACGGCGGGAGGCGATGAGCGACCTCGTCGTGGGAGTGAGCGACACCGCACGGGCGCTCGAAGACGGGATCCTCGACGCTCGCGTCGACTACGACGAGAACGGCCTGCTCGACGACGACGTGCTCGAGATCGTCGACGCGGTGAACACCATCGCGGACAGCACCCAGGAGATGGTGTCTGGGCTCGCCGACGAGATAGAAGAGCTCTCGGTGTCGGCAACGGACATCGCCGACTCGGCCATCGAGGCCGACGAGCAGATCACCGAGCAGAACGAGTCCCTCCGCGCCATCACCGACGAGATGCAGGACCTCAGCGCCACCATGGAGGAGGTAGCGGCCTCCTCCGACCAGGTGGCGACCGCCGCGACCGAGGCCCAGGAGGCCGCCTCCGCCGGCGCGCGAGCCAGCGAGAGCGCGAAGACCGAGATGGACGCGGTGCTCGCCGCGACGGACGACCTCGTCGACACGGTCGGGGAGCTCGCCGACCACATGGACGAGATAGACGAGGTGGTCGAGGTCATCGCGGACATCGCCGACCAGACGAATCTCCTCGCACTCAACGCCAACATCGAGGCCGCACGCGCGGGCGAGGAGGGCGATGGGTTCGCTGTCGTCGCCGACGAGGTGAAGGAACTCGCCGAGCAGACGAAGACGAACGCCGACGACATCTCCGAGCGCATCACAACCATCCGCGAGCAGACCGACGAGACGGTCGAAAGCACACGCGCGACGAACGACAGGGTCGGAGACGCCAGCACCGAACTCGAGTCCACCATCGCCGCGCTCGACGACGTCGTGAACGCCGTCGAGGAGGCCGCCAGCGGCATCACTGAGGTCGCAGAAGCCAACGACGACCAGGCAGTCTCCATCGAGGAGATCACGGCGACCGCGAACACCGTCAACGAGAACGCCGGCGACATCGAGGCCAATATCGGCGCGATAACCGAAGAGACCGTCGAACAGCGCGACGCCGTCGAGGAAATGGTCGACTACCTCGGCGAACTCGACGCCAGCGACTCCGTCGACGAAGCCACGGGCGGGAGTCGCGTCGACGCCGCCGCGGACCGCGTCGACGAGGCGAACGTGGACTGAGGACTGCGGGACCGACTGTCCGGAAAAAGTGCGCTGGCGGGGATTTGAACGCCGGAACGTCGCTCCCGGAGGTCGCCCGTTCCGAGCTCGAATCCCCTGCACTTCACGCCGCCAATCTCAGGCTGAGCGCCACACGCAGCGCTCAGCGGTGAGAGTTAGTAGATAAGTGCGCTGGCGGGGATTTGAACCCCGGTTGTGACCATGGCAAGGTCACGTGATACCACTACACTACCAGCGCGCTCTTCGCATTCATACAATCGGCAGGGTTGTATATAAATCCATTCTTTGCAGACGAGTATGAGAGTCGGGAACAGGCGCAGACGTGGCCGCCGTGGAGTCGTTTCGGACGGCCCCCCGGCGACGTCGAGTGGAGACCGGCGCTGCACCACCAGGACTGACAACCACTCGCACACGAATCGGCCGATAACCGGGGTGTGAGACCGCCACAGGGCGGCATCGGAAACGCCACCCTTTTAACGGAGAGGTCAATATCTAACCTACAGTCTCGTGACGAGACACGGACGCGACACGGCATGACACTCAGCGTACTCGTGCCGTCGTCCCTCGTCCGGGAAGCCGAGGACAAACGCGAGGCAACTCGCAAACTCGGTTACGTCGCCCGCGCGGCGGCGGTGTTCCGGGCTGACCGCCTCGTCGTCTTCCCCGACGAAGACGGCGAGCGGAAGTGGGGCGGCGGGTTCGTCGAAACGGTGTTGCGGTACGCCGCGACGCCACCATACCTCCGAAAGGAGGCCTTCGACACGCGCGACGAACTGGAGTACGTCGGTGTCCTGCCGCCGCTCCGTCTCTCGTCATGGACCGGCTCAGACTCGAGCGGGTCTGGGTCGTTACGACAGGGAATCGTGACCCAGGTCGGATCTGAAGGGCGCGTTCGGGTCAATTGCGGCATGCAACACCCGATCTCCCTCCACCAGCCTCCCGGTATGGAGGTTGTGGAGGGGGAGCGCGTGACCATCAGGGTCTCTTCGCGACGACCGGTCCGTGCGAAACTGGTCGACGAACCCCTCCCGGGGTTCTCGGTCGAACGCACGACCATCGGGGACGCCCTCGACCGCCCCGACGCGGGCGTTCGCATCGCTACCTCCCGCCACGGGACGCCGCTTTCGGCGGCGTCCCTCGGGGGGTACGTCGAACGCATCGCCCGGGACGGACTGACAGTCGCCTTCGGTGCACCCGAACGTGGGCTTCCGCCCATGCTCGGACTCACCGAGGACGAGGTCAGCGAGGCCGTCGCCGACCCCAACTCCGACGCACCCGCGCGATTCGACGCCTGGCTCAACACCATCCCGTCGCAGGGGAGCGAGGTAGTGCGAACGGAAGAAGCTCTGTTCGCCTCCCTCGGCTGCCTGACGCTCACGGAGTGATACGATGCCACAGCCAAACAGACCACGCAAAGGTTCGATGGGGTTCAGTCCCCGCAAGCGCGCGGAGAGTGAGGTACCGCGCTTCAACTCGTGGCCCGCAGACGACGGGCAGGTAGGCCTCCAGGGATTCGCCGGTTACAAGGCCGGCATGACCCACGTCGTCCTCGTCGACGACAAGGCCAACTCGCCCAGTGAGGGTATGGAAACGTCCGTGCCCGTCACCGTCGTCGAAACGCCCCCGATGCGAGCGGCCGCCGTTCGCGTCTACGAAGACACGCCGTACGGCAAGAAGCCGCTCACGGAAGTCTGGGCAGACGACGTCCACGAGGACCTCGACCGCGCGCTCTCCGTCCCGCAGTCGGGCGGAGACACAGACGAACTGACCGAGATGCTGGAGAACGAAGACGTCGCGGACATCCGTGTCATCACGCACACGGTCCCCGGCGACCTCTCGAGCATCCCGAAGAAAGAACCAGACATCATGGAGACGCGCGTCGGCGGTGGCTCCCTCCAGGAGCGCGCCGACTTCGCGGCCGAACTGCTCGAGGACGGCGGCGTCCACGAGTTCGGCGACGTCTTCCGCGCCGGCGAGTTCACGGACATCGCCGGCGTCACGAAGGGCAAGGGGACGCAGGGCCCCGTCAAGCGCTGGGGCGTGCAGAAGCGGAAAGGCAAGCACGCTCGCCAGGGCTGGCGGCGCCGCATCGGTAACCTCGGCCCGTGGAACCCGAGCCGCGTTCGCTCGACGGTTCCGCAGCTCGGACAGACCGGCTACCACCAGCGCACCGAACTCAACAAGCGCCTCATCGACTTCGGTGAGGGCGACGACGTGAACGCCGCCGGCGGCTTCCCGAACTACGGCGAAGTCGACGGCTCGTACACGCTCGTGAAGGGGTCGGTGCCCGGCCCGGACAAGCGCCTGGTGCGCTTCCGCCCGGCCGTCCGGCCGAGCGAATCGCCGCGCCTCGACCCCGAGGTGCGCTACGTCAGCACCGCATCTAACCAAGGATAACCATGCAGGCAACTGTACGCGACCTGAACGGCGACGACGCAGGCACGCTCGACCTGCCGGACGTGTTCACGGAACCCGTCCGCGCAGACCTGATCAAGCGTGCTGTGCTCGCCGCGCAGGCCAACCGAACACAGGAGACAGGCGCCGACGAGTACGCGGGCCTGCGCACTTCCGCCGAGTCCCAGGGTAGCGGACGCGGTATGGCCCACGTCCCCCGGACGAACGGCCGTGGCGCACGCGTTCCCCAGGCCGTCGGTGGTCGACCAGCGCACCCGCCGAAAGCCGAGAAAGACCACTCCCTCGACCTCAACGACAAGGAGCGGAAGTCCGCCACCCGGAGCGCCATCGCGGCGACGACGGACGGCGACCTGGTCGCCGAGCGCGGCCACCGCTTCGACGAGGACACCGAGCTCCCGCTCGTCGTGAGCGACGAGTTCGAGGACCTCGTGAAGACGAAGGAGGTCGTGGAGTTCCTCGAGGCCGTCGGCGTCCACACGGACGTCGAACGCGCGGACGAGGGCAGGACGGTTCGCGCCGGGCAGGGGAAGCTCCGCGGTCGCAAGTACCGCGAGCCCAGCTCCCTGCTCGTCGTCACCTCCAGCGAGTCCGGTCCGTCGAAGGCCGCCCGCAACCTCGCGGGCGTCGACGTGGCGACCGGCCGAGAGGTGAACACCGAGGACCTGGCGCCCGGGACGGACCCGGGCCGCCTGACCCTCTGGACCGAGAGCGCACTCGAGGAGGTGGCCGACCGATGAGCGGCATCATCGACTACCCCCTCGTCACCGAGAAGGCGATGGACGAGATGGACTTCGACAACAAGCTCCTGTTCATCGTCGACCTCGACGCGCACAAGCCCGAGATTCGTGACGCTATCCAGGACCAGTACGACGTGACCGTCACCAACGTGAACACGCAGATAACGCCGCAGGGCGAGAAGAAAGCGACAGTCACGCTCTCGGAGGACGACGACGCACAGGACGTCGCCTCCCGCATCGGGGTGTTCTGAAGATGGGGCGAAGAATTCAGGGCCAGCGACGTGGTCGCGGGACGTCGACGTTCCGCGCACCGTCGCACCGATACAAGGCAGAACTGTCGCACCGCAAGGCCGAGGACACGGACGTGCTCGTCGGCGAGGTCGTCGACATCGAGCACGACCCCGCGCGCAGCGCGCCCGTCGCGAACGTCCAGTTCGAGGACGACGACCAGCGACTCGTCCTCGCCAGCGAGGGCACCGCAGTCGGCGACACGATCGAGATCGGCATCTCGGCGAGCATCGAGGAGGGCAACACCCTCCCGCTCGCGGAGATTCCCGAGGGCGTGCCCGTCTGCAACGTCGAGAGCCACCCCGGCGACGGTGGCAAGTTCGCTCGCGCGAGCGGGGTCAACGCCGACCTCATCACGCACGAGCGTGACGCCGCCGTCGTCCAGCTGCCGAGCGGCGAGATGAAGCGGCTCTCCCCCGACTGCCGCGCGACCATCGGCGTCGTCGCCGGTGGCGGGCGGACGGAGAAGCCGTTCGTGAAGGCCGGCAACAAGCACCACAAGATGCGAGCCCGCGGCGGGAAGTGGCCCATCGTGCGTGGTGTGGCGATGAACGCCGTCGACCACCCGTTCGGTGGCGGCGGCCGCCAGCACCCCGGTCGACCGAAGAGCGTCTCGCGTAACGCGTCGCCCGGCCGCAAGGTCGGCGACATCGCCTCCAAGCGGACCGGCCGCGGAGGCAACGAGTAATCATGAGCACGGAATACCGAACCGGCCGCGAGGGTGAGTTCACCTACCGCGGTCACGACCTCGACGAGCTGCAGGATATGAGCCTGGAGGAAGTCGCGGAACTGCTCCCCGCACGGCAGCGGCGAACCATCACCCGTGGGCTGTCCGACCAGCACCAGAAGGTGCTCGAGGAAGCCCGCGAATCGACGGCCGAGGAGACGGCGAACAACCCGATCCGGACCCACCTGCGCGACATGCCGGTGCTGCCGGACTTCGTCGGCCTGACGTTCGCGGTCTACAGCGGACAGGAGTTCGAGCGCGTCGAGGTCCAACCCGAGATGATCGGGCATTACCTCGGCGAGTTCCAGCTGACCCGGAACTCGGTCGAACACGGGCAGGCGGGCATCGGCGCGACCCGCTCCTCGAAGTTCGTGCCTCTCAAATAAACCATGGGAATCAGCTACAGCGTGGACACCGACCCGGACGTATCCGCGAGAGCGATGCTCCGGGAGCGGCCCATCAGCCTGAAGCACAGCAAAGCCATCGCCCGAGAGATCAAGGGCCGGACGGTCGCCGACGCACGAGAGTACCTCGACGCCGTCATCAACGAGGAGCAGTCGGTGCCGTTCAAGCAGCACAACAGCGGCGTCGGCCACCGGAACGACATCGAGGGCTGGGACGCCGGGCGCTACCCGGAGAAGGCCTCGAAGGACTTCCTGAAGCTCCTCTCGAACGTGGCGAACAACGCCGACCAGCAGGGCTTCGACGCCGACCAGATGGTCGTCACGCACGTCGCCCCGCACAAGGTCGACGAGAGCCAGGGCCGCAAGCCCCGCGCGATGGGGAAGGCGGACCCGTGGAACACGACCCTCTGTGACGTCGAACTCGTCGTCACCGAACCCGACGCCGAGGAGGTGAGCGCGTAATGGCCGACGAGATGCAGTTCATCGAGCAGGGCCTCCAGCGCTCCCAGATCGACGAGTTCTTCGCTACCGAGCTGGCTCGCGCCGGCTACGGCGGCATGGAGCTCGCCCCGACGCCGATGGGTATGCAGATCGTCCTGAAGGCCGAGAAGCCCGGGATGGTCATCGGCAAGGGCGGGAAGAACATCCGGAAGATCACCACCCAGCTCGAGGAGCGATTCGACCTCGAGGACCCGCAGATCGACGTGCAGGAGGTCGACGAACCGGACCTCAACGCACAGATCGTCGCGGACCGCCTCGCGAACGCGCTCGAGCGCGGCTGGTACTTCCGGAAGGCCGGACACACGACCATCGACCGCATCATGGAGGCCGGCGCGCTGGGCGCCGAGATCGTCCTGAGCGGGAAGGTCACCGGCAACCGCGGCCGCGTCGAGAAGTTCAACCGCGGCTACATCAAGCACAACGGCGAACCCGCAGAGGAGATCGTCGACCACGGCAAGGGCGTCGCGGTGATGAAGCTCGGCACCATCGGTGTCAGCGTGAAGATCATCCCGCCGAACGCGAAGCTCCCCGACGACTTCGAGATCCAGGAGGAGGCCGACATCGAGGACCTCGTCGTCGACGAAGCGGAAGCCGACGAGGAACTCGAGGACCTCCTCGAGGGCGAAGGCGAGGCAGACGTCGAGGACGGCGAGGGCGAGGAGTCCGAGGACGCCGCCACGACGGACGCCGACGCCGAGGCCGCCGTCGAGGAGATCGTCGAAGAGGACGTCGACGCCGACGCCGACGGGGACGTCGAGGAAGAACTCGACGAACTCGCCGCCGACGTCGAGGCCGACGAGGAGTTCGACGACGTCGACGAGTCCGCCGAGGAGACCGCCGAGGCGCTCATCGACGAGATGGAAGAAGCGGACGAGGCCGAGGCCGACGAAGCCGAGGCCGACGCCGAAGACGACGAGGAGGGTGAGGAGTAATGGCGATTCTCCACACCCAGGAGATCCGCGACATGACGCCCGCAGAGCGCGAGGCGGAACTCGAGGAGATCGAGACGGAGCTGCTGAACGCGAAGGCCGTGAAGGCGGCCGGCGGCGCCCCGGACAACCCGGGCCGCATCAGCGAGCTTCGCCGCACCGTCGCGCGGATCAAGACGATCCAGCGCGAGGAAGGCGACCTAGACGAGACCGAGAGCTAAGATGAACGTGACACCCGAGACGCTGCCGCGACACGAACTCGTCGGCCTGCACGTGCGGGTCGAGGAGTCGACCGACCCCTCGCGGGTCGGCATCGAGGGGCGCGTCGTCCGCGAGACGATGCGCACGCTCCTGGTCGAGCCACGCTCGACCGAACTGGCGAGTAGCGAGGGACGATGTCCCTCGGACCGTTCGAGCGGGCGAGGCCCGCGAGAAGACGGCGAGAGCCGCGAGCAAGTGGAGTCCGGTGGTGACGACTCGGGTGTCAAACAGGTTCCCAAGCGGGGAGCCAGATTCACGTTCCGACTCACAGATGAAGCTGCGGTCGCCGCCAAGGCGACCGGGACCGCGTCCAAACCTGCAGGTGGCGAGAGCCAAACCACTGGCGAGGGCGTGGCCTACGTTACGGTGGATGGGGTCGCGTTGCTCTCACGACCAGCGTTACGCTCCGAACGAGGAGTTGATTCGAAATGGCGATAGGACTGAACGTAACAGAACCGGAGGGCACGTGCACCGACGAGAACTGCCCCTTCCACGGGAGTCTTTCCGTGCGAGGGCAGGTTCTCGAAGGCGAAGTGGCCTCCACAGACATGGATAAGACCATCGTCGTCGAGCGCGAATACGACGTATTCGTGCCGAAGTACGACCGCTACATGAAACGGCGGTCCCGAGTGCCGGCACACGCGCCGGAGTGCTTCGACATCGCAGACGGCGACACGGTCAGCATCGCAGAGACCCGACCGCTCTCGAAAACGAAGTCCCACGTAGTCGTGGAAGTCACCGACGGAGGTGACGCCTGATGGAAGCCATCAAGGCCGACGTCACGCAGGGACTGGAGAAGGGTTCGCTCATCAAGTGCGCCGACAACACCGGCGCCCGCGAACTCAAGATCACGAGCGTGTCAGGGTACCAGGGAACGAAGAACCGCCACCCGAAGGCCGGGCTGGGCGACACCATCACCGTCTCGGTGACCAAAGGGACGCCGGAGATGCGCCGTCAGGTGCTCGAAGCCGTCGTCGTTCGCCAGCGCAAGGCCATCCGTCGACCGGACGGGACGCGCGTGAAGTTCGAGGACAACGCCGCGGTCATCATCGACGACCTCGGCGAGCCTCGCGGGACCGAGATCAAAGGTCCCATCTCGCGCGAAGTGGCGGAACGGTACGGTACCATCGCGAGTACCGCGACGATGATCGTATAGACAATGACCAAACAACCACACAAACAGCGAAACCGCACGGAGCGCGCGTCGCTGCACGAGCGTCACAAGCAGGTGCGGGCGCACCTCTCCGAGGACCTCCGCGAGGAGTACGGACAGCGTCGCGTCCGCGTCAACGTCGGCGACACCGTCGAAGTGATGCGTGGCGACTACGCCGGCGAGGAGGGCGAGGTCATCGACGTCGACCTCCGCGACGCGTCGGTGTCCGTCGAGGACGTCACCGTCGAGAAGGCGGACGGCGAGGAAGTGCCTCGCGCGATGGACGCGAGCAACCTCCGCGTCACCGACCTCGACCTCGAAGACGACGTGCGCGCCGAGCGACTGGAAGGTGACAACGAATGACGAACCACCAGAAGCGACTCTCGGTACCGAAGTCCTGGCCCGTCGAGCGGAAGACGGAGACGTTCACCGCGAAGGCCGGGGCCGGTCCGCACGGCGAGTCGGGCGTTCCGCTCGTCGTCGTGCTCCGGGACGTCCTGGGCTACGTCGACGACACCAGCGAGGCGCAGTACGCCATCAACACTGACGGCGTGCTCGTCAACGGTGCGTCTGTCGGCGACGTCAAGCGCCCCATCGGGATGTTCGACATCCTGGCGTTCCCCGCGCGCGACGAGTACTACCGGGTCTTCCCGGACGAGGGCGGCCGCCTCGGACTCACGCCGATCGAAGCGGACGCGGCGGACAGCAAACTGAACAAGGTCGAAGACAAGACGACCGTCTCCGGCGGTCAGACTCAGCTCAACTTCCACGACGGCACGAACCTGCTGGTCGAGGACGACTCCTACAGCGGGAGCGACTCCGTCGTCGTTGAGAACGAGACCAACGAGATTGTCGCCCACTTCGAATACGAGGAGGGCGCGCTCGTCACCGCCGTCGCCGGCCAGCACGCGGGCGAGATCGGTACGGTCGAGGATATCACCGTCCAGCCCGGCAGCGCGGAGAACACGGTCCGCGTGGAGACCGAGGAGGACGCCTTCGAGACCGTCGAGGAGTACGTCGTCGTCATCGACGAGAACTTCGTCGGAGGTGACGAGGAATGAGCGAGAGCGAGACAGAGGCCGAGTTCCACGAGATGCGCGAACCGCGCATCGAGAAGGTCGTCGCCCACATGGGCGTCGGCCGCGGTGGGGTCGACCTCCAGAACGCCGAGGACATCCTCTACGAGATCACGAACCAGGAGACGGTCCGCACGACGGCGAAGCGGACGGAACCCGAGTTCGGCATCCGCGAGGGTGACCCGATCGGTACGAAGGTCACGCTCCGCGGCGAGGACGCCAACGACTTCCTCGACCGCGCGCTCCCGGCCGCCGACCTGGCCAAGCGCCAGTTCGACGACACCGGCAACGTGAGCTTCGGCATCGACGAGCACACGGAGTTCCCGAGCCAGGAGTACGACCCGAACATCGGAATCTACGGGCTTGACGTCACCGTCAACCTCGTGCGCCCGGGCTACCGGGTCGCCAAGCGCGACCAGGTCTCCCGGCAGATTCCCTCGAACCACCGACTCGACCCCGAGGACGCGGTCGCGTACCTCGAATCCAACTTCGACGTGGAGGTCAACGAATGAGCGAGACGGACGAAGCAACAGAGACGGGCCAGACACACGAGTGCCGACGCTGTGGCCGCAATCAGGGCCTCGTCGGCAAGTACGACATCTGGCTGTGTCGACAGTGCTTCCGCGAGATTGCCCGCTCGATGGGCTTCAAGAAGTACAGCTAACAATGACGGCAAACGACCCCCTGTCCGACGCACTCTCCGGCCTCGACAACGCCGAGAGCGTCGGGCATCTCAAACACACGGTAGAGCCCGCCTCGAACATGGTCGGCTCCGTCCTCGAGGTCTTCTACGACCGCGGGTACATCGACGGCTTCGAGTTCGTCGACGACGGGAAGGCTGGTCGATTCGAGGTCGAACTAAAAGGTGCCATCAACGAGTGTGGCCCCGTGAACCCGCGGTACTCCGTGGGTGCCGAAGAGTTCGAGCAGTGGGAGAAGCGATACCTCCCCGCTCGAGACTACGGTTCGCTCGTCGTGACGACGAGCCACGGTATCATGAGCCACTACGACGCCCGCGAAGAGGGCGTCGGTGGCCAGGTTATCGCGTACGTATACTAACAATGGCACGAGTCGAAATCGAAATTCCGGACGACGTGACGGCGGAGGTCGACCACCTCGACCTCTCCGTCGAGGGCCCCGAGGGGTCCGTGTCGCGGCGCCTCTGGTATCCTGACGTCAGCGTCTCCGTCGAGGACGGCGCTGTCGTCATCGCCAGCGACGCTGAGGACGCCAAGACGATGTCCACCGTCGGGACCTTCGAGAGCCACGTGGAGAACATGCTCCACGGCGTCACCGAAGGCTGGGAGTACCGACTGCAGGTCCACTACTCTCACTTCCCGATGCAGGTCGAAGCGGAGGACGACGAGATCGTCATCCAGAACTTCCTCGGCGAGAAGGCGCCCCGACGCGCCCCCATCCGCGGCGACACGCAGGTCTCCGTGGACGGCGAGGAAGTGACCCTCAACGGTCCGAGTATCGAGGACGTCGGCCAGACGGCGGCCGACATCGAACAGCTCACGCGCGTCACCGACAAGGACAGCCGCGTGTTCCAGGACGGCGTGTACATCGTCGAGAAACCCACCAAGGGAGGTGCCTGATAGATGGCAGACGAAGACACCACCAACGACGACGCGCCGGAGTCACTCGAGGACATCTCGGGTGTCGGCCCGTCGAAGGCCGAGGCGCTCCAGGAGGCCGGCTACGACTCCGTCGAGGACGTGAAGGCGGCGAGCCAGAGCGAACTCGCAGAGGTCGAGGGCATCGGCAACGCGCTCGCAGCGCGCGTGAAGGCCGACGTCGGCGGTCTCGAGGTCGAAGAGGAGACCGAGGCGGAGGTCGAGGAGGCCGAACCCGAGGAGACCGAGGAGACCGACGACGAGGACGTGGAGACGGAGCTCCGTCCCCGCGGCCTCGCGACCAAGACGCCGAACCTGAGCGACGACGAGCAGCGACTCCTCGACAAGCGACGCCGCGAGGGAAAGCCGCAGTTCAACCGCCAGGACTACCACAAGAAGAAGCGGACGCCGTCGTCGTGGCGCCGCCCGCGCGGCCAGCTGTCGAAGCAGCGCCGCGGCATCAAGGGCAAGGGCGACACGGTCGAGTCCGGCTTCCGCACGCCGAAGGCGGTTCGGGGCAAGCACCCGAGCGGCTTCGAGGAGGTTCGCGTGCACAACGCGGACGACCTCGACGGCATCGACCCGGACACGGAAGCGGCCCGCATCGCCTCGAAGGTTGGCGCACGCAAGCGCGAACGCATCGAGGAGCAGGCGGAGGAGGCGGGCATCCGCGTCCTGAATCCGACCTACGTCGAAGTGGAGGTAGACAATGAGTGATCTGAGCGCACAGAAGCGGCTCGCAGCGGACGTCCTCGACGTCGGCAAGGGCCGCGTCTGGTTCGACCCCGAGGCCCAGGGCGACATCGCGGAGGCCATCACCCGAGCGGACATCCGCGAGCTCGTCGAAGAGGGCACGATACAGGCAGAGACCAAGCGCGGGAACTCCCGCGGTCGCGCACGCGAACGCGACAAGAAGCGGTCCTACGGCCACCGCAAGGGCCCCGGCACCCGGAAGGGCAAGCAGGGCGCCCGGCAGAACGACAAGGAGGCCTACCAGGACCGCATCCGCGCGCAGCGACGGACGCTACGGGAACTCCGCGACGACGGTACCCTCACCGCGAGCGAGTACCGCGAGCTGTACAACATGGCCAACGGTGGCGAGTTCGACAGCGTCCGACGCCTCAAGAACTACATCGAAGACAACTACGGTGAGATCTAATGGCAACAGGACCACGCTACAAAGTGCCGATGCGGCGACGCCGCGAGGTCCGGACCGACTACCACCAGAGGTTGCGCCTCCTGAAGTCAGGGAAACCTCGGCTCGTTGCTCGGAAGAGCAACAAGCACGTCACGGCGCAGCTGGTCGCGACCGGACCCGACGGCGACGAGACGATCGCGAGCGCACACTCCAGTGACCTCGAGGAGTACGGCTGGGACGCCCCGACGGGCAACCTCCCGGCCGCGTACCTCACGGGGCTGCTCGCTGGGACGCGCGCTCGTGAAGCCGGCGCGGATGAGGGCGTACTCGACATCGGCCTCAACACCGCGACCCCCGGCTCGAAAGTGTTCGCGATCCAGGAGGGCGCGATAGACGCCGGCCTGGAGATCCCGCACAACGACTCGGTCCTCGCGGACTGGTCGCGCACGCGCGGCGAACACATCGCCGACTACGCAGAGTCACTCGACGAGCCGCTGTACGGCGGCGACTTCGACGCAACAGAGCTTCCCGAGCACTTCGACGAAGTGCGGGAAGCCATTCAGGAGGACTAACACATGGGCTACAACGACACCTGGGAACCGAAGACGCGCCTGGGTCGCCTCGTCCAGGACGGCGAGATAGAGGACATGTCCGCCGCCCTCAACAGCGGGCTCCCGCTCAAGGAGCCGGAGATCGTCGACAACCTCATTCCGGGGCTCGACGACGAAGTGCTGGACATCAACATGGTCCAGCGCATGACGGACTCCGGCCGCCGAGTGAAGTTCCGCTGCGTGGTCGTCATCGGTAACCGTGACGGCTTCGTCGGCTACGCCGAAGGTCGCGACGACCAGGTCGGCGGCGCCATCCAGAAGGCGATCGAGGTCGCGAAACTCAACATCATCGACGTCTCGCGCGGCTGCGGGTCGTGGGAGTGTGGCTGTGGGCGACCCCACACCGTCGCGCTCCGCACGACCGGCAAGGCGGGCAGCGTCGAGGTAGAACTGATTCCCGCCCCGCGCGGCCTCGGCCTCGCGGGCGGCGAGACGGTCCGACACGTGCTCGAACTCGCGGGCATCGACGACATCTGGACGCGCTCCTCGGGGAAGACCCGGACCACGGTGAACTTCGCGAAGGCGACGTTCAACGCGCTCCGCAACACCGCCGAGGCCCGCGTGCCCGAACACGCCCGCGAGCAGCGAGAGGTGATCGAGTGATGCGGGCGGTCGTCCAGGTCCGCGGTGACGTCAACATGAGCGGCGACGTCGTCGACACGCTGGAGATGCTGAACATCCACAGCGTCAACCACTGCGCGCTCGTCCCCGAGACGGAGACGTACGACGGGATGGTCGCGAAGGTCAACGACTTCGTGGCGTTCGGCGAACCGAGCCACGACGTGCTCGCCTCGCTCCTCAGTCGGCGCGGCGAACCCCTCGAGGGGAGCGCCGACACCGACGACGAGTGGGTCGCAGAGAACACCGACTACGACGACGTCGACGACCTCGCACGCGCGCTCCTCGACGAGGAGACGACGCTGCGAGAGGCCGGGTTCGCGCCCGCCCTCCGACTGCACCCGCCGCGTGGCGGGCACGACGGCATCAAGCAGCCGGTCAGCGACGGCGGCCAGCTCGGAAAGCACACGACCGAGGAGATCGACGACCTCCTCACCGACATGCGCTAACCATGACTAGCAAGAAACGACGACAACGCGGCTCTCGGACGCACGGCGGCGGCACCCACAAGAACCGCCGGGGCGCCGGCAATCGCGGCGGCCGTGGGCGTGCGGGTCGCAAGAAACACGAGCAACACAACTACGAGGACGTCGGCAAGAGCGGCTTCAAGCGCCCGGAGAAGACCGACCGGGACGTCGCCGAGGTGTCCGTCCAGAAGCTCGACGAGGACATCGCACTGCTCGCGGCCGACGGGGTCGCCGAGGAGACGGAGTTCGGCTACCGCGTCGACGCCCGGGACGTCGCCGAAGACGGCTGGGAGGCCGACGTTGTGAAGGTGCTCGGCGGTGGACAGATGTACGAACAGCTCGAGGTGACGGCGGACGCGTTCTCCGCGGGCGCCGTCGAACTCATCGAGAGTGAGGGCGGCGACGCCGTCGTCTCCGAGCGCGGAGCGGAAGACAACGAGGAGTAACCCATGGGATGGAAGGAGTCTGCTGCGCCGGTCCTCACGCGGATGCCCGCAGTGCAGCGTCCGGAGGGGCACGTTCCGTTCCGTCGGAAGATGTACTGGACGGCCGGCGTCCTCGTCCTGTACTTCTTCCTGACGAACGTCTCGCTGTGGGGCCTCCAGGCCGGCGGCGAGGACTTCTTCGGACAGTTCCGGAGTCTACTCGCCGGCGGTCAGGGGACGGTGCTCCAGCTGGGCATCGGGCCCATCGTCACGGCGAGCATCGTCCTGCAGCTGCTGGGCGGTGCGAACCTGCTCGGACTGGACACGGACGACCCGCGTGACCAGGCCATCTACCAGGGGCTCCAGAAGTTCCTGGTGGTCGTGATGGTGTTCCTGACGGGACTGCCGATGGTGTTCCTCGGGAACTTCCTCCAGCCGAGCGCGCAGCTCGCCCAGAGCCTCGGCGTCGGTCTGTTCGGCGTCCGGGCGCTCATCTTCGCCCAGATCGCGGCGGGTGGCGTCCTGCTGCTGTTCATGGACGAGGTCATCTCGAAGTGGGGCGTCGGCTCAGGTATCGGCCTCTTCATCGTGGCCAACGTGAGCCAGAGCCTCGTCGGCGGCCTCTTCTTCTGGGAGGGTGGCGTCGGCAACCAGGGGCTCATCCCCACGTGGTTCGACATCGCGGTGGGCAACGTCTCGAACATCCCGCCGCTGCTGACGACTGACGGCCTCTCGTTCGTGTTGATGCAGGCGGGCATCCTCGGCGTCATCACGACGGTTCTCATCTACGTGGTCGTCGTGTACGCCGAGAGCGTGCGCGTCGAGATTCCGCTCAGCCACGCCCGCGTGAAGGGCGCCCGGGGCCGCTTCCCGGTGAAGCTCATCTACGCGAGCGTCCTGCCCATGATCCTCGTTCGCGCGCTGCAGGCGAACATCCAGTTCCTCGGGCAGATCCTCAACTCCACGGTGAACCTCCCCACCTGGGCGGGCGTCTACGTGGAGGGACAGCCAGTCAGTGGCCTGTTTTACTACTTCGCGCCCATCTACAACCCCGACGCCTGGATGTGGTGGACCGCAGCCTCCACGGCCGAGCCGTGGCAGGTGATGATCCGCATCGCCGTCGACCTCACGTTCATGGTCATCGGCGGCGGCATCTTCGCCATCTTCTGGGTGGAGACCGCCGACATGGGCCCCAAGGCGACCGCCAAGCAGATCCAGAACTCCGGGATGCAGATTCCGGGCTTCCGGAAGAACCTCGGCGTCATCGAGAAGGTCCTCGAGCGGTACATCCCGCAGGTCACCGTCATCGGCGGTGCCCTCGTCGGCCTGCTCGCCGTCATGGCGAACATGCTCGGCACCATCGGGAACGTCACCGGGACGGGCCTGCTGCTGACGATCTCTATCACGTACAAGCTGTACGAGGAGATCGCTGAAGAGCAGATGATGGAGATGCACCCGATGATGCGCGAGATGTTCGGCGGCGGCGACTAACAGGCGGTACCGCGCGTTCCACATTTTTGGTCGACGACACGACCGGACAGTGGAATCGTAACCCACGTACACCGTTTACGATAGCCTAAACTATCCGGGTAGGGACGGTCGCCGGTATCGTCACGGACGGGGCCTGACCACGGCCCGGCCGTCGGTGGGCCGCCGGTGCGTCAGCCCCCGCCGGTCTCGAACTCGAAGCGCGCGCCGCCGTTCCCGCTCTCCGCGAGCGTCACCGACCAGCCGTGGTTCTCCGCGATGTTCTCGACAATGGCGAGCCCGAAGCCCGTGCCGTCCGCGGCGGTAGTGTAGCCCATCTCGAAGACGTCCTCGTGGTCGTCCGCGGGGATGCCCGGCCCGTCGTCCTCCACGAAGAAGCCCGCGCGGTCCTCTAGGGGGCAGACCCGGATCTGGACTGCAGTCTCCTCCTCGGCGATGGAGCCGTCGAGTTGCGCCTGGGCGACCGGCGGGGAGCCGTGGTCGACCGCGTTGCGGAACAGGTTCTCGAACAGCTCCTGGAGGCGGCCGCGGACGGCCTGTACGGTCACGTCCTCCAGGTCGAGGCCGAGGTGGGCCTCGCCCGTGTCGACAGAGTCCCATGCGGCGACGGCCGCGACCTGCAGCGGCACCGTCTCCGTCTCGCGGCCGTCCGTGCCGTCGCGGGCGAGCGCGAGCAGTTCCTCGAGAATCTCGTCCATGCGGTCGAGCGAGCCCTCGACGCGGTCGAGCGCCGATTCCTCCTCGTGCTGTCGGTACTGGTCGAGCCACCCGGTGGCGACGTTGAGCGGGCTCCGGAGGTCGTGGCTGACGACGCTCGCGAACTCGTTGAGCCGTTCGTTGCGGGCCTCCAGTTTCCGCTCGCGGCGGTTGCGCTCGGTGACGTCACGGAGCACGCCGATGGTGCCCCGGAACTCCTCGTCGAACGGCCGGAGCGCGAGGTGGCACTCCACGATGCGGGACTCGTCGGTGTCCTTCGGGTACGCGTGGAACTCGAACTTGTCCTTGGCGTCGCCCGTCGTGGAGAGCAGTCCGCTGACCGTCTCCTCGTAGCGCGGGATGACCTCCGGGTCGAAGACGCCGTCCGCGACCATGTCGGGGACGCTCATCGACTCCAGTTCCGACTGCGAGTAGCCGGTGAGGCTGGCGACCTGCGCGTTGCCGCTCACGTAGTTCGCAGCCTCGTCGACGATGAAGACGCCGTCGGGCGCCGTCTCGACGATGGTCTCGTACTGGCGCCGCTCCCGGTCGTGCTGTCGGCGGTCACTGACGTCGCGGCAGACGGCGAGCACCGCCGGTTCGCCCTCGTACGTGATGGTCGATGGGGTGAACTCGATGGGGACGCGTTCGCCGGTCACGCTCAGCGCGTCGAACTCGTAGCGCTTCTCGACGCCTTCGCCCTCGATGCGACGTTCGAATCGCTCGACCACCGTTTCGCGGTGATTAGGTGCCACGACGTCCGCGATGGGCGTCCCCTCGACGGACTCCGGGTCGGCGTCGAGAATCTCGGCGGCCCGAGAGTTGGCGAACTGCAGTCGCTCGTCCTGGGCGATGATGACGCCGTCGTTGGCTTCCTCGACGACCGTCGCGTACTTCTCCTCGCTCTCCCGGAGTTTGCGCTCGCGGCGCTTGCGCTCGGTGACGTCGCGAACGACGCCCACGGTCCCCTGGAACTCGACGTCGAAGGGGAGCAACGCGATGTGGACCTCGACGCTCTCGACGTGGTCGGCCCAGTTCTCGCCGCTCATCTCGGTGATTCCCGCCTCGTCGTCGCCCTCCAGGAGGTCCCGGATGATCGCCTCGCCGGCCTCGATGTCCTCGTCGGACATCACGACCGAACAGTGCTCGCCGACGAGGTCGTCGCGGTCGTGGCCCGTCAACTCCTCGAAGGCGTCGTTGACGAACGTGAACACGCCCTCCTCGTCGAGCGTGTAGACGGCGTCACCGACCGCCTGCACGATGGTCTGGACGCGCTCGATCTCCTGTTCGTGTTTCACGCGGTCGGTGATGTCCGTGAACGAGGCGACGACCCGGTCGACCTGGCCGTCGTCGCCGAACAGCGGCGCACAGTGCATCACGAGGTACTTCCGCCAGCCGTCCGGCCACTCGATGGCGAGGCGTTCGCCGTGGAGCGACTGGCCCGAGCGCGCCACCCGCCTGGCGGGGTGGTCGCGCTCGGGAATCGGCTCGCCGTCGAGGGTCTCGAAGGTCCACTCGGGGGTGGTCGGGAGGTCCGCGTCCGCGAGGCCGAGGGTCGCCTTCGCGCGGTCCGTCGCCGACGCGACGCTGCCGTCCGGCTGGAAGACGACAGAGCCGGGCGTGGTCGTCAGCACCTGCTCGAGGAGGTGTTTCTCCTCGCGGAGCGCCTGCTTCGAGCGCCGCTTCTCGACGGCGTTGCGCAACCGGTTGGCGAGGACGGCGTACTGGTCGGTGCCGCTGGCCTTCTGGAGGTAGTCGGTGACCCCAGCGGAGATGGCGTCGCTGGCGATCTCCTCGCTTCCCTTCCCCGTGAACAGCACGAACGGGAGTTCCGGGTCCCGTTCCCGGACGGCGGCCAGGAACTCCAGGCCGTCCATCCCCGGCATGTCGTGGTCGGAGACGACGCAGTCGACCGTCGCCGTCTCGAGGAACTCGAGGGCGGGTTCCGCTGCCGGCCGCGTCGTCACGTCGAACTCCTCGGCCTCCCGCTCGAGGTACGTGGCCGTCAGGTCGGCCATCGACTCGTCGTCCTCGACGAGGAGGAGGTGGACTGGAGCGCCCGAACCTCGTGTCATTCTCTCACACTGTATGGCGCGGGACAATAAACGTTGTAGTCGGTTCCGAAGCCCTATTGGGACGGAGGTTCCACCAACTGAACATGCTAACCGGGGGCGCAGCCTGAATGCGCATCCTCATCGTGGGTGCCGGCGAAGTCGGGTCGAGTATCGCGAACAGCCTGGCCGACGGACACGAGGTCGTCGTCGTCGACGTCGACCCCGAGCGCGTCGAGGCGATGACCTATTCCCACGACGTGCTCGCGGTCACCGGGGACGGCACCGACCTCGAGGTGCTCCTGGAGGCCGAAGTCGAGCGCGCCGACATCGTCATCGCGAGCACCGACGACGACGAGACGAACCTCGCGACGTGTGGTACCGTCAACACCGTCAGCGACGCGTTCACCATCGCGCGCGTCAAGAACACCACCTACCTCGACACGTGGCGGAACCACCGTGGCGCGTTCGGCGTCGACTTCATGGTGTGTACGGACCTGCTGGCGGCGGAGGCCATCGTCCGCATCGTCGGTCTCCCGACCGCCCGCGACGTCGACCCGTTCGCCGGCGGCCACGTGGAGATGGCGGAGTTCGAGGTGCCCCTCGACAGTCCGCTCGCGGGCCAGACCATCGCCGAGGCCGACGAGTTCGACGAACTGACGTTCGTCGCGGTCATCCCGGAGTCCGCCAACGCCGCCGTGATACCCCGCGGAGACACCGTCATCGACGGTGACGCCCGCGTCGTCGTCATCGGGCGTCCGGAGGCGGTCCGGGAGTTCTCGGGGGCGATCAACCCCGTTGAGGCTGCCGACGACATCAAGGACGTGGTCATCGTCGGCGGGAGCACGACCGGCGAACTGACCGCCGAACTCCTCGTCGAGCGGGGCATCAAGCCGCGCATCATCGAGGTCGACCAGGACCGAGCGCGGGAACTCGCCGAACGCATTCCGGCGGCGACCATCCTCTCCCACGACGGCACCGACCCCGAGTTCCTCACGCGCGAACACGTGCAGAACGCGGACGTGGTGGTCGCCACCCTCGGCAGCGACGAGCGGTCGCTGCTGGCGGCGCTCATCGCGAAGCGCGTCGGCGCGACGCGGGCCATCGCGGTCGTCGAACAGGCCCGCTACGTCGACCTCTTCGAGACGGTCGGCGTCGACGTGGCCGTCAACCCGCGGCAGGTCACGGCCGAAGAGATCACGCGGTTCACGCGCGAGCGCCGTGCCGAGAACGTCGCCATCATCGAACCCGGCGGCGCGGAAGTGCTGGAGATCCAGGTCGACGAGCAGAGCGTGCTCGCCGACCGCGCCATCCGAGACGTGGCCGCCGACCTCCCCGACGGCGTCGTCATCGGCGCCATCACGCGCGGTGACGACTACGTCACCCCGCGCGGTGACACGGTCGTCCACGTGGGCGACCACGTGGTCGCGTTCGTGCGCGCCGACGCCATCGAGGAAGTTACGGCGAAGCTATGAAGGTACGGGTGGACTGGCGGGCGAGCCTCGCGCTCGTGGGGACAGTCGTGAAGTGGCTCTCGGTGCCGCTCGTGGCCCCGCTAGTCGTCGCCCTCTACTACGGGGACGGCGGCATCGCGGCCTTCGGCGCGACCATCGTCGTCGCGTTCACCGCGGGGGTGGCCCTCGAATCCCTCGGCGACCCAGAGGAGATGCGCGCCCGAGAGGGGTTCCTGATGGTGGCGGTGACGTGGCTCGCGGTGAGCATCGTCGGCGCCGTCCCCTACCTGCTCGCTGCACACGGCGTCCCCGGCGTCCTGCCGGCGACCGCCCCTGGGTCGACGCTCGCGAACCCGGTCAACGCCGTCTTCGAGTCGATGAGCGGATTCACGACCACGGGAGCGACCGTGCTGGGCTCCATCTCCTTCGAGACGCACTCCCACTCGGTGCTGCTGTGGCGACAGCTCACCCAGTGGCTCGGTGGGATGGGTATCGTCGTGCTCGCCGTCGCCATCCTCCCGGAGCTCTCGGTCGGCGGCGCACAGCTGATGGACGCAGAGGTCCCCGGCCCCGGCATCCAGAAGCTCACGCCCCACATCGCGGAGACGGCGCGGGTGCTCTGGCTCGCGTACGCCGGCATCACCGCACTGGAAATCGTCCTGCTGTACGGCCTCCACGTCGGCGGCTTCGCGCCGAACATGGGGGTGTACAACGCAATCGCCCACGGGCTGACGACGATGGCCACCGGCGGGTTCAGCCCGGAGGCGCGCTCCATCGAGGCGTTCTCGGCGGCCGTCCAGTGGCTCATCGTGCCGTTCATGGTCGCGGCGGGGACGAACTTCGCGCTGTTCTGGCACGTCATCCAGGGGGACACCCAGGAACTGTTCGAGGACGCGGAGTTCCGGTTCTACGTCGGCGTCGTCGGGACACTGACCGCACTGCTCGCGGCAATCCTGTTCACGGGGCCGGCGCTCGGTCTCGGGGACGCCGTCGCGCCGGTCGCGGGGAACGCGGAGGATGCGCTCCGTCACGCCGCGTTCCAGGCAGCCTCCATCGTCACCACGACTGGGTACGCGAGCATGGACTTCAACCAGTGGAGCCAGCCGGGGAAGATGGTGCTGTTCGTGGCCCTCTTCCTCGGCGGGAGCGCGGGGAGCACGGGCGGTGCGGTGAAGATGGTGCGCTGGCTGGTCATCCTGAAGTCGCTCAAGCGGGAGCTGTTCGTCACCGTCCACCCGGACGCCGTCCAGCCCCTCCGGCTGGCCGGCCAGGCGCTCGACGAACGCGGCGTCCGCGGCATCTACGCGTTCACGGCGGTCTACTTCTCGCTGTTCGTCTTCGGCACGGTGTTCGTGGCTATCGACGCCGGACGCATCCAGGAGACGGTGACGGGCTTCGAGGCGATGAGCGCAGTCGCCGCGACCCTCGGCAACGTCGGTCCGGGGTTCGGCATCGTCGGCCCGATGAACAGCTACCTCCCGTTCCCCAACTCGTCGAAGCTGCTGATGGTCGGGCTGATGTGGGTCGGCCGCCTCGAGATACTGCCGGTGCTCGTGCTGTTCACTGGGTCGTACTGGCAGTCGTAGCGGTCGGCCGGGGCGACGGGCCGCGGCGACTCAGCCGAACAGCCGTTCGGTGAGTGACCGGGTGCGCTGTTTCTCCGCGAGCACGACCGAGCAGTCCACGTCGTCGACCACGTCGAGGACCAGCGAGCCGCTGACGAGACGCCCGAGCAGACCGCGTTCCGTCGCACCGACGACGAGCATCGTGGCGTCCTCGGCGGCGGTCTCGATGGCGGTCTCGACGTCACCCGTCTCCACGCGCTGCTGGGCGTCCAGCAGGCCCTGATCGGCGGCCCAGTCGTCGAGGAAGGCACTGCCCTCGTCGAGGTCGTCCGCGACGTGGAGCAGCGTCACCTCGCTGCCGTACTGGTCGCGGAGGTACCGCGCGATGGCGGCGCCCAGTTCGGAGTCGGGGCCGCCGGCCGTCGGGAGGACGATCCGGGACGGGTCGAACCCGCGGTCCTTCATCACGAGCACGTCACACGGCAGGTCGCCGGCGAGTTCGGCCATTCCGGACTCCGCGCGGCCCGGCGACCCGTGGCTGTCCTCTCCCCACCCCATCATGAGCATGTCGGCGTCGTGACTCCGGGCGGCGTCGAACAGTTCTTCGAACGAGCGGTGCGAGAGGATGGTGTGGGTCTCGACGGGGACGCCGAAGTCCTCCGCGTCGGCCCTCGCCTTCGCGAGCAGTTCCTCGCTGTTCGCGTCCAGTTGCTCGACGTGGTCGGCCCCGTACTGCAGGCTCGTCTGGTCGGGCACCTGGACGACGTGGACGGCGATGACGCGGCCGTCGTTGGCCTTCGCGGCGGTCGCAGCCAGCGAGATGAGTTCCTTCTCGGTCTCCGGGTTCGCGAGCGGGACGACGACGCGGTACTGACCGCCGTCCGGCTGGACGCTGCTGGCGGCCGCGACGGCCGTTTCGGGCATCTCCTCGGCCCGTGAGAGGACGTACTGTCCGAGAATGCCCTGCTTCTCGGTCCGCGAGCGCGCGTAGACGAAGTACCAGAGCACGGCGCCGGCGACCAGCGCGAAGCTCAGCGCGACGATGAGTTGGCTGATGAACGCGATGAGCGCGAACGACGTGAGCATCCCGAGAATCGGCGTGAACGGGTAGAATGGGACCTCGTAATCCGGGTCGTAGTCGGCGGGGTCGGCCTCGCGCATGACGATCAGCGCGACGTTCAGCAGGCCGTAGATGATGAGGTGGAGGACGCTCCCCATCGTCGCGAGTGCTTCGACGGTGCCGGCGACGATGAACACGAGGATGAGCACGCCCGTGACGGCGATGGAGCGGTACGGCGTGGCGAACCGGGGGTGGATCTCGTTGAGGTCGGGCGTGACGATGTTGTCCCGCCCCATCGCGAAGTTGATCCGCGAGGACGCGAGGATGGAGGCGTTCGCCGACGAGGCCGTGGCGAGCAGTCCGCCGAACAGGAGCGCGGCGGCGCCGACCGGACCCATGAGCAGACGGGACACCTCCACGACTGCAATCTTGTCGTCGCTCAGTCCCCCGATGAAGCCGGGGTCGACCGCGGCGCTCATTGCGACGAGGACGAGCGCGTAGATGACCGTGACGAGGAGGACGCTCCCGATGACGGCGCGCGGGAGGTTCCGGCCTGGGTCCTTGATCTCCTCGGCGACGCTCGTGATCTGGACGAAGCCGAGGTAGGAGACGAAGATGATGCCCGTCGTCGTGAGCATCGGACTGAACCCCTTGCTGTCTGGGAGGTTCGCGGTCTCGGCGTTCAGCGCCCCGAAGACGGTGAACACGGCGAGAATGGCGACCAGTATGACGACGATGACGTTCTGGAGACGGCCGGTCTCCTTCGCGCCGACGTAGTTCACCGCGATGAACAGCCCCGCGCCGATCAGCGCGACGAGTTTGATAGATGGGACGACGAGCGGTCCGACGACGAACGCGTCGGGCATCCCGATGATGTTCTGGATGTACTTCCCGAAGCCGACCATGTAGAACGCCGAGGCGAACGCGAGGCCGAGCCAGTTAGACCACCCCGCAATCGACCCGAACAGCGGGCCGAGGGCGTGGTTGACGTAGTAGTACGCGCCGCCGGATTTCGGCATCGCGGTGCCGAGTTCGCTGGCAGAGAGCGCCGTCAGCAGCGCGATGCCACCGCCGAGGAGGAACGAGACGACCGCCAGCGAACCGGCGTCGCTGATTGCCTGCCGCGGGAGCACGAAGATGCCGGCACCGATCATCGTCCCGACGCCGATGGTCAGCGCGGCGAGCGGCCCGAGGTCCTTCGCGAGTTCCTCGTCACTCATCCTCGTCCTCCGCCGGGAGCACGACGACCGGGCGGTCGGCCTGTTTCACGAGGTCGTGGGCGTGGTCGCCGGTGAGGAGGTCGAACCACCGACTGCCGTCGCGCGGCGTGAAGGCAATGGCGGAGGCGTCGTGGTCGCGGCCGGCCGCGAAGATGGCGTCCGCGACGTCCGTGTCGAACCGGAGGTCGGTCTCGACGGGAACGCCCGCGTCCGCCGCGGCGTCCTCGACGACCGCGAAGATCTCGGCCGCGTACTCCTCACGCTGCTCGACGCCCGCCTTGTCGACGGCGCCGCCGGCCTTCTCGATGACGTGGACGAAGACCACCTCTCCGCCCGCGGACGCGACCCGGGGGAGGACCGCCGCGGCGGTCGTTCGGGCATCGTCCTCGCTGGCGACCGGGACGACGACGCGGTCGAGCAGGTCACCCATTCGGACCACCCCGGTCGCCCCGCGCCGTGGGTCGAACACCGGTTGCTGACTGAGCCGCGGTTGTAGAAATCATACTCCCGCGTGGGAACCGGAGAACCTTATAAGTACGACTCTGCGGCCAGGTCGTGGTGGTGGATGCTGGCCGGCCGACCACTCGCCTCAGATCTCGACGGCCCACAGACGGAAGTCTTCAGGGAGGTCGTAGACCGCCCGGAAGACGGCATCGACGAACTGGCCGACCCGTTCGTCGTCGGCGCGCGCCTCGATGCGGACGTTCGTCCCGGGGGCGTCCTCCTCGGTGTCGCGGGCGGTGACGGTGAACGCGCCGAAGCGGGCGAGCACGTCGCTCAGGGCGTCGAGTTCCTCGTCGGTGCAGTCGAGGTTGAGCGTCCCGTCGGCGTACTGCACCCACGGCGGGAGGAACTCCGGGTCGTCGCTCGGGTCGCCGTCGGCCTCCAGCGTGCAGAACGCACTCTCCCGCTCTCGGTGGGCGGCGACGGCGTCCGCGACGAGCGCGACGCGCTCGGCCTCCGTCTCGGCGTCGAATCGGGTCATACCCGCAGTTCGACGCCCGCCCACTAATGGGAACCGGGTTCGGTCCAGGGCGCGAAGGACGCGGCCGGCCTATCGGCCATCAGTTGTTGGCACGATACCACTCAGATGGTTTGCAAACGTTTACCCGTAGCGTCGGTGTGCGTCGGAGTAGTATGCCAGACCAACCCGAACAGGGGGCAGGGAGCGAACGGAGTCGGCCAGCGGAGGGCGAACCGTCGCTCGTCGACGAGTTACAGCAGCCGACGCCGATGCGGTACATCAAGTTCGCCGTCGCGATGTTCGCCGTCGTCGGCGTCGGGTACGGCCTGACGTTCTGGCTGTTCTCCGAACTCGGCAACATGGGGAGTACCGGTGGCGCGTTCCTCGTCGGCATCGGGTCGTTCTTCGGCCTCCTGCTCGGGCCGGTGGTCGCCGTGGGCACGGGCGCGTACACGGCCCTGAACTGGGAGGGCGAGGAGACGAAACTCGTCGCCGCGGCCGCCGGCGTCGGTGCTGCTGCCGGCTACGTCGTGCTCGTCATAGTGCTGTTGCTGTTCGCCAGTCTGTCCTCCTCGGGCGGGGCCGGCGGTGGCGGCGGTGGGACCAGCCTCCCCGGCGGGACCGGCGGGACGCTCGGGTTGCTCCTGGGAATCGCCGCGACGGCCACGCTCACCGTCTACCTGACGGCCCGCGTCCGCATCGAGTCCTGAGGGAGGCGGACCCATGTCCGGCGTCGTTCTGAACTGCACTCCGAACGCACCGCAGCGACTGCCACGCTACCGCGGGGTGGCCAGCGCGCTCACCCAGCGGCCGTCCGCGCGGACCTCGCCCGCGAGGCCGGCGTCCCCGAGCAGGCCGGAGAACTCCTCGCCGCCGTAGTACGCGAAGAAGCGGTCGTCGCCACCGCCGTGGTCGTCGTCGGGTTCGAACCCCGCGCTCTCGCCGCGTTTCACCGAGCAGAACAGCACGCCGTCGTCGGCGAGCACACGGTCACCGGTCAGCGCGTCGAAGAACGGGTCGCCGTGGCCGTCTGCGACGCTGCCCGCGCGGTACTTCTCGCAGTAGACGTCGGCGTGGGCCTCGTAGGTCGCGGCGGTGCGGAGGGACTCGTCCATGCGCTCACTCGCTGCCGTGGGCGCTTCGAAGTTTCGGCCGGAAACAACACCTCCTTAATCGGGGCCGCAGAACACAACTGTATGAGTAGTCCACACGTGCTGATTCTCGGCGCGCCGGGCGCCGGGAAGGGCACGCAGAGCCGTCGTCTCACCGAGGAGTTCGGCATCGAACACGTCACGACCGGTGACGCGCTCCGGGGGAACAAGGGGATGGACATCAGTCACCTCGACCTGGAGTACGACACGCCCGGCGAGTACATGGACGCGGGCGAACTCGTCCCCGACCCGGTCGTCAACGAGATCGTGAAGAAGGCCCTCCAGGAGGCCGACGGCTACGTGCTCGACGGCTACCCGCGCAACGAGAGCCAGACCGAGTACCTCGACTCCATCACCGACCTCGACGTCGTGCTCTACCTCGACGTCGCCGAGGAGGAGCTCGTCCGCCGGCTGACGGGCCGGCGCGTCTGCGAGGACTGCGGCGCGACCTACCACGTCGACTTCGACCCGCCCGAGGAGGCAGGCGTCTGCGACGAGTGCGGCGGCACCCTCTACCAGCGCGAGGACGACACCGAGGAGACCGCCCGCGAGCGCATCCGCGTCTACGAGGAGAACACCGCGCCCGTCGTGGAGTACTTCCGCGAGGAGGGCGTGCTCGCCGAGATTGACGGCGAACAGACCCCCGACGAGGTCTGGGACGGCGTCCGGGACGCGGTCGCCGAGCGAACAGCGTAAGAGGTTCAAGCGGTCGCCGCAAAGGGGCGCATAATGGTACGAACCGCGGAGAAAGTCCGCTCGCTGGTCCGGGAGGACCCCGAGATGGCGACTATACTGGACGACCTCCTCGACCAGGAGGGCGAACTCCACTGGCAGGACGTCAACGGCGACGTCTCCAGCGGCCAGTGGGGCCGCCTCCTCGAGAAGGACCTCCTCGTCGCGGCCGACGATGGGTTCCGGTTCGCCGACCCGGAAGGGGTCCGCGAGGGCCTCGGTCCAGAGGAGGAGACCGACGAGGAAGCCCCGGAGACGACGTCGTGGTCGAAGTGGGACAAACTGGCTGGCGTCGGCGCCGTCGGCGCGATGGTCGGTTACAGCGTCACCCCAATCCGGAACGCGGTCGGCGGGAGCGTCGAACTGCTCATCGGTCCCATCGACGCCGTTCTCCCGTTCTACGTCGTCGTGATGGTGCTGGCGGTGCTCACCGGCCTCTACTCCACGCTCCTGCAGGCGAACCTCACCGACATGTCGAAGATGTCTGAGTACCAGGAGCGCGCGAAGGACCTCCAGGACCGGATGTCCGATGCCAAGGAGCGGGGCGACGAAGCAGAGATCGAGCGCCTGCGGGAGGAGCAGATGGAGGCGTTCGGTGACCAGGCGAACATGCTCAAAGAGCAGTTCCGCCCGATGGTGTGGATCATGCTGCTCACCATTCCGGTGTTCCTCTGGATGTACTGGAAGCTCGGCAGCGGACGGGTGCCGACGGAGGAACTCCAGATGACCCTGCCGCTGATGGGCGAGGCGAACCTCAAGAGCGGGCGCGCCCTCGTCTTCCCGGTGTGGATCATCTGGTACATGCTCTGCTCGTTCAGCTTCTCGAACGTCATCCGGAAGGCGCTGAACATCCAGACGACGCCCACCTAGGAACACCCACTCTTTACAGCCCACTTTTTCCAGCGCTCGCGCGCCGCTGGCTCGCTCGCTTGCAAAAACTTGGGGAAAAGCACTCCTCCTTCGGTCCCTCCGTCAGAGCAAGCTCTGACGTGCTCTCGTTCGCCTTGGGCTCACGAGAACTCCGGTCCCTCAGTCGTCGGCCCGAGCGCTCACGTTGTTCGCGCTCGGTGAATCGTGCTCGTTCCGACGCGCAGCGGCTCCGCGCCGCTTCAAAACCTCTTTGTCGCCGCCGCTCCCAGCACGGATATGTTAGTCACCATCTCCGGGCCGCCGGGGAGCGGGAAGAGCACCGTCGCTTCCGCGCTCGCCGACCACCTCGACTACGACCACACGTCGGGGGGCGACATCTTCCGCGGGCTCGCAGACGAGCGAGGGCTCACCCTCGAGGAGTTCAACGAACTCGCCGAGGAGGACCCCCAGATCGACAAGGACCTCGACCACCAGCTCCGTGAGACCGCACGGAACCGCGACGACGTCGTCCTCGAATCGCGGCTCGCCGGCTGGATGGCGGGGGAGTACGCCGACATCAAGATCTGGCTCGACGCCCCCCTGGGCGTGCGCGCCCGCCGCATCGCCGAACGCGAGGACAAGACACCGGCCACGGCGCGCGCGGAGACGGAGAAGCGCGAACAGTCGGAGGCCGCGCGGTACGCCGAGTACTACGGCATCGACTTCGACGACCTCACTATCTACGACCTCTCGGTGAACACGGCGCGCTGGGGGCCGGACGCGGTCACCGACATCGTGCTCTACGCCGTCGACTCCTACGTGGCGTCCAGCGACGAGGGGCCGACGCCCATCGAGGAAGTCCGCTACCAGTTCTGACGATGCTCCGCTCCGCCCCCGAGGACCGCGACCCCGAAGCCATCCTGGAGTTCGGCGTCCTGAACCTCGACAAGCCGCCCGGCCCCTCCGCCCACCAGGTGTCGGCGTGGGTCCGGGACATGACCGGCGTGGAGAAGGCCGCCCACGCGGGCACGCTCGACCCGAAGGTGACGGGCTGTCTCCCGATACTCACGGGTGCGGCGACCCGCCTCGCGCCCGCGCTCCTCGAAGGCCCCAAGGAGTACGTCACCGTCCTCGAACTCCACGCCGACCCGCCCGCCAACCTCGAATCCGTTGTGGCGGAGTTCGAGGGACCGACCTACCAGAAGCCCCCGCGGAAGTCAGCGGTGGCGCGCCGCCTCCGCGTCCGCGAGATCTACGACCTCGACGTGCTGGAGGTCGAGAACCGACAGGCGCTCCTGCGGATCCGTTGTGAATCCGGGACGTACGTCCGGAAGCTCTGTCACGACCTGGGGCGCGCCCTGGGCACCGGCGCCCACATGGGCCACCTTCGGCGGACCGCAACCACGCCCTTCGACGACACCGACCTCGTCACGCTCCAGGACCTCTCGGACGCCCTCGCGTGGTACCGCGACGAGGACGACACTGACCCGCCCGGGAGTCCGGAGGAAGCGCTCCGGGCAGTGGTCGCGCCCGCCGAACGCGCACTCGGCCACCTCCCGAGTGTCACCATCGCGCCCTCGGCCGCCGCCGAAGTCGCAGAGGGCGCGCCAGTGTACGCACCGGGGGTCCTCGACGCGGACCCCGCCGACCGCGACGCGCTCGTCGCGTGTTACACGCCCGACAGAGCGGCGGTCTGTCTCGGCCGCCTCGTCGGCGACCCCGACGCCGACAGCGGAACGGTCGTCTCCCTCGAACGCGTGCTCGTCTGACCATCGCGCCGCCCGTGGAAAACGAAGGTCTTAATGGTAGAACTCGCATTCTTCCAGACGCGGGACCGTGGGGTAGCGGTATCCTCGGCGGATGGGGTCCGTCGGACCTGAGTTCGAATCTCGGCGGTCCCACTTTTGCGGAGCGAAATGGGAACTCGAGAGACGGCTGTCTCTCGGCGGTCCCACTTTTCACGAAGCAGGATATGAGAACGAGAGCCGTTCGTCTCTCGATAACCTACTGATTGGTGTCGCGTTTCTCCTTGCAGGCGCCGATGAACTGGCTGACGACGGCGGACGCGACGAGCGTCGTCGTGCGGTCGTAGCTCTCGAGCGGCGGGGCGACTTCCATGAGGTCCATCGCCGTCGTCTTCTCGGGGCGGCCGAGCTGGTAGACCAGCTCCTGGAGCTCGTGCGTCCGGAGTCCGCCGGGGCTCGGCACCGACGTCCCGGGTGCGTCCCCGGGTTCGAGTACGTCGATGTCCACCGAGACGTACACCGCGTCGGTGCCGTCGGTCGCGGCCGCCAGTGCGCGTTCGGCCGCCTCCCGCGGCCCGTCGAAGTGGACGTCCCGGGCAGTGATTATCTCCGCACCGTTCTCACGGACCCAGTCCACGTAGTACTTCGAGTTGTGCCAGCCGGAGAGGCCGAGTTCCACGAAGTTGTCGTGTGAGAGCTTCCCGGAGTCGTCCTCGAGGAGCCGACGAAACGGCGTCCCCGAGGAGAGTTCGCCGCCGTGGGAGTGGCGGACGTCGTGGTGGGCGTCGATGTTGACGACGCCGACGTCGCCGTCGGTGCTGTTCATCAGCCCCTTCGCAGCGGGGTAGGTCAGCGAGTGGTCGCCACCGATGGTGATGGGGACGATGTCGTTCTCGAAGAGCTCCGTGGCGACGGACTCCAGCTGGTCGTGGGCTTCGAGCACGTCCGTCTGCGTGAGGTCGACGTTGCCGAAGTCCACGATGTCGAGGCCCTCCGAGTAGTCGACGTCTATCTCGGGGTTGTAGCAGGTCCAGTACGGCATCTTGTCGCGAACTCCGTTCGGGCCCTCGCGGGAGCCCCGGGCACCGGCGACCGCCGCCGTGTCGAACGGTGCCCCGACGATGCCGACGTCGGCGGTCTCCGCACCGGGGTACTGTTCGACGACGTCGCCGAAGTTCGTCTCGTAGGGGTCCTCGATGGGGACGTTGTACCCGTCGAACGGGGTGAGCAGGTCGGTCACGTCTGCCGACAGCGCTATGCGCGATGTGGTATCGTCACTCATACCGAATACGTCTCCGTCAGATGATAAAATTATTTTGGGCAGAAGTGGGGCCAGTCCGAAAGAGGACTGTCGAATCGAGCGACGAGGACGCAGATTCTATCTCGGGGAGCCTTCGACTGACCACCGATTCGGAGATAATTTATCGTACATTTTCCCTGCGGGCGATAGTATTTGTGCCAGGGGAACCACACCGGAAGTATGACCGTGACTATCGACCCGGAGCGGTTCCGGGAGTCCTTCGAGCGGTACTCGCGTGTCGGTGCGACCGACCACGGTGGCCTCCACCGACTCGCGCTCTCCGACGCCGACAGGGAGGCACGGGACCTGTTCGTCGCCGACCTGGAGGAGCTCGGCCTCGAGGTGCGGGTCGACGAGGTCGGGAACATCTTCGGGCGACGGCCCGGTCGAGAGGACGACCTGGCGCCGGTCCTCATCGGTTCGCACCTCGACTCCCAGCCCTACGGGGGCCGGTACGACGGACAGCTCGGCGTTCTCACCGCCCTGGAGACGTTGCGGGCCCTCGAGGACGAGCAGGTCGAGACGCGTCGCCCGGTCGAGATCGTGAACTGGACGAACGAGGAGGGCGCCAGGTTCCAGCCGTCGATGCTCGGAAGTGGAGTGTTCGTGGGCAAGCACTCCCTCGAGGACGCCCTCGCCGTCGAGGACCGCGACGGCACGGTTCTCGGCGACGAGCTGGAGCGCATCGGGTACGACGGTGACGCCGAGTGTGGGGGGTACGACGTTCACAGTTTCCTCGAGCTCCACGTCGAGCAGGGGCCGACCCTCGAGAGCGAAGGGACGCCCGTCGGGATAGTCGATGGGGTGTTCGGGCTGTACTGGGCCCGGATGCGCGTCGAGGGGGAGGCCGACCACGCAGGGCCCACACCGATGCACACCCGGACCGACGCGCTGCAGGCCGCGACCGGTGCCATCGACCGAATCGGGACGATTCCACAACACCTCTCGCCCGACGCGGTCGTCACGGTCGGCGAGGTGAGCGTCCACCCGAACTCGATCAACGTCATCCCGAGTGAGGTCACGTTCACCGTCGACCTCCGGAGCTTCGACGACGGGGTCATCGAGGAGGGAATCCAGCGAGTGACCGAGGAGCTGGACGCGGCCTGTAATCGCCACGGCACGACTTACGAGGTCGAGGAGCTGCAACGCCACCAGTCGATGAACTTCTCCCCGACTGTCCGGTCGGCTATCGACGACGCCAGCGGAAGTACGGGCGTCGAGGCGATGCACTTGCTCAGTGGGGCTGGACACGACGCCCAGCACATGGACGCAGTGACCGACGCGGGGATGATCTTCGTCCCGAGCGTCGGCGGCGAGACGCACAACGAAGCGGAGTACACCGAGTGGGAGGACGCCGTGGACGGGGCGAAGGTGTACGCCGCCACGACACTGAATCTCGCCACGGAGTGACGGGGTTGGTCGGGCAGGCCACTCGCCGAACTTATCCCCTGGTGACCGCACCACAGAGGTATGGCGACGCTCGGCACGAAGCTGGTCGGGATGGACGCGGTGCCCGCGGTGCTGCACTACGAGGACGGCGGGATGGACGGCCCCCTGGAGATACAGCACGTTCAGGTGGACGACGGGACGGTGAACGCGGTGGTCCACGTGCAGGCCGGCGGGACGCAGTCGCTCGCCCGAATCACCGGCGGGCTAGACGACTCGGAACTCGTCCTCCAGATTCCGACCGAGCCCGCGGACTTCGACTCGGTCGAGGCGTTCCTGGCGGCCGACGACATCTTCGAGACGGCGAAGACCGTCGTCGATATCGAGACGCGGCTGTAGCGGAGGGCTCACTCTCCGGGGGACACATCCTTAACCCAGCACTGAGGAGCCATTGACAATGGCTACCAAACCGGGGGAGTTGCGGCCGGGGTCCCACTTCACGCTGAGCATCTGGCACCCCGACTGCTGGACGCTGGAGGTGACCGAGGACACCGACGCCGGCCTGTTGGGCCACGGCGTCTACCACGTCGAGGAGAAGGTGAAGGGGCGGTTCACCGTCTACGGGGAGTCCGAGGATGCCGCCCCCCGTGTGATTGTCAACCACGAGGAATCATTGCACAGCCGCCGGGTATAACACCCGCCCCTTCCATGAGAGGCCGCGGCGCGCACCCACCCCGAGAACCGACCGCAGGCGGACTGACCACGGCCGGGACGCTTCACTGGGGGCTGGACGCTGTCGCCGGCAGCGTGAACGAGAACGTGGTCCCCTCGCCGGGCTCCGAGTCGACCCGGATGTCGCCGCCGTGGCGCTCGACGATGCGCCGGGCGAGCGCCAGCCCGATGCCGGTTCCAGGGTGCTCCTCGTGACTGTGGAGGCGCTGGAACACCTCGAAGACGCGGTCGGCGTTCTCCGCGTCGATGCCGATGCCCTCGTCGCGCACCGACACCACCCACTCCCCCGCCTGGCGCTCCGCAGTGACGTCCACCCGTGGCGGTTCATCGCCGCTGTACTCGATGGCGTTTTTCAGGAGGTTCTGGACCAACTGCCGGAGCTGATTCGGGTCCCCGTCGACGGTCGGCAGCGACCCGTGGGTGATCGCTGCGTCCGTCTCCTCGACACGCACCGCCAGGTCGTCGAGCACGTCCGCGAGCACCTTCTCGAGGTCGACTGGCTCGAACGGGTCGCCCTGCGTCTCCACGCGGGAGTACCGCAGGAGGCCCTCGATCATCGCGCGCATCCGCTCGGCGCCGTCGACCGCGAACTCGATGAACTCCCGGCCGTCCTCGTCGAGGTCCTCGCCGTACCGCTGGTCGACCAGCTGGAGGTAACTCGACACCATCCGCAGGGGCTCCTGGAGGTCGTGGGACGCCGCGTACGCGAACTGCTCGAGGCGCTCGTTCGACGCCTCCAGTTTCTGCTCGTACACCTTGCGCTCGGTGACGTCCCGGAAGTATATCGAGAGCCCGGACTCGGAGGGGTAGACGTTGAACTCCAGCCAGGCGTCGACGGTGTCCGCGTACACCTCGAAGCTGCGCGGCTCCTGGGTCTCCGTGGCCTCGTGGAACTCCTCCCAGTAGACGCCCCCCTCCCCCGCGTCGGGGAACATCTCCCAGAGCCTCCGGTCGAGGAGCTCCTCGACGGAGTACTGCATGATGTCGGCGGCCCGCTCGTTGAGGTGCGTGAACCGCCAGTCGTCGTCGAGGGCGTAGAACGCGTCCGATATCCGCCCCAGGATCTCGCTCAGCTCTGTCTCCAGTTCGGCCTTCCGCTGTTCGAGCTGGCGCTCGCGGCGCTTCAGCTCGGTGATGTCCTCACCCGTGGTGATGACGCGCTCGATGGCGCCGTCCGGCCCGAACAGCGGTACTGCGTTCACGCTGATCAGTACGGGGTCGCCGTCCGGTGGAACGATGGTAATCTGCTCGTCGAGGACGGGTTCGTCGGTCGCGAGCACCCGGGCCGAGGGCGTCTCCTCCGGTGGTATCGTGTCGCCGTTCGCGTCGCTGATCACCCACTCGTCGGCGTCCGCGGGTTCCTCGATGAGCTCCCGTTCGGAGACGCCGAGCACCGCCTGGGCGTGCTGGTTCGCCATCACCGTCTCGCCGTCGGCGTCCTGGACCGCGATGGGAATCGGCGCCGTCCGCAGGAGCTTCTCCGTCTGGTCGCGCTCGCGGCGGAGCTGTCGTTCGTGTTCCTTCCGTTCGGTGACGTCGTCGATGGTGATGACGACCCGCTGGTCGTCGTTGTCACCACCGTCGAGTGGGGCGGCGTTGAGCGAGAGCCACCGACGGCCGGTTTCCGGGAGGTCGACCTGGCACTGGAAGTCGTACACCGACGACCCGGTGTCGACGGCGCGGCGCCAGGGGTGTTGGTCCGCCCGAATCGGCTCGCCGTCGGCGTCGTAGAGCGACCAGGAGTCGACGGCGTACGTGCCGAGTTCGGACTCCGTCACGTCGATGCGCTCGAGCATCCGGCGGTTCGCCCGAACGAGCACCCCGTCGGCGTCGACCACGCAGATGCTCACGGGAACGGTGTCGAGGATGCGCTCCGTGATGTCCCGCTCCTCGCGGAGTCGTTGTTCGTGCTCGCGGCGCTCGGTCATGTCGCGAGTCACCTTCGTGAATCCCTGTAGCAGGCCGTCGTCGTCCCGGACCTCCGTGATGGTCACGTCCGCCCAGAACCGTGAGCCGTCCTCGCGGACCCGCCACCCTTCGTCCTCGACGTGGCCCTCGGTCGCCGCCCGTTCGAGATTCGTCTCCGGCACGCCCGCCTCCCGGTCCTCGGCGGTGTAGAACGTCGAGATGTGCTCGCCGACGATTTCCTCGGCGTCGTAGCCCTTGATTCGCCTGGCGCCCTCGTTCCAGCTGGTGACCACGCCGTCCGGGTCGAGCATGAAGATGGCGTAGTCCTCGACGGCGCTCACGAACGCGCCGAACTCCGTCAGGTCCGAGCGCCCGTCCGCGTCCGGACGCCACCAGACCTGTCGCTCGTCGTCTAGCTGGCGCGTCCGTAGCACACCCCGGTCCGCGAGCGTCGCCAGGTCCCGCTCGACGGCTGCCTCGTCGCAGTCCGTGCGCCGCACGACCTCGGCGGTGGTCAGCGGCGTCGCGGGCTCCGCGAGTTGCGAGAACAGTTGGCGGACAGCCTCCGGAGTGACGTCCGGGGATGAGCCCGGTGAATCCATGGGTGGACTGAGGACGCGGACGGGTATACGCTTGGTGACGCGACGGTCGAGCGTGCAGAGATCGTCGACGGAGGCGGCGTCGACCGGTCGCCTTCGCGGCGGGAGCGCGCCGACCGCGGAGGCTATTCGGGGCTTCGGAACCGCTGCCGGCCGGCCTTGTACAGCGGCCACACGACCGGGTTGAACCCCGTCTCCATCCGGAACATCGGCACCGCGCGGCCGCCGTACTTCTGCTTGAACTGGAAGACGTTGTCAGAGTAGTGCGAGCCCGTCGGGCCGAAGCCGTACTCCTCGTACCCCTCCTCGATGCCGTACTTGATGGCGCGCTCGTGGAGCAGTTCCGAGGGGTGGTACTGGTAGTTGTCGCGGTCGGGAATCGCCGACAGCCAGTGGTGGAGGACCCCTGCCTCGTCGTCGAGGAGGTGCAGATAGCGGCCGACGTCCTCCCCGTCGACGATGGCCTTGAACACGAGGACGCGTTCGCTGAAGTTCTCGGCGAGGGACTCGAGGAACTCGAACGGGAACAGGTTCCCGCCGACTCGTTCGAGATTCTTCGCGTAGGCGTCGTAGGTCGTCTCTAACTCCTCGCCGAGGTGGGACATCTCGATGCGGTAGTCCTGCTCGTGGGCGCGCCGGAGGTCCTTCCGCCGCTCCTTCTCCATGTTCGCCTGGATCTCCTCCCAGTCGTCGTCGAGGTCGAGGAAGAAGAGGCACTTGTCGAACTGGGGCTGGTAGCCCCGTTCGTGGAGGTACTGGCCGTAGCGGACGTAGCCCAGGTCGGGAGAGGTGAAGCGGTGGGCAACGACTTCCGGACCGGTGACGGACTCGAGGCCGTCGAACAGCATGTCGAGCGTCTCGTCCTTCTCCGAGACGAGCACTGGACCGCCGTACAGGGGGTGGGCAGTCGTCGCCATCTTCAGCGGGAACTTCACCGGGAGGCGCTCGGAGACGGAGTCGGGCAGCGGCAGCTCGCGGACGAAGTTGGGCATGAACCCGACGGGGTTGCCGTTCTTCTCGACCAGAATGTGTTTCGGCTCGGGGTCGAAGGCCGTCTCGACGGCCTCGATCCACTCGTAGCGGTCGAACAGCGAGCCGTGGTCGCCCTGCTCGACCACGTTGTTCCACTGGTTTTCGTTGACCTCGGTGACGCTCTCCCGGAGCGTAGAACGGAGCTCAGACATGAGGGTACTGCCTCCGACACGGCGTGCACCGATTGTTATAACTCCACTTATGAGGACGAGGGCCACCCTATGCTCCGTTCAGACGGCCTTACTCCGGATTTCCGTGTGAGTCAGTAGCACGCATTTCGTGGCGCCATCGCCAAGAGCTATACGCTCACCGCGACACTCTTTCGACGATGGCGCGAATCGAGGACCTCCGCGTGTACCCGGTGAAGGGGCTGGACGGCGTCGCCGTCGACGAGGCTGCGGTGCTGGACGGCGGGACGCTCGCGGGCGACCGTGAGTTCGCCCTCTTCGACGCCGACGGCGACGTCGTCAACGGGAAGCGGACAGCCCGCGTCCACGACCTGCGGACCGACTACGACCCCGAGACGACCGAACTCACGGTCACGGTAGACGGGGAGCGGCGGACCTTCGACCTGGACGCGGACCGCGAGCGGGCGGCCGACTGGCTCGGCGACGTCTTCGGCCTGGACCTCACCATCGAGCGCGACGAGTCGCTCGGGTTCGTCGACCGTCGCGAGATGGGGCCGTCGGTAATCAGCACGGCGACGCTCCAGGAGGTGGCGTCGTGGTTCGACGACCTGACCGTCGAGGGCGCGCGCCGGCGACTCCGCGCGAACGTCGAGGTGTCCGGCGTCCCGGCGTTCTGGGAGGACCGCTTCGTCGGCGAGGACGCGCCCGGCTTCGAGGCCGGAGGCGTCCGCTTCGAGGGCGTGACGCCCTGCGCTCGCTGCGTGGTCCCCGAGCGCGACCCGGAGACGGGCGAACCGACGCCGGCGTTCCGCGAACGCTTCGTCTCGAAGCGCCGCGAGACGTTCCCCGAGTGGGCCGACGCGGACGCCTTCGACCACTTCTACACGCTGATGCTCATCGCCCGCGTCCCTGAGTCCGACCGCGGGCGCACGCTCCGCGTGGGCGACGACGTCACGGTCACCGAGAACTGAGGCGCAGACGGCGGGCAGAACTTTATCGGGGGACCCTGCGTACTGCCGACATGGTTTCACTCGTCGTGGCACTCGGCGGCCTCTTCGCAGTGCTCCTGGCCGGGGGCGCGGTGTGGTACCTTCTCAGCGTCTACAATCGACTCGTCAGGGTCGACGAGCGCTGCGAGAACGCGTGGTCGGACATCGACGTGACGCTGAAGCAGCGACAGGACCTCCTCGAGAAACTCGTCGACACCGCCCGGCGGGCGATGGAGTACGAACAGGACACGCTCCAGCGGCTCGTGGAAGCCCGTGAGGCAGCCCGACAGGCCGAGACGCCCGAGGAGCACGCGGAGGCTGACGTGAAGGTCCGAGAGGCGTTGGGCGGCCTCCAGCTCAACGCCCGCGCCGAGGAGTACCCGGACCTCGAGGCCGTCGACACGCTCACGACGCTCCAGAACGAGATCGCGGCGATGGAGGAACAGATTGCCGACCGCCGCGAACTGTACAACGAGGCGGTCACCTCCTACAATATCATCATCCGTCAGGTCCCCGAGGTGGTCGTCGCGAGGCAACTGGGCTACGAGCGCCGCGAGCTGTTCGAGGCGCCCGAGTCCGAACTGGCGGACGTCGATGTCGACGACCTGTTCGCGGACCGGAGCGTGGACTCCGGGGCAGAGGGGCAGTAACGGCGTGCCTGGGTGGTCAGTCGCCGCGATAGCGCTCGACGACGCGCTCGGGGGCCTCGCCGTCTCCGGGATGCTGGTCGTCATCGGCGGGCTGTTGATGCGGAGCGCGTTCCAGCGCCGCCGGCAGCGCCAGCTCATCGCGGAGACGCCCACAGAGGACGTCGAGTCGGTCACCATCGGCCCCTCTGAGGTGGCGGGGACGGCCGTCCCGGTCGACGCCGCGATGCCCGCGCCGTTCAGCGACGACGACTGCGTCGTCGCCCAGTGGACCGTCCAGCAGTTCTACGAGGACGACGACTCCTCGGGGTGGCGGACCGTCTCGTCCGGGGTGGAGTTCGTGCCGTTCTACGTCGACGACGGGACCGGCCGACTCCTGGTGGAACCGGACGAGGACGTCGTCTACGACATCAGAGAGGGGACCGAACCAGCCTTCGAGGTGCGGCGCTCCCAGAAACCGCCCGCCGCCGTCCAGCGGTTCTTCGCGGGCCGGCGGTTCAGTCCGCTGGAGAGCCTCCGCTCGAAGCTCGCCGTCGCCAGCGGGTTCGACTTCGAGGTCGGCGACGGGTTCGGCTTCGGCACCGGTGGTCGGCAGGCTGGCGACAGGCGCTACGAGCAACACCTCATCCGGCCCGGCGAGCAGGTGTACGTCTTCGGGACGGTGCAGCGGCGGGCGAGCGCGCGGTCCGCGCGGAACGCCGAGAACCTCTGCATCAAGCGCGTTCCCGAGGGCGACGAGGACCTCGAGCCGCTGTTCATGATCGCCGACTCGCCGGAGGCCCGCCTCAGGAAGGACCGGCGGTTCGCCCTGCTCTGGTTCCCGGTGGGCGCGCTGCTGGCGACCGCGGGCGTCGGCGGCGTCGTCCTCGTGCTCAGTGCCGTCTTCGACCTGAACCTACAGGTGTTCTGACAGGCGGGCCGAGCGTCGACGCCGGCCCAAATTTCACGGGTGATATTCCCACACAAAGATTGAAGAGCGTCGCCCGGGACCGCCGAGTATGTCGGAGACGTATCGTCTGGAACTCCGCTCGACGGAGACCCGCCCGTCCAGGGAGACCCAGGAGAGCGTGCTGCCCGCGATGTCACAGAAGTTCGGGCAGCGCGCCACCATCCGCTCGGCGGAACTGGGGCCGGAGGACCGCCTGCGGGCAGCGACCATCGGCACCGTGGACGTCGAGGAGTTGGACGCCCTGCGGGAACTGTACGAGTACGTCAAGCCACACCGCCTGGTCAAGGTCGGCAGCATCAAGACGAACGACGACGGCGGCGTCGTCACCCGGAAGTCACACGAGGTCGACCGCGAGGACGTGGACCGCCAGGACCGCTTCACCGTCGTCGGCGAGGTGCGAGGGGACCTGCTGATTCGCGTCCACGGCGAGAGCGAGCGGCGCGGGCGACAGGTCCGAGACGGCGGGAAACCGCTCGAGCGGGACGTCTCGGAGTCGAACTGAAGGCGCCGCCGCTGCTGGCGTCATTTGTCCTGCGGCACTCGCTCACCGCGTAAACGCGTCGCTGGTCGGCGTTGCGTCGTAAAAAGCTGAATTTCGTTGTTGTCGGAGAAAGCTTACAGGCGGGTGACGTTGGTCGCGCGCGGACCCTTGTCAGCCTGCTCGATGTCGAACTCCACTTCCTGTCCCTCCTCGAGGTCCGGACCGCCAACGTCTTCCATGTGGAAGAAAACGTCCTCGTCCTCGTCCTCAGTCTCGATGAAACCGTAGCCGCCCGTGTCGTTGAAGAAGTCAACCTTACCGTTTGCCATTGCAATTACTCCGAGGCGCGATACACGGATAACCCTTGCGAGGGTCGGAGTACCACGGCGCACTGCCCGACGATTCGTGAAATACGGTTCACGAAACGCCCTACTGTGGCGCCTGCGACCCACCAGTACGCCCGGACCGCTGTTTCTCGGCGGGGACACCGTCTCGCTGTACCCCGCGGTCGAGGCGGACATCCCGTTCCTCGTGGAAACGGCCAACGACCCGCGCGTGCGAGCGACGCAAACCAGTCCCTTGCCGAAGGACGCCGACACCTGCCGCAACCGTCTCGGCGGGACGCTCGGCCGGTACGGCGAGACGCTCGCGCTGCTCGTCTGCGTCGACGGGGAGTGGGTCGACTACGTCCGGTACGGCCTGCTCGCCGAGGCGTACTGACGGCGGTCGGCTCCGAGCCCGACTCGTCAGTCGACAGACAGCAGCGGGGTCGAGCAACCCGGAGGGATTTAAGCCCCCGCCGCGTGGCTACCGGCGATGAGGATTTCGACTGGCGTCTCTGGGCTCGACAGCCTCCTCGACGGGGGGTTGCCGGCTCGCCGCCTCTACACGCTGAGCGGGCCACCTGGAAGCGGGAAGACGACGCTCGCGTCCCAGTACGTCACCGAGGGCATCCGGAACGGCGAGGACGTGCTGTACGTGACGATGCACGAGACGCGCAACGAACTCGTCGAGGACATGTCGAACTTCGAGTTCGGCTTCGAGCGCGCCGCCAGCGCCGACCGCTTCGAGTTCCTGAACCTCACGCGCGAGCGCTCCCGCCGGTCGCTCACCCAGTACGGCCGCGAGTCGGGGCTCTCCTCCCGGCTCGCGTCGATGATCCGTCAGGAGGACTACGACCGCGTCGTCGTCGACTCGACGATGCTGCTCGCGCACTTCGCGGACGACTCGGAGGCCGAAGTCACCCACTTCGCGACGGGGCTCAAACAGACCGACGCCACCGTGTTGCTCGTCTCGGAGATGACGGACCCGACGGCGTACGCCGAGGAA
The DNA here is from genome assembly GCA_000230955.3 of Halobacterium sp. DL1. Taxonomy (NCBI): domain Archaea; kingdom Methanobacteriati; phylum Methanobacteriota; class Halobacteria; order Halobacteriales; family Halobacteriaceae; genus Halobacterium; species Halobacterium sp. DL1. Next base: position 2,239,417 of record CP007060.1, read on the forward strand.
CACTACCTCGCCCACGGCGTCGTCTTCCTCCACAACTTCCTCGAGGAGGGCGGGATGACGCGGGGCATCCAGTTGGTGAAGATGCGCGGGACGAACATCGACTGCGACATCCGCGACGTCTCGTTCACTGGCTCCGGCCTCCGGGTGGACCCCGGCCGGAAAGTCAAGCCCCAGTGATGTACGAGGACTCGTTCTCCACGGACTGGGACGGCGACGAGATGGACCGCGAGGAGGCCATCTGGCGGGCGTACGCGCTGGGCGTGGCGGCGGCCCTGGGCGAACAGCACCCCGAGGAGTACCGCCAGCTCGTCGCCGCGACGGGGCGCTCGCTGGTGGAGATGGCCTACGACGAGGGGAAGAGTTCGGCGGCAGACCTCGACAGCCGGCTGGCGTCGGGGACCGCAGAGGAAGACGTCTCCGAGTTCCCGTCCCGCGAGCGGGCGGTGTGGTCGAAGCTCATCTCCTACCGCGAGGAGGGCGGCGACGGCGTCGCGACCAGCGGCGGCGGTCGCGACCGCGACGATCTGCCCGAGTTCCTCTATCGCATCGACCCCGACGCGCTCGACAGGGACGACCTCTCCAGACTCCGGCTTCCGGAGTTCCTCTCCCGGAAGTAATAGTTACTTTCTTAACGTTTCGTGCTGAGCGGCTGACATGGAACGCGCGAGTGGTGGCGACAGCGCCACGCAGTCCCTGGAGACCGCCACCGGGGACAGCGTGTCGGTCCGGACGCCGGAGGGGGACGTGACAGTCGGACCCGGGGAGAGGGCCCGCCTGCACACGACCAGCAGCGGTGAGTTCTCGGTGACGACGTGGCGAGAGGACGACAGCCTGACCGTCGCTGTGGAGCGCGATGGCGACGAGGCGCCGGTGGACGTGGACCTCGAACTGCCCGGCGACTGCCGCGTCGGGGCGGTGTCCACTGGGTCGGGCGACGTGGTCGTCCGCGACGTCGACGGTACGCCCGCGGTCGAGACGGCGGCCGGCCACGTCCGTATCGCCGGGACGGCGGGCGTCGAGTCGGTGTGGACTGGCGACGGCGACGCCGAGGTGTCGGTCACCACGCTCCCCGACGACGCCACCATCGAGACGGTCGAGGGCGACGTGGCACTGGAGTTCGCCCCGGCAGTCGACGCGACAGTGGAGCTCCACGTCCGGGACGGCGAGGTGGGCGAACCGGCGGCCGTGTTCGACGACGTGACGGAGCGCTCGACGAAGTACGTCCGCGGCGTTCTCGGGGACGGCGACACGTGGCTCACCGCGAAGACCGGGAGCGGCGACGCCAGCGTGCGGCGCGCGTGACGATGCGCTAGTTCTCCCGGTCGCGCTTCGCTGCGGGGTTGGTCACCGCGCCCTCGGCGGCGGAGCCGAACTGGTCGCCGTACTTCCGGAGGACGCCCGCGTCGTATCGGGGGTCGGGTTCGGTCCACTGCTCGCGGCGCTCGGCGAGTTCGTCCTCGGAGACGGCGACCGAGAGTTCGCGGTTCGGGACGTTTACGGTCACCTCGTCGCCGTCCTCGAGGAGGGCGATGGGGCCGCCGCTTGCCGCCTCGGGGGCGACGTGGCCGACCATCGGGCCGCGGGTCGCGCCCGAGAACCGGCCGTCCGTGAGGAGCGCGACGTCGTCCTCGTGGCCCTGGCCGACGACGGCGGCGGTGACGCCGAGCATCTCGCGCATCCCCGGCCCGCCGCGCGGGCCCTCGTTGCGGATGGCGATGACGTCGCCCGACTCGATGTGCCCCTCCTGGACGTACGCCATAGCGTCCTCCTCGGACTCGAAGATGCGGGCGGGACCCGTGTGTTCGGTCTCGTCCTCCCCGGTCACCTTCAGGACCGCGCCGTCGGGCGCGAGGTTGCCCGTGAGGACCGTGATGGCGCCAGTCTCGTGGAACGGGTCGGCGACGGGGCGGAGGAAGTCGACGTCGATGTCGTCGTCCGCGGGCAGGTCGAGGTGGTCGAGTTCCTCCGCGAGCGTGCGTCCGGTGACGGTGTTCGCGTCGCCGTGAACTAGGTCAGCGTCCAAGAGGCGCCGGAGGACGACCGGGACGCCGCCGACCTCGTGGAGGTCCTGCATCACGCGCGTGCCACCGGGCTGGAGTTTCGCGATCTTCGGCGTCCGGTCACTGATGGTGTTGAAGTCCTCGATGTCGAGGTCGACGCCTGCCTCCGCGGCGAGCGCGAGCAGGTGGAGCACGGCGTTCGTCGACCCGCCGAGGGCGACCTGCACCGCGATGGCGTTCTCGAAGGACTCCCGGGAGAGGATGTCCGAGGGGCGCCGGCGCTCGCGCACGCACTCGACGGCGAGTTCGCCCGCGCGCTCGGCGGTCTCGTAGCGCTCCTCGCCCTCGGCGGGCGGGCTCGCGGAGCCCAGCGGCGCCAGCCCGAGCGCCTCGCTGATGGAGGCCATCGTGTTCGCGGTGAACATCCCGCCACAGGAGCCCGCTCCGGGGCAGGCGTGGCGCTCCATCTCGTCGAGTTCGTCCTCGCTCATGTCGCCGGAGGCGACGGAGCCGACGCCCTCGAAGACGTTCTGGACCGTGACCTCGCGGCCGTCGTGCTCGCCGGGCATGATGGACCCGCCGTAGAGGAAGACCGTCGGGAGGTCGGTGCGGATGGCTGCTATCATCATCCCGGGGAGGTTCTTGTCGCAGCCAGCGACGGTGACGAGGCCGTCCATGCGCTCGCCGAACGCCACGAGTTCGACGCTGTCCGCGATGACCTCCCGGGAGATGAGCGACGCGCGCATCCCCTCGGTCCCCATCGAGATGGCGTCGGAGATGGTGATGGTGCCGAACTCGATTGGCATCCCGTCGCCACCCTCAACGCCGTCGATCGCGCTGCCGGCCACGTCGTCGAGGTGGACGTTGCACGGCGTGACGTCCGCCGCCGGGTTCGCGATACCGATCATCGGCGAGGAGAAGTCCGCGTCGTCGTACCCCATCGCTCGGAACATCGCGCGGTGAGGCGCGCGCTCGACGCCCTCCGTCACGTCGTTGCTCGGGAGGTCCGGGTCCTTCTGGTTGTGCATGCACGAGCAAGGGGGCTGTGCGTGTTAAGATGTATCGACCGAACAGATGTTGCCGGCGACTGGGAGCGCGACGGCGCGACCTACTCGCCGGTATCGACCGAACAGATGTTGCCGGTGGCCTCGTGCGACAATCGCTACGTGCCCGCCTCCTACAACTGAAAGCCCTCGGCTGTCACGGCTCCCGCGGCTCGCTGCGCGCGCTCGCTTCGCTCGCGTGCTTGCATCGCCGGGGTTCGCCCTGGCAGCCTCGCCCTTTCAATCCGCCAGGCGGTCGGCCGGGTCATCTGCGCACCGAAACCACCTTGTCGCGGGGCCAGGCATTCGAGAGCATGGACGCCACCGTCGCCGTCGTGCACTACCCCGAGGGCGCGGGGCACGCGACGCGGATGCTCGCCATCGCGCGGGAACTGGAGGCGCGCGGCGCGACGGTGGAACTCGCTGGCGGCGGGCCGGGCGAGCGGTTCGTCGAACTGCTGGGCTACGAGGAGTACGTACCGACTGTCGTGGACTTCATCGGGGACTACCAGGGCGAGGGGTCGCTGGCGGACGTCCTCACCGGGAGCGTCCCCGACGCGGTGCGCCGGGTTCGGGACGTCGCACGGTGGCTCCGGCACGTCGAAGCGGACTGCGTCGTCACGGACGACATGTTCGCGTCCGTGGCGGCGGTGCTCGCCCGCGTCCCGCAGTACGTCTGCACGCACAACACCCCCGGCTACTACGACGACCTGGCCGAGCGCGTAGGCGCAGCCGCGCTCACACGACAGCAGGTGTGGGCGAGCCGTCGGTTCTTCTACCCCGCCGTGTGGCCCGAACTCGCCGGCGACCCGCACGGCGTCGAACGCGTGCCGCCGCTCGCGCTCGACGTCCCCGTCGAAGAGACGCCCGACGTGGACGTCCTCCTCTCACCGAGCACGTACTCGACGGCGCTCGACGAGGTGGCCGACCGCCTCCGGGACGCGGGCCGCGAGGTGACGGTGGTCGGAGACGACGACTGGACGACCGTCGCGTCGATGCTCCCGGTGCTCCGCGAGGCGAACGTCGCGGTCTGTCCGGGCTACTCGACGGTGATGGAGGCCGCCGTCGCCGGGACGCCCTGCATCGTCTACCCGTTCACGAGCGAGCAGCGCGGGGTCGCGCGGTTCGTGGAGCACGGCGGCGAACCCGGCTTCGCGGTCGCCGAGACGCCCGCCGAGGCCGTCGCAGCGGTGGAGAATCCGCCAGACGCGCCGGTGTTCGAGAACGGCGCGCCCGTGGTCGCACGACGGATAGCTGCCGACCTCGCGTAGCCGAGTCCCCGTAGCGGGCACGCTTGCCACCGGCGGAACCACCTTGATGTAGGGCGGCGAACTGGCGGGCATGACTGCGCGGGTCGAGACCGGCGGCCGCCTCCACTTCGGCTTCCTCAACCTCTCGCTGGCGAACGAGCGCCTCTACGGGAGCCTCGGGGTCGCCCTCGACCAGCCACGGGTCGTCGTCGAGGCCGAGCACGCCGACAGGGCCGTCTGTGGGCACGACCGGGCGAGGCCGTACGTCGAGCGCGCGTGCTCGCTGCTCGACGTTCCCGGCGCGGACGTCGCGGTCCGCGAAGAGCTCCCCGTCCACGTCGGCCTCGGCTCCGGCACGCAGCTCGCGCTCGCGGTGCTGGCCGCGGTGGCGCGCGTCCACGACCTGGCGCCGGAGGTTCGGACGCGCGCCCCGGAACTCGGCCGCGGCGGGCGGAGCGGGGTCGGGGTCGCCACCTTCGAGTCGGGCGGGTTCGTCCTCGACGCCGGCCACCCGACCGAGCGGTTCACCACCGACCGACCGCCGCGCGGCGAGTGGGAGGTGCCGCCGGTCGCCGCCCGCCACGACGTGCCAGCGGACTGGCGCTTCGTGCTCGTCCTCCCGGAGGCGGCGCCGGGGAAGTCCGACGAGGGCGAGGACGAGAGCATGCGCGCGGCGGTGGAGTCGGCGGACGGCAGCCTCGCGGACCGCATCTCCGGCGTCGTGACCCGGAGCGTGCTGCCCGCGCTGGCGACCGGCGACGTGGACGCCTTCGGCGCCGCGGTCGCGGCAGTCGGCCGCCTCAACGGCGCGTGGTACGCCGACGAGCAGGGCGGCGTCTACCGGCCGCCCGCGGGCGCCATCGTGAACGAACTCGGCGACAGTCCCGCCATCTCTGGCGCCGGGCAGTCGTCGTGGGGCCCGGCGGTGTACGGCGTCACGGACGCCGACCGCGCGGATGCGGCGAAAACGGCGGGACACGACTCACTCGACGCAGCGGGCGTCGACGGCGACGTCCTCGTCGTCGCACCCCGGAACCGTGGCGCGACCATCGAGGACTGAGGCGCCGACCGCATCAGCACTAAGGGGCACAGCTGACTGCACCAGCATCCGCCACAACCGACAGCCCCGGGGTGGACTGAAAGGGGCGGCTGGCTCGACAGGCGAGACGACGCAAGGACCGCAGGGAACGCAGTGACCGAGAACCGTAGCGAGTCGCAGCCGTCGAGCCAGCCGGGGCTTTCTGAGAGGTATCAGTCGTGACTGTAGCAGTCGAAGCGGAACGACAGACGATGACTGACGGCAAAAGACGTAAACGCTACGCCCGCAACTCGGGGGTATGGCGACGATTCCGTTCGGCGTCTCGCGGCTGGACGGCCGCATCGGCGGCGGTGCACCCGAGGGGAGCGTGGTGCTGCTGTCCGGGGAGGCCGGCGCTGGGGCCCGTGAGTTCGCCTACACGAGCGCCGTGCTCAACGGCCTCCAGTCCGCGGACCCCGACCTCTTCGACCTCCACTACGGCGACCTCCACGGGAACGCGGTGGCGCCCGAGGACATCCACTACGTGTCGTTCACGGCCGACGAGGCGGAGCTCCAGCGGGAGATCTCGTTCACGCTGGACGAGGAGATCGTGGACGCGGGGCTGGACGCGGTGTCGTTCGCGGACCTCTCCCCGGAGTACTTCCAGTTGAGTCCGGTGCCGCGGGCGTGGTACGCGGGAGAACACCAGACCATCACGGACCTCGGGCAGTCGGGCGGGGAGCGCCGTGACGTCCTCGAGGCGTTCGCGGACTACCTCGACGAGCACGCGCAGGGCAGCCTCGTCGTGGTGGACTCGCTGACCGACCTCATCGGCGCGCGCAAGCAGGACATGGAGTTCAGCGACATCGTGTTGACGCTGAAGGGCCTGCGGAAGGCCGCCAGCGACTGGAACGGCCTCATCCTGTTGCACCTCACGCGGGACGCGGTCACCGAGGAGGAGTTCGGGAGCCTGATGACCTCCGTCGACGGCACGGTGCAGTTCGACTGGGAGCGCGGCGGCAACGAACGCGTCCGCACGATGTACGTCCGAGAGTTCCGCGGCGTGCTTAGCCGCCTCGAGGAGGAGGACATCGTGCAGTTCGAAACGGAGGTCCACGACGCCGGCTTCGACGTCAGTGACGTGCGGAAGATCCGCTGAGGCACCGAACGGTTAAGGGAGGCGGGCCCAAAGACCGGTTGAATGGCCGACGGAACGTCGGACGTGGCCGAGGGGACGAGCCTCGAGGGGCCGGCCGCGGCGTGGCTCGGGGAACGTGCCGAGGAGTTGGGTGTTAGCGACGAGGCGCTCCTGAAGCGTATCGTGGCGGCCTACCGGGCGGCCGAGGAGGACGCAGACAGGGAGTTCGTCACCAACGAGGAGCTGCGCGAGCAGGTGGAGGACGTCGAGAGCGAGTTCGACGAGAAGATCCGGGACGTCCGCGAGCGCGTCATCCAGGTGAAACGCGAGGCCGACGGCAAGGCGCCCACGGACCACGACCACCCAGACGTCGACGAGCGCGCGGCGGCCGCGATGGAGGCCGCGGAGAGCGCGGCCGCCGAGGCGGAGTCGCTGGCCGGAGAAATCGACAGTCTGGCCGACCACGTGGACGCTGGCTTCGACAACTTCGAGGAGGTGCTGTCGTACCTCCGAGACGAGACGGACGACCTGGACGGGAAGGCGACGACGCTGGCGACCGCGGTGCTGTCGGTGCGGGAGTCGGTGGGCTCGCTGGCGGCGGCAGAGGCCCGACGTGAGCGCGCCGAATCGCTCCAGCGGGAGGCGAACCTCGCTGGCGTGGAGAACGCCGACTGCGACGCGTGCGGGCAGTCGGTGACCGTCGCGCAGCTTTCGGCGCCCGAGTGTCCGTTCTGCGGGGAGAGCTTCGAGGGCGTCGAGGCGAAGACTGGGTGGTTCGGCAGCCACACGCTGGTGACCGGCCGGAAACCGGCGCTGAAGGCCAAGCAGTCGTGGCTCGACGACGACGGCGAGGACGACTCGTGGCTCGGCGGCGACACGGATACGCTCGAGGCGATGGCGACCGGCCCGGAGGAAGCCGACGACGAGGAGTCGTCCGACGCCTGGGTCGAGGAAGCGGACGTCGAGGACGCGGTGAACGTCGGCGAGGCCGAACCCGTCGACAGCGAAGCGACGGACGGCGGCCGAGAGGAGACCAATGACTGACGGAGAGCCAGCGGACACACCGGACGACGAGTCGGACGACGACGGGCCGTCGGGCGAGCGCTCGCCCGGGGACATCGGCCCCGGAACCACCGCGAGCGCCCCGCCTGGCGCGGACGTGAGCGCGCCCAGGGGCGAGGACGCGGATGCAGATGGCGAATCCACCGAGGACGCGCCGCTGTCGGACCTTCGGGAGGACGTCGACGAGCGCCGCCAGCGCGACGACGACGAGTTCGAGGCGCTGTTCGACGAGGTGAACGTCGGCGACGTCGACGAGGAGTCTGTCTGGGAGCAGCTGTCGGCGTCGGCCGACGACCCGCTGTTCGTCACGGAGTCCATCGAGGACGACCGCGAGGTGACCGTCGTGGAGAAGAGCCTCTGTCACGGCTGCGAGCACTTCGCGGACCCGCCGCAGCTCGCGTGCACCCACGAGGGGACGACCATCGAGGCGGAGGTGGACACCGACCACTTCCGGGTCGTGGACTGCCCCGTCGTGGCTGAGCGCCGCGAGGAGGCGGGTGACTTTTCACCCGACGATTCCTAACCGGAGCCATGCAGTTTTGCGACGACTGTGGCTCGATGATGCACAAGCAGGGCGACGAGATGGTCTGTTCGAGCTGCGGCGCCGTCGAGGAGAGCGAGGCCGACGGGGGGTTCGTCGAGACGGCCGCCCAGGACACCAGCGACGTCATCGAGACGAGCGAGGACGCGAACTTCGAGGGGAAGCCGACGGCCGAGGAGACGTGTCCGGAGTGCGGCCACGACACGGCGTGGTACACCATCAAGCAGACCGGTAGCGCCGACGAACCGCCGACGCGCTTCTTCAAGTGCAAGGAGTGTGGCGCAAGGTGGCGGGACTATAGCTGAGGTGGGGTTCCTGCCGAAGTTCTCTAGAGATTATAGCGGTGCTCACCTAGAATCCGCGGATATCCGGGGATTCTCGCGAAAAAGCATTTACGTCAATAAGTAGTCTTTTTAGTTGAATCATGTTCGAAGACGATGGCTCCGAGAAAACCAATCCCATCGAAGACCCAATTGACATCGAGACAGATCCGTTTCAGGACCCGATAGACGAAGTAGACCTTGATATTGGCGATTTCGGCATCCCTGTGGCCGAAGAAGGCAGTATTGAGAAGGTGGAGGATGTGAACGAGGACAGTGTGCTGTGCGACTGTGGTCCGCAGTACAAGCACACCGAAACGGTCCTCAAGGAGAGAGGAGCGTCACTTGGGGCTCTAGGTGGGAACTACGCCGGGGAAACTACCGTCATCATCTGTACAGACTGTGGAACACGTTACTACGAGGATGAGTCCTACCAGAACGACAGCAGCGGCCTGAACTCTCTAATGTAATCATGAAGGAGATAGCTGGGGTAATCGGAACGGCGCTTTCCCTGTACTTCCTCTTCGACTTCTTCGTCTGGAACGGTGGCTTCGTGAACCCGAGCTTCTTCGCTCGGCTTGATTCAATTATGGTCTTGTTCCCCTTCTAGAGGTTAGTACGCGGACGGGAGAAGGAGACTCGAAACCTTCAGGGCGCAACATCCTGAGACCTACTCATGGACGAGTTCGCGTACGTCGTGAACGTCGACGCGGCGGTCGTGCGGGACGGCGAGTACCTCGTCATCGAGCGCAGCGCCGAGGAGGAGCACGCGGCCGGAACCGTCGCATTCCCCGGCGGGAAAGTCGAGCAGACCGAGGGATTCGACGCCATAGAGAACACCGCTCGGCGGGAGGTCCGCGAGGAGACGGGCGTCGAGGTGGGAGCCGTCGAGTACGTCTCCAGCAACGCGTTCGTCGCCGACGAGGGGACGCAGTGCCTGAACGTGTTGACGCGCTGCGAGTACGAGAGCGGAGAGCCCGAAGCCCGCCAGCCAGATGAGGTGGCGGACGCGTTCTGGCTACCGTACGAGGAGTTCGGTGCGCACCCGGACGTGCCGGAGTACGTCGCCGCGTTCGCCGAGCGCGTGGAGGAATCGCGGGCGGACTGACTGCGTCTACTGGAGGAGGAGCCAGGCGGCGGCGACCGCGAGGCCGCCCGCCGCCGTCGAGAGGACGGCCTGCTGGCGGAGGGCGTCGAGGCGGGAGTGGTCGTGGTCGTGGCCGGTGCGGGTGACGGCGTCGTGGACCTCGCTGCCGGTCTCACAGTGCGGGAGGAAGTCCATCGCGACGTGGAGGAAGATGCCCGCGGCGAAGCCGAAGACGACGGCGCGGAACGTCGGGTCCGTCGGGAAGGAGAACAGCGTGACCGCGAGCGCGGCGAGGCCGACGCCGGAGGCCGGCAGAAGGAGCATCGCGGGCGAGCGGCCCTCCCGGACGAGGCGGCGCGCGGCGGCGTAGCCCGCCGGTCCCTTGTGGGAGACGATGGCGAGGCCGAGCAGCGGGCCGAGTTCCGGCAGCGCGGTGTAGACGACGCCGATGATGGAGCCGGAGGCCAGCGAGTGGGCGGCGAGTTCGGCGGTCGTGCGGTCGAGCGGGAGGTCGAAGTGCGTGACCAGGTGGCCGACGGTGTGCGCGGCGAACCCGACGAGGATGCCCGCGGCGACGCCGAAGCCGCCGGGTTTGGGCGCGTAGCCGATGGCCTGGGGCACGAGGAACACGCTGGCACTGGTGATCATCGCGCCGCTCGCGAGGCCGTAGCCCCAGACGAGGCCGGTGGGGTGTTCGGTGCTGGCCCGGGCGCCGAGCGCGGCCGCGCCGGCCATCGCGGCGAACGCGACCCAGGAGATGCCGAGCAGTTTGACCGGCGGGTCGCCGACGACAACGTACGCGGACAGCGCGACCAGCGCGAGCGTGCTGAGGACGCCGAGGCGCGAGGTGGTCGCGCGGACGGCGTCGACTGACTCTGTGACCGACATTCAATTAATAATTCCGCACTCGTTGTTAATAACCTATCGGTCCAGGCTGCTCCGCACCGCTCCGGCGGTCAGGCCGTCGAACTCTTCCACTCGGCGAGGCCGAGCACGTCGCCGTCGAGTTCCTCCGGCACCGTCGCCGCCCAGGTGAACAGCGGGGCGACCTCGCTGGGGTTCCGGCCGCCCATCCCGTGGAGGTCGGTGTCGACGGCACTGGGGTCGATACAGCCGATGGCCTGCTCGCAGTCGGCGGCGAACTGTCGGACCACGCCCTCCGCGGCGGCCTTCGAGACGGCGTAGGGGCCGAACCCCGGCTGGGCATCCCGGGCGACGCCGCCAGTCGGCACCAGCACGCAGCCGTCAGCGTCCATGTGGGGGAGCGCCTCGCGGACGGACGCGAACACGCCCCGGGCGTTCGTGCGCATCGTGTCGTCGAACGCGCTGTAGGCCGCCTCGTCGAGTGGCGTCTCCCCGGCGTCGCCGTGGTAGACCGCGGCGCAGGGGACGACCACGTCGATGCCGGAGTCATCGCCGGCCTTCGAGGCGTGCTCCATGAACCGCTCGACGTCGAACTCGTCGCGCACGTCGGTGCGGAGGGAGACGCCGCCGAGTTCGTCGGCGAGCGACGCGAGCGCGTCGCTGTCCCGGCCGCCGAGCGCGACGGTCGCCCCGTCCTCGGCGAACGCCCGCGCGACAGCCTCGCCGAGCCCACCCGTCGCCCCAGTCACCGCTACCGTTGTTGCCATGCGCACAGAGAGAACTGCGAGCCGCCTAAACTTCCCGGGATGACCGGGGTCCTACTCGGTGAGCACGCCGGACGTGAGTTCGCCGAGCGGGCGCGTCACGTCGAACGTCGGCGTCGAAACCCGGATCTGGGAGTCCGCGGTCACGTCGTAGAAGCGGAGGTGGAGCTCGAACGAGCCGTCGTCAGCGACGGGGGCCGCTTCCCGCTGGCCGGACGCCTCGTGGACCGCCCAGACGTTCTCGCCGGCGTAGCTCGCGGCGACCTCGCCCGCCACGACGGCCTCCTGCGGGTTCGAGAAGTCCGGTCCCCGCATCGGGTCGTCGTTGTCGTACCACGCCCCGAACCCCTCGTCGATGGCGTACACGGTCGAGAAACCGGACTTCTGGAGGCCCGCGGCACGGACCGAGGAGAGGTGGTGGGGACAGCGGCAGTAACAGACGACGCGGTCGTCGGTGGGCCAGCCACCGATGGCGCCGCCCTGGGAGCCCCTGACGGCGGGACTGTTCACCGCGCCGAAGATGTGGGCGCGCTTGTACTGTGCGAGCCCACGGGCGTCGACGAACCGGGCCTCCCGGCGGCGGTGCCAGTAGCGGGCGACCTCGACGGGGACGAGCGTGACCGTCTCGCCGTTCGTCGACAGCGCCGAGAACTGGGACTCGTCGACGCTGCGCTCGTCCGTCCCCCCCGCGTACTCGGGCGGTACGCCGTCGCCAGGGGTCTCGTCCGTCGGGAGTTCCATGTTCGCGTTGAACGATGTCTCGAGGTTGCCCGGGTGGTTGACCGTCGCGGACGAGGAGGAGCCGAGGAGACCCGTACAGCCCGCGAGGGCCGCGAGCGACGTCGTGCCCGCGGCGAGGAACGTGCGGCGGTTCATACCCCTGTATTGGGGCGACTGCTTGAAGGATTGTCGGTAACCGGCACTCCCGGTCGCTTCCGGGTTCGCGTCGACTGCGAACCGCCAGGAACTGTCTTACCCCCTCCCTTCGTAGCCCTGCCCATGTCTGTTCGACGACGACTCGGGACCGGACTGCGCCTCGCCAGGGACAGCCTCGACGTGCTCCGGGACCACCCGAACCTGCTGTGGTTCCCCGCGTTCGCGGGCCTCGCGGGCCTCGTCTTCCTCGTGGCCGTGCTCGGAACGACGTTCGGCCTGCTGCCGTTCGCGGCCGCCGCGAACGTCTCGGACACCGTGGCGTTCGCCGCCGTCGCGGTTGCCATCCTCGGAAGCACGTTCGTCGCGACGCTGTTCACGGCGGGGCTGATGTTCGCCGCCCGCGAGGCGCTGCACGGCAAACAGCCGTCGGTGCGCGGCGGCCTCCGCGCCGCGTGGGAGCACAAGTGGACGCTGCTCGCGTGGGCCGTCGTCAGCGCCGTCGTCGGCGTCGTCGTACGCGCCCTCCAGGAGTCGAACAACGTCGGAAGCGTCGTCGTCGGGGTGCTGTTCAGCGTCTCCTGGGCCGTCGTCACCTACTTCGTCGTCCCCGTCGCCGTCTTCGAGGACGAACCCATCACCGGCGTCTTCGGGCGGAGCGTGGACATCGTCCGGGAGACGTGGGGCGAATCGCTCGGCGCGGAGTTCGGCCTCGGCTTCGTCCACCTCCTGCTGTTCGGCGCAGTCGGGCTGCTCACCGTCGGCGTCGCAGTTCTGACCAGCCCGCTCGTCGCCGTCGGGTTCGTCGGCCTGCCGCTCGGCGTGCTCGCGTTCGTCGTCGCATCCACGCTCAACGGCATCGCAAAGGTGGCACTGTACGAGTACGCCACGGGCGGGGACCCGCCGCGCTACTTCGAGAACGTGGACTTCGACGTCGGCGGCGACGGCAGCGAGGAGCGGTCGACGGTCTTGGGCGGCATCAGGCGCGGCATCTGAGGAGCATGGAGTGCGGCGGCGCTACACGCGTTCGACGTCCTCGACGGTCCGGTCGCTGTCCTCGGCGGTCCCCGTGTTCGTCGTGCCCGCCGGTTCGAAGAGGACGACCTGCGTCTCCTCGTGGGCGACCGGGCGGTGTTCGACGCCCGCAGGCGCGACGGTGAGGTCGCCCGGTCCGAGGTGGACGGCGTCCTCTCGGCCGTCCTCGCGGTACTCGATGGTGAGGTCGCCGTCGATCACGTAGAACAGTTCGTCGGCGTCCTCGTGGGCGTGCCAGACGAACTCGCCGTCGAGGCGCGCGACCTTCACGTGCTGGCCGTTCAGTTCCGCGAGCAGGCGTGGCTCCCACGTCTCCTCGACGGAGTCGAAGGCATCCGTCAGCGAGCGTGCGTCCATGCAGGAGACTGGTGACGGAGGCGAAAAAGCGGTTCGCCCGCCCGACCACGAAACGATTTTGGCGGAGTTCCCCGAATCCCCGACCGTGCACTACGACGCAGTCGTCTTCGACAACGACGGCGTGCTCACTCACCCGACGCCCGTCGAGGTGCTCCGCGAGGCCACCGCCGAGGGGTTCGCGGCGGTGGGCATCGAGGACCCGGACCCCGACCACGTCGACCGGATGACCCTCCACGTGACGCCAGCGGACCTCGAGGCGGTCAGCGAGACGCACGGCGTCGACCCCGAGGCGCTCTGGTACGAGCGCGACGCGGCGTTCTCCCGCCGGCAGGTCGCGGAGATGGAGGACGGGCGCAAACCCCTCTACGAGGACTACGCGGCCGTCGGCGACCTCGACGTCCCGTGTGGCATCGTCTCCACGAACCAGCACCGCACCATCGAGGAGATCCTGGACTACCACGACGTCCGCGACCACTTCGACACCCACTACGGCCGCGAGATGGAGCCCGAGAGCCTCACGCGGAAGAAGCCGAACGCCCACTACCTCGAGCGCGCGCTCGACGACCTGGACGTGGCCCCCGAGCGGACGCTGTTCGTCGGCGACAGCCAGAGCGACGTGGAAGCAGCCAGGAACGCGGGCACCGACGCCGCGTTCGTCTGGCGGGACCACCGCGCCGACTACGACCTCGGCGTCACGCCGGACCACGAACTCGAGACGCTACACGACCTGCACGAACTGACCCCAGGGGGCCGGCGAAGCGTTTAAGTCCCCGGCGGGCAAATTATTAAGTGTAGATAGTCGTCGAAATTAAATCGTTGGTTTCTTCTACGAGGTTCCCGCAGCAGTAGGTACGGCGCTCGCACCGCCGAAGTTCGACGTTCACAGTCGCGACGTACACGCGCACCCACCGACGACGGTACCGCGACAGAGCCACACCCCGCAGACTCACCCAACCCATGACACCGCCCACCGATTCGGCCGACAGTTCCCTCGCACCGATCACCGACGTAGAGTCGCTGCGCGACCGCAGCGACGTCCCGTTCCACGACGACTCGGACGACGTCGACGCCGAGACGGTCGACGCCGTCGCCGGCCTCGACGACTGGGCCGTCGTCGGCGTCACGGACGACGACGGCAGCGTCCTGCTGCGCCGCCTCACCCCCGACTGTGAACTGAAACTCCCCGTCAGTGGCGTCGGAGAGGAGGACGATTTCGTCGCGGCCGCGCGTTCCGCGGTCGAGGACGTCCTCGGCCTCCCCGTCGAACTCGACGGCGTCGAAGGCGTCTGGACGTTCGAGGCCCACGAGGCGGACGGCGACCGAAGCGCGACGCGGAGGTTCGTCGTCTTCGGCGCGACACCGGCCGTCGACACCGCCGGCGTCTCGCTCCCGACCGACGACGTCCCAGACGAGGACGCACCGGTGGAAGCCGGCTGGTTCGACGAGTTCCCCGAAGACGGCGAGAAAGCGCCCGGCACCGACCTGTTCTTCGACTGAACGGCCGGCCCACAACCGCTGTCGGACGACGTTTCGGCCCCCGTGCGAGCGGTTCGCAGACGGGAGACAGGTAGCAATCCGTTTGTACGCCGGTCCACTGTCTCCGGCAATGAGCTACAAGGTCGGTCTCGTGGGCAAGCCCTCGGTGGGGAAGTCCACGTTCTTCAACGCGGCGACGATGAACGACGTGCCAGAGGGCGCGTACCCGTTCACGACCATCGACCCGGCGGTCGGCGAGGCGTACGTGCGCGTCGACTGCGCGGCCCCCGACTTCGGGGAGACGTGCACGCCCTCGACGGGGTACTGCGAGGACGGCGTCCGCTTCGTCCCGACGAAACTCGTCGACGTCGCGGGGTTGATTCCCGGCGCCCACGAGGGCAACGGCCTCGGCAACCAGTTTCTCACCGACCTGAACGAGGCCGACGTGCTCGTCCACGTCGTCGACTTCTCCGGAACGACCGACATCGAGGGCGAGCGCACGGAGGGCCACGACCCCCGCGAGGACATCGACTTCCTGGAGGACGAACTCGACCAGTGGTATCTCGGCATCCTCGAGAAGGGCATCGAGCGCTACGAGAGCCAGCACATGGCCGAGACGTCCCTGGAGACGGAACTCGCCGAGCAGATGAGCGCGTTCCGCACGAACGAGGACGAGATCAAGCAGATCGTCCTCTCTCTCGGTCTCGAACTCGACGCCGACACGTGGGACGCCGACGACCGAACCGAACTCGCCCGGGAGATTCGCAAGCGCACGAAGCCGATGGTGGTCGCGGCGAACAAGATGGACACCCCCGAGGCGCAGGCCAACTGGGACGAAATCACCGCGGACGACGACTACGACCACCTGGAGTTCGTGCCAGTGAGCGCCCACGCCGAGAAGGCGCTCAAGCAGGCCGCCGAGGACGGCGTCGTCGACTACCGCCCTGGCGACGACGACTTCGAAATCACGGGCGACGTGAGCGACGAGCAGGCGGCGGGCCTCGAGGCCATCCGCGAGTTCGTCGCCGACTACGACGGCGCGGGCGTCCAGCAGGCCGTCGAGACGGCGCTGTTCGACGCGCTCGGCGTCAACCCCATCTTCCCGGGGTCCACGGGCGGCCTCGGCACCGCGGACGGCCGCGTGCTCCCGGACGTCTTCCTGCTCCCCGAGGGCGCGACCGCCGAGGAGTTCGCGTACGCGGTCCACTCGGACATCGGCGATGGCTTCCTGCACGCCAAGGACTGCCGCGTGAACCGTCAGATCGCCGCCGACCACGAACTCGCGCCCCGGGACGTCGTCGAGATCGTCTCCACGAACTGACGCCACAATCGTTAGGGCCGCGGCTCCCGATTTTCCAGTAGATGGCGTCGCCGACTGCGAGTTTCGTGGTCCCGGCGTTGAACGAGGCCGACTACCTCCCGGCGACCCTCCGGAGCATCCGGGCCCAGACCACCGGCGTCGACTACGAGGTGGTGGTGGCCGACGGCGCCAGCACCGACGCTACCCGGGCGATTGCCAGCGAGGCCGGTGCCCACGTGGTGGTCTCCGACGCGGGTGGCATCGCCGCTGGACGGAACGCCGGCGCTCGCGCCGTTCGCGGGGAGTGGCTGGCGTTCGTCGACGCCGACACCACGGTCCGCCCGGACTACCTCGACCGGATGCTCGGGTTCGCCCACGAGTCGGGCGTCGCAGGGGCGTCCTCGCACTGTCGGGTGACGGACTGCTACCGCGGGAAGGCGATGCAGGTCGTCGTGAACCGCGCGTTCCCGCTGCTCGAGCGGCCCGTCCTCCCCGGGTTCAACACGTTCGTCCGGCGGTCGGCCTTCGAGTCGGTCGGCGGCTACGCCGACGTCGGCAACGAGGACACCGCGTTCAGCCGCGCGCTCGGCCGCGAGTTCCCGACCGCGTACTGCCCGGACGTGCTCGTCGAGACGTCCGGCCGCCGGTTCGCGCAACAGGGGTTGACGGGAACCGCCCTCCACTACCTCGCGCTCGACGTCGACCGCGTGCGGGCCACCTGAGCAGTGTGGAGGAACGGCGGGTTCGGAGAATCGACGGGTTGAGGGAGGTGCCGCGCCTCGCGTCGCCCATGTCCGCGTGGCTGGTGCTGTTCGTGGCGGGACTGTTCGAGGCGGCGTGGGCCATCGGCCTCGCGTACACTGACGGGTTCACCGAACCCGTTCCCTCGGTGCTCACGCTGGCCGCGATGGCCGTCTCTGTCTACCTGCTCGCCCAGGCCGTCCAGGAGCTCCCGGTCGGGACGGCGTACGCGGTGTGGACGGGAATCGGCGCCGTCTCAACCGCTATCCTCGGCGTCTACCTCTTCGACGAGTCGACGTCCGCGCTCCGACTCGGCTCTATTCTGCTGGTCGTGGTCGGCATCGCGGGGTTGCAGGTGACTGCGAGCGGCCACGCCTGACTACGCGTCCAGGCGGACGGCGTCGCGGTCACGCTCGGCGACGAGTCGGGCGGGGAGGAGGCGCTCCGCGTCGCCGGCGCTCCACTCGACGGACCGGAGGGTCTCCTCGGGGGCGTCCGCCGCGACGTCGACGCGGAGGCCGTCGGTCTCGACCCCGCTGACGGTGCCGACTCGGCGGCCGTCGCGGTCCAGCACCGGCAGTCCGACCGGGCGATCGTCGGGCCCGGCGACGGGCGAGATGTGTATCATCTCAGTCCTCGAAGACGACCGCCCGGACGGCCACGTCGGTGACCGTGGGCGTGCCGTCGTGCCCGCGCGCCCACGTGAGGTCCGGGCGCACGTCGTAGGCCTCCCCGCCGCCCTCGAGTTCCAGCGTCGCGGTCTCGCCCTCGGCGAACCGGCGGGCGACGTCCGCTCGCGCGCCGTCGGCGAAGCGGTTCATCCCGTCGGTCCCCTTCCCGCTGCGGACGGCGACGACCTCGACGTCCAGTCCCTCGGGGCCGGTGTGGAGCGCGACGCGGAGCGGGACGCGCTCGCTCTCCCCGTCGCCGAGCACGAGCACCGCGTCCTCGGCGTCCTCCAGGCGATCGATTTCGTCGTCGAGGGTCTCGCCGACGAAGCCAGGGACGGAATCGCTGACCGAGGAGAGCACCCGTTCGGCGATGCGCTCGCCGAACTCGGGGTCGAACGGGGAGACGTCTCCGGGGTCGGGTCGACCCCGGCTCTCCCCTCGGCGCTGGTGGTCGCGGGTCGCGCCGCGGTCACGCCCCGACCGTCGGTCCCGGTTCTGCGAGCGCGGTTCGGGCGTCTCTGGCGCGCGTGGCGGTTCGGGGCTGTCCCGGAGGCCGCGCCGCAGCGCGTCCTCCCAGGAGAGGTCGAGGGCGTCCTTCCGGCGCTTCAGCCGCTCGAACACCTCGTCGTCGTCGATGGAGATACGGATCTGTCTGCTCACACGTCCACCCACCCACCACAGCACCATAAATGTGCGTGCCTACTCACATTCAACTCACAACTAGTGCAAAGATTGATGGGGGTGGCCGTCGCAGACGGTCACATGGGAGACACGATTCGCGGCGAACGCATCAGCATCGACGGCGCGGGCACGTACGACGAGGTGGACTGCGAGGAGTTCGTCGTCAACGGCTCCGGGAAGGTCTCCGGTGACCTCTACGCGACCACCGTGGACATCGACGGCACTGCGAAGGTCGGCGGCCTCGTCGACGCGGTGGACCTCGACGTCGACGGCACTGCGAAGGTCGAGGGCGACGTCCGCGGGGAGACCGCCTCGGTCGACGGAACGGCCAAGTTCGCGAACAGCCTCAGCGCCGACCGCCTGGCCGTCGACGGCACCGCGAAGGTCGGCGGCAATCTCGACGGCCACGACGTCGAGGCCGACGGTACGCTGAAGGTGAGCGGGAGTCTCGTCGCGGCCGACGCGCGTTTCGACGGTACGCTGAAGGTCGGCGGCGTCACCGACGCCACCACGCTCACCGTCGACGGAACGGGAGCGTTCGACGACGTGAACGCCGACGAGTTCTCGGCCACGGGGAGCGTCCGCGCCGACAGCGTCTCCGCGCGCACCGTCGACGTCACCGTGGAGGGTCGCTCGAAGGTCGGGTCCGTCGAGGCGACAGAGGTCCGAGTGCGGCCGGGGGAAGGGGCACGCTCGCTCGCGAGCAAACTACTCGGCGACGGCGACCGCGTCTTCGAGGTCGACACGGTCGAAGCCGAGACGGTGGAACTGGACGCCACCCACGCGGGGACCGTGGTCGGCGACAGCGTCACCCTCGGACCCGACGCCGAAGTGGACGTGGTGTACACCGACGACCTGGACGGTGCGGACGCGACGGTGGGCGACGTTCGACCCCGCGAGGAGTACTAGTCGGTCGGAGCGAGGGAGTCGGCCCGTGGCCGTCGAGGCGGGCGATTAGCGGCCCTCGTCACTTGCTACCACGTGCATCCGATGACTTAACTGTGGGCCGTTCCTAGGATGGGTGTGAGCGAAGAATCAGGGCGCCGGAACCTCCGGATGCCCAACGGAGACGAGCTTTTCGCCGTCGTGACGGAGCACAACGGCGGGAATCACGTACGCGTGCAGTGCGAGGACGGAGAGAACCGGATGGGGCGCATCCCCGGGCGAATGAAGTACCGGACGTGGATCAGCGAGGGCGACGTCGTGCTCGTCGAGCCGTGGGACTGGCAGGACGAGAAGGCCAACATCGAGTGGCGCTACTCCGAGCAGGACGCCGACCAGCTCCGCGACGAAGGCCACATCAACTAGTCCGCCGCTGGACGGTTACAGATTTTCTGCGGTTTTCCCGTGGCGAGCGACGGCGCCGTTCATCCGATAGCCGCTCTGACACCCGGATTCGCCGTTAACAGCTATTCTAACCCCGGCAGCGGGCGGTAAGCGTCTACTTACAAACCGCCCTTCCGCCGTCTACGCGGCCATGCCTCCAAACCGGCGCCGGCTCGCGCGAACGACGCGACGCTCGTTCCTCGGAAGCGTGGGAGTGGCTGCGGCGGGTCTCGGACTCGCTTCGCGAACCAGTGCGGCGGTCGAGGGACAGTTCGTCCTCGAACAGGGGGACCGGTGCGTTCCGCTGACGCCGCTCTCGGGCGCCAAGCCCGTCGAGGAGCTCTACCAGTGGGGGCTCGCCGACTACGACTGGAGCGCCACCGGACTCGTCGAACTGGAGCGACCCGAGACGAGCATCCTGTTCCTCTACGACGGCCCGAACGGTCTCAGCCTCGTGCTCGTCCACGACAAGTACGGCGACGGGACGAACGGTGGCTCGGTCACCTTCGAGTTCGCGGGACTCCCCCTCGACGGCCAGTGGGTCGTCCAGGACGACCTCTACGACGCCGACTCGAACTACGACCGCTGGGCCCGGAACGGCGACACCGCCACCGTCGACTGGACGTGGACCACCGGCCGCACCGACGGCGGCGTCTTCCGCGGCCTCGGCGAACTGCCCGACCTGGAGCTCCGGATTTCGCCGGCATTCAACGCCGCGGCCGCGCTCTATGGAGAGTACTTCGACGGGGAACTCACCGACTGGCAGGTGCTCTCCGGGTCGCTCGACGCGCCGGACCGAACCTCGCTCGCCCTCGACGAACCCGTGACCATCCGGCGGGGAACGTGCTCCACCGACAGCACGGGCGGGAGCGGTAGCGATGGCGGAGACGGCAGTGATGGCGGAGATGGTGGCGACGGCAGTGACGGCGAGGACGGTAGCGATGGCGGCGACAGCAGTAGCGACGACGACGGCGACAGCAGCGGCGACGACAGCACCGACAGCGGGAGTGACGACGAGGAAACCGGACCGGACGAGGAGAGTGGCAGCGGGGCGGACGACGATAGCGAGGACGCTGACGACGAGAACGACCACGAGGAGGAGGACGATGATGACGAAGACGAGGACGATGACGAGGACCACCCCGGGAAGGGCAAGGGTCACGAGAAAGGCAAGGGGAAAGGCCACGAGAAAGGCAAGGGGAAAGGCCACGAGAAAGGCAAGGGCAAGGGTCACGAGAAGCACGGCGACCACGACGACGACGATGATGACAAAGACAGTGACGACGAAAGCGAGGACGACGATAGAGACGGCGACGACGATGACGAGGAAGGTGAGGAAGACGACTAATCCGGAGGCGTCGCCGGCAGCGAGAGCGACCAACCGTTCCCCGGCCGGTCAGCCGACGGGCTCGAAGTCGTCGACCTGCCGCCGGCCGTCGCGGTGCTGTTCGAGGTAGTAGGTCACGCCCGGCTGGTGGGCGGCGCCGACGACGAGGTGGACCGTCTCGGCGGTGCTGTGGTAGACGGCGTAGTCGGCCATGCGCTCGTTTCTGGCGTGCGTGAGCAGTTCGAGCGCGGGGTCGTGGCGGCGCAGCCACTCGCGTTCGAGGGGCTGGGGGAGGAACGCGCGCCGGTAGTAGTCCTGGAGGGCGGCGAGTTTCGTCGGGTCCTCGGCGGCCGCCCGGGACATCGAGAACGACGCGAAGTCCATCCCCGTGGAGACGTCCTCGTGGCTCATCAGGAACGCCGACGCGACGTCCCCGAGCGCCCGCTCGAGGGACTCGCCGTAGAGGTGGCGCCCGGAGTCGATGAGCGAGAAGACGGCGTCGCGCAGCTCCGCCGTCAGCGAGTCGAGGTCCTCCACGACCCCGGTGAACGGGGCACCGAGGACGTCGCTGACGGGCGGGGTGGCCTCGAGGGCAGCGTAGCGCTCCATGGCCCAGTTGTAGTCGTCCATCTCGTAGACGTCGTCGAACGCCGAGAAGTACATGGGGCGGACGCCCTGTTCGACGAAGACGGCCGCGCCCGAATCGAGGAACCTGGCCGCGTGCTGGCGGAGGAACCGTCCCTCGGCCCGCGTGTCGGCGTGCGTGATGCCGTGCACGCAGAACGTCTGGCCGTCGACGACCACGCAGTCGCCGGGGAGGTGGTCCGGACTCGCCTCGACGGTCGCCCGCCCCTGCAGGTCGAACCACTCCCGCTTGGCCGCGAAGTAGGCGTCGTGAATCGACGCTGCGTCCGTCGCGCTCGCGAGGGCGGCGAGGCTCTCCGCGCCACTGATCGCCGCGAGGCGCTCTCGCTCGCCCGCGGTCAACCCCGATTCGGAGCCTGCCACCATCACCGAAAGTTACCGACGGTCGATAATAAATCGTGGCCCACCACGGAACTACGCTTAATGAGCGAGCGGCCGTCCTTCCCCATCTAACGGGGCCACACCCCGGCGAGCGACAATGAACCCAAAACACGCCGACTCGACGGTGGACGGACAGCACCGGTCCATCTGGCTGGAGACGAGCGCAGAGACCAGCTACGACGCGCTGGACGGCGGCACCAGGGTCGACACCGTCGTGGTCGGCGGTGGCATCGTCGGCATCACGACGGCGTCGAAGCTCGCCGACGCCGGGCAGACGGTCGCCGTCGTCGACCGCGACCGCATCCTCGCCGGGGTGACGGGCCACACGACGGCGAAACTCACGTCGCTGCACGGCCTCCTCTACGACTACCTCCTCGAGCAGTTCGACGAGGACCGCGCGCGGCAGTACGCGGACGCGAACCAGCGCGCCATCGACGAGGTCGAATCGACCGTCGAGGACCGCGGCATCGACTGCGACTTCGAGCGCGTCCCCGCCTACACCTACGTCGAGGACCACGACCGGCGCCAGGCGGTCCGCGACGAGGTGGAGGCCGCCAGACGGCTCGACCTGCCGGCGTCCTACACCGAGTCCACGGAGTTACCCTACGACGTGGCGGGCGCCGTGAAGTTCGAGGAACAGGCGCAGTTCCACCCGCGGAACTACCTCCTCGAACTGGCCGGCGACCTCGTCGAGTCGGGGAGCCACGTCTTCGAGAACACCCGGGCGCTCGACGTCGAGCCCGGGAGTCCGTGTCGCGTCTCCACGGACCGCGGCGAGCTCGTCGCCGACGACGTGGTGGTCGCCACGAACTTTCCGTTCTTCGACGAGGGGCTCTACTTCGCCCGCCTGGAGCCAAAGCGCTCGTACGTGCTCGCCGCGCGCCTCGCCGGGGAGACTCCCGATAGTATCTACTACCGCCAGAGCGACCCCTACTTCTCGGTCCGCCCGCACCCCGCGGGCGACGAGTCGCTCGTGCTGTTCGGCGGGCAGAACCACAAGACGGGCCACGAGGTGAGCGGTGTCGACCGCTACCGGAAAGTCGAGCGGGAGGCGCGGACCCGCTTCGACGTCGACTCCGTCGAGTACCGGTGGTCGACGCAGGACTACCGGTCCATCGACAGCGTCCCGTTCGTCGGCAAACTCGCCCCGCACACGAAGCACGTCTACGTCGCGACGGGGTTCGGCGGGTGGGGGCTCACGAACGGCACCGCCGCGGGAATGGTGCTATCGGACCTGATTCTCGGCCGCGAGAGCCCGTGGACTGGCGTCTACGAGCCGACCAGGTTCAACGCCAGTGCCTCGACGAGGGAGCTCGTGAAGTACAACACCGAGTCGATGCGCCACTTCTTCGAGGACCGGCTGAAGGGGCGGCCCAGCGGTGTCCGGGTCGGCCTCGACCGCGGCGAGGCGAAGATAGTGGACTCCGAGGAGGGCCCGGTCGGTGTCTACCGCGACGAGCGCGGTGAGGTCCACACCGTCTCTGCGGTCTGCCCGCACATGGGCTGCCACGTGGAGTGGAACGACGGCGAGGAGTCCTGGGACTGTCCGTGTCACGGCTCCCGGTTCGACTACGACGGGCGCGTCGTCCACACGCCCGCGGTCAGCGACCTGGAGACGTTCAGCGAGCGTGAGCTCTCGGCCATCGGCGTCGGCGTCGCCCAGGAGCGCTCCGCCGAGGGCGACGACTGAGCGGTCCCGGCGCTCCTCCAGGGCCAGCCGGTTCCGGCTACGGTGTCGGAAAAACGAGGGCGTCGTTCGGGCACAGTTCGCGTGACCCAGGTGAGAGCCGTGGGGTCAGTCGGCGGCCGACTCGATGACGCGCCCGTAGTCGAAGTCGTCGACGTGCGAGGAGAGTTTGTCGAGGGCCTCCTGTTCCTCCTCGAGGGTCTCGTGGAGGATGTCGCCGGCCTCCTCCATCCCGAGGCGGTCGGCGAGCAACGCCATGTTGCCGTAGGCGGCGATCTCGTAGTGCTCGGTCTTCTGGGCCGCCACGAGGTTGTGGAGGTCGAGGACCTCCTGGGCGGGGTCCTCGTCGACGAAGTCCTTGTGCTCGTTGAGGAGTCCCTCGATGCCCTCGCACTCCTCGGTGTCGGGTTCCACGTCGATCATCTCGAACACCTGCTCGAGACGGTCGATGTGGCCCTCGGTCTCCCGGCGGTGCTCGCGGAACGCGTCCGCGATCTGCTCGTTCTCGGTCTGCTCTGCGAGTTCGTCGAGCGCGTCGAGGAGTTCGTTCTCGGCGTAGTAGATGTCTTCGAGGTCGTGCACGAACAGCTCACGAAGGTTGGACATTGACATAGTCGTACCCACCTACCACGGCGAGTTCGATAAATCCGGAGCCTGCAGACGCAGGGGGAGTAAACGCCCGATGGAGACGCCCTCAGTCGCCCTTCCACTTCCCCGGCTTCGCGTCGTGAATCTCGCCTTTCGCCTGGCGGCTCGTCGGCCAGAAGGCGACGACGAGGACTCCGACCAGGAACGCGGCGAGCGCTCCCGCGACCACGTCGCCGGGGAGGCCCGGCAACGCCGCCGCCTCGGTCCACCGTGTCTCGGGCGTGAACAGCGTCACTTTCGCGGCCCAGGCGGCTCCGAGCACGACGAACAGCCACACGTAGACCCGGCGGAGGCGCCGGGTGAGCGCCTCGCGGGCTGTCACCTTGAACGTGGGGTTGCGGAGGTCGTCGCTCAACTCCTCGCGCCACTTCGAGTGCTCGACGCCTGCGGGCTCCAGGGCGTTCGCGAAGAGGTTCTCCTCGACGAATCGCACCCGGGACCGGTAGAGGTCGAAGAAGCGGTAGCGGCGGACCTCGTAGGAGAGGAACACCGCGAGGATGCCGACGCCGATGAGGAGCAGGAACGCGGGCATGTCCCGACTGGAGAAGACGACGGACAGCAACGCGGCGATGAGCGTGATGGCCCAGTTGGTCGTCCGGTCGATGCGGTTCTGGCTGCTGTCCGCCTGGTTGACCGCCCCCCGGTAGAAGTCCGAGAGCAGGGCGACCAGTGCGTCCGTGTCGTCGGCCAGTTCGGCGGCGACCTCCTCGTCCTCCTCGCGGAGGGGGCTGTCTGGGTGGTCGTCCTCGGGCATGTGGGTACGTTCGGCCGCGACGGCCATAGGTCCACGCTGGAATCGGCGGTCGTCCGACCGCCGAGCGCTACGCCGAGCGCTCGCTCCGAGACGTGACCACGTCGACGCCGGGGCTGTAGAAGTGGACCGGCTCCGTCTCCGGGTGCTCGAAGCCGCTGGCCGCGAACAGCGTGTTCTCCGTCACAGAGACGTCGGCGTCGAACAGCGGCCAGCGGTCGTGGGAGAGGTCGGTGTGGCGCAATGTCCCGTCGGTCGACTGGGTGTAGATGCGCCGGCGCTCGGTGACGAACTCGGCGAGGGAGTCCGGGGGTGCCGTGTACGCCTCGCCCGTCGGCCCGTAGGTGGCCGCGAACCGGGCCGGGCGGTCTCCGGGCTGGCGCCGGCGGCTGGTGACGTGCACGCGGTCGCCGCTCCGCCGGAAGCGGACGCGGGCGTAGTAGTACGGGAGGTGGTGGGTGAACCGTGCGGCGACCACGCTCATCAGGCCCGCCGCGTCGAGGCTGAAGAAGTAGACGCCGGGGTCGCCGTCGTGGCTGACGTACGTCCGGAGGTGGACCTCCGGGCGCGGAAAGCCCGCCATGGTGGGCAGTCCACGGGGTCGGGCGTCGGCGTTGAGCAGCGGGACGACGGAGAGCCAGGCCGTGCCGTCGTACTCGTCGACGTCGAGCGCGGCCGGGAGGCGAGCGG
The DNA here is from genome assembly GCA_000230955.3 of Halobacterium sp. DL1. NCBI lineage: Archaea > Methanobacteriati > Methanobacteriota > Halobacteria > Halobacteriales > Halobacteriaceae > Halobacterium > Halobacterium sp. DL1. The sequence continues at coordinate 2,265,093 of CP007060.1, forward strand.
CGACCGCGTGGCTGTCCACCGGCCAGTTCGCGAACAGCAGGTGGCGCCACTCGAAAGAGAGCGACAGGACCATGCGCGAGTTACGGGACGAGCGCCCTTAACGACGGACCCGCTGGCCGGGACAGTAGCGCGAAAACGAGATGGACAAGAACGGCGAGGGTCCAGCCCGGAGGCTGGGAGCGACTAGTTGCTCGAGCTGCGGCTGGACTTGTCGCTCGAACTGCTCCCGGATTTGCCGCTCGAACCGCTCTTAGACTGGCGTCCGGAGCTACCGCTCTGCTTGCTGCCCTTCTCGCTGGCCTCCTCCATCTTCTCGCTGGCTTCCTTGCCACCCTGCTCGATGCGGGAGGCAACGCCCGTGCCGCGCTCTTCGACGGTGTCGGCGGCCTGCTCTGACATCTTCTCGGTCCGCTCGGACATCGTCCGCCCACGCTCCTCGACGGTGTCCGCCGCCTGCTCGGACATCTCCTCGGTCTGTTCCGCGGTCCGCTCGGCGGCCTGCTGGACGCGGTCCGTCATCTGGCTGACGCTCTCGTCCATCGAGTCCGAGCGGCTCCAGAGCATGTAGCCCGCGACGGCGATCGCACCGACGGTGAGCAACAGCGGAACGATGCTCCGCCCGGAGCTACTGTCCGAGGAGCCGCTGCTGCTGTGGACGCCCTCCTCGTGCGCCTCCCAGACAGCGTCCTTGACGACTCTCCGGAGTTCCCGCTCCAGCGACGACCCTGTTCTGTTGTATTCGTCCGTCATCGAGTGGCTGGTCATGAGTGAATCCACACACAGGTACGGCCGCGACGTGGAAAACTGTTCTCCCAAACCCGACGGAATCTGTCAGTCGTCGGTCGGCGCCGTGCTGGTGACGTAGACCGAGGGCCGCCGGAGGACGAACTCCTCGACGAACGCCACGACGACGGCCGCCGCCTGGAGCGCGAAGTAGGGCCACAGCAGGAGCGGCGCGGCGTACTCGACCGGAGCGTGCGTCCGCCCGTCCCGGGCGTCGAGCGCGAACAGCAGGTAGGCGGCCATCGCCGGGGCGAGCGACACCCACCCCCACAGCGGCGCGGCCGCCGGTGAGAGCGGGAACTGGCCGGCGGCGACCAGCCACGCTACCGGCGCCAGCGGCGCGGCCAGCGCCACGACCGGGAGTGCGACGACGGCTGCCAGGGTGGCCGCGAAGTCCACGCGGGCGCCCAGTGGCGGCGGCCCCGAACGGAGCGAGGGGGCGAGGTGGCGGCGCGCCACTTGCATCCCGCCGCGAGCCCAGCGCTTGCGCTGGCTCCACCACGCCGACAGCGTCGCGGGGTTCGTCTCCCGGGTCACGACCCCCGGGTCGACGCGTATCTCCCCGCCCGCCCGCCGGATGCGGTAGGCCATCTCCACGTCCTCGATGAGGAGGGACTCGTCGAACGGGCCGAGTTCGTCGAGTGCGGTCGCCCGGAAGAACGCCTGGCCGCCGGTGAACAGCGCGAATCCGTCGACGAGGTCCCGGGCGTAGAACTCCGTGCGCTCGACGAGGCCGCGCTCGACGGTGGCACAGAGCGCGAGGAGCGAGTCGCCGGGGTTGGTCCCGAAACACCGACCCTTCACGCACCAGACGTCGTCGTCCACGAACCACCGGACAGCACGGCGGACCGCGCCGGGTTCGGGACGCTGGTCTGCGTCGAGCACGGCGACGACGTCGCCCGTCGCGTGCCCGAGCGCGTGGTTGGTCGCGGCGGCCTTCCCGCCCGGTGGGCCCGGGCGCTCGACGGCGCGGACCCGCTCGTGCTCGGCCGCGAGACGGCGGGCGACGTCGGCCGTCCCGTCCGTCGAGGCAGCCTCGTAGCCGACGACGACCTCCAGGTGGTCGACGGGGTAGTCGAGGGCGAGACACGCTTCGACCGTCGCCGGGAGCACGTCGGCCTCGTTGTACGCCGTCAAGAGGACGCTCACGTCTGGGAGGTCCGCGTCGGGGACGGCCTCCGGTGGCTCCCGGCGGACGGCCGCCAGCAGCGTCGAGGCGACGGCGCGGGTCGAGAGCGCGACTCCGAAGAGGAGCACGACCGACGCGCCGACGCGGGCGTACCAGGGGAAGACGACGCCAGGAGCGACGATGGCGAGCGAGAGAACGACGGCGACGGCGGCGGTGCGAGCGCTCGACCCGGAGCGGGACTCGTCGGGCGTCGACACCTCCATCGTGAGTCCACAGTGCCGGACGCGGCGGAAAGTTACAGGGTCGCTTCCCTGGCAGCGATTCCCTCGTTTCGCCTCCTCTCGCCGTGGGCGTGCGGACAGAGCGTTCCGGGGCGCGAGCGTTCTGACACAGTCCGATGGTCCGGTGGCGAGTAACGCCTCCCTGTGTTCGACGTACTACGGGCTTACGGGGCTGGCGCCGAGATGGCGTTCACTCGCGGTTTGTTTTCACTGAATTACGCGCAGAACTGCGGATATAACAAAGTCGCTCGTGGCTCTCCCTCCTGACGGGATTGAAGATGAACAACAACAACCGGGACGACACTGAGGAGTACAGGGGACAGCGACGAATCACGACAGACCGAAAGGACATCCAGCGCTGGGCGGACGAGCGCGACGCGGCGCTCATCTCGGGCGCGGAGTCCGGGACGGCCGAACCGAGCTACCAGTTCGTCCCGGAGGCGGACGCCAAGGAGGAGCACCGCGAGAAAGATTGGGACAACTTCTTCGACTGGTTCGAGTCCGAGAACCGCGCGTTCGTCTACACCGAGGACGCCGACGGGATGGGGGACTACGACATTCTCGACCGCGACGAGGCGGCCGCCCGCGCGACAATCGCCGACGAGGACGCCGAGAAACGCCTCCTCGAGGGCGAGACGGTAACGACGGAGGTCACCGAGCGGACGGTCGTCGAGACGGAGGTCGTCGAGACCGACCGGCTGGAGAGCGAGATGGTCGACCGCGAACTGGTGAGCAGTCGCATCATGGAGGCCGAACTTGTCGACTGGGAGGTGCTGGACACGGGGTCGGACTTCGAACTCCGGGCTTCCGAGGACATCGCGGGCCGCGAACTGACGATGGCCGGCGACCGCACCGGTGACCGCGAGCACTTCGACTACGACGACGTCGACCTCGAGACCCACCTCGAGGGCTACCTCACCGCCGAAATCGAGGAGATGTGGCGGGTCCGCCGGGTCGTCGAGGAGCGCGCGAACATCGAGACGCGGATCGTCGACATGGACATCGAGGAACACGGCACAGTAGAGTCCGACACGGTCGAGACGAAGGTCGACACCGCGGACGTCCAGCGCACCATCTTCGAGAGCGACGCGGTCAGCGCCGACGCCGAGACGTCGGCCGACCAGCGGAAGATGATCCAGACCGAGCGACTCGGCGACGACCGCTTCGAGAGCGTGCTCGTCGAGCGCCAGGTGCTCGAGGACGAGATTCGGCGCCGGAAGCGCTTCCGCTTCGAGAACGTCGACAGCGAGATTCTCGAGACTGAGACCGTCGAGACCGACCTGATCGACACCGAGGTCGTCGAGTCGGCGGGGGCGGAGATGCCGGGCGAGACGGCAGCGACGGGGATGGACGAAACGGCCACCTCCACGCGCGAGACCGAATCGATGGCCGCGGGAGGGAGCGGGCGGCCGTTCACCGAGGACGACGAGGGAGCGACCGTCGTCGACGCACAGGGTGACAGAATCGGCAAGATCGACCACGTCGAGGCGGGCACCGCCTACGTCAATCCGAAGTCTGGGTTGGTAGGCAGTATCGAGTCGGCGCTGGGCTGGGGCGACAACAAGGACGAGTACCGGCTCAGTCCGGAGCAGATCCGGCGCGTCGACGACCGGGGCCGCTTCGTCGTCTCTCACGACGTCGAGAAAGCGCTCGAGGACGACGACGAGAATCGCTGAGGCGGGTTTCCGGCCCCGACCGCCGGGCCGGAGCGAGCGGCGTCACTCTTCTTCCGTTTCGTCGTCGACGACCTCCTCGACGACCTCTTCGTCGACGTTCATCTCACCGGGTGGGGCGGGTTCAGCCTGGATGTCCTCCTCGCCGCGCTGGGCGATTTCCTCGTCCGTTCGTTCCTCGCCCGGGAGGTCCTCGTCGGTCGCGTCCCCCTCTGCGTCCGGGGCCGTGGCACCGTCGTCGTCCCCAGCGGCCGCCTCGTCGCTCGCCTCCTCGACGGACTCGTCGATGGAGAGCTGGTACCAGTCGCCCGAGTCGTCGGTCGAGTCGCGGTCCGACCGGAGCCGTCGCGCGACGACGTACGCCACACCGGCGAGACCCACTCCGAGCAGGAGTTTGCGGCGGAGGCTGCCCGACGAGTCGCTCTCGTCGGACGACCCCTCGTCAGTGGAACTCGCTGCCCCGCCGCGGATGGACGCTGGCGTTCTGACCATACGTTTCGTTCGGCCCGCGGAGGGAAGTTCGTTTGGGCGTTCCCCCGAACGCCACCCCGCTATCCCCGCTCCGTCCCGTGGAATTGCATTTCGGATGGACCTGTCCACGCTCCTCACAGTCACGGCTCTGAATAAGGTGAGCGTACACCAGCGCTGCGCTGCCGGGCAGAGCTTACTCGCCAGTAGGGACGAGGGAGTTCTGCCGGCGTCAGTACGACCCCTGTACCGTCTGTCGATTCCCCGGAAGAGCGTCGCTCAGAAAAACGTTCAGAGCCGCCAACTGGTAGGGCGAGCGGTGTTCGGAGTAGCGCGCCGTTTGGCGATTCGGGCCTGAATATAACAATGGCCGTGGCAGCCGATGGAACTAATGCGATATGACAGACAAGAACACAACAAGACTCAAGCTAGGGGCGCTACTGATGGCGCTGACTGTCGTTCTGGCCTCAGGAACGGCTGTCGCGTACATGTCGTCGGCGAGTAGTCAGTCCTCCGGGACTGTGACAGCGGAGGACATCGAGGCCGAGGAGATCCGGATGGAGAACGTCGATGTCGACAACGTGACGTTCCAGCTGGAGGACGTGGACTCAACCCAGGACGTACTAATGGACCAGTTCGAGTCCACCCTCGGTGACAACGTCGAGGGATTCGCGGTTGACTCCGTGGAAATCGGTAACATCGAATCCGCGTCGGTCACCGTCGAGAACAACACGGTCACCGTCGACGCGCAGATCGAGTCCATCACGCTCGAGGGCGTCCAGGCCGACACCGTCACCTGGGACAGCTCGATGGGCAACGCCGCCCAGGGCATGATGATGGGCAGTGAGATCAGCTTCGAGTCCCTGTCGGTCGAGGGCCTCAGCGTGGGCTCGATCTCCGTCGAATCGGGGCAGATGACGACGACGGAGGACGAGACGACCACCACGACTGAAGAGGAAACTACGACTGAAGAAACGACCACCACGACTGAAGAGGAAACTACGACTGAAGAGGAAACTACGACTGAAGAGGAAACTACGACTGAAGAAACGACCACCACGACTGAAGAGGAAACTACGACTGAAGAGGAAACTACGACTGAAGAAACGACCACCACGGCTGAGGAAACCACCACGGCCGAGGAGACAACCACCACGGCTGAAGAGACGACCACCACGGCCGAGGAAACCACCACGGCTGAAGAGACAACCACCACGGCTGAGGAAACGACCACCACGGCCGAGGAAACCACCACGGCTGAAGAGACAACCACGACCGCAGAGGAAACCACCACGACCACCACTGACGGTGTCGGCGCCGGCGACACCGGCGCAGCCACCGTGAACATCGAGAACCAGACCTCCGACGGCATGACCGTGACCATCTCCGCGGTTTCGCTCTCGGAGGACGGCTACGTCGCCATCCACGACGACTCCCTGCTCGAGGGCAACGTCATCGGTAGCGTCATCGGCGTCTCCGACTACCTCGAGGCTGGCAATTACGACAACGTCGAAATCACGCTGTTCGACGTCCCCGGCGCCAACTTCAGCGAGGACCAGCTCGAGGAGGACCAGACGCTGATCGCGATGCCGCACCTCGAGAACAGCGGTAACGAGACGTACGACTTCGTCGCGAGCAACGGCTCGGACGACGGGCCGTTCGTCTCCGACGGTCAGCCGGTGGTCGACGACGCGTTCGTCAGCGTCGACGACACCCAGACCACGACGACCACTGAAGACAACGAGACCACCACGACCACCACCGACGGTGAGGGCGACGCCGCCCAGGCCTCGGTGAGCATCGCGAACCAGACGTCCAACGGGACCCTCGTCAACATCTCGAACGTGGAACTCCCTGAGGATGGCTACGTCGCCATCCACAACGACTCCCTGCTCGAGGGCAACGTCATCGGTAGCGTCATCGGCGTCTCCGACTACCTCGAAGCGGGCACGTACGAGAACGTCAGCGTGATGCTGTACAACGTCTCGGGTGCGAACTTCACCGAGACGATGCTCGAGGAGGACCAGACGCTGATTGCGATGCCGCACCTCGAGAACAGCGGTAACGAGACGTACGACTTCGTCGCGAGCAACGGCACGGACGACGGGCCGTTCATCGCCGACGGTGCCGCAGTGACTGACGACGGGTTCGTCACTGTCGAGCAGAACGAGACGGAAGCGTAATCGCGAGCGACTACCCGGGAACGGCCGATACGGTTCGGTCCGTGACCCTATTTTTTCGCGCCGCTACGACCGAGCAGCGCCGTCAGAACGAGCAGCGGCGGCGCCGGACGCTGCCGACAGTCACATGTCCGAGGCGCCGCTGTCGGCGACGTCGTCCGCATCCGCGTCGTCTAGCTGTTCGAGGTCGCGCTGGTCGTTGTACTCGTCGCTGGAGCCAGCAGGTCCGGTTATCTCACCGTAGAGGGCTTCCCGGGCCTCCTCGGGCGTCTCGAAGCGCTCGTCGACGAGGCGGTCGAAGACGCTGCCGAGGCTCTCCGTCTCGTTGGGCAGGTCCAGCGGCTGGTCGGCGTACTCGGTGGCGAGTTCCTCGCTCGTCACCGGGTACTTGTCCTCGTCGAAGAAGTCGTCCGCGCGGTTGAGGATGTCCTCGACGTGTTCGGTCCGCTCGTGCTGGCGACGTTTGGCGCTGTCCTGTACGCGACTCGGGTCCGGGTCCTGGTCTTCGGACATCGCACTCGGGTTTCGGTCTACAGTTGGATAAGGGCTTGTGGGGGCCTGTCGGGGCTGTCGGCGAAGATTCGCAACCCGACTTAATTGCTGGCCGGGCACGAGCGACGCGACCGGACGGTCCGGCCAGGAGTGTGGCCGAGGGACCGAGCCAACCCCTAACAGACTCCGGCCCGAAGGCGTGTGTGATGAGCGACCGACGCTCCTACGAGGTGGTCGTCGTGGGCGGCGGCCCGGCGGGCATGACGACCTCGCTCTACACGACGCGGCTCGGGCACCGGACGGCCGTCTTCGAGGCCGAGGGCGGGCGACACGCCAGCGTCAGCCACGTCCACAACCTCTTCGGCGTCTCCGAGGACGTCTCGGGCCGCGAGCTCTCGAAGCACGCGGTCGACCAGTTCGAGGAGTACGGCGGGACCTACTACCTCGACGCGGTCGAGGACGTTCGCCAGTCCGACGACGGGTTCGTCGTCGAGGCGGGCCACGGGACGGTCGAAGCCGAGCGCGTCGTGTTCGCCACGGGGTTCTCGGACCGCGAACCGGACGTCCCCGAGTTGCTGTCGTTCACCGGCCGCGGCCTCCACTACTGCCTGCACTGCGACGCCTACACGCTGGGCGACGGCCCCGTCTTCGTCCTCGGCCACGACGACCACGCGGCGACCGTGGCGATGCTCATGCTCAACTTCACGGCCGACGTCGACCTCCTGCTCGACGGCCACGAGCCGGAGTGGAGCGAGGACGTCGAGCGACAGCTCCGTGCCCACCCGGTCGACGTGGTCGAGGCGTCGGTCGTCGGCGCGTTCCCACGGGCGGAACGCGCGTCCGACCGAGGGGAGGCCACAGACGGGAGAACGGGGAGCGAAGCGAATTCCGACAGCGCGACCGACCCGTGGCTCGGCGGCCTCACGTTCGCGGCCGGGGAGAGTGGTCGCGAGGGCACCGACCGCGAGTATCTCGGTGGGTTCGCGATGTACGGCAAGGAGTACGACACCGACCTGGCCGCGTCGCTGGGCTGTGCGCTGGCCGACGACGGCGCGCTCGCCGTGGACGAGAACTACGAGACCAGCGTCGACGGGGCGTACGCCGCCGGCGACATCACCCACGGACAGAACCAGACGGTGGTGGCGATGGGCGACGGCGCCAGGGCGGGGATGGCCGTCCACAAGGACCTCAGGCGCTACCCGCTCCCCCCGGAGGACCTCGACGACGCGGAATTGGCCGAGGTGCCGGCGGCCGCCGCGGACCTCCGCGCGCGGATGCGCCTCGTCCGCAACTACGAGCGACACGCCGGTCTGCGGGACCCCTCGCCACACCGCTGAGGGAGGTAGCGCGGGCCCGTCCTCCGCGCCGACCCTGCTGGTGCCGGCCCACGGTTTTTCCGTGTTAGCGACGAACGTAGAGACATGGGACTGCGCGAACCGGCGGCGGCCGACACCGAACGCGTCGGGGAGGTCGTGGAGAGTTCGATGACCACGTCGCACAGCCTCAGCCCCCAGCAGATCGAGCGGATCGTCGAGGACGAGTTCGGGGAGGAGGCGATGGCCGAAAAGCGGGACGACGAGGAGACCCTCGCGCGCGTCGTGGAGACGACCGAAGACGTGGAGGCGGAGACGGTCGTCGGCTACGTCGAGGGAGCCGTCGACGGGGAGTGGGGCGAGATACGGTGGCTGTTCGTCGACCCCGAACACCGCGGCAAGGGAATCGGGACGGAGCTGTTCGAATCGATGAGCGACGCGCTCCGCGGGGCGGGCGCGGACTCCGTCCGAGCGACGGCCCTCGAAGCGAACACGGAGGGCCACCAGTTCTTCGAGCAGTTCGGCCTGGAACGCGCGGCGGAACGCGAGGTCGAGGTCGGCGACGAGTCCCTCGTGGAGTACGTCTACGCGGACCCGGACGCTGACCTGGAGGCGGAGTCTGCCGACGGCAGTGAGGAGCAGGCCGACGGGGCCGACGGTGAGACGATGCCCGAGACGGAGACGGCCGACGGTACGACGACGGCGACCACCGAGGACGGCGAGCGGGTGTTCGTCGCCCGCGAGGAGGAGGAGTCGGGGACGGAGGCGCCGTTCTACGTGACGTATACCGACGAGAACCACGCCGAGCGGTTCGGCTTCTACTGCAGCAACTGCGGCTCCCTGAACGTCTCGATGGACGACATGGACCGCCTCGAGTGCCAGAACTGCGAGAACAGCCACGCCTCCCGGTCGGGGGAGTCGTACGACGACTCGTACCTCTGAGGCGCCGAGGGGGCGTCCGCTCGGCGCCGCCGGGTTCTGTCGCCTCTCTGGCCACACAGCTTTCTGGGAGAAACGCGAAGGGAGTGGTATGGACCACCTCGAACGCGCGAGGGAGGAACTCGGCCGGGCGAGCGAGCAGGCCGGCGGCCCGGTGCAGACGCAACTCGACTCGCTCCAGAACGGCATCGGCGCGGAGGACGACCGCGAGACGCACGGGGACGGCCCGGACTCGACGGTCGACCGCATCGCGGAAGTGGCGGACAAACTCGACGGCCTGGAGGAGGAAGTCGAGAGCACCGAGACACAGGCGTACATCGACAGCGCAGTCGACCACCTCCGCGAGTACCTGACAGAGCACCCACACGGGAAGTGAGCGTCTGGAGCACTCGCCCACCGAGCGTTAAGTTCGTTCGCGGCGAACAGTGTCGACAATGAGTGGGTCCGGTTCCGGAGAACGCGACGAGCGCGCGCTGGTGGCGGCCGAGTGCGAGGGGGCGACCGACCTGGGCGTCGACGTCGGGGTGCTCGTCGCCAACGCGCCGACCACCGACCCGGACCGACTCCGGTCGTTCGCGACCCGGGCGGCCGAGGACGCCGTCGACGAACTCGCGGCGGCGACGGACGTCGCCTGGCGGTTCTACCTCGAGGAGACGACACGCCTCGCCGACCACGACCGGCGCCGCCCCTCCGAGTTCCTCGACCGCGCGACCCACCGGATGGTCGAGGGGCCGTACGACCTCGTCGTCGTGGTGACCGACGTCCCCCTCGTGTCGAGCAGAGAGCGATTCGTCCCGGGGCTGGCGTCCCCGCTCTCCCGCGTCGCCGTCGTCTCGACGCAGCGACTCCGGAGCGCGCCGCGGGGCGAACCACGACGGCCACTCGACGGAGAGGCCGTGCGCTGGAACGCCGCGACGCTGCTGCTCCACCTCGTCGGCCACCTGCTGGGCGCCCGGCACGGCGACGCCGACGGCGGGGTCATGGAGCCGTTCCGGTTCGACCCGGAGCGGCGAGCGGTGCCGGCCTTCGACGCCGACGTCGAACGCCACCTCCACAGCGTCGCCAGCGAGATTCCCGCGACGGAGGCGCGGCCGAGGGGACCGCTCGGACGACTCGCCTTCCACGCCCGGAGCGCCGCGCGGAACCCCGGTCAGATCCTCCAGGCCCTCGCAAACAGTCGCGCGCCGCTACTCCCGCTGTCACTGCCGAAGCTGTCGACGGCTGCGCTGGCGCCCACGCTCGTCATCGTCTTCAGTGCTGAGTCCTGGGACGTCGGCTTCCACATGAGCGACCTCACGGCCGCGCTGTTCGCCGTCGTGAGCGTGCTCGCCGCCGCGCTCTACCTGCTGTTCGTCCAGAACCTCTCGTTCCCGCGTAAGCGCCACCGGGTCGTCACCGAGCACACCGCCCTCGTCAACGTCACCGTCTTCCTCGTGCTCCTGCTGGCGATGGTCGGCCTCTTCGCGCTCGTCTGGGGCATCATGCTCGTCATCGAGGTGGCCGTCTTCCCGTCGAACCTGATGTCGAACTGGCCGAGCCTCGAGGACCCCTCGGTGGGCATCGTCGACCTCGTCCGCACCGGGGCGTTCATCAGCACCATCGGCGTGCTCTCGGGGGCGCTGGCCGGCGGCCTGGAGAACCGCCGCATCGTCAGCCACCTCGCGCTGTTCCCCGACCAGCCGTAGCCCTCGGACGGCGCCCCCGACCCACTGGTTGTGTCGGTCGCCCGACAGAGAATTACGCCGACTGACCTGCGCCTGGGGAGGGTTCAACAGCTTCCGGCGCGTAGCGTGTACCGCACCGACCGATTCGACGCTGCCGGCAATCCACCACCATGTCAGAGCACACCGAACCCGGCGACGCTCCGGACGCACAGGCCACCGAGGAAGCGGCAGACCCGACCCCCGCTGAGCGCGTCCGCGCCGCGGTCACGGAACGCGGGCGAAACGGGACGGCGGCCGCCGCGGCCGGCGGCCTCCTCTTCGTCAGTGGCGGGCGAGCGGTCGCACGTCGGCGACGCCGGGTGGCCGCACTCCTGCTCGGCGCTGGCGCCCTGGCCGTGGCCGTGCTCCAGCGCCGACGCTCGGGCGAGGACACCGAGAGCGTGGAGGGGCCCGGGTCGACCGACGCCGCGGACGGGGAGTCGACGGTGTCCGCCGAGGCGTACGCCCACCGGATGGCAGCCAGCACGATGAACCGGACCCGGGCGGGGCCCCGGGGCGTCGACGGGGAACCAGCGGTCGACACCGACACCAACCCCGACGAGGGTCGCGTCCGGTTCTCGACGGGACAGGACGAGGACGTGACGCGGAAACCCCACGTCGACGACGCCGACCCGAAGGACCCGCGGTACCCCGACGAGGGCGACCCCGGAGCCGAAGGCCCCGTGGACGTCAGCCTCTCGAAGACGAAGATGACCGACGAACTCGGCAAGGTGGCGGGCCCCGACGACGACCAGGCCTACCCGTCCCGGGAGGGGACCGACCCCGAGCCGATGTCCGAGCGAGCGCCACCGAGGTACGGCGAGGGTGGGGCGGAGGACCCGGACGGCGAAGAGGAAACTAGCGAGGCGGACGAGGGAACGGCCGGCGCGGACGAGGGGCACGCGGCCGACGACGAGTCCGCAGACGAGGACGAGGACGCGACCTGAGGAGGGACCGCTGGAGCAGTTACCACGGGACGGCCACGGCCTCGCCCGAGTCCTCAGTCCGACCCCGACTCGCCGTCTGTACTTCCTGGCTCGCGCTGGACGACGAGCACTGGACCGAGGAACTGCTCGGCGACCTGCTCGGACCGCAACCCGAAGACGAACGTGGCCAGCGACGGGTCCGACTCGCCCATGACGACCGCGTCGAACTCGTCGGCAGCGTCGACGATGGCGTCCATCGGACGCTGCTTCTCCCCGAGGCGGACGTCGAGGGCGTCCTCGTCAATGCCCCGTTCCACGAGACGGGCGGTCACCCCGTCGAGCAGCGTCTCGGCGTCCTCGTCGGTCTCCCCTTCGGCGGCGACGTGGAACAACGTCACCGCGACGCCCGTGCCCGCGAACAGCCCCGCGACCAGGCGAGCCAGCCGGTCGACGCCGACGGCGCCCCGGACCGCGACGAGGACGTCCTCGGGCGGCCCGGTGGCGTTCGGGACGAGCACGGCGAGACAGTCGTGCTCGGCGATGGTCCGGTCGATGGTCTGCTGGCCGGCGTGCGTGAACACGAGGCGCGTCTCGACGGTCGCCCCCGCGTCCACGAGTATCGACTCGAGCTCGTCGAGTCGATTGGTCGCCCGGTCCTCGAACTGCAGGCGGGCCTGACCGGGTGCGGTCTGGTCGGGTACGACGTGGTAGCCCAGCAGGACCACGTGGGCGTTCGCGAGCAGTTCGGGGACGCCCTCCGGGATCGACTCCCCCTCGAGGACGCGGACTGGAACGAGTACGGTGGGTCTGTCTTGCATTGTCAGAAGTCACCCCTCAGTTCGACGGTGCCGGCGTAGTACCGGTACCAGAGATAGGAGACGAGCATCACCGCGCCGCCGATGGCGATGGAGGCCCACTGCATGAACGCGACCAGCCCGAAACTGGCGGCCGCTCCGACGACCGGCAGGACCGGAACGCCCGGCATCCGGTAGCTGGGGTCGTACCAGTCGGGGTCGCGCCGGCGCAGGACGAGCACCGCGACGCAGATGAGGCCGTACATGACGAGGTGGAGGAACGAGGCAACCTCCGCGAGCACCGCCACCTCGCCGGTGGCGACGAGCAGGAGAATCGGGCCGCCCGCCGCCAGCAGCGCGACGTGGGGCGTGCCGTACCGGAGGTTGATCCGGCTGGCTCGCCGGGGGAGCAGGGCGTCCCGGCTCAACGCGTACACCGTGCGGGAGGCGCTGAGTATCGACGCGTTCGCGCTGGAGAACGTCGCAAGCAGGCCGGCGAAGAGGATGGCCACCGCGCCCGGGAGGCCGAGGAAGTCCCGGGCTACCTCAACCATCGCCGTCTCGCCGAACCCCGACAGCTGGGAGGCGCCGAACGCGCTCGTCGCGACGAAGATGGTCACCACGTAGAAGACGGTGACGACGAGCACCGACCCGACCATCGCCAGCGGGAGGTTGCGGCCGGGCTGCTTGATGTCGCCGGCGACGGTGGCGACCTGCGCGAAGCCGAGGTAGGAGGTGAACACGAGCGCGGCGGTGCTGAGGACGGGGAAGTACCCCCGCGAGAAGAACGCCTCCGGGACCGTCTGGCGGCCGAAGACGCCGAGCGCGTCGAGGGAGCCGTAGGAGAGGAACAGCGTCAACACGACCAGCAGGAGCGCCACGACGACGTTCTGGAGTTTGGCGGTGTTCTCCGTGCCGGTGACGCTCAGGGCGGTCAGGACGACGGCGAACAGCAGGCCCATCGGAACCACCGGACTCAGCGACAGTTCGATTCCGACCTCCCCGAGGACCGCGGCGGCGTAGTGACCCAGCCCCACGAGGTAGAACGCGGAGGCGAACACCAGTCCGAGCCACAGTCCGAGGCCGACGATGGCCCCGAAGGCCGTTCCCATGCTCCGCGAGACGAAGAAGTAGCCGCCGCCGCTCCGGGGCATCGCGGTCGCCAGTTCGGAGGCCGGCAGCGCGACCAGCAGCGCGACGACGCCGCCGACGCCGAACGAGAGCGCCGCTGCGGGACCCGCGTTCCCGGCAGCCAGCCCCGGGAAGACGAAGATACCCGCGCCGATCATCGTCCCGATACCGATGGCCAACCCGCCGACGAGGCCGATGGTCCGCTCGAGTTCGACGTCCTCCTCGTGGACCGTGACCTCGTCGGAGACCGCCCGGGGCTCGGGTTCGGGTGACTCCCCCTCGAGGTTCTCCCCGGTCCCGGGAGTGGGCTTCGAGTCTGTCGTCAATTCCGGCTCACGAGTAGCTGTATCGGAACGTCAGCCAATAAAACTGTACCCGGTCAGAGACCCCGTCAGGGGGTCGACGGCCGCTTCGCCGATGCTCCCGGAGGAGACCCAGTGGCGACTCACTCGGTCGGTTCGGTCTCGTCCGGTTCGGTCTCGTCCGGTTCGGTCTCGTCCGGTTCCCGGATGACGATGCTCGTGACGCGGGCGCCGTCGACGCCCTCGACGGAGAGCCGGTAGCCGTCAGCCTCCACCTCGTCGCCGACCTCCGGGGCCCGCCCCAGGCGGTCGAGGACGAGGCCGCCGAGCGTCCCGAACTCGTCGCTCTCGAGGTCGGCGTCGAGCGCCTCGTTGACCGCCGCCAGCGAGACGCCGCCGTCGACGACGTAGGTGCCGTCGGCGCGCCGGTCGATGGAGGGTTCGCCTTCGACTTCGTCGAACTGGTCCTGGATGTCGCCGACGACCACCTCCACGACGTCCTCGACGGTGGCGATGCCTTCGAGGGAGCCCCACTCGTCGATGACGGCGGCCATCTGGCTGTGGTCGCGCTGGAACTCCACCAGGAGGTCGTTGACGCGGGTGCTCTCGGGGACGACGGTCAGTTCCCGCGCGATGTCGCCGGCCGTGAGGGGTTCGCCCGTCGCGTCGACGGACTCGCTGGCCCGGAGCACGTCCTTGACGTCGACGAAGCCGACGACCTGGTCCTGGTCGTCAGCCTCGACGACCGGGTAGCGCGTGTGGCCCTCCGAGAGGACCACCGAACGGATCTCCGAGAGCGGCAGGTCCTCGGACACGCTCACGACGTCGGGTCGCGGGACCATCACCTCGCGGACGGTGATGTCGTCGAGTTCGAAGACGCGCTCGATCATCTCCACCTCCTCGCGGTCGACGTGGCCCTGCTTGCCGGAGTGGGAGAGCACCATCAGGATCTCCTCCTCCTGGAGGGTCTCCTCGCTCTCGGAGGCGGGCTTGACGCCGATGAGGCTGGTGAAGAAGTTGGCCGTCCCGTTGAAGACGACGATGCCGGGGACGAAGAGGTAGTAGAAGAACTTCATCGGCGGCGCGAGCAGCAGCGACATCCGCTCGGCCTCCGCGATGGCGATGGTCTTCGGCGCGAGTTCCCCGAAGACGACGTGGAGGAAGGTGATGAAGCCGAAGCCGAGCGCGAACGCGACCAGGTGGACGAGGCTCTCGGGGAGAATCGTCCCCAGGAACGGTTCGATGAGCGCTGCGACCGCGGGTTCGCCGATCCAGCCGAGACCCAGCGAGGCGAGCGTGATGCCGAGCTGGGTGGCCGCGAGGTAGTCGTCGAGGTTCGTCACCGCGTCCGAGAGGGTGGCCGCTCCGGGTTCCCCCTCCTCGACGAGTCGCTCCACGGTCGTCGAGCGGATCCGGACGAGCGCGAACTCCGAGGCGACGAAGAAGCCGTTCAGCGCAACCAGGAAGAACGCAAGGAACAGCCGACCGAACGAGAACGCGGCGTTCACCATCGCTGTCCCCGTCGGTCGGACCGCTGGACTGTTGGCTCCCGTGGCGTCGACCGTGGCGGCGTCTCGAGTTTGGTGAGCGGCTCGCTCATTCGTTGTGGGAAATCCGGGTCACGTCCCTGTCAATGCTTGGATTGGTCGCCTCGGAGAGGGCCGATTCATCCCATCCTTTCTATAGCTGCCCGCTGAAACGGCCTGTATGAGCGTCGTCTTCTGGGCCCTCGTGGCCTTCGCGACCGTCAGCTGTCTGTTCATGGCGTGGTCGCTCGGCGCGAACAGCAACTCACCGCCGTTCGCGCCCGCCATCGGCGCGAACGCGGTGTCGACAATGCGCGCGGCGTTCCTCATCGGCATCCTCGCGGCCGCCGGCGCGCTCACGCAGGGCGGGGCCATCTCCGAGACGGTCGGCGCGAACCTCATCCGCGGTGTCACCATCACGCCGCTGGCGGCGACGACGGGGCTGCTGGTGGCCGCGTCGTTCATGGCGTTCGGCGTCTACAGCGGCTACCCCGTCCCCGCGGCGTTCGCGACGACCGGCGCGATGGTCGGCGTGGGCCTCGGCCTCGGCGGCGCCCCGGCGTTCGAGACGTACCGGGAGATCGGGACGTTCTGGCTGCTCGTTCCGCCGATGTCCGGCGGGCTGGCCTACCTCACCGCGACCCTGCTCCGGCGCGAGGACGTCCCCGAGACCCTGTCCATCCCTTTGCTCGCGGCCGTGGTCGCCGCTATCCTCGCGAACGTCCAGCTAGGGGTGATTCCGCACCCGGAGCAAGCACAGGCCTCGGTCGCAGCGGCGGTGGCCGTCTTCGTCGGCGGACCCACCGTCCTCGGCGTCGACCTCGTCGTGGTCGTCGTCACGCTGCTGTTCGCCGTCCTCGCGTTCCGCTACATCCAGCGCCGGACGCGGGCGTCCGTCGAGACCGGCATCCGGACGTTCCTGTTCGCGCTCGGCAGCGTGGTCGCGTTCTCCAGCGGCGGCAGCCAGGTGGGACTCGCGACCGGCCCCCTCGAGAACCTCTACGGCGTCGAACTCGGCCTCCCCGGGACCACCCTGCTCGCCATCGGCGCGACCGGCATCCTCGCCGGCGCGTGGATGGGCGCCCCCCGCCTCCTGCAGGCGACCTCCCGGGAGTACGCCCAGCTCGGCCTGCGGCGTTCCATCGCGGCGCTCGTCCCCGGGTTCGTCATCGCCCAGGTCGCCATCGCCCTGGGCATCCCCATCTCCTTCAACAACATCATCATCTCCGGCGTCATCGGCGGCGGCCTCGCGGCGGGGACGGCGGGCGTCTCCCGCCGGAAGATAGGCGTCACCGTCGGCTTCTGGGTCATCACGCTCGCGACCTCGATAGCCACCGGCTACGGGCTCTATCAGCTCCTCTCCGGGCTGTTCGGCATCCAGTAGCGGTCGGCCTACCGCACGACGGTGACGGTCACCGGCGCCTCGCTGACGACGGTCGTCGCGACGGTCCCGAGCAGTCGGCTCGTCAGGTCGCCACGCTCCCCGCCGTGGCCGCCCATCACGACGTGGTCGACGTCGTGGTCCGCGACGTACGCGAGGATGGCGTCCGCCGGGTCGCCGGTGTCGACGGCCGTCTCGACGGGGCGCTCGGCCGACGCGGCCTCGGTCTCGGCGCGCTGAATCAGCTCCGCTGCTCGCTCGCGACCGGCGTCCAGGCGCGAATCGTCGGGTTCGAGGACGCCGCTCTCGCTCATCCCCGTGTCGAGAGGCGTGACGACGTTCAGCACCGTCACGCGGCAGTCGAAGGTCGCGAGCGCGTGGCGGAGCGCCTCGTCGGCCAGCGGCGACCCGTCGAGGGGAACGAGCACGTGCGATGGGGTCACGTGCGTACTTCACGGACGAGACGTAAATAGCGTGGCGACGCGGCTAACCGGCGCCGGGGCGTAGGCTCCGCGGATGGTCAACGCGTTCTGGCTGGACCGCGACCTCGACCAGGCGGCCCGCTGGCTGGTGGACGCCCACGTCACCAGCAGCGTCTTCGAATGCTCGATGGTGCTCACGACGGCCGTCCAGTTGCACGGCTACCCAAGCGACGACGACCTCTACTTCACGCACCCCGACCATCCGCTCACGCAGTGGGCGGCGGACGCGTACGGGAACTGGCGGACCCTCCACGCGTACACCGAGGCGGCCCACGAGGAGTGGCGCTACCGGTGGGACCACGAGCCAGCGGAGTCCCACGGCTCCTGGGCTGTCGTCGAGACGCTCGACGGCGACGCGGTGGCCGACCTCGCGTGGCCGCGCGAGACGGCGCGCGACCCCCCGCAGGTGACGGGGAAGTGGACGGCGCCCGACTACGTCGACGCCTACCGCTACTACTACGCCAACGAGAAGCGCGACCTCTTCGAGTGGTCGAAGGACCGGACGGAGCCGCCGTGGCTAGCGGAGTACACGGTCGAAGACGACCCCGTCGACGCGAGCGGTGAGTGACTGATGGGCGGACCGCCGAGCGTCCGGAACTACGACCGCGAACTGGGGGCGACCGTCACCCGACTGGGCCGCCGACTCGACCGTGCGTCTCGCGGCGTCCACACCTGTAAAAACGGCTTTCCGCTGCCACGCCGCTCCCCAAGTGCGTGAATCGGCTAGCTCCGGTCGAGATGGAACTCACCCGACGGCGGAAAGCCGCAGTGCTCGCTGTCGCGGTGCTCGTCGTCGGCGCCGCGGCCTACGGACTCCTCGTCTTCGACAGGCCGAGCGTCGAGTCTGTCGAAAACGAGTGGGGCACCGTCGAGGAGAATCAGAGCGAGGTCGAGACGAAAATCGCGGTCGACAATCCCTGGTTGCTCAGGCTCGCCGACAGCGCGGCGAACGTCAAATACACGGTCGCGCTCAACGACGTCGTCTTCGCCACCGAGGAGAAGAAGCGGGTGACGCTCGGCAGCGACGACACCCTCACGACGTCGACGTGGGTGAACAACGACCGGATTCCGGAGTGGTGGGTGACGCACGTGAACAACAACGAGACGACGACCGTGACCGTCGACCCCTCCGTCGTGGTCCGGTACGCCGGCCTGAAACTGCCGGCGGAGTCCCTGACCCGGAACCGGACGTTCCAGACGAACCTGCTCGAACCGCTCGAGACGGAGGAGACGCGGCGGTTCTCGGCGTTCGGCCGGGAGGTCCTCGTCGTCGACGAGACGGACGCGCAGTGGGGCCAGGCGACCGCGGAACGGACGCCCATCGACGCGTCGGCCAGGGTGACGAACTCGCTCCCCGCCCCCATCCCCGTCACCGAGATTCAGTACACCGTCCGGATGAACGGCATCGTCGTCGGGAGCGGCCAGGCCGCCGAGCAGACGGTGCTCCCGGCCCAGAGCACGCGGACGCTGGAGGCCCGCGCGGTAATCGACAACTCGAAGCTGGACGACTGGTGGGTTACCCACCTGCGGAACAACCAGACGACGCGGCTCACCGTCACCTTCGACGCGACGGTCCAGTACGGCGCCGTCGAGCGAACGCTCCCCCTGGAGTTCCTCTCCTACAACCGGACGTTCGAGACCGACGTGTTCGGGTCGGGGTCGGTCGGGAACCAGTCCGAGTCGCGGGGCGCACTGCCAGAGGGACCGCCGGCCCCGACGACGAGCCACCGTTCGTCAGCGCTGGCCGGCGCCCGGGGGTAGCCAGTACGGAGCGACGGACTCCGCCTCGTCACGGCGGAGCGGTGAGTAGCTCCGGCAGAAATTCAGAGGATGTCGACCCGATCGAGCATCGCCCCGTCGACGTCCCGTGCCGCAATCGCGTCTAGCTGGTCGCGGGTTCGAATCGGCCACGCGACCACGTCCAGTTCCGCGTCGTGGGCGGCGTCCACGACGTCCGATTCGACGGCGAGGGAGTACGGAACCTCGACGAACGAACAGTCCAGCGCGACCGCGGATTCGACCGCGTCTCGCTGTTCTGACTCGGTCACAGTACTCGGGTCCACGTCCTCGTCCTCGAAGTACGCGAACGAGACGTAGCCGGCAGCGGCGTCCCAGGAGAGAGCGGTGGCCTCGGTCAGCGCGCTCGTGTCCGTCGAGCAGAGGTAGACGTCGTGGTCGTACTGGTCGGCGACCCGTTTCACGTCGGCAGCGATTCCGTTCGTTTTCAGGTCGAGTTGTACGTCGACGTCCGGGGGAATCGTCCCGAGAGCGTCGGCCAGTGTGGGGACGTGTTCGTCGGTGTCCAGTACGGAGAGTCCACGGAGCGTCTCGTAGTCGGTCGAATCGACCTGGTGTTCTTCGCCCGTCAGTGCCGCCGTCGTCGCGTCGTGGAAGAGAACGATCTCACCCGAACCACACTGGCGCACGTCGAGTTCCACGCGGTCGACGTGGTCGACGACCGATTCGATCGCGAGCAGCGTGTTCTCCGGGAACTGCTCCGCACAGCCCCGGTGAGCGATAGCGTCCATGGGCGAAAACTCACGGAGTGACGTCAATAACGTTTGGGAGTGTGTCACAGTGGCACGCGAAACGCCGGCCGCGTCGACCCACGTTCGGTCACCGCTCCGCAGAGACCTGTGGATGGAACACTGCCTCGGCGCTCACGGCACACAATCTAGCCACCGAGAATGCGCTCGGCCGCTCGGTCGACTGCTTCCGGCCGGGGCATACGAGCAGGAGATGGGGTTCGTCGAGCGCTTCTGCACTCGATGGCGTGTCCCGCACAGCAGTATCTCTCCCCCTCGCATTCTACCACCTCGAATGCTGGCTGAGCAGGCCGCGATGCTCGCTCAGATTGGGGAGTTCAGCGTCCCGAAGTACACCTGCCACGCGAGGGCGGATTTGGCGACTAGACTCAACACGATGTACATCTTCTCTCCGAAGAGGTAGTTCTTCCACCGAGACACCTCCAGATACTGGAGGGCCATGTTCAGCGCGAAGAGGTTGAAGAAGACGAAAATCGAGACGTAGATGTAGATGACGAACTCGGGGAACTCGCCGGCACTGGCCGTCACCGACCCGACGAACGCGACCCCGATGGTAATCCAGGGGACGATACCGGCGATAACACCCACCCAGTAGGGCGTCCAGTCCGTCTGTTCGGTCAGTTCGTTGCGCTGCTCCATCAGGAGACCGGAGAGATTCATCACCGCAACGAGGCCGAACAGCGCCACGAGCGTCCCGAGGTCCCACACGCCGGACAGCATCCCGATCACGACGATCATCAGCGAGGCGCTCACCGAGTATTCGTACCAGCGATACGGATTCATGCCCCTGTCGAGATACCGGACGTACTTGTCGTACCAGACCGTCGCGATGGCGGTGTGAGCGAGCGCGGAGATGAAGAGGAATCCCGCGACCAGCAGCGGGAGGTTGGCGTCGACGAACGCGACCGTCTCCGGGAAGATCGACTGGCTTCCAGGGTCGAACCCGTACCTGGTGCGAGTTATCGGCCACAGGACGGTGTCGGCCAGGAGCACCATCGCCGCCCCCTGCAGGAAGTGGAGGACAGCCATGACACTGTTCCACAGTCGGAGTCGACTGTCCCGTGCCGACTCGCGCCGTCCGGAGCTCGTCGTCGCACTGTGTGAGGACATCGTACCAGTCTAATTACTCACTGGATTGAAATATATCTGGGGGTGGCCACGACCGCGTTCACCCCCTCCCTGAAACTCCTAATCGGTGGGTCCATCGCCGTGTACCGGGTCCTGTGGGATGCCCATGGAGACACGGGCGACCCGTAAAAGACGGAGGCCTCGGCACTCACGACTCACAAACTATCCATAGTGCCTGTGTTCAGGAGGGTTTCGAGCGCGCTCGTCTGGTTGCTGCTCGCCAGGCACGCGGGTGCCGCTTCAGGACCGCCTCAGTCACGACGAGACTCGTCTCACGGTTGAGTTGTGGAATACACGTTCGGGCGACTTCCAGGAAACCGGTCCCGGAACCCCACTCCGGAAGCAACCACCACAGTCAGAACGGCTCCCAGGCCGTCGGTCGCCGACCCAGCCCGCGGACACGGAACTCCATCTCGCCACTATCGGTATCCCGGAGTTCGATCACGCCGTCGAACTGTCCGGTGATCGTGTTGACGACCTGCTGGTCGTGGCTGTCGTTGCTGAGGGTGTAGATCCCCAGTCCCCCGGTTTCCTCGATCCGCTTGGTGTAGACGTGGAGGAATCTGAACACTTTGCTGCTGTCGAGATACTGCAACAGCGTCGATATCGAAATCAGCCCATATCGGATATCGGAGACGCCTCGATCCTCGAAGTGTCGGAACAGTTTCGCCATACTGACGCTGATACCGGTGAGATCGCCGGGCGAGGAGATTGACTCGATAGTCGCATCGAGGAGGTCCGTACCATCTCCGCCGGAGGTGTCGACGATGCCGACGCGGTCCCGGTCCAGTGAGTCGACGTGCCGTTCGAGATCGGTGTAGACCTTCTCCGCACTTTCTGTGGAGATGCAGAGAATACCGTCTCCGTCCTCGTATCCGGCAGCGAGCAACTCCAGGGCCAGTGCTTGCTTCCCGCTCATCGACGGGCCGACGACGACGATGTTCGTCCCCGCCGGGAGCTCGTCCAGATCGCCACCCGGCAAGGCACCGCTCACGTCGTATGCATCAGTCATCGCTTCCCTCGCTTGTCTCGAAGTCCCCGGTATCGGCGTCCTCGAAATTCTCCCCCTCGCCCAGTTCGACATCGTCGAAGCCCGAGTCCCCGTCTTCGACCTCGCGTACCGCACTGACGAAGTCGACCTCTGCGCCCATATTACCCAGGTTGTCGTCGACCTCGGTGCGCTGGGACTCGATACGGTCGAGTAGGTCCTGGTACACTTCGCTCTGCTCCAGTTCCGCTTCGGTTTTCTGTGCCTGCAGCGCGCCTCTGCGCGCCATCAGCGAGTGGTACTGCTGGAACGCGTCGTCGACACCGGCCCTGTCGAGCAACTGCTGGATGGTGTCGAGCAACTCCTGCCGTTCCGGGGGTTTGGTGATGTAGGCGTCGAACCCCATCTCGACCACGTCGAAATCGGGTTCGACCGCCGTCACCATCGCCACGCGACAGTCGATCGCTCGCTCGCGGATCTCCCGCAGTACCTGTTCCCCCGACAGTTCGGGCATCATCCGATCGAGTAACACGACATCGACTGTGTCGTCGACCGCATCGAGTGCCTCCTGGCCGTCGGCTGTCAGTCTGACTTCGTACTGGTCCGAAAGCCAGAGTTCGTATCCCTCGGCGATTGTCTGCTCGTCCTCGGCGATGAGGACGACCGGTTGCTCCTGATCGGTCATTCTTCCCACCTACGTTCGGCCGTCCCTTTCATGAGTGTTATTGTCATGCATCCGCCTCGTTGGCTCTCAGTTCGATCACGAAACAGGCTCCATCAGCATCGCTGTCTTCGATTCTGACGTCACCGCCGTACTTTTCGATCATCACGTCGACAAAGAACAGCCCGAACCCGGAGCCGGTCTCCTTGGCGTGAGAACTCTCCCCGCGTCGGAAGACCGCCTCCGTTCGGTCGTCGTCGATACCCCGTCCGTTGTCTGAAATCCGTACGCTGACGGTATCTCCGTCGGTTTCGACACTCGTCTCGATCCGGAGGCCGTCGGTGTCGTTGTGTTCGATACCGTTGGTCAACACGTTGCCGAGGACCTCCGCGATCAACTCGTCAGCCTCGACGCAGACGCCGTCCGGAATCGCTGTCTCGAAGGTTACGTCGGGATAGGCGGCCTCTAGTTCCGATATCTTCCGGTCGAGAATCGGCGAGACGTCGATCGATTCGAGTTGGTGTTCCTCCTCGGGCGTCGCGAGGGTCTCGACCACCTGTCGGACGCGCTTGGTGACCTCCGTCGTCGTGTTGCACCAGTCGACGATAGTCTGGGCGTACTGTGCCTGTTGGCCGTCGAGTTCCGCAGCGAGTAGTTCCCCGCGCATCTTGATGACGGTCATACCGTTCAGAACGTCGTGGCGCAGAATCGAGTTGAAGAACTCCATGCGTTTGCGCTGGCGCTGGAGTTCCGAAACGTCCATCGAGACGCCGATCACACTCGCCACCTCACCGTCGTCGTAGACCGGCGTATAGTGGGTTTCGAGCGTGATATCCCCGAGCGTGACGGTGTACCGGAACGACTCCCCGTCCAATGCGCGACTGGCCGCCTCGAGGACTTCCTCGTGGTCGGCGTAGATATCGAAGATGTTCTCGCCGACCAGATCCTCGGGTTCGAGCCCCAACCGTGAGAGGATGTTGCCACGCATCTCCTGGAAGACACCGTCGCTGTCGAACCGGTAGAGGATGACCGGCGCAGCGTCGAGAATCCGACGCAGCGCCTCGCGCTGACTGGAGATGTCCGTCGAGACGGCCGCGATGCCACCCTCGTAGGGATACGCCTGGACGTTGACCCAGTGGTCGCCGGACTCGTACTGGTACTCGAAGTTCTCCGGGTTGCCGGTCTCCATCACCCGTCGAAGTGTCCGTTCGACGACGGTCCCGCTGACTTCCGGGAACACGTCCCAGAGCAGCTCGCCCTCGATCTCCTCGACTGGCTTCCCGAAACGCTCTGCCAGTGTCTCGTTACAGAACCGAACGCGCCACTCGCTGTCGATGGTGTAGTGTGCTTGCGGGAGCCGTTCGACGAGTTGGCGGTACTGTCGTTTCTGCTGGCGAAGCGCCTCGTCGTTTCGCTTCCGGTCGGTAATATCGGTCACGATGCCGATTATCCGCCTGCCGCGGTCCCCGTCGGTGTGTACTTCTCCGCGTGCGTACACCCACCGCTGTTCCCCGTCTGTGCGTTCGATCCGGTACTCCGTCTGGAACAGCCCGCTGCGCTCGACCGCGCGTTCGATCGCCGCCTCTACGACCGCGAGGTCCTCTGGATGGACTCGCTCGGCAAACGCTTCGAACGTTCCCTCGAACGTCCCCGGTTCGAGACCGAACAACCGCTCCATGCTCTCGGTCCAGATCACCTCGTCAGTCGTCATATCCCACTCCCAGACCCCGGTATCAGTCCCGGCCAGGGCGACTTCGAGCCGTCGCTCCGACGGGGTTGGTACGGTTTCGATCGCCTCGTCCGTAACCGGTCGGATCGTCGACAACAGCCGGGACTCGTCGTCGACGGTGATCGCATCGAGGACGAGTGTCACGCGCTGTTCGTTGCCGCTCGCATCGGTCAGCGTCGTCTCGATCTGTTCGGGGTGACTGCCGAGCGCACGGTCGATCGCCGCCTCGAGTGCCGATGCGTCCCCGGCAGCGAGGTCCGCAAGTGACTGCCCCTCCAGTGCCGACGGATCGTCTCCGAGCACGTCGGCGTACGCCCGATTCACCGATTCGAGACGGGCCGAACCCGGTTCGTGAACTGCCATGCCCGCCGCCGCTTCCTCGAAGACTCGCTCGTGAAGTGAATCGGCCATTGCGGTGGTCTTCTCGGCACTTTCTTGCCCCACAGTATAGTCGTGCCCCCAAATGCCAATACAGCAACCGTTGCTCCGGAGTACGGACCGCCGGCGTTAGTTATCCGACGCCGACGGCAGGTGATCACGTGGCCCCGTGCCGCTCGCAGAGGGTAGCAGACGCAATTCTCCGACTTCGTACACTTCTTCTCGCAAATGTATGGATAGAAAGCTGGCCTCGGCACTCATAGGGCTCGTCAGTCCGCGGGAGCCACCCCGGGTCGGCCCGGTGGCTTCGTCATCGGCCGGTCGGCAGTAGCGGCCGGACGACCAAAACGCCTCGGTCCTCCGGACGGGGCGGTCACTCCGTCAGCGCCGCAGAATCCCCGCTGCCGCTCTGGGAGTTCCAGAGGTCGGCGTAGATGCCGCCCGTGTCGACGAGTTCGTCGTGGGTGCCGAGTTCCACGATCTCGCCGCCGTCCATCACGACGATGCGGTCGGCGTCCTGGACCGTCGAGAGGCGGTGGGCGATGACGAACGCGGTGCGGTCGGCGGTGAGCCGCCGCAGCGACTCCTGGATGAGCTCCTCGGTCTCCGTGTCGACGTCGCTCGTGGCCTCGTCGAGGACGATGATGGCGGGGTCGTTGAGGAGCGCGCGAGCGATGGAGAGCCGCTGGCGCTGCCCGCCCGAGAGTTTGACGCCGCGCTCGCCGATCTGGGTCTGGTAGCCCTCGGGCAGGTCGCGGACGAACTCGTGGGCCTCGGCGGCCTTCGCGGCGTCGAGCACGCGGCCGTCCACGCGGAAGTCGGTCGCCTCGTCGCGGGGCTGCTCTCCGCCGGGCGAGTCGTCGAGCGCGGAGAGGTCGCCGTACGCGATGTTCTCCTCGACGGTGCCGGAGAACAGGTAGGGGTCCTGTTCGACGACGCCGACGTGCTCCCGGAGGCCCTGGAGGCTGTACTCGCGGACGTCCGTGCCGTCGACGCGGACCGCGCCGGAGTCCACGTCGTAGAACCGCGGGACGAGTTTGACGAGCGTGCTCTTGCCCGCGCCGGTCGCGCCGACGAGGCCGACCGTCTCGCCGGGTTCGACGTCGAGGGCCACGCCCGAGAGCACCTGCTCGGTGTCGTCGTAGCCGAAGTGGACGTCGTCGAACGTGACGCGCCCGTCGACGTCGTCGGGGTCGACGGGGTTCTCGGGGCTGGTGACGGTCGGCTCGTGGCCCAGCACGCCGAAGACGCGTTCGGCGCTGGACTTCGCGCGCTGGTAGCGGTTGACCGTGACGCCGATGCGCCGCATGGGCGCGTACATCCGGCGCAGGAACAGGAAGAACATCGTGAACGTCCCCGTGGTGATGCCCGCGCCGAGGACGAGCGGGCCGGCGACGAACTCGCCGCGGATGACCATCTCGCCGCCGACGATGAGGATGCCGACGAACGCCACGCCCGTGAGCACGCGGATGGTGGCGAAGAACATGCGCCGGAGTTTGATGGCGGCGACCTTCTCGTCGTGGTAGGTCGCCGACTGGCCGGCCACGCGGTCGAGTTCGAAGTCGTAGCGGTCGAACGCCTTGATGACCTTCGCGCCGCCGATGTTGTTCTCCAGGCGGGCGTTCATGCGCGCGACGGTCTCCCGGATGCGCTTGTACCGGGGTTCGATCCACGTGAGGAAGAAGGCGCTCGACAGGCCGATGATGGGAACCGGCGCGAGCGCGATGACAGCCAGCGGCGGCGACACCCAGAACAGGACGGCGCCGATGCCGCCGACCGTCGCGACGACGCGGATTATCTGGCGTATCTCGTCGTTGAGGAACCGCTCGAGGCGGTTGATGTCGTTGTTCAGTATGGACATCATCGCGCCCGTCTGGTGGTTCGCGAAGAAGTCCAGCGAGAGGTGTTGCATGTGGTCGTACGTGTCGTTGCGGAGGTCCCGCTGTATCTTCTGGGCAGTCGACTGCAGCAAGTACCTGGAGACGAACCTCGTCACCGAGCGCACGACGTAGGCGAGCGCGGCGACGAGCGCGAGGCGGTGGAGGAGCGCGACCCGCGTCGCCTCCGACGTGACTGCCGCGCCGGGGACGAGGCCGAGCTGGGCGAGCAGCCCAGGTTCGCCCGACTGCAGGATGACGCGGTCGATGGCGGCGGCGACGACCAGCGGCGGGACGAGCCGCGAGAGCCGCGTGACGAGCGAGGACGTGATGCCGACGGAGAGGCGCGGCCAGTAGCGCCTGGCGTATCGGAGCAGGCCCACCATCGGGTGGCCCTCGACCTCCTCGCGGACGTCCTCGAAGCCGCCGAGTTCGTCGGGCACACACGGGGTAGGCGTGGCACGCAAAAAGACCACACGGCTGCCCGGACGCTTACCGGTACGCCCCTGGGCGCCGACGGCCAGCTCAGATTCCGGTCGGGTGGTCGAGGAACGTCGTCTCCAGTCCCCAGTCGTCGGCGAGAGACTGGAGCGCCCGCACGCCGAACGTCTCGGTCGCGTAGTGTCCCGCGAGGACCACCGTGACGCCAGCCTCCCGGGCCTCGTGGTAGAGCTTCTGCTCGCCCTCCCCCGTGACGAAGGCGTCGACACCCGCCGCTTCGGCCTCGCGGAGCCAGTCCGCCCCAGCCCCCGTCAGCACCGCGAACTCCTCGAGTTCCTCGGGTCCGAAGTCGAGCACTCGGACGCCCTGGCCGCCCGTGTCGAGTTCTGATTCGAGCAGCCCCGCGAGTTCGTCGGCGGTGTAGGCTTCGGCGGCGGTGCCCCGCGTGCCGACAGGTTCGCCGTCCGCCTCGGCGAACGGCTGACGGTCCTCCAGGCCGACGAGGTCCGCGAGGCCGGCCGCGTTACCGAGTTCCGGGTGGCCGTCGAGGGGCAGGTGGGCCGCGTACAGCGCGCACTCGCCGTCGACGAGTGGCTGGATGCGCTCGTACTCGCGCCCCGTGACGGCGTCCAGCCCGCCCCAGACGACGCCGTGGTGGGTGACCAGCAGGTCCGCGTCCCACTCGACGGCAGCCTCGACAGTCTCGACGACGCCGTCCACGGCGAACGCCACGCGCTCCACCTCGCGCTCCCGCGGCCCGACCTGCAGGCCGTTCGTCGCGGCGTCGGTGTAGGCGTCGACGCGCAACCGGTCGTCGAACTCGGAGACGATCTCGGAGAGGTCCATGTGCGGAGAGGGGAGCGCCGGCAACTTCTAGGCGTCGGCATTCCGTCCATCCGCCACCCACCTAGCTCTACCGACCAACCGACGGGGTGGGAATCCGGAAGGGGGCGTGGGCGGCGCGTAGCGCCGCCGAACTCGCGGACGGCTTCGCCGTCCGCGCAGCTCGTGAGCCGAACCGACGCAAGCACCGCAGGAACGAACGCAGTGAGTGACGAGGAGCGCAACGAGGTGCAGGCCACGAGCGACCGGGGGCTTCCGCTAACACGCCCTCAGATGTAGTGTGGTCAGAATTACCGAAGACTAGCCGTCCGCGTGAGCGTGAACGAACTCCCGGACCAGTTTCGCGGCCAGAGTAGCAGCCTGCCCGTCGTCGTGGTCGTTGACCTCCACGACATCGAACCCCACAGCCTCGGGAGCCAACGCACGCACGACGTCCCGAATCGTCGTGGAGTCGAGGCCGAACGGCTCCGGGGTGCCCGTGCCGGGGGCGAACGCTGGGTCGGCGGCGTCGACGTCCACACTGAGGTAGACGTCGCCGTCGACGTCGGGCGTCCAGTCCGCCGCATCCTCGGGAGGAACGACGGTGACATCGCCCTCGCTGGCGCGCTCCCACTCGGCCTCGCTGCCCGAGCGCGCACCGACGACGACCGCTTCGTCGGCGACGTCGAGGGCGTGGCGGGTCACCGTCGAGTGGCTCAGCGGGTCGCCGTCGTAGGATTCGCGGAGGTCGAGGTGGGCGTCGAGTGCGACGAAGACGTCGGGGTCGGCGGCGCGAACGCCCGCGACGCTGACGGTGTGCTCGCCGCCGAGGACGACGGGGACGGCGTCGTTCCAGTGGGCGTCGGTGAGCACGCCCTCGAGGTAGTCGAGGTACTCCGCGGCGTCGTTCCACGCGTGGACGTCGCCGTAGTCGGCGACGCCGTGGTCGGAGAAGTGAGCGCCTGAGGCGTGGTGGTAGTCCTCGAAGGTGCGTGCGAACTTGCGGATGCGGTCCGGGCCGAAACGAGCGCCCGGTCGGAAGGAGGTAGAGATGTCGAGTGGTGCGCCCACGACCACGTAGTCGGCCGTGGTGCCGGCCGACTCCGGGTCGGCGTCGTGGGCGCCGGGGAACATGCTCAGTCCTGGAGGATCTTGCGCTGGCCCTCGAACTCGAGGTACTCGATGTTGTCGTCGGACTGCACGTCGAGGTCGGCGGGAATCTGCATCGTGACGGTCTCGTACGTGTCGAGGTCCATCACCTGCGCGACGGTGTCGGACTCCTTGGAGACGACCTGTCCCTGCTTCCGGTTGACGATGGGGATCCAGATCTTCGCGTCCACCGGCTGACTGAGGCTGCGTTTCTTCTCGTCGAAGACGCCGCGGGCCTCGATTCGTGCCTTCGCACTGCCGTGCTTGCCGGGCTTGGCGGTGCTGTAGGCGTTGATTTTGCAGGCGGCGTCCTCGATCATGACGTAGTTGCCCTCCTGCAGTTCGCGCACTTCCGTCTGCTCTTTCGCCATACGGCTGGATTCACACCTGCCGGGTATAAACCGTTTGGAAGCGCTCCGCCCGAAGGCGCTCGCAGACCGTTCAGAGCACTGTCGAGACCCGGTCGAGGCCCTCCCGGAGTTCCGCGGTCGGCAGCCCGAACCCGACGCGGAAGTAGTCGTCGTAGGCGTCGCCGAAGCAGCGGCCCGGCGCGAGCACGACGGACGCGTCCTCGACCACGGTGCGGCAGAACGCCTCGGAGTTCTCGAAGCCCGCGGGCACGCCGAGGAACGCGTTGCAACCGACGGGGTCGGGCCAGTCGATGCCGTGTTCTCGTGCCCAGTCCGCGGTGATTTCTCGGTTCTCCCGAACGTGGTCGAGGGCGTCCTCCCGCAGTTCCGCCTCGCGGTCCGTGAGGACCTGCCGGGCGACGTGCTGGCCGAACTTGGTGGGTGAGATGGTGGTGTAGTCCTTCCAGCGCTCCGCGGCGTCGACCACCTCGCTGGGTCCGGCGAGCCAGCCGAACCGGAGGCCAGCGAGCCCGTACGTCTTCGAGAGGCCCGACGTGCTGATGGCGCGCTCGCCGAGACTCGCAACGGGTGGCAGTGGGTCCTCGGCGAGCAGGCGGTACACCTCGTCGCCGAGGAGGTAAGCGTCTGCGTCCGCAGCGAGGTCGTAGAGCGCCTGGATTGTCTCCTCGTCGTGTTGCCGCCCGGTCGGGTTGTTCGGGTTGTTCACCACCACGAGTTCCGTCTCTGGGCGAATCGCGTCCGCGACGGCGTCGACGTCCAGCGTCCACTCCGGCCTGTCGAGCGGGACGCGGGTCACGTCGCAGATGGACTCTGGAATCGCGTGGAGGCTCTGGTACGTCGGCGTGACGACGACGGCGTGGTCGCCCGGCGACAGCAGCGACTGGAAGACGAGGAAGTTCGCCTCCTGAGTCCCCACCGTGCAGACCACCTCGTCGGCAGTCCGCACGTGTTCCTCGGCAATGGCTGTCCGCACGTCCGGCGCGCCCTTCGTGGGAATCACGTACCCCAGTTCGCCGGGGTCCGTGTCGAAGTCGCTCGCCGGGAGGCTCCGGACGCCGCTCTCAGCGAGCATCACATCGGCGTCGTGTTCGTACTCCGCGAACCACCGCTCCAGTTCGAACGGCGCTACGTCCATACGGTGGCTACGCGACACGGGGTGAAAACTCGGGCGACGGCGGCAGGCGTGGTACTACACGTGGTCCCGGGGCATCAGGTCCGCGAACCGCTGGTCGTCGAGCCACTCACACAGCTGGACGAGCTGGTCGCTCGCGGCCTCGAACAGCTGTTCTCCCTTCGCCGGGGTGGCGTCGGTCTGGTCGCCGAGCACGCCGTTCTCGGTGTTGTCCGCGGCGTCGTAGTACGTCCGCGCGCCGTGGACGATTGTCTCGGCGTCCGCGACGCTCGGGACGCCGCCGTCGCGGGCCTCGGCGAGGCGGTCGTCGTGGACGAGTTCGGGTTCGAGGTACTGCAGCATCGCCGTCTCCTTGGGGCCGCCGTGGGGGCCGTTCTGGTCGAACAGGTCGTCGACCAGTTCCGGGACGCTCTCGTCCCACATCCAGTCGACGGCGTAGGCCACTTCGTCCTCGCGGAGTCGCGCTCCGACCTCGCGGAGGTGGGGGACGTTGCCGCCGTGGGCGTTCACGAACACGACGCGGTCGATGCCGTGGGATGTGAGGTTGCGCGTGAGTGATTCGACGTAGTTGCGGAAGGCGGACGGACTGACCCACATCGTGCCGTGGAACTGGCGGTGATGGCCACTGACACCGACGTTGACGGTTGGCGTGCAGAGGAAGCCGGTCTCGTCGGCGGCCGCCCGCGCGAACGCCTCCGCGATGACGTGGTCGGTGCCCTCCGGGAGGTGCGGGCCGTGCTGTTCGGTGGAGCCGAGCGGGACCAGCGCGAGGGACTCCGACTCGAAGTAGTCGCCGAGGTCCGGCCACGCTTCGTTGCCGAGATACATCACCGGACGAACGGCCGACACGACCAAGAGTGTAGTGGACGGAACGGGGCCCGCCGGCTTCTCCTGGCAGTGAAAATCTCACTGTGGTCTCCGGGAGTCTTATTCTCGCCCGCGGACACGTTGCACGTGATGCGACGACGCCAGTTCCTCCACGCGAGTGCGGTGACAGCGCTCGCGGCCGCGACCGGCTGTCTCGGCGGCGACCCGGAAGCGGGGCGGAGCCGGGACCCCTCGACGACGCAGACGACCACAGGGACCACCCCGACCGACGAGATACCGGAGCCGACACAGGACGGCGGCTGGCCGATGGCCGACTTCGCCGCCAGCGCAACCGGCCACAACCCGGACGCGTCCACCGCGGAACCGTCCGGGACCGAGTGGACGTTGTCGTTCCGGGAACACGAGTGGGTCAGCGACCCCGCAGTCGACGCAGAGCACGCGTTCTTCGGCGTGAAGGACTGGGCCGAGACGCCCGCGACCAGCGAGGTTCGGGCCCACGCCCTCGCCGAGGGGAGCGAAACATGGTCGCGCTCGCTCCCCTACGGACAGGTCTTCTCACCTGCGCTCGGCGACTGCGACGGCGACGACGCCGTCTTCGTCGCCTCCGGGCAGGACAACTCGAACACCGACCACGGCCACGGCGAGGTCCGCGCCCTCTCGCGGGATTCGGGCGACCGGCTCTGGTCGCAGTCGTTCGACATCGAACTCGTCGGCCCACCGGTGTACGCCCGCGACCGGGTGTTCGTCCCCGCTGAGGGACTCGGCGAGGGTGGCGTCTACGCCCTCGACGCGGCGTCGGGCGAGGAGGACTGGTTCTTCGACGCCGCCCGCGACCCCTCGCACTCGCCGACAGTCGCCGGTGACACCGTCTACGTCAGCAGTGACCGCGACGAACTCGCCGCCCTCGACGTGGAGACCGGGGACGTCGACTGGCGCACGTCCGCGGAGGGCGACACCACCAGACCCGTCGTGAACCAGCCAGACGACCTCGTCTACGTCGGCTACCAGCACGGCCTCCAGGCGTTCGAGGCGGACACGGGCGAGTCGGCGTGGACGTTCGAGGTGACCGACCCGTCGATTCCCCCGGAGGACTACCTCGGGGTCACGAGCGAACCGGTGCTCGCCGGCGACACGCTGTACGTCCGGACGTCGGACACCTCAGGGTTCGCGGTCGGCGACCCGGGTGAACTGCACGCCCTCGACGCTGCCTCCGGCGACAAGCGCTGGCAGCTCTCGGACGGTCACCCGGGTAGTAGGGTGGTTGGCGCGGACGACCACGCCATCCTGTCACGTGTACCGGTCGGTGAGACGGAGGGTGGTCAGGAGAGCGACGCCGACGGTGAACTGGTCTGCGTGACCCCGGAGGGCGAGGTGAAGTGGACCGACGGCCAGTGGGAGCCGATGGCGGTGGGCAATGACTACCTGTTCTGTTTCCGCGGCTCGCGGTGGTCGGCGCCGGGCACCACTACGGTCGCCGCCAGGTCGGTGTGAGCCTCAGTCCTCGCCGCGTCCGCGGAGGTTCTGCCTGGTGAACTGCGGGGTCGCGCGGATGCCCTGGCGCTTCCGGAACGACCGGTAGAGCGCGAGCGCGACGAGCAGCGTGAAGGTGGCCGAGATGGCGGTCGCCGGGGTGAAGTTCTCGAAGGCGTACAGCAGCGCCGTCGTGGGGACGCTCGTCGCGAGCACGAGACCGAGCACGAGGCGGCGCGCGAGGCGGTCGACGACGCCGTTGCTGTCCTCGAGGTCCGCGCGGACGTGGAGGTCCTCGCGCTCGACGCGGTTCAGCGCGTCCTCTAATTTCGGCGGGATGCGGACCGCGGACTGCGCGGAGTCACGGAACTGCTCGGCGGTCTGGGTGGCGAACTGCTTGATGGACTCCTCGCGGTAGCCCTGCTCGGTGAGATACTCCGTCGCCACGGAGATGAAGTCGAAGTCGGGGTCGAGGGTGACACAGACTCCCTCGACGACGGTGGCGACCCGGAGCACGAGCGCGAGGTTCGACGGCAGGCGCAGCGGGAACTCGTAGATGGTGTCCTCGACCTTCCCCACGATCTGCTGGACGCGGTACGTCTCGATGGACTCCCCGCGGGCGTCCTGGATGGCGAGTTCCATCACCTCCGCCATCGTGGCGCGGTCGGCCTCCGGGGAGAGCGTCCCCATCTCGATGAGCGCGTCGAGGATTGCGTCGATGTCCTGGTTGGCGACCGCGACGTAGAAGTCCACGATCTTCTGCTGGACGAACTCGTCGACGCGACCGCTCATCCCGAAGTCGTAGAAGACGACGGTGCCATCGTCGCGCACCGCGAGATTACCCGGGTGCGGGTCGGCGTGGAAGACGCCGTCCTCGATGATCATCTGGAGGTAGGTGCGTTCGAGGGTCTCGGCGACCCGCGAGCGGTCGATGCCCTTGCGCTCGAGTTCCTCGACGTTCGATATCTTCGTGCCCGAGATGTACTGCATCGTGAGCACCCGGCTGCTGGAGTAGTCGTCGTACACCGGGGGGATGGCGACCGCCGGGTCGTCCGCGAAGTTCGCGCGGATCTCGGTGAGCATCTCGGCCTCGCGGTCGTAGTTCATCTCCTCGCGGATGGTCTTCGAGAACTCGTCGGCGAGGCTCCGGAGGCTGAACGCCCGCCCCTCACCGACGAACCGGGCCACGACCGGGAGCGTCCACCGGACGACCCGGAGGTCGGCCTCGACGAGCTCCTCGATTCCGGGGCGCCGGACCTTCACCGCGACCGGTTCGCCTTCGACCTGGGCGGTGTACACCTGGCCGAGGCTCGCGCCGCTGATGGGTTCACGGTCGAAGTCGTCGAACACGTCGTCGACGGGGCCGAGTTCCTCCTCCAGCACCACTCTGGCGTTCTCCCAGTCGGCGGGCGGCACGCGGTCCTGGAGGTCGGTGAGCACGTCGACGTACTCCGGGGGGAGGACGTCCGGTCGCGTCGAGAGCAGTTGCCCGAGTTTGATGAACGTCGGCCCGAGCGTGAGCAGCGAGTCGAGCAGTAGTTCGGCGCGTTCGACGCGCGTCTCCGTGGTGACGGGCCGACTGCTCCCGAACAGGACGAACCGCCGCCGGTCGCGGAGGTAGCCCCAGACGAGCGGGAGGAACTGCCACGCGACGACGACGAACCGGCGGTACGACCGGAGTACCGCCACCGATTACCCCTCGACGGGAACCCGGTGGGCGGTCTCCCCCCGCTTCGGCAGGCGGACCTCGAGGACGCCGTGGTCGACAGACGCGGCGGAACCGTCGTCGGTGGCGTCCGGCGGCAGGGGGAGTTCGAGGTCGAGGAACAGCGAGCGCTCCTCGGTCCGGTAGCTGAATCCGCTCGGAACGGACTTCTGGCGGTGTGCGTCGACGACGAGCGTCCGGCCGTCGACGCGAACGTCGACGTCCTCGGCAGTGACGCCGGCCACGTCGACGACGAAGAGGTAGGCGTCCTCCCGTTCGAGCACGTCGACGAACACCGAATCTGGCAGGTTCCCTAGCGCTTCGCGCAAGCGGGACATAGCCGACGTTTGGAGCGCAGAGGCGAAAAAGCCGGTGGTCGAGACACTGACTCGTCTCGACAGTGCGCCGACCCGGTGGAGCGCCGGCGCGGAACGTGTTACCCTGACACCGCAATCCCCGGGCATCCGCGTTCGGGGGGGAACGCGTCGGGGGGGGACGCGAGTTCGGTGGTCGCCGGCCGGCGGAGGGGGGATAGCCGGCAGCGACCGACGGACGCCCGGAACTGTGCCCTGACCGGCGGCGTTCTGCTGCCGCCATCGAATGCATGGACCGCGAGGGTATTGAACGGTGGCGTCGTTCACAGTCGATTTTCGTCGGTTAAGCCGAATTACCCCTGAGTTACCGGGCCGTTTCCTGCGGAATGGTGCAGGTACGCGACCGGCGCGGTGTGGCGTCGTGGCTGGCGGTGGAGTCGGACGGAGAACGAGTGGGAGGTAGACGGCGGTCAGTCCGCTCGCGGTTCGAAGACCTCGTCGAAGGACTCGACGCGGTAGTCGCCGAGCACGCAGTGGCCGCGCTTCTCCGGCGCGTGGCGTTCGACGTGGACGGCGTCGAGGCCCGCGTTCATCGCGGCGCCCACGTCGCTCGCCGCGTCGCCGACGTACACCCCGTGGTGGGTGGCGGGTTCGAGGCCGACGTCGCCGAGCGCGAGTTCGAGGGGGCGAGGGTCGGGTTTCCAGCCCGTATCGTCGTCACAGCAGAGCACGACGTCGAACCAGTCGGCGATGCCGAGGTGGTCGATGACGGGGCCAGCGAGGAACTCCGCGCAGTGGGTCACGACGCCGACCGGGCCGTCGAGGTCGGCGACGTGGGCGGCGTCTTCGTAGAGGTAGGTGGCCTCGGCGCGGCGCTGCGGGTCCTCGATGTCGTGGAACGCCGCCCAGAACGCCGCAGGGTCGAACCCCCACGACTGAAGGCGCTCGTTCCGGGACCCGC
This sequence comes from Halobacterium sp. DL1, assembly GCA_000230955.3. Classification (NCBI taxonomy): domain Archaea; kingdom Methanobacteriati; phylum Methanobacteriota; class Halobacteria; order Halobacteriales; family Halobacteriaceae; genus Halobacterium; species Halobacterium sp. DL1. The sequence continues at coordinate 2,301,096 of CP007060.1, forward strand.
CGAGGCCGTGCCACAGTATCTCGGCCTCGCGGTCGGTGAACTCGCGGCCGACGCGGTCGCCCACGCGGTCGAACACCTCACGCGTGTACGACCACTCGGTGTCCACGAGGGTCCCGTCGAGGTCGAACAGCCAGACGTCGTAGTCGGACGGGGAGCCCATTGGATACGGAGCTACGGAATCCGAGAGTATGAGCGTTCCGGGCGACCGTGAGAGCGTCTCGTGCTACCGCCTGACGGGGAACTTAGTGAGTGCCGGCTTCGGCAGCACTCAGGGGTTCTGCGGTTCGGGCCGCTCGCCCAGCGTCACCTCGACCTGCTCGCGCTGGCCGTCCCTGAGCACCGTGAGCGTCACCGTCTCCCCGGGCCGGCCCTCGGTGAACAGGTACGTCGCGAGGTCCTTCGCCGTGTCCACCGTGCGGTTGTCGATGGCGACGAGGACGTCACCGCCGACGGGAACCCGGTTCCCATCGACGACGGCGACCTCGGTCGTCCCCTGCAAGACGCCGGCGACCGGCGTCCCCTCGTTGGCGCGGTGGACGTAGACGCCCTCGGTCGTGTTCAGGTCGTTCGCCGACGCGAGCTGCGGGGTGATGGGAGCCAGCGAAACGCCGAGGTAGGCGTGCTCGTAGCTGCCGTTCTCGACGAGCGCCGGGACGACCCGCTGGACGAGCGTCGAGGGGACGGCGAGGCCGATGTTGTCGGCGCGCGACGCGGGGAGGCCGGCGGTGTTGACGCCGACGACGGTCCCCTCACAGGTCAGCAGTGGGCCGCCGCTGTTACCGGGGTTGATGGGGGCGTCCGTCTGGAGCACGGTCGGAATTGCGGCGTTCTGCCCGGTCGGCAGCGAGCGGTTGACGCCGCTCACGATGCCGTGGGTGATGGACTCGTCGAGACCGAAGGGGCTCCCGATGGCGGCGACCTTGGTCCCGGGAGTGGGCGTCGACTCCGCGAGCGGGAGCGCCTCCACGTCGCTCGGGGTGTCGGCCACCCGGACGACGGCGAGGTCGGCGATCTCGTCGGTCCCGATGACCTCGGCGGTGCTCGAGGTTTCGTCGGCGAACTGGACGACGACCCTGCTGGCGTCGCCGACGACGTGGGCGTTCGTGACGACGTAGCTCGTGTCGTTGTCCTCGAACGTCTGGTAGACGAAGCCAGAGCCCTGTCCGGCCGCCGTCCCGACGCCGACCACCGAGTCGAGGGTCTGTTCGTACAGCGACGCGTAGTCGCAGTTGGCTTGCTGGACGGTGCTGTCGGTCTGTGCAGCGCTGGCTCCGCCAGTGTCCAGCGGGGTGGCGCCCGCAGCGCCGAACCCCGCGGTCACGAGCAAGAGCGCAACGGCGACGACGAGGTAGTCACTGCGCATCGTCCGACGGTTCGTCAGAGCGGCGAAAACGAGTTCTGGCCAGTTGGCTCCGGGAACTCCATAACTACCGTCCTGTTGGTGCGTTCGCCCAGAAGCTAGTCGCGGACCTCCACCGAACTGCCGAGGTACTTGTTCAGTACCTCGCTCGTGGTGTCGGCCTTGAACGGCGTGAGGTCCGCGGCTATCTCGGCCTGCAGCGCCTCGTAGTACGCCCGGTCGGTCTCCAGGGCGCGGTACTCCACGGACTCGACCGGCACGTCGAGGGCGTCCTCGGCGACCGCCCGGAATCTGTCGGGGTCGCCGAGGTCGCCGCGCCACAGGTTGTCCCTAAAGAACAGCCAGCCCGGGTCACCGGGCGGGTCGGCGGGCCGGCGGAGTCGCGTCTCGAACACCTGCGGGTCGATGCGCACGCCGCCCTCGGGTTCGAGGCGGAATCGGACCGCGAAGACGTACGCCGCGTCCATCTACCGGAGGTCGTCGCAGAGCTCCGCCATGTGGATGTCCTGTTCGGTGACGCCGCCCGCCTCGTGGCTGGTGAACCGGACCTCCACCTCCTCGTACCCGATGCGGATCTCCGGGTGATGGAACTCCTCCTCGGCGAGTTCGCCGACCTCGGTGGCGAACGCCACGCCCCTCAGGTAGTCGTCGAACTCGTAGGTGCGCGTAATCTCGTCGCCGTCGCGGGACCAGCGCTTCGGGATTCGCCGCTCGATCTCGTCGTCTGAGAGTACGTCTGCCATGGTCGACAGGTCACTCGCCAGCCACATAACGCTACGCCACGACTCGGCCGGGCTACCACTTCGCTGGCACCCGTAGAACAGTCCCGTCAGTCCTCCGACTCAGCCGGCGTCGCGTCGTTCGGCGCGGCGTCGAACGGCATCCCGTCCTCGAACTCGGGGTTGAACAGTTCGAGGGCGGTCGCGATGGTCGACCAGTCGTCCTCCGCGGCGGCGTCCCGCAGGCTCTTCGTCGGCGCCGCGAGCAGCTGGTTGACCAGGGCGTCGGCCATCGACTCCACGACCTCGCGTTCCGCCTCCGAGAGGTCGCCGTCCGCGGCCTCGAGCCGCGAGACGGCCGTCGACACCTCGCGGTTCTTCAGCCGGTCGGCGCTCTCGTACATCCGGGCGATGACCTCGTCGGCGCGCTTGCGCTTGTACTGGGCGAGCAGCCGCTCGAACTCCGCGTCGATCATCGCCTCCACCTCGCGGGCGGCATCCTCGCGGCGCTCACGGGTCGCCTCCGTCACCGCTTCCAGGGCCTCGAGGTCGTGGACAGACACCGCCGCCTCGTCGTCGGCCCCGGGCGCGACGTCCCGGGGCTGTGCGAGGTCCACGACAACCGTTTCGCCCGCGTCCGCGAACGCCTCGCTGTCGAGGACGTAGCCCGGGCTGCTGGTCGCGGCGACGACCACGTCCGCGTCAGCCGTCCGCTCGCTTGCGTTCGCGAGCGTCGTCGTCTCCGTCGGCGCGTCGACGGTGTCGGCGACCCGGACCGCCCGCTCCGGCGTCCGGTTCGCGACGACGAGGGCCTCGACGCCGGCGCTCGCGAACGCCTTCGCCGCGAGCGCCCCCATCTCGCCCGCGCCGACCACCAGCGCGCGGGCGCCGTCGAGGTCGGTCTTTCGCTCGGCGAGGCGGACCGCCGCCGTCCCGAGGGAGGTGGCGCCCTCGTTGATGGTCGTCTCCGTCCGCGCCCGCTCGCCGACGTGAATCGCCTTCGTGACGGCCTGTCGGAGCACGGTGTCGATGCCGCCGGCCGCCTGGGCGGCGTCGAAGGCGTCCCGCAACTGACCGAGAATCTGGTCCTCGCCGACGACGAGGGACTCCAGGCCGGCGGCGACCCGAAGGAGGTGACGGAGGCTCTCCTCGTGGCCCATCGAGATTGCGCCGGCGCCCGCCGGGTCGAAGCCGGCGGCGCCGAGCGCGCGGCGACCCGTCGCGGGGTCGTCCGTGACCACGTACGCCTCCACGCGGTGGCACGTCTGGAGGACGAACGCCTCCGCGACGGCTGGCTGGTCGAGCAGCGCGTCGAGTGCGACCGCATCGGACGCTGCGCTCGCGGCCTCCAGTTCGTCGAGTGAGGCCGTCTCGTGTGAGACGCGCACGCCGGAGACGACACCTGTGTTCCCGTTCACGTAGACCACGTCACTTCGCCGACGGCGCTCGAAACCACGCCTTCGGCCGTTTCCCGAGGGTTGGAACTTCCGGTACGTAAAGCCTTCCAAACCGCGTCCGACCGCACGACAGCCCGTACGGCCTCGCGCCGACGTTTCGGGGCGACGCCTGCCGCCTTCAGGTCGGCGCGGAGGGCGGCGGTCAGCGTCGCCATCTCCCCCGCGCCCTCGAACTCCGACTCCAGTTCCTCCCGGAGGTGCTTCGAGAGCGCGGGACTCGCGCCGCCGGTGGCGACGGCGACGGTCACCGGGTCGTCCCGCACTGTCGCGGGCACCACGACGCTGTCGGCGTCCCGGCCCCCGGACTCGTCGGCGCGGTTCACGAGCGCGCCAGCCTCACGCGCCGCCGCCGCGAACGCGTCGTTGACGGCCGCGTCGTCAGTCGCCGCGACGACGAGCGCGGGGTCGGTGCGCTCGACCCAGTCGCTCGCCTCGGCGGGCGCCGGTTCGGTCTGCACGCGGTCCGCATCGCCGAAGTCGTCGTCCGCGAACTCTGGGCTCAACACGACCACTTCGGCCTCCTGGGCGAACCGGCGGGCCTTCCGCGCGCCGACCGGGCCGCCGCCGACGACCAGCACTGTCTCGCCCTCGAAGTCGTGGAGCAGCGGTATCATGTCGACAGCGCCGCGCTCATGCGGTGTTGGCGTCGGCGCGCTCCGCGAGCCTGATGCCCGTCTTCTTCAGGATGCGCGTCGAGAACAGCGTGTCCCAGTCGTCGTCGCCGACGTCCCAGTACTGCTCCATCACGTCCCGGACCTGCTCGATGCGCTCCTGGCTCTCTTCTTCGGTCCGGCCGTGAGTCATCGCGAAGAAGTTGTACGGCCAGACGCCGTCGTGGCGCGGGCGCTCGTAGCAGTGCGTGACGAAGTCGAGGCCCGCCACCGCCGGCCCGACCTCGCTCACGAGGTCGTCCGGCACGTCCCAGACGGTCATCCCGTTCTCCGTGTACCCCAGCGAGTAGTGGTTCGGGATGACGCCGACGCGGCGCACCTTCCCCTCCTCGTTGAACCGCCGGAGCGTCTCGACGACCCAGTCGGTCTCCTGACCGATCTCGGCGGCGACCGCAGCGTACGGCGTCTCCACGATTGGGAGACCGTCCTGTACCGCGAGCACGAGGTCGCGCTCGGCGGGCGTGATGGTGTCGCGGTCGGTCGGTGTGGGCGTCGGTCCGAGGTGCGAGAGGTCGACGTCGCCGTCCGAGACGGGGCCGTCGACGAGGAACTTCGCCTCCACGCGGAACTCCCGTAGTTTCGGGAGGTTGTACGTCTGCTGGCCGGTCTCGGCCTCGATGTCGGCGAGCACGTCCTCGACGCACTCGTCGTCGGCGACCGACACGACGAACCACATGTTCAGGTGCGGGTGTTCGCGCTCGTAGTTGTGCGCGACCTCGCGGCGTTCGTTGACGAGCTCGGCGATCTCCTCGTAGCGGTCCTCGGGGGCGTGCATCGCGACGAGCGACGCGTTGCCGCCGATCTCCTCGGCGTTGATGAGCGCGCCGAACCGCGTCAGCACGCCCTCCTCGTCGAGTCGTTGCACGCGTTCGAGGAGGTCCGCAGGCTCACTCTCGATGCCGCGCGAGCGCAGCGCGTGTGCTGCGGGCTCGAACGGCCGCTGGACGACCGGGAATCCGCCCTGGAAGGCGTTGAGTACGGCGCGGTCCCGGTCGTCGAGGTCCGCGATGTCCATGGCGGTGGTTGGGTCGCCACGCCAGATAAACGGCCCGGGTCGCGCCCGACGGCCGGAACCCGCCTCAGGCGTCGAAGCCGTCCTCGGTGATGCCGACGACCTCCTCGACGCCCTCCACGGCGGCGACGTCCGAGAGCACGGCGTCGTGGTCGCCCGTCGCCTCCCAGTAGAGAACGAGGTCGAAGCGCCCGTCGCGGAGCAGTTGCTGGCATTCCCAGACGAACTCGTCGTCCTCGAGGGTGAGCCCCTGGTGCTGGTTCACGCCGAACTCGTCGCTGTCGTTGCCCGAGTAGACGTACGTGTCGCCCGTCTCTGCGTGGGCCGCGATGGCGTCACCCGCGTCCAGCGTGAGCTGGTGGAGCAGGCTCTCCTCGTCGGAGCCGTAGCGCGTGTGCACGACCGCTCCGGCGAGTTCGATGTCCCCGGGCTGCAGCAGTTCCACTGTCTCCCGGTAGAGGTTCTCGTCGACCGTCTCGCTCATGGTCGAGGCGACGCACCTGCCGGGCATACGTGTGGCGATTCCCTCGTAAGCGGCCCCCTAACCCGCAGGCCGAGGGGGAAGGCTGATACGTGAGAGCGTTGTCGTTAGGGGCAATGCGAGACCGGCTTCGAGCAGCGGTGCACGGCGCCTACGAGCGCGTGCTCCGCCGCGAACTCGACGGCGCCCCCGAGCACGTCGCCGTCATCATGGACGGCAACCGTCGGTACGCCCGCGAACGCGGGCAGGAAGCCACCGACGGTCACCGCTCGGGCGCCCAGACGACCGAGCAGGTGCTGGAGTGGTGTGCGGACCTCGGCGTCGAGGAGCTGACACTGTACGCCTTCTCCACGGAGAACTTCGACCGCCCGGACGAGCAGAACGAACAGCTGTTCGACCTGCTCACGCGGAAACTCCGGGAGTTCGCTGACGCCGACCGCGTCCACGACCAGCGCGTCCGCATCCGGACCATCGGCGAGACCGAGCGCCTCCCCGAGCGCGTCCGCGAGGCCGCCACGTACGCCGACCGCCGCACCGCGGGCTACGACGGGTTCACGCTCAACATCGCGCTCGCCTACGGCGGCCGCGCCGAACTCCTCGGCGCCGCCCGCGGCATCGCCGACGCCGTCGACGCCGAGGACATCGACCCCGCTGACGTCGACGTCGCCGAGATCGAGTCCCGCCTCCACGCCAGCCCCGTTCGCGACGTCGACCTCATCATCCGGACCGGTGGTGCCGAACGCACGTCGAACTTCCTGCCGTGGCACGCCAACGGGAGCGAGGCCGCGGTCTTCTTCTGCACGCCGTACTGGCCGGAGTTCTCGAAGGTCGATTTCCTGCGCGCGGTCCGCACGTACGAGTCCCGCGAGGCGTCCTGGCGTCGTACCCGCGCTCGCCGCGCGCTCGCGCTAGTCCGTTCGCTCGGCACCGACGTGAAGGAGGCCCGCCAGGTCCTCGACCGCCTGAAGGGGACGCTCCCCGAGAGCCCGGACGTCGAGGAAGTCGACGGGCGGTCCGCTGACTAGAAGCCGGATCCTCTGCCTGTTCGCGCCTTATCGCCCGAACCGGCGCTGCCTGTTCTCGTAGTCCAGCACCGCGCGCAGGTAGTCCCGTTTCCGGAAGTCCCGCCAGTTCACGTCCGTGAAGTAGAGCTCCGAGTAGACGGACTGCCAGATCATGAAATCGGAGAGACGCTCGGCGCCGGTCTTGATGACGAGGTCGGGCTCCTCCGGGAAGACGAGTTCCGCCTCGATGGCGTCCTCGTCGACGTCAGCGGGGGTCATCTCGCCGTCGTCGACGGCCTCGGCGACGTTCCGGACGGCGGTGGCGAACTCGTGTTTGCCGCCGTGGCCGAGACTCACCTGGATGGGGGCGTCGGCGCGTTCGTCGTCGTCGGGCCCGCGGACGGCGATTTCCTCCGGTGTCGAGACGCGCGCGAGTTCGCGTTCGAGCGTCGGCACCGCGGCCTCGTCGAGGACGCTGACGTACACCGTGACGCGGCCGGCGCCGTAGTCGAACGCCCAGTCGAAGAAGTCCGCGAGCGTGTCGTAGGCGCCCGCTTCGAGCAGGTCGCGTTCGGTGATGACGAGCGCGACGTGGTCGGGGACGTCGGCGTCGTTTCGGCGCACGCGAGCGGCGAGATACCAGTCGTACAGTCCCACGGCGGGACGACGGACGGGGCGTCCAAAACGTTGCGGGTCCCGTTCGGGGAAGTTAAGTGTGGTCCCACTCAACCGCCGGGGAGACGTGAACTGGACTCTCCGGCGCGCCCTGGCCTTCGCGCTCGTGGCGACGCTGGCTCTCGCGGCACCACTGCTCGGGCGGGCAGCGGCGGTGCCGTTCGCCGTCGTCGCCGTGCTCGGCGCGACGGTCACCGACGGCTGGCTGTTCGAGGTGTTCTCGACGGCCCGCGACCGCCGCGAGGAACGCCTGCGGACGCTCGTCGGCTTCGCGGGCGCGGCGGCCAGCATCGGCCTGCTGGTCCCGCTGTTCGGCGTGCCCGTCGGCGTGTTCGTCGCGAGCGTGCTCGTCGTCGGCTACGGCGACCTGGGCCGCCGACTCGTGCTCGAACTCCGCGAGAATCGCGCGCTCTCGATGGTCGGGTTCGTCGTTGTGGGCGCGCTCGCGGCGTTCGGCGGCCAGGTCGCCGTCGCCACTGCCGGCAACGAAGCCGCGACCTACCCGGCCTGGCTGTTCCTCGCGACCAGCGGCGCGCTGCTCGCTGGCATCCTCCGGACGGTGTTCGTCTCCCGCGACGACCCGGTCGTGTTGCTGTCGGTGGCACTGCTGCTGTGGCTGTTCGCCGTGCTCGCGCCCTTCGAGAACGTCTCGACGGCGATGGCGTGGGAACGCGTGGTGGTCGCGCTCGCGGTCACCGCCCTCTTCGGCTACGCCTCCCACGCGCTCGGCGCGACGTCCGTCGCGGGGATGCTGACGGGGGTGTTCCTCGGCCTCCTGGCGGTCGTTCTCGGCGACTACGGCTGGTTCGTTGTGCTCATCGCGTTCTTCGCGGTCGGCAGCCTCACGACGAAGTTCCGGTACGACCAGAAACTCGACCGGGGTGTCGCCGAACCCAACGACGGCGCCCGGGGCACCGGGAACGTCCTCGGGAACTCGGCGGCGGCACTCATCGCGCTCCTGCTGTACGCGGCCCACGCCCACGTCCCGCTCTCCGACCTGGTCTACCAGTTCGCCTACGCGGGCAGCGTCGCCACCGCGCTCGCGGACACGCTCTCCTCGGAGGTCGGCGGCCTCTTCGACCAGCCGCGACTGGTGACGACGCTCGAGCGCGTCGAACCCGGCACCGACGGCGCGGTCACCTGGCAGGGCGAGATCGCCGGCCTCGCGGGCGCCGCGGTCATCGCCGGCCTCTGCGTCTTCGTCTTCGACTTCGGCGCGACGGGCGCAGCGGTCGTCGTCGGCGCGGGCGTCGCCGGGATGACCGCCGACAGTCTCGCGGGCGCGACGCTCGAAGGCGGCACGATAGGGAACCAGTCCGTGAACTTCCTCGCGACGCTGACGGGCGGCGTCGTCGGCGGCCTGCTGGCGCTCGCGGTCGGTCTGGCGTAGTACGGGCAGTCTCTCTTACTCCGGTCGGCCAATCGTAGAACAGCTGGCTCCGCCTAGTACTGGTCGGCGGTGTGGACCCGCACGCTCGCGGGCTGTTTGACGAACTCACCGCTGTCGGGGCCGACCAGCGTGCCGACGCCGCGCTGGGCCGCCAAGTCGAGGAGTCGCTGCGTGATTGTGTCGTCGACGACGAGGAACCGCGGCACTTCGTCGGCGTCCGCCAGCGCGTCGAAGGCGTCGGCCGCGTCCGTCTCTCGGAGCACGCGGAGTTCCTCGTCGAGCATACGGGCGCTATCCGCGCCCACCACTTCCGCGACGTGGTCGGCGAACGTCTTCGACGCCGGGTCCGGGCTCGCGCCGCCACTCGTCGCGGGGGCTGGCGTCGCGCTCCCGTCGGTGGCCGCCGTCGCCTCGTCGTCGCTGCGGGGCTGCTCCGGCTCGTTCGCGGGCTCTTCGGCCTCGGTCGCCCCGTCCGCCACGGTGTCGGCCGCAGCCTCGAGCGGGCCATCGCCGTCCCCGTCGTCGCCGGCGACTGACGCCGGCTTCTTCTCGCGGAGCGCGGCGTCGACGGCCGCCCGCGAGAGGTCCTCGACGGACTCGCCGCGGGGCGCTCGCGCGACGAAGTCCACGTCGCCGACCTGCTGGAGCTCCCGGCGGATGAGGTCGCCACCGCGGTCGCCGTCGAGGAACGTGGTGACTGTGCGCTTCCGGGTGAGGTCCGCGATCTCGTCCGGGACGTTCGTCCCCTCGACGGCGACGGCGTTCTTGATGCCGTACTGGAGGAGGTTGACGACGTCCGCGCGCCCCTCCACGACGACCACCGCGTCGCTCGTCTCCACGTTCGGACCCGACGGGTAGCCCTCGTACTCGGTGATGTCCTCGATGCGGACGCTCTCGCGGACCTCTTCGAGGATGTCCTCGGAGTCGATGGTCCCCTCGTCGAACGCCGTCGACAGCAGTTCCTTCGCGCGGTCGACGACCTCGCGGCGCTTGGCGGCGCGCACGTCCTCGATGCGCTGGACCTCGACCTGGGCGCGGCACGGGCCGATGCGCTCGATGGCCTCGAGTGCGGCCGCGAGCGTCGCCGTCTCGACGCGGTCCAGGCTCGACGCGATGGTGATGTGACCGAACGACTGGCCGCCCTCGCTGTCGACGGAGACGTCGATGCGGCCGAGTTTCGCGGAGTCCTGCAGGTCGCGGATGTCGAGGCCGTCGCCGAGCAACCCCTCGGTCTGGCCGAACGCCGCGCCGACGACGTCGCTGCGCTCGACGACGCCGTCCGCAACGAGGTCCGCGTGGATCAGGTACTTCGCGGTGTCCTCCATCGCTGTAGTTCTAGTTACGACTACGTATCGGCGTGGGAAATAGCTGTCGTGACCGGTACCACGTGCCCACCACCGGCTGCTCGCCCCCGCTGTTGGCCCGGAGAGGGTGTAGAGAGTTCGAGCGAACGTCCCGGAGTTATGTAGAGAATTTCTCTCCGGTTTGCCCGATACGTAGTTTTCAGTAACATTTAACCCAGGCGGGCGAAGATTGTCTACAATCATGACGTCGCGTGCAGCGCTCGGCTGGGGTGTCGTCTTCGCCGTGCTCGTCGCGCTGAGTATCCCCTGGTTCCTCTGGCGGAACGCAACGACCGTCGCCGGCCTGCCGGTGTGGCTCTGGTGGCACGTCGCGTGGATGGGCGTCACAGCCGCCGCGTTCGCGCTGTTCGCCCGCCGCGACTGGGGGACCTTCGTCGAGGTGGGCCGATGAGCGCGCTCCTCGAGATCGGCATCGTCGTCGCCTACATGCTCGCCGCGATGGCCGTCGGCGTCGTCGCCTACCGCGTCACCGACCGCTCCGCGGAAGACTACTACCTCGCGGGCCGGGGCCTCGGTACCGGCGTCCTGCTGTTCACCACGTTCGCCACGCTGCTGTCGGCGTTCACGTTCTTCGGCGGCCCGAACATCGCGTACAAATTCGGCCCCGAGTGGATTCTCGTGATGGGGCTGATGGACGGCGTGCTCTTCGGCCTGCTGTGGTACGTGCTGGGCTACCGGCAGTGGCTGCTCGGGCGCGCCCACGGCTACCTCACACTCGGCGAGATGCTCGGCGACCGGTTCGGCTCCCGGACGCTGCGCGGCCTCGTCGCCGGCGTCAGCATCCTCTGGCTGTTCCCGTACGTGATGCTCCAGCAGGTCGGCGCCGGCACCGCCCTCGAAGCGCTCACCGACGGCGTCGTTCCCTACTGGGCCGGCGCGGGCTTCATCACTCTGTTCATGATCGCGTACGTGGTTCTCTCGGGGATGCGCGGCGTCGCGTGGACGGACACCCTCCAGGGCGTGTTCATGCTCACGATCACGTGGCTCGCGTTCGCCTGGGTCGCCATCGAAATCTCGTCCAGCGGACCGCTCGCGGCCGCACTCCCTACCGAGTACAAGGCGCTCGGCGGCGGCGTCTACTCCCCGCAGTGGCTGCTCTCGCAGGCCGTCGGCATCGCGTTCGGCGTGACGATGTTCCCGCAGGTGAACCAGCGGTTCTTCGTCGGGCGGTCCGAGAAAGTGCTGAAGCGGACGTTCGCGCTCTGGCCCGTGCTCGTCGTGTTGCTGTTCGTCCCGGCGTTCCTGCTCGGGTCCTGGGCGCAGGGCGTCGGCCTCGCGCTCCCCGAGGGCGGTAACATCCTCCCAGTGCTCCTGAACGAGTACACCCCCGGCTGGTTCGCGGCACTCGTCGTCGCTGGCGCGCTGGCGGCGATGATGAGTTCCTCGGACTCGATGCTGCTGTCGGGGTCGTCGTACCTCACCCGCGACATCTACCGGCCGTTCGTGAACGCCGACGCCGGCGAGGCCCGCGAGAATCTGCTCGGGCGCGCCGGCGTCGTCGTCTTCGCGCTCTCCACGTTCGCGGTCAGCCTCTTCGAACCCGGCACGCTGGTGGAACTCGGTGAGACGGCGTTCGGCGGCTTCGCCCAGCTAGCCCTCCCCGTCACCGTGGCGCTCTACTGGCGCGGGACGACGAAGTCCGGGATGCTCGCTGGCGTCGCCGGCAGCCAGGCGTTCTACCTCTGGACCGTCTTCGGCCCGAGCGTCTACGTCGACTCGCTGACCGTCCTCGGCACGACGTTCGTGAACGTCCCCATCCTCGCTGACGCCTACTGGGGCTGGTTCGCCTCCATCGTCGGCATGGTCCTGGGTCTCGTGCTCACTGTCGGCGTCTCCGCGGTCACCACGCCGTCGACGACGGAGAACGAGGCCGCCTACTTCGACCCGCTGCGAGCCGACTGACCGCCGGGCGCTACTCGTCGAGGTACGTCGCGACCCACTCCTGGTGGTCACGTAGGCGCCGGTCGCCCGCCGCCGTCAGCGAGAGACGGTCGTGGATGCCGTCTACCTCCCGCTCGATGATGCCCGCGGACTCCAGTTTCCGGACCGAGCCGTTGAACCGCTTCGGGCGGATGCGGTCGTCGTTCTTCCGCTCGACGGCGCGCTTCACCGACTGCTGGGTCGGAGAGCCCTCGCCAGCGACGACGACGCAGACGTCCCGCCGCAGACCGGACTCCAGCCACTTGCTCATGAGCGGGGGTTGGCGCGACCGGAAGAAACCGCTGGCGGTCCCGCGCCTCGGGGCTCGAACGTGGGAGCGCGAGCAGCGTCAGTCGCTCGGCGGTCGGCGTGGTCTAACGAACGACCAGAAATCGTGTGTTCGGCAGCGTCGTTTCGAGCGTTCGTCTACCACGCGACCGCCGAGGGAAACACGGAAAGCCACCGCCTGCGCAGTGGGGGCATGAACGAGGCCGAACTCGGGGCGGTCCTCGACCACGACACCGCCGTCGAGCGCGTGGAGTCGGGCGACCTCCCGGAGTGGGCGCAGCGCCACTTCGAGAACTTCCGCGCGTCCGTGACCGGCGAGCGCGACGGGCAGCCGTTCCCGTGTTTCTTCGGGAAGGCGTCAGTCGAGGAGGGACGGCCGCTGTACGCGTTCGTCGACTCCACGACCCACCCGGACGCCCTATTCTCGCTCCGGGACGCCCTCCTGGAGTATCTCGGCGCGTTCCGCGACCACGGCGACCGGGTGAGCTTCGCGGTGTTCTTCAAACCCCCAGAGCGCCCGCTCGACGAGGCGGGCTGGCACGAGCAGTTCTGGCACGTCCTCCAGTTCCTCCACGTCGAGGACACGGAGCCGTGGCCCGAGGACATCCCGACGGACCCAGACGACCCGTACTGGGAGTTCTGCTTCGGCGGCGAACCCATCTTCCCGACCGCCCGCGCGCCGTTCTACGAGACGCGCCAGAGCCGCTACTGCCCGGTCGGTCTGGAGGTGACGTTCCAGCCCCGGGCCATCTTCGAGGGCATCACCGGCGACACGGACGCCGGCGAGCAGGCCCGCGAGCGCATCCGCAGCCGACTGGAGGAGTACGACGACGCGGCCTGCCCGCACGCGGACCTCGGCGACTGGGGGAACGAGGGCGACCGGGAGTGGCCCCAGTACCTCCTCAGCGAGGACGAGTCGGCGGCCCCGGAGACGTGCCCGCTGCAGGTGACGCCGGACGTAACGACGGGGCGAACGTGACCAGCGTCCTCCTCCTGGTGGACTTCCAGATCGGCTTCGACGACCCCGCGTACGGTGAGCGCAACAACCCCGATGCCGAGGCCAACGCCGCACGACTGCTGGCGGCGTGGCGCGAGCGCGGCGACCCCGTCGTCCACGTCCGCCACGATTCGACGGAGCGCGACAGCCCGCTCCGTGGGGACGGCCCGGGGTTCGCGTGGAAGCCCGAGACCGCGCCCGAGGGCGACGAACCCGTCTTCGTGAAGTCCGTCAACAGCGCGTTCGTCGGAACTGGACTGGAAGACTGGCTCCGCGAGCGCGGCCACGAGGAACTCGTCGTCTGCGGGCTGACGACCGACCACTGCGTCTCCACGACGACGCGGATGGCGGAGAACCTCGGCTTCGACCCGACCGTCGTCGCGGACGCCACCGCGACGTTCGGGCGTGAGACCCACGATGGAGAGCGGGTGGACGCCGAGACGAACCACCGCGTCGCGCTCGCACAGCTCCGTGGGGAGTTCGCGGACGTGGCGGCGACCGAGTCGTTACTGTAGTCGCCGCGACGCCAACTCGTCGCGGCCCGCCACGGGTAGCCTTTTGAGCGCCTTCCCCCAACACGGGGGCATGCAGACGCACGTCGTGCCGGTCGGCTTCGACTACGACCGGCTCATCGCGCCGCTGGTCCGCGAGCAGTTGACCGTGGACCGCGTCATCCTCCTCGAGGGCGCGGTCGGCAGCGAGGCGAACGTGGAGTACAGCCAGCGCATCGCCCAGAAACTCGAGGCGGACTTCCGGAACCTGCTGGGCGCGGAGACCGAGCGCGTCGCCGTGACGGACGTCTACGACTACGACGCCGCCTTCGAGCAGGCGTTCGACCTCATCGCGGACGTGCTCGACGCCGACCCCGAGGGCGAGGTGTGGGTGAACATCGCGTCGATGCCCCGCACCGTCTCGTTCGCGTTCGCGACCGCCGCCCACTCCATCATGGTCGAGCGACAGGAGGACCGCGACCGCATCCACACGTACTACACGGCCCCCGAGAAGTACCTGGAGACGGAACTCGCCGAGGAACTGCGGGCGAGCGCGGACCTGCTCGCGGAGGTCGAGGAGGGGGACGTCGACGGGAGCGAGGTCGCCGAGCGGCTGGACGCCGCCCGGGACCTGCTGGCTGAGTTCGACGAGCGCGGGACCACCATAGGCGCGAAGGAGATCGACGGCAGCCACATCGTGGAGCTCCCGGTCGCGTCGTTCTCGAACGTCAAACCGTTCGAGGAACTCATCCTGTTCACGCTCGGCGAACACGGCGAGTTCGACTCCGTCAGCGAACTCGCCGAGACGGTCGCCGCTGACCTCAGCGAGGAGTACACGGACAGCTTCCGCTCGAAGGTGACGTACACGGTGGACAAACTCGGCCCGGGCGGGAAGGGGTACGTCGAGCGCGAGGAGCGCGGGAAGTCCTACCGGACGCGGCTCTCCCGCATCGGCGAACTGTGGGTGCGGGCTCACCAGGACGAGGACTGACGCAGAGCGGACCTCGGCGACGACGCGGGGCGGCGAAGCAGACGCGGGGCTACGAGGCGGACGCGGACCAGCGAAGGAGAAACGGGAAGCGGGGTGGCGGAAAGCGGTCAGGGGGGACCGACGGCGGAGTGCGCCGGTTGTCCCGGCGCGGTGTTCTGTGGAAGGACGGTTACATCCCGCCCGTGTCCTGTGCGACGATGAGGTCGAACGGCGTGTCCGTTGGCTCGTCGTCGGGCGTGAGGTAGCCCGCCGCGAACGCCGTGTAGCCCTGGCCGCCTTCTAGACCCACGTCGAACTCCGCGGCGACGTCGCCGTCGTTGCTCTCGGTGTCGCCGCGCACCTGGATCGTGTAGTCGCCCGCTGGCACCTCGATACTGCCCGATTCGGTGTAGGCGACACCGTCGAACAGCGCGTCGCCGCTGGACGCCGCGGTCACGTCCACTGCCGGAGCGTCCGGGGAGGCGTGGACGAGACGGAGGCGGGCCGTGTCCCCGTCCGGGGCGGACGTGTCGTCCATCAGCACGAGCGGTGCGAACGGTTCGTCGGCGTCGTCGCCGACCTCGCCGGCAGCCGCGACCGTGTAGGCCTGGCCGCTCTCGAAGGAGACGCTCCCCTCGAACACCGACGCGTCCGCGTCGCCGGCGGCCGTGATCTCGACGTGGCGTTCGCCGGCGGGGACCTCGAGGTAGTCGCTGACGGCCCCGAACGGGACGTCCTCCAGCACTGCGCTCTCGTCGACGTAGACGTCGACGTTCGGCGCGTTCGGCGAGAGGTGCGCGACCCGGACGTGTGCGGGGTCGTCCATCCCGTCGCCAGTCGAATCACCGCCCGCGTCCTGGGCGACGATCAGGTCGAACGGCGTGTCGGCTGGTTCGTCGTCGGGCGTGAGGTAGCCCGCCGCGAACGCGGTGTACACTGAGCCACCGCTCAGACTCACGTCGAACTCCGCGGCGACGTCGCCGTCGTTGCTCTCAGTGTCGCCGCGGACCTCCAGCGTGTAGTCGCCCGCCGGAACCTCGACGTACTCCGAGCCGCCGTACTCGACGCCGTCGAACAGCGCGTCGCCGCTGGACGCCGCGGTGACGTCCACTGCCGGAGCGTCCGGGGAGGCGTGAACCAGACGGACGCGAGCGGTCTCCTCACCCGGGTTACTGTTGTCGTCCGCCAGCACGAGCGGTTCGAACGGCTGGTCGGCGCCCTCGCCGACCTCTCCCGCCGCCGCGATGGTGTACTCGCCGTCGGCCTCGACGGGGACGGCCCCGGAGAAGACGACCGTGTCCGGGTCGCTGGCCGCCGTTATCTCGACCTGTCGCTCGCCGGCGGGGACTTCGAGGTAGTCGCTGACGGTCCCGAACGGCACGTCCTCGAGGACCGCCGAGTCGTCGACGTAGACGTCGACGTTCGGCGCGTTCGGCGAGACGTGTGCGACGCGGACCGCCGCGGTGCCCGAGGGCTCCTCGGTCGTCTCCGACGCCGTGGTCGTCTCCGTCGTCTCGGTCGTCGTGTCGATACCACCCGCTGGGTCGTCCTCGTCGGCGCCGCTGCAGCCAGCGAGGCCGACGGTGACGCCAGCCCCGATGCCGAGCAGAATCCGACGCCGCGTAGTGTCTTTTGACATCCAACAGAACGTGAGACTGTCAGCGTGATAGTAGATTTCGTGA
Organism: Halobacterium sp. DL1; assembly: GCA_000230955.3. NCBI lineage: Archaea > Methanobacteriati > Methanobacteriota > Halobacteria > Halobacteriales > Halobacteriaceae > Halobacterium > Halobacterium sp. DL1. The sequence continues at coordinate 2,317,577 of CP007060.1, forward strand.
CTCGGTCTCAACTCTCCCCCAAATCACGCCAGAATGTATCTAGAGCCGTTCTCGGCCGCGTCCCGAGGTTCTGTCGAAAGGGTTTTGGCGGTGATTTGCGGACGTACCGACGTGGATTCCACGTCCCCCCTCGCCCGCGTCACTGGGCACCGACTGACGGGCCGACGCTCGCCCGGCGGGCAGTGTCCCCGCAGCAGCGCCACGGCCGGGTCCGTGCGGGTGGCTCAGCGAGGCGGGGCGTCGGTGGATTCTTGCATTCAGCCGACGAATCGACGCAGAGGATGGATACGGTGCTCTGGCAGACGCTCGCCGGTACGCGCGGAGGGCCGAACCGGGCCCGTATCCTCAGCGCCCTGGACGACAAACCCCGGAACGCCAACCAGCTCGCCGACGACCTCGAACTGGCGTACAACACGGTCCGGTACCACCTCGACGTACTCGAGGAGAACCAGGTCGTCACCAGCAGCGAGGCCAGCTACGGCTCCGTCTACCTCCCGAGCGACAGGGCGCGCCACAACTGGGAGACCGTCGAGACGATACTCACACAGGTTGATGACTGACATGACTGTCGAACGACCCCGGCGCCGGCGCGCGGCAACCAACAGAGCGTGGAGGGACCCGGCGTGAGCCTCGTGCTGAACGCGGCCAGAGTCGCCGCCGCGACGAACATCCTGCTGCTGGGCGTGCTCGTCGCCATCTGGGTCCGGACGTACCGCGAGATCCGCGCCCCGCTCACGCTCGGGTCCATCGTGTTCGCGGTGTTCCTCCTGGCCGAGAACGTCGTCGCGCTCTACTTCTACCTCGACCCACCAGTGCTGCCGTCTATCGCCGTTGAGGTGATGATGGTGCTGCAGGTGCTCGAGACCGTCGGCATCGCCGCGCTCACCTACGTCACCTGGAAGTGACCCCGAAGCCGGCGTAGGTATCGAGCGTCCGAATCGACTCCGCGGCAGGTTCTCGGGGTGGGCAGCGTCGTTCTGCGCACTCACCTGGTAACGAATAGTCGGAAGCCGCTTCCCCCGCCAGCTACAGCCTTCGCGCTGCAGACGGGGTAGCAGTCCGGTTGGCGACCTCCCAAACTCCGACGCCGACGGCGGCCGCGACGACGGCCAACGCGGCGCTGGCCGTCGCCGCCGTCGCGACGGCGAGCACCCCGAGCGTGCCCGCGCAGGCCAGCGCCCGCCTCGGGTACTCTCTCCCCAGTCGAGTCATCACCGCGAGGAACAGCACCCCGACGGCGACGCCGGCAACGACATCGACGACGTAGTGGACGCCGAGGAACACCCTTGACAGGGCGACCAGCGCGACGAGGAGCCCCGCGACCACGAACCGGCGACGCCCCCACGTCTCGAGTACCAGCGCGGCACCACCGAACACCGCCGTCGACTTCGCCGCGTGGCCGCTCGGGAAGCCGAACCCGTCGGCGGTCACCAGCGACTCGTACACGGGGTCGGCCACTGCGGGGAGCCACGCCGGGAGCGTAGCCGTCGCGGCCCCCGGTGGCCGTGGGAGACCGAACGTGTGTTTGAGGAGCAGCGTGAGCGCGTACCCGCCGATGGCGAGCGAAAGCAGGAACAGGCTGTCTCCCAGCGGGCGCTCTACCCGGAGCACGCCGCGCCTACCGAGCCAGTAGAACGCTGCGATACCGACGAGGACGAACCACATGTCGCCGAACTGGGTGACGAGTCCGGCGACGGCGACAACCCACTCCGGAAGCTCCGTCACGACAGACAGTTCCCCTACGCCACGCGGCATCCGCGTTCCCTCCAGTTCATCCTCTCGGGGTAGAGAGCCCCTCTATTTAGGCGTTGGCGAACTGTCTGCAGGCCGACCGTTCGGTAGCAGGCGGTTCGTCGGGCGAGACTCCGGCTAGAACCCGAAGCCGGAGTGGTCCTCGGGCACGCTAATCGGACTCTTCGGCAGTCGCTCGGGGAGGTCGGCATCGTTGTACGCGCCCGGCGCGACGTCGTTCGGACCGTCGGCGTAGAACACCGACGCGAGTTCCTGTATCTGGCCGCGCCCGACGGAGAGTTCGAACTGGCCGCCGCCGTACAGCGATACGTCCTCGTCCAGCGCCCACTCGATGGTCTCCAGCAGCGACTCGACGGTGCCGAACCGCGAGGGCTTGACGTTCAGCCAGTCGGGCTCGAACGGCAACCCCCGGACGTCGTCCATGCCGTGAATCGGCGCGTCCCAGGAGACGCGGTCGGTGTGTTCCTCGACAATGGGCGTCGTCGCCTCGTCGAGCGCCGGGTCCTCGACGACGGCGTCGGGGAACGTCTCGAAGACGCGCTCGTAGAGCCGGGGGTCAGGGGACTGGTCGACGTCGGTGCCCTCGTAGCGGCCCTTCAGGTCGAGGATGCGGACGGCCTCGGTGTCAGCGAGGTAGTCGAACGTCTCACCCGGCCAGTCGGCGGTCGGGTCGACTTTCAGTTCGGCGCCGGGGTAGCGCTCGAACAGCGTCTCCATCCGGGACGTGTCGCCCTCGGGGAGTCGGCTGCTGACGACGAAGCGCACGGGGTCCAGCGAGCGGTCCAGGCGGTCGGCGAGCGTCGCGTCAGTCTGACGGAGCGCCAGGTCGAGGGCGGCGGCCTCGAACCCCCAGCGGCGGTAGTCCCGGAAGTCGTCTCGCTCGGGGCCGCCCGTGGGCCAGAGGTCGGTATCGTCGAGCGCCTGCGAGAACTCCGCGAACGTGTACTCGCCCGCGAGGTCGAAGGCGTCGTCGCCTCGCTCGTCCCACCACGCCTCCAGTGCGTCGTGGTGGTCCATCTCGTAGGTCACGTCCTCGCCGCGGCCCGTCTCGCCGTCTCCGCGGAAGGTGACGATGGTCGTTGCCCGCGCGAACGCCGGCGTCTCGCGCTCGACGCGTTCGAGTTCGACTGATTCGACGGTCAGTGGGAGGTCCGCGACGGCGTCGTACATGGCTGGTCTGTCGCGGGCAATCGTGAAAAACCCGTGCGCCTCAGTCGGTGCTACGACCGTCGACGCCGCGTGTTTCCAGCGTCTTCACGCGGGTCACGAGCGCGAGGAACGTGGCGAGGAGTGTGAGCGTGACGGCGGCCGCGGCGGCGAGGTCGTGGGCGTGCAGCGAGTGGTCGAAGACGCCGTCGACGAGTTCCGCGCGCAGCAGCGTGTGGTGGGGGCCGCCGGCGACCTGGAGGAAGTAGTCCACGAGGTCGTTGAAGCCGTACCAGCCGACGGCGACGGCGACGGCGCCGACGGAGAACGTCGCGTAGCGGTGGATGAGGAACGCCTGAACCGCCATCCCGACGTGACTCACGACGAGGAACCAGTACATCGCCCACCAGAGGCCTGCCTGGCCGTTGACGACCAGTTGGACGAACGGCGTCCACAGCCCGAGTTTGAGACAGCCGAAGAACGCCAGCGCGTGGAGCCAGTCGGCGTCGTAGTCGAGTTTGTAGGCGGCCAACGACAGCGCGATGAACAGCGTCGCGACGGGGCTGTCGGGGACGAGCGCCCACGCGAGCAGCGGTGTCTCCACGAACTGGACCCGGTAGTACCAGAAGCCGAAGGCGGTCCCCGCGATGTTGATGGCGACGATGACCCACGCGAACCGGAGTGCCAGACCCTCAAGCCACTCGGGGAGCGGCGCGACGTACCACGGCAGCGACGCCCGTGACGGCAGCGACATACCCCGACCGTTCTCCGCCTGGGCCATAGCCTTGGTGGGTCTGCGGCGCGTCCGGTTGGTCGACTCGCCGGCAGTCATCGCTCCAGCCGGCTACCCTTCGCCCGGGTGGATTGAAAGGGCGAGGTGGTCTGGAGGAACCCCGGGGAAGCAAGGACCACAGCGAGTGGAACGAGCGAGGACCGCAGCGACCCGCGGGAGTCCAGACCACCGAGGGCTTTCTAGCGTTGTCGAATCGACGAGAGGAGCGAGCAGCAGTTACCCCCAAACCAGCCCCCCGTTCCGCAACCGCCCCAGTTAAGCGGCGGCCCCCGCTACGTACGCGTATGGCTACCGAGACCGACCTCGAGGACCTGCGGCGCGGCAGCGACCTCGTGAAGCGCGGCTTCGCGAAGATGCAGAAGGGCGGCGTCATCATGGACGTCGTCGACGCAGAACAGGCGAAGATAGCGGAGGAGGCCGGCGCGGTCGCAGTGATGGCGCTGGAGGCCGTCCCGGCGGACATCCGGAAGCGTGGCGGCGTCGCGCGGATGGCCGACCCCGCGGACGTGAGCGAGATCGTCGACTCCGTCTCCATCCCGGTGATGGGGAAGTCCCGCATCGGCCACACGAAGGAGGCAGAGATTCTCCAGGCGGTTGGCGTGGACATGATCGACGAGTCCGAGGTGCTGACGCCCGCGGACGACAAGTACCACATCGACAAGCGCGACTTCACCGCGCCGTTCGTCTGTGGCGCGCGGAACCTCGGCGAGGCGCTCCGGCGCATCGACGAGGGCGCGGCGATGATCCGCACGAAGGGCGAGGCCGGCACGGGCGACGTGAACCAGGCCGTCCACCACCAGCGCACCATCAAGAGCGCAATCCGTGAACTCGAGGGGATGACCCACGAGGAGCGCGAGCACTACGCACGCGACATCGAGGCGCCCGCGGAACTCGTCCACGAGACCGCCGAGATGGGGCGACTGCCGGTCGTGAACTTCGCGGCGGGCGGCATCGCGACGCCCGCGGACGCGGCGCTGATGATGCACCACGAGTGCGACGGCATCTTCGTCGGCTCCGGCATCTTCGGCGCGGAGGACCCCGAATCGATGGGACGCGCCATCGTCGACGCCGTGAACAACTGGGACGACCCCGAGCGACTCGCAGACATCTCTTCGAACATCGGCTCCGGCATGAAGGGCGAGGCGAACGCCGACCTGCCCGAGGAGGAGAAGATGCAGGGCCGCGGGAACTGAGCGCACAGACCCGCTTTTCAACGGGCGCTTCACCGCGCGCTGCCAGCGGCACCGCTGCGAGCCGTGTAACTCCGATACGTCGACCGCGCGGCTCGCGGGCCACTTCGTTCATCGTTCACTCAGGCCGCGGTCTCGCTGCGCTCGACCGCGCGCCCGCCCACCACCCCCCGAAAACACCCCCAATTCGAGACCGAACCGCGGGGATTTCTCGGTGAACCGACAACCAGACGTACCCAGGCATCCCAAGACCTATTATCTCCTTTGAGGCGCCGCCATCTTGCGATTCGCGGAATCGTGCCCCGACGACCGTGAACGATCCCCGCGCGTCAGCCTCTGTCAGGGGGAAACATGTATAAGCGAGGGGCGCTCCGAGTCAATCACGATGTCTCACAACGAGGCGCCCGGTGCAAGTCCGGGGGAACGGGTTCTTCGAGGGCACGTTAGCCCAGCGTAACGAGTTCGAGAAAGTACGAGTTTTCGATACGACGCTCCGCGACGGCGAGCAGACGCCACGGACCTCATTCGACTACGACGACAAGCGCACCATAGCCGCTGCGCTGGACGACGCGAACGTCCACGTCATCGAGGCCGGATTCCCAGCCAACAGTGAGGCCGAGGCCGAGGCAGCCGCGGACATCGCCGACTCGACCGACGCCGCGACCTGCGGGCTCGCCCGTGTCGTGGAGTCGGACGTCGAGGCGGCCGTAAACGCGGGCGTGGACATGGTCCACGTGTTCGCCTCCACGAGCGACGTCCAGATCGAGGACTCGATGCACACAACGAGAGAACAGGTAGTAGAGCGCTCCGTCGCAGCGGTCGAGCAGGCCGCTGCATCCGGCGCCGACGTCATGTTCTCGCCGATGGACGCCACCCGCACCGACCCCGCGTTCCTCGCGGAGATCGTCGAAGCGGTCGACGAGGTCGGCATCGAGTGGATCAACATCCCAGACACCTGCGGGGTCGCCACGCCGCGGCGGTTCGGCGACCTCGTCGAGTTCGTCGGCGAGCACACCGACGCCCGCATCGACGTGCACACGCACGACGACTTCGGCCTCGCCACCGCGAACGCGCTGGCGGGCGTCGAAGCCGGTGCGGACCAGGTGCAGGTGTCGGTCAACGGCATCGGCGAACGCGCCGGCAACGCGGCCTTCGAAGAGGTCGTGATGAGCGCCGAGAGCGTCTACGGCGCCGACACCGGCATCGACACGACCGCCATCGCGGACCTGTCGAAGCTGGTCGCCGAGCGCTCTTCGGTGCCGATTCCGGTGAACAAGTCCATCGTCGGGGCGAACGCGTTCGCCCACGAGTCGGGCATTCACGCCGCGGGCGTCATCGAGAACAGCGAGACGTTCGAGCCGGGCGTCATGACCCCCGAGATGGTCGGCGCCCAGCGCGAAGTCGTGCTCGGGAAACACTCCGGCACGCACGCCGTACGCAAGCACCTGCAGGAGGCGGGCTACGACCCCTCCGACACGGAGGTACGGGCGGTCACCAAGAAGGTGAAGGCCCACGCCAGCGACGAAGACGTCGTTACGGAGGCAGACCTGCGGGCGTTCGCAGGCGAGGTCGGCGTCGAGCGCGCCACCGAAGAGGTGCACGCGAAATGAGCGGCAACGCTTGCGCGACCAGCAACGGCTTTATGCGACGAGCTACTGCTGGCACGTACGATGCAGTCGCACACCGCACTCCCCGGTTCGTCCGTGGTCAGCGGTGTGGCTGTCGGTATTGTAGGGGCGTAAGCTACCCCTATCACCATTCTCAATCGACCGAGTCGTTCCACGAACACCCGACAGCCACTGCAGTATCCGCAATGACACAGACACCAACGAACCGCGACACCACACCACGGGAGGGGTATCGATGACAGATCAGGGCGCAGTGCCGGAGTTCGGCGACAGCGAGCGTCCACACGACGGCGAAGCGAACGAACAGGACGGAGCTGAGGACAGCCAGTCGGAGTCGACCGAGGACGCCGAACCCACGACCCGGACCGGCGCGGAGTCGGTCGTCGCGTCGCTGGAGACGGCCGGCGTCGACACCGTCTTCGGAGTTCAGGGCGGCGCCATCATGCCCGTCTACGACGCGCTGTACGACTCCGACCTCGGCCACGTGACGATGGCCCACGAGCAGGGTGCGGCCCACGCCGCCGACGCCTACGGCTCGGTGACCGGGAAGCCGGGCATCTGCATGGCCACCTCCGGGCCGGGGGCGACGAACCTCGTCACCGGCATCGCCGACGCCGACATGGACTCCGAGCCGCTCGTCGCGCTGACGGGGCAGGTGCCGACCGACCTCGTCGGGAACGACGCGTTCCAGGAGACGGACACGATCGGCGTCACGACGCCCGTGACGAAGTCGAACTACTTCGCGTCCAGTTCCGACACCGTCGGCGAGGACGTGAGCACGGCGTTCGCGCTCGCCGAACACGGCCGGCAGGGGCCGACGCTCGTCGACCTGCCGAAAGACGTGACGCTGGGCGAGACGGAGGCCGAACCGACCGAGCCGTCGGTCCCGGACACCGTGAGCGTCCGCGAACACGCGAGTGACGAGGACGTGGCCGCCGCCGCCGAGACCATCGCCGACGCCGACCGACCCATCATTCTGGCGGGCGGCGGCGTCGTGAAGGGCGAGGCCACCGACGAGGTCCGGGCGTTCGCCACGGAACACGAGATTCCCGTCGTCACGACGATGCCGGGCATCGGCGCGTTCCCGGAGGACCACGACCTCGCTATGGAGATGGCGGGGATGCACGGCACTGGCTACGCGAACATGGCGGTGACGATGACCGACTGCATGCTCGCGGTCGGCACGCGCTTCGACGACCGCCTGACCGGGGGCGTCGACTCGTTCGCGCCGGACGCGGAGCTCGTCCACGTCGACATCGACCCCGCGGAGATATCCAAGAACATCGAGGCCGACCACCCGCTGGTCGGGGACGCCAGTACTGTTATCGAGCAGTTGGCGGACGCGTTGCCGGCCTCCCCGGACACCGACGAGTGGGTCGCGCAGTGCGCCGAGTGGAAGACGGAGTACTCGATGGACTACGGAGTCCACGAGGACGGCCCGGTGAAACCCCAGTACGTCGTCGAGACCGTCGACGCGGCCACGGACGACGACACCGTCGTCACAACCGGTGTCGGCCAGCACCAGATGTGGGCGTGCCAGTACTGGACGTACACGCAGCCCCGGACGTGGATCTCCTCCCACGGCCTCGGCACGATGGGGTACGGGCTGCCCGCGGCCATCGGCGCGCGCGTCGCCGCCGACGACGACCAGTCGGTCGTCTGCTTCGACGGCGACGGCTCGTTCATGATGACCTGCCAGGAGCTGGTCGTCGCGGTGCGCGAACAGCTCGACATCACGGTGTTCGTGCTGAACAACGAGGCCATCGGGATGGTCCGGCAGTGGCAGGACGCGTTCTTCGAGGGGCGCCGGATGGCCTCGGAGTACCCCTGGGTGCCGAAGTTCGACAAGCTCGCCGAGGCGTTCGGCGCCACCGGCTTCCGCATCGAGGAGTACGACGACGTGCCGGACACCGTCGAGGCGGCGCTCGCCGTCGACGGCCCGTCCGTCGTGGACGTCTACATCGACCCCGCGGAGAACGTCTACCCGATGGTTCCCTCGGGCGGCGACAACGGCCAGTTCGCGCTCTCGGAGGACCAGCTATGAGCGAGCGACAGGACCAGCAGGGCCTGCGAGGGCCGGCCCCGGAGGACCGCCAGCGACCCGCGGGCCGCCGGAACGCCCAGGGCATCCGCATCGACCCGGAGGCGGAGGCCGAACACCCGCCACGACGCACCGTCATCTCCGCGCTCGTCGAGCACGAGCCGGGGGTGCTGGCGCGGGTCTCCGGGCTGTTCAGCCGGCGGCAGTTCAACATCGAGTCGCTGACCGTCGCGGACACCCAGAACGACGACTGGGCGCGCATCACCGTCGTCGTCGAGGAACCGGACCCCGGCATCGACCAGGTGGAGAAGCAACTCGAGAAGGTCGTCCCCGTCATCCACGTCCGCGAACTCGAGGCCGACGCGGTCACGCGGGAGCTCGTGGTGGTGAAGGTGGACGCGGACCGACCGAACGAGGTCCACGCCATCACGGAGATGTACAGCGGGAAGACCCTCGACGCCGGACCGCGAACGATCACGGTCGAGTTGACCGGCGACGAGCAGAAGATAGACGACGCCATCGACGCCTTCCGTCAGTTCGGCATCCGCGAGATAGCGCGGACCGGACAGACGGCGCTGGCGCGTGGTGAGACCAAGACAGCAGTCGTTCCAGATTACCTTAAATGACAGACTCAGATTTCACGCAGCCAGTGTACCACGAATCGGACGCAGACCGACGCTACATCGACGACAAGACCGTCGCCGTACTCGGCTACGGTAGCCAGGGTCACGCCCACGCGCAGAACCTCGCGGACAGCGGCGTCGACGTCGTCGTCGGCCTGCGCGAAGACTCCTCCTCGCGGTCGGCCGCCGAGGCCGACGGCCTGCGCGTCGAGACGCCGACGCAGGCGGCCAGCGAGGCCGACGTCGTCTCGGTGCTCGTGCCGGACACCGTCCAGCCGTCGGTGTTCGAGGCCATCGAACCGGAACTGGACGCCGGCGACACCCTCCAGTTCGCGCACGGCTTCAACATCCACTACGGCCAGATCGAACCGCCGGAGAACGTCGACGTGACGATGATCGCGCCGAAGGCGCCGGGCCACCTCGTGCGCCGGAACTACGAGAGCGGCCAGGGGACGCCCGCGCTGCTCGCGGTGTACCAGGACGCGACCGGCGACGCCCAGCAGGAGGCCCTCGCCTACGCCCACGCGCTCAGTTGCGCCCGCGCGGGCGTCGTGGAGACGACGTTCCGCGAGGAGACCGAGACCGACCTGTTCGGCGAGCAGGCCGTCCTCTGTGGCGGCATCTCGGAGCTCGCGAAGATGGGGTACGAGACGCTCGTCGACGCCGGCTACAGCCCCGAGATGGCGTACTTCGAGTGCCTGAACGAGATCAAGCTCATCGTCGACCTGATGTACGAGGGGGGACTGGGCGCGATGTGGGACTCCGTCTCGGACACCGCCGAGTACGGCGGGGTCACTCGCGGCGAGTCGGTCATCGACGACTCCGTCCGCGAGAACATGGAAGAGGTCCTCGAACAGGTCCAGAACGGCGAGTTCGCCACCGAATGGGTGTCGGAGAATCAGGCCGGCCGTCCCTCCTACCGCCAGCGCCGCAAGGCCGAACAGAACCACGAGATCGAGGACGTCGGCGAACGCCTCCGCGCGCTGTTCGCGTGGGCCGACGAGGAGACCAACGAGGAGAATTCCGAGGAGCGGGAGCGGGAGTCGGGGGTGTCCGCCGATGACTGAGCGAACGATGCGGAGCGTCAGTCAGCGGAACCCGGCCGACCGCGAGAACGTCTTCGGGCGCGTGTTCCGACGCGGGCCGACCGTCGCCACCGACGGTGGCCAGCGGGAGGGCGCAGAGAGCGCCGAGGACGATGACGAGGAGCGCTCGCCGGGCGAACAGACGATGAAGGACGTCGACCAGACCCCGCCGGACGAGGCCGAGGGCGCCAATCGTGTCTGGAAGCGCGGCGGCGAGCCACCCGTACCGGAGACGGCAGAGGAGTAATCGATGAGCGAAGGTACGCTGTACGACAAGGTGTGGGACCGGCACGCGGTGACCGAACTGCCGACGGGGCAGACACAGCTGTTCGTGGGGCTCCACCTCGTCCACGAGGTGACGAGTCCGCAGGCGTTCGGGATGCTCGAGGAGCGCGGCCTCAAGGTGGCGTTCCCCGAGCACACACACGCGACTGTCGACCACATTGTGCCGACCGCCGACCAGTCGCGGCCGTACGAGGGTGCCGCCGAGGAGATGATGACCGAACTCGAAGAGAACGTCCGCAGGACGGGCATCGAGTTCGACGACCCGACGACGGGCCGGCAGGGCATCGTCCACGTGGTCGGCCCGGAGCAGGGGCTCACCCAGCCCGGGAAGACCATCGTCTGTGGCGACTCCCACACCGCGACCCACGGCGCGTTCGGCGCGCTCGCCTTCGGCATCGGCACCTCCCAAATCCGGGACGTGCTCGCCACCGGCTGCATCGCCATGGAGAAGCAGAAGGTCCGCCGCATCGAGGTGACCGGCGAACTCGGCGAGGGCGTCACGGCGAAGGACGTCATCCTGGCGGTCATCCGGAAACTCGGCACCGACGGCGGCGTCGGCTACGTCTACGAGTACGGCGGCCCCGCCATCGAGGAGATGGAGATGGCCGGCCGGATGAGCATCTGCAACATGAGCATCGAGGGTGGCGCCCGCGCGGGGTACGTCAACCCCGACGAGACCACCTACGACTACCTCGAGGGCCGCGAGAAGGTCCCCGAGGGCGAGGCATTCGACGAACTGAAAGCGTACTGGGAGTCGATCCGCTCCGAGGAGGACGCGACCTACGACGACGTAGTGGAGATTGACGGGAGCGAACTCGAACCCACCGTGACGTGGGGGACGACGCCTGGGCAGAGCGTCGGTATCTCCGAGGCGATTCCAGCGCCCGAGGACATGCCGGCCGGGAAGCAGGACGTGGCGCGGAACTCCCAGGCGCACATGGGCGTCGAACCGGGCGACACGATGGACGGCTACCCGGTCGACGTGGCGTTCCTGGGCTCGTGTACGAACGCCCGACTGCCGGACCTCCGCGCTGCCGCGGAGGTCGTCCGCGGCCGCGAGGTCCACGACGACGTCCGCGCGATGGTCGTCCCCGGCAGCCAGCGCGTGAAGGCCGCCGCTGAGGCCGAGGGCCTCGACGAGGTGTTCACCGAGGCGGGCTTCGACTGGCGCGGCGCCGGCTGTTCGATGTGCCTCGGGATGAACGAGGACCAACTGGAGGGCGCGGAGGCGTGTGCGTCCTCCTCGAACCGGAACTTCGTCGGGCGGCAGGGCTCGAAGGAGGGGCGGACGGTGCTGATGAGTCCGCCGATGGTCGCCGCCGCCGCGGTGACCGGCGAGGTCACCGACGTGCGCGAACTGGCTCCCCGGGAGGAGGTCCAGCAATGAGCGGTCCCGCCGACACCGTCCGCGAGGTATCGGGGACGGGCGTCCCCGTTCGCGGGAACGACATCGACACGGACCAGATCATCCCGGCGCGCTTCCTGAAGGTCGTCACGTTCGACGGCCTCGGGCAGTTCGCGTTCTTCGACCAGCGGTTCACGGACGACGACGAGCAGAAGGACCACCCGTTCAACGAGGAGCGCTACCAGGGCGCCTCGGTGCTCGCGGTGAATGCGAACTTCGGCTGTGGCTCCTCTCGTGAACACGCGCCACAGGCGCTGATGCGGTGGGGAATCGACGCCGTCGTCGGTGAGTCATTCGCCGAGATCTTCGCGGGGAACTGCCTCGCGCTCGGCATCCCCACGGTCACCGCCGACGCCGAGGACGTGCAAGCGCTCCAGGACTGGATCGCCGCGAACCCGGACGACGAGGTAGAGGTCGACGTCGCCGCAGAGGAGATCCGATACGGCGACACGACCGTCGACGCGACTGTGGACGACGCACAGCGGCGTGCGCTCGTCGACGGCGTCTGGGACACGACCGCGCTGATGGGGTCGAACGAGCAAGCAGTGCGCGAGACTCGCGCCTCCCTCCCCTACACCGATGACTGAGGAGATCCTGGTCATCCCGGGCGACGGCATCGGCGCGGAGGTTCTGCCTGTCGCCGTCGACGTGCTGGACGCCGTCGGCGACTTCGAATTCGTCCGCGCGGACGCGGGCGACGCGGTCGCCGCCGAGACCGGCACGGCGCTACCCGAGGAGGCGCGGGCGGCAGCCGAATCGGCCGACGCGACGCTGTTCGGTGCGGCCGGCGAGACTGCCGCGGACGTCGTTCTGCCGCTCCGCGCGGCAGTGGACTCGTTCGTGAACGTCCGACCGGCGCGTGCCTACCCTGGAGTGGAGGCAGTCAAGCCGGAGACTGACCTCGTCTTCCTCCGGGAGAACTCGGAGGGCGTCTACGGCGGCCACGAGGCCACGCTCGCCGACGGCGTGGCGACGACGACCCGCGTCATCACCAGAACGGCCACGGAGCGCCTCGCGGAATACGCCTGTGAGTTCGCACCGGAGGGGTTCACCATCGCCCACAAGGCCAACGTGATGCGGGAGACCGACGGCCTGTTCCTGGAGACGGTCGAGCGGGTCGCCGAGGAGCGAGGCGTTCCGACGCAGGCCGAACTGATGGACGCGATGGCGACGCACCTCGTGCAGTCCCCCGAGGACTACGACACGGTGGTCTGTCCGAATCTTGCGGGCGACGTGCTCTCGGACCTGGCGGCCGGCCTCGTCGGTGGTCTGGGTCTCCTCCCGTCGGCGAACGTCGGCCCGGAGCGTGCACTGTTCGAACCGGTCCACGGCTCCGCGCCGGACATCGCAGGGAAGGGCGTGGCGAACCCGACGGCGGCGGTGCTGTCGGCCGCGATGCTGCTGGAGTTCTTCGACTACGACGAGGACGGACAGCGCGTCCGGACAGCGGTCGAGCACGTGCTCGCGGAGGGGCCGCGGACGCCCGACGTCGGCGGCGAGGCGACCACCGAGGAAATGGGCGCCGCGCTGCTCGACCGACTCTGAACGGTCCCACTAGTTCTTCGGTCTGGTCAGGGAACGCTACCGGTGGGGCTGACAGGCGACGCGCTGCGGGTCGAAGACTGTCCCGCGACGGTGCGCCGCACGACCGCGGGTCGCCGCGGTCCGATTTCTACATCACGGGCCGCAGTGCTCCCGGCTTCGTACTTCAACCCTCGCAGACGACAGCGTGTCGTGAGGAGTCCCTGGACTACAGAATAGTCGTCCCGTTCCCGATTGCGGTGGGGTAGGACGTGGCGTCGACGCCGGCGCTCTCGAACCCCTCGACGAGCGCGCTGGCGACGCGCCGGCGGTCGCCCGTCCGGCAGACCGCGAGGACGGCGGGACCGGCGCCGCTGATGGTGACGCCCGTCGCGCCAGCGTTGCGCGCGGCCTCGCAGGCGGCGTCGTAGCCGTCGACGAGTGCCGCCCGAGCGGGCGTCACGAGGTGCTCTTCGAGGCCACGACCGACCTGCGCCGGGTCGTCGTGACACATCCCGACTGTGAGCGTCGCCGCGGCTCCAACCGTCTCTACGAGGTCCTCGATGGATGCGGACTGCGGGACGACGTCGCGTGCGTCGCGCGTCGAGACCACGATCTCCGGGAGGCAGACGACCAGCGGGACGTCCGCGTCGACCTGCTCAATGCCGTCGTCACGGACCACCGTGAACCCGCCGAGGATGGCTGGCGCGACGTTGTCCGCGTGGGCGTCTCCCGAGGCGGCGGCCTCCCCCTCGGCGGCGATACGGACGAGCTCCTCGGGTGTGTGCTGGCGGTCGTACAGCGCGTCGAGGGCGACGGCTGCCCCGGCGGCGCTCGACGCCGACGAACCGAGCCCTGAGGACGGCCGGACGCCCTTGTCGATGTGGATGTGGGCGGGCGCGTCGAGAGCCTCCGCGACGACGCCTGCGGTGTTCTTCTTCGGGTCCTCGGGGACGTACTGGGCGCCCATCCCCGTCACTTCGATGGTCGTCTCGGCGGCGCGCTCGACGCGAACGACGTCCGCCGGCCGGTCGAGGGCCACCCCGAACACGTCGAACCCGCTGCCGAGGTTGGCGCTCGTCGCCGGCGCGCGGACGGTAATCATGTCACGACGTAGCGGAGGGGCCCGCAAAAGCGTAGCGGAGTGCGCGGTCGAGCGAAGCGAGGCCGCGGAACGAGCGAGCGGGGAGGAACGACCCGCGAGCCGTGCGAACGGCGGCAGGGAGGCACCAGGCTGGCGAGCGGTAAGCGCACCGAATCGCGCTGTCGATCACTCGACCGTGACGTCGAACCGGGTACCCTCGCCCGCCGCGGTCGTCAACGAGAGGCCCCAGCCGTGGGCGTCGGCGACCTCCTGGACGATTGCGAGACCGAAGCCGGTGCCGTCCTCGCTGGTGGTCTACCCCCGCTCGAAGACGTGCTCGCGTTCGTCCCGGGGGATGCCGGGGCCGTCGTCCGCGACGAAGAACCCGTCGTCGGTGGTGCCGACGGTGACGGTTACGCTGCCTGTCGGCGCCCCATCTGGGCTCGTGGTTCCGTGTTCGACGGCGTCCCGCCGAGTGTTCGAGGCGGGTCTCGGGGAGCCGTGCTCCACGGCGTCACCAGAACGCCCCGCGTTCTGGTTGCCTGTCGAACCGTGTTCGACAGCGTTCCGGAAGAGGTTCTCCAGCAGGCGGAGCAACGCGGTCTCGTCGGCGACCACCGGGCCGTCGTTCTGCACGTCGAGGGTCGCGTCTGCGTCCATCGTGTCGACAGCGTCCCACGCCGTCCTTGCAACCTCCGCCAGCGACACCGTCTCGCCGTCGACGTCGGTGTCGCCCTCCCGGGCGAGCGTGAGCAGGTCCTCGATGATGCGTTCCATACGGTCGAGGGCGGCGTCGACCGTCTCGAAGTGGGCGTCGTCGCCACTCTCGCGGCCGAGTTCGAGGTGGCCGCGCGCGACGTTCAGCGGGTTCCGGAGGTCGTGGCTGACGACACTGGCGAACTCCTCCAGACGCTCCTCGCGGACCTGTCGGTCGGTGACGTCCTGGAGGAGGACGACCCTGCCGGTGCGCGCCCCCGACTGGTCGACGGACGTGACGGACACCTCGTAGGTCCGGGGCTCGCCAGCGTGGACGTATTCGCACTCGTAGGCCCCCGGCGTCCGCCAGCAGTCGTCGCCGAGTACTGGCGTGAGCGCGTCGCTGGCGAGCGACCCGACGGGTGCACCGACGACGTCGCGGCCGGCGGGGTTCGCGGCCACGACGCGGTCGTCGTCGTCAATCACGAACACCGGCCGGTCGAGTTGCCTGACGACCGTCTCCCAGGCGATTGGGGTGAGGGTGAACAGTTCGTTGCGGGCGACGCTCCACGCGACGACGCCCGCGGTGACGACGAAGGCGAGCACCGGGAGATTCAGCGACGGAATCGGGTTCATGCCCGAGATGTAGACGAGTCCCGCGACCGCCGGGGCGAGCGCGCCGACGAGGAGCGCCGTCGTCTGCCGGCTGTAGAGGTCGACGGCGTGCGAGCGGTGGCGGACGAGCAGCCACACGGTCGCGGCGACCAGCGAGTAGACGTACGCCATGAACCCGTAGAAGACGGGGCCGTGGTCGGTCTCCAGCGCCACGAACGCGCCGAGGTCGACCGTCTCCACGCCCTCCCACACGAGGTGCGAGGCGGGGTAGGCGAGGACGAGTGCGAACACGACGACAGGCGGCGTGGCGAGCACCACCCATCGGCGCCGCGTGAGCAGGTCGTCGTAGCCGACGTACGCGAGGATGTACGCGAACCAGAGCAACGGGACGGAGACGTTCCCGAGGTACTGGACGCGGGCGAACAGCACCTGGGCGCTCGTCGTCGTCACGGTGAGTTCGGCGGCGTAGCCCAGCATCCACACCCCCGTCGCGACCATCAGCGGCACCGCCACCCGGTCGCCCCGGGCGCGGGTGCCGGACTGACGCACGAGGTAGGCGCTGAACGCCACGAACGCCAGCCCGCATACGGCGAGCGGCAGCGTGTACGGGGTCGCCTGGAACGCCATACCCTCCGCAAAGCACGGCCCCCTCAAAGCGGTGGCGGCCCCGGACCGTAACGCTAACACGGAATCCAGCCCGATGATGTGTCATGATCGCAATCGTCGGTGGCGGCATCGCGGGACTCGCGGCCGCCCGCCGACTCCAGTCCCACGGCCACGAGGCGCGCGTCTTCGAGGCGGCCGACCAGGTGGGCGGTCTCGCGGCGACCCAGGAGACCGCCGGCGACCCCATCGAGAAGTTCTACCACCACCTCTCGGCATCCGAGGAGACCATCGTCGAAGTGCTCGAGGAGCTCGGCCTCGGCGACGACCTGCGGTGGCCCATCGGGAAGAACGCCTACTACGTCGACGGCACGGTCCACCCGATGGACAAGCCGTGGGAGATCCTCGCCTTCCCGCATTGGAGCCTCTACGACAAGTTCCGCCTGGGGATGCTCACGCTCGACGTGGACGTCCGGGGCGGGGTCCCGAAGTTCGACACGTACGAGCGACTGGAGGACTTCGAGGACGTCTCCGTGAGGGAGTTCTGCATCGAGCACACCACCCGGAACGTCTACGACACGTTCTTCGAACCGCTGCTGGAGGCGAAGTTCGGCGAGCGGATGGGGGACGTGAGCGCGGCGTGGCTGCTCGGACGCATCAAGTTCCGCGGCGAACGAGACCTGCTGCGGGGCGAACCGTTGGGCTACCTCGACGGCGGGTTCGGTCGCCTGCTCGACGCGCTCGTCGAGGACGTCGGCCGCGAGCACATCGAGACCGGGGCCAGAGTCACCGAGATCTGGAACGACGAGGACGGCGTCGAGTCCGTGACCGTCCAGCGTGACGGCGACGCGCCCAAGAGAGTCGACGCGGACGCCGTCGTCGTGGCCGCGATGCCGAACGTCCTGGAGTCGCTCACCGGCTACGAGTGCGACATCACGTTCCAGGGGACCGTCTGCTCGCTAGTGAGCATGGACCGACAGCTCACCGACACGTACTGGCTGAACATCGCGGACGAGGCCCCGTTCGGCGCGCTCATCGAGCACACGAACTTCATCCCGCCAGAGCGCTACGGCGGCGAACACCTGCTGTACGTCCCGAAGTACGTCCAGAGCCAGGAGGACGAGGTCTGGCAGATGGACGACGACGAAGTCAGAGAGCACTGGCTGTCGGGCATCGAGGACCTCTTCCCCGAGTTCGACCGCTCGCACGTGAACTGGGTGGAGACGTTCCGGAACCCCCGCACCGCACCCGTCTACGAACGCGGCTACCTCGACATGGTCATCCCCTACGACCTCGCCGCCGACGGCCACGACGGCGTCTACTACGCCGGGATGGCGTCCCGCGCGCAGTACCCCGAGCGGTCGCTGAACGGCGGCATCGTGGCGGGGTACGAATGTGCCGACCGCATTACCAACGAGCGGTAGCGACCGAGTTAGCGGGTTTCCGCGATTCGACCGACCGTCGTGTCACCGGGACGGCGCGGCCTCGATGGCGGTGATGACACCGAGCAGCGCCGTCGATGCGTGGTGGACCACGAGGTCGGTTCCTTCGAAGAGCGCGAGCGGCTCCTGGTTCCACCGACAGCTGTGTTTCTCGTAGTGGGCGTCCGCCCGCCAGTCCTGGAACCGCGCGAGCGGGCCGACGGAGCTCCGCCCGTGTTCGAGCAGAAGGACGCGGCCCTCGGGCTTGCAGACGCGGGCCATCTCGTTCAGGGCGGCGACCGGGTCGGGGAACGTGCACGTCGACAACGACGAGACGACGGTGTCGAAGCTGTCGTCGGGGAACTCCAGGGCCTGAGCGTCCATCTCGTAGAGGCCCTCGACGCGGTCCCAGGCGCCGACCCGGTGTCTGGCCTTCGTGAGCATATCGGGGCTGGCGTCGATGCCCACGTAGGTGGTGGCGTCCGGGAGATAGCGTGCGTTCAACCCCGTCCCGCAGGCGACGTCGAGGACGCGCCCCTGTGCGCGTCCGAACAGCCGTTGCCGGTACCGTCCGGTGAAGAGGTGATTCAGCCAGCGGAATCTGTCCATCTGGTCTGCCTGGTCGGCGTACGTCTCCCGGACGTCGTCCAGCGAGTGCGAGCGGCGCCCGCTCGACGGACCGGTGTTCGCTCTCGATTCGGTCATGTGGACCCCTACGGCCCGACGTGGCAAATAGACAACTGCCGGCTGTCGGGCCGGACAACGGCTGCCAAAGCATAAGCGGCTCACGTCCGAACGCTCACGCATGACCGCGGAACTCCGGCCGGGCGTCTGGTGGCTCCCACAGCGCGGCGTCAATGCCTACCTCGTCGAGGACGGGGACGCGCTCACGCTCGTCGACGCGGGGATGCCGTGGCAGGCCGAAAACATCCGGCGGGGACTGGAGGTTGCGGGCTACCAGCCCCGGGACCTCGACCGCGTGCTGATCACGCATTACGACCTCGACCACGTCGGCGGCCTGCGCTCGCTTCTGGAGTCGGCCGGCGACGTGGACGTCTACTGCGGCGCCCGCGACGCGGACATCCTGACGGGACGCCGGAAACCGCCGCTACGCAACCGGAAGGGACTGTTCCACCGGCTCACCGGGTTCCTCGTGCCGTCGATAGAATCGCCGGTCCACAGCGTCGAGGACGGCGACCGCATCGGCGGCTTCGAGGCGATCCACACGCCCGGTCACACGGTCGGGCACACGGCCTACGTCCACGAGGGGCGCGACGCGGCGCTACTGGGTGACCTGGTTCGCGCGGACGACGGCGCCCTCGAACCGTCGCCGGCGCTGCTGTCCGTGGACACCGACGACGTCGACGCGAGCATCCAGCGGGTGCTCGAGCGCGTGCCCGACTTCCGGGCGGCCTGCGTCGGTCACGGCGACCCGCTCCGGTCCGGTGGGCGAGCGGCGCTCGCGGCGGCCGTGGAACGTTAGACGAAGGGGCTGTCGTCGGGGTCGACGTCGTCCGGTTCCTCTGCGTCGCCGCGCCTGACATCGCCGTCCTCCGTCTCGACGTAGACGTCGTCGTCGTAGCCGGCGGCCGCGTTATCGAAGGTCGCGGCCTCCAGTTTCTCCGGGGTGGTCGGCGCGTCCGGGACGCCGCCAGCCGGACGGAACTCGCCCAACGGGTCGTCGATGCTGATTCCGTGGGCGTCGAAGAAGCCGGCGTAGCGGTCGTAGTGCGCCGAGAGTTCACCGGGCGGGAACTCCATCATCTCCGCCCAGCCGTGGTTGTAGAAGTCGAAGTTGCCGACGATGTGGGTTATCTCGCGGGCCGAAGCCTCCGTGTACCCTTCCTGGAGGGCGGCGAGGTACATGTCCATCGTCGCGTCGAAGAAGCCCGCGAGGTGGTCCTCGCGCTCCGCGCGCTGGGCCTCGGGCGCCTTGTCTGCGAAGATTCTGACGTGGAGGTCGACGAGTTTCGGCCGCACGACGTCGCGGAGCCCCGGCAGTTCGAGCGCCTTCCGGGACGCGAAGTGACGGACGTTCTGACGAATCTTCATGGGGCGGCCTACGGAACGGACGCTAAAGAACGTCCCGACCGGTGGAGGGCGCGCTCAGTTGACGTACGCCACTTCGGTGTCGTCCTCGAACGGCACCCGCGTCACGCGCTTGAAGTACGTGACCCGGACCCAGCCTGGCTGCTCGGCCGGCTGGACGACGACGTTTTCGTCGTCCGGGAAGTCGAGGTGGTCACCGGGGCGGACGAGTTCGGAGACGAGCCTGTAGTCCTTCTCTGACATCTTGGGCGTCGTCGGCCGCGGTAATCCGCGGTTACCGACTACGACACGCGTTAACGCCCGGCTACTATGACTGTTTCGCCTCCGGAGCGCTGTTAGTTAGACTATTGTCAGGACGTCGGATAGCCGGGCCGAGTAACCGGGTCGATTGGCGGAGCGAGCAGCAAGAACATCCTACCAGCCGTGCAAGCCGTGCTTACCCGGACTCGGTGAGCGGCGGCTACCGCGACGAGCGCGAAAAAATGAATCGGGGCGTTACTGGAAGCCGATCTGGTGGCGGCGCTCCTGCTCGTCCTTCGGGACGGTTATCTCGCAGACACCGTCCTCCTGCGTGGCGCTTGCCTCCTCGGGGTCGATGTGCGCCGGGAGCGAGATGCGGCGTTCCAGGCGAACGGGTCGTTCGGTGAGCAGCGCGCTCTCGCCTTCGTCCGCGTCGAAGACCGGGTCCTCCGACCGGTCGGCGGTGATGAACAGGTTGTTCGCGTCCGCGTGGATGTCGATCTGGTCCTCGTCGAAGCCCGGGACGTCGATGTAGACGACGACGTCCTCGTCGGACTCGACGATGTCGACCATCGGGATGGCGGCCGGCGGCTGCGAGCCGACGCCCCCACTACCGCCCTGTGCCGCTGGGGGCATCGACGACTGCGAACCCGTCGGCTGCCGCTGGCCCGCCATCGACGGCGCCTCCATCGGCGGCTGGCCCGACCTGGCGGCCGAACCGACGTTCGTGGAGACGTTCTCTCGCGGCCTCTCCTGGTCTCTGGTCATAGGTTTCGCTTGCTGGTCGTCCGCGATTCCTTGCCGCGGTACTGCCCGTAGCGGCCCTGCTGCTGGCCGCCCCGGTTCTGTTCAGTTCCCTGGTGGCGCTGACTCCCCTGGTGCTGCTGGCCTCCCTGATGCTGCTGGCCACCCTGGTGCTGTCCGACCTGGTGGGTTCCCTGCTGCTGGCCGTGCCGGCTCTGCTGGTGCTGCTGGCTTCCCTGCTGACCGTACTGCTGGCCGCCCTGGTGCTGTCCGGAGCGACCGTGCTGCTGGCTGCCCTGTTGCTGACTGGTTCCGTGCCGGTCACCCTGGTACTGCTGACCGCCCTGCTGGCGGCCGCCCTGGTGTTGCTGGCCCTGCTGGCCCTCGATCCAGTTCTGCTGGGAGTACTGTTCGCGCTCCTGCTGTCCGGAGTGCCCACCCTGCTGGCCCATCCGACCGTGCTGTTGATGGGTGCCCTGCTGACGCTGGCCGCCCTGGTGCTGCTGGCCGCCCTGGTGCTGCTGGCCGCCCTGCTGGTGCATCCCCTGCTGGCCGTGCTGTTGATGGGTGCCCTGCTGACGCTGGCCACCCTGATGCTGCTGACCGCCCTGCTGCTGGCCACCCTGGTGCTGGGGGCTCTGGTGACCCTGCCGCTGGCCCATCTGACCCTGATGTTGCTGGCCGCCTTGGTGCTGCTGATGGCCGCCCTGGTGCTGCTGATGGCCGCCCTGGTGCTGCTGATGGCCGCCCTGGCCCATCTGGCGCTGACCGCCCTGGTGCTGCTGGTGGCCACCCTGCTGCTGACTCGTCTGGTGCGGTCCGTGCTGCTGGTGCTGGCTGCCCTGGTGCTGACCGCCCTGGCCCATCTGGCGCTGGCCACCCTGGTGCTGGCGCTGACCGCCCTGCTGGTGTGTTCCCTGCTGTCGTTGCTGGCCTCGCTGCTGGCCCTGTCGATACTCCTCACCCTGTCGTGACTGTCGGTGTCGTGTGTCGTCGTTCATAGTCGGAATCAGCCCCGCGTCGGGACGACTCAATCATCCACGGGAGAGCGAATAAACCGGCGCGATAGTTCACCCGAATTCAGGCGGTAGAAGTCCTGTAGCACACACTTACCGTATTTCGTGACACAGACACCCACATCGGAAGGGAGTCGCCAACGGACGGGTGTGCGAGTCGTTACCCGGCGAAAGTCGGTCCTACTCTCGCTTTTTCCAGCGGTACTCCGGCGGTTCTGCGCCGGTTACCGCGAGCGGCCGAGCGTACGCCGAGGGTTACGGTCAGTAACTCCCAGGGGCGCCACTGCCAGGCAGATAGCAATCCACTTTAACCCTGAAGGCTTCACACCCAGTATGACCGAGTCGTACGTGATAATCGGTGACGGCATCGCGGGGAGTTCCGCCGCCGAGGCCCTCCACGAGGAAGCCCCCGACGTCGATATCACCGTCGTCACCGACGAGGGTGAGACCCTGTACAACCGGATCCTCATCAAGGAGTTCGCCAAGGGGAAACTCCCCGAGGCACCCATCAGCATCCACGAGCCCGACTGGTACGACGAGCGGGACATCGACCTCCGCCTCAACACGCTTGTCACGGGCGTCGACCCGGAGGCACACACCATCCAGACCCACGAGGGCGAGGAGATTTCCTACGACAAACTGCTGGTCGCTGCGGGCGGGACGCCGAACCAGCTCCCCATCGAGAACTCGGACGCCGAGGGCGTCCACCACTTCTGGACGTTCGAGGACGCGCGCCGCATCCGCGAGCACGCCGAGGCGGCCGACACCGGCGTCGTCGTGGGCGCGGGCCTGCTCGGCATCGACCTGGCGGCCATCTGCGGCGGCCAGGACGTCGACGCGAAGTACCTGATGCGCGGCAACCGCTGGTGGCGGTACGCGCTCAGTGAGGACGGTGCGGAAATCATCCACGAGGGGCTCCGCGAGAAGGGCGTCGAACCGGTGTTCGAGTCCGGCGCCGACAGCTTCGAGGTCGACGACGACGGCGAGGTCGTCGCCACCATCGACGGCAACGGCGACCGCCACGAGTCCGACTTCGTCGGCGTCGCCATCGGCCTCGACTTCAACGTCGAGATTCTCCAGGACACCGAGGCGACCATCGACGGCGGCGTCCACGTGGACGAGTTCATGCGGACCGAGCTCGAGGACGTCTACGCGGCGGGCGACATCACCCAGTTCTTCGACACCATCATGGGCCAGCGCGCCCAGAACGGGTCGTGGGGCTCCGCGAAACAGCAGGGCGCGCTCGCGGGGAAAGTGATGCTCGCGGACAACGGCCACGACGTCGACGTCGAGCCGTTCCGCTGGGTCTCCTCGTACTCCATCACGCACTTCGACTTCCCGTTCCTCTCCTTCGGCTTCCCGACGATGGGCGACGACGACTGCGAGCGAAAGTACAACGACGGCGAGTGGCGCCGCCTCACGTTCAAGGATGGCAAGCTCATCGGGGGCGTGCTCATCGGCAACCTCGCGCCGCAGTCGAAGTACAAACAGCTCATCAAGAAGGAGGCCCACGTCGCCGACCAGAAGGACATCCTCCTCCAGGACAACTTCGAACTGGACGACCTCGCAATCCCGCAGGAGCAGTAAACGCGCCGCTGTATCCACTTCTGTCGAAGTAATCCGAGACGGCGGTAGCTTTATCACCAATCGTGCCATACGGTAGCACGGCACACGAGTGCCGGTGAACCGATGAACCCGATCCTCGAAGCGACGGAGACCGGAGTGGTGACCGACGAGCAGACAGTCCGAGACTACGACGAGCTAGCCGAGCAGGCGAAGGCGGCGCTCCCCGCAGCCGTCGAGCGGGACACCGTCTCGATCCCCGAGGCCGCGGCGGCCGACTTCACCGACGGCGAGGTCGTACGGTTCACCGGCTACTATCGCGTTAGCGTCGGCCAGTAGACCGGGTACCCCAACCGAAGCCGTTTTTCCCGTCCGCACCCCACGTTGCGCCATGAGCCAGACTGGGGGGAGCACGGACATGACCCTCGCATTCGAGCTGTCCGCGCTCCAGGAACTCGCCAAGCCCGGCACCGCGTTCGCGGGCGCGCGCCAGTGGACGGAGTACGTCGGCGTCGTCTCCGACGAACCCACCTACGTCGTCACGAACTTCACGCGCAAGCGCCGCATCCGCCAGGACTTCTTCTCGGGACCGAAGGGCCGCGAGGAGAGCCTCGAGTCCGTGAAGCGCCAGTTCGACACCGAACGCCACGTCTTCGTCGGCGTGAACGACGAGGACCGGGAACTCGCCGAGGCAGTCGGCTGGGAGTACCTCCCGCTGGAGGACGCCGCGGAGAAGGCCGGCTGGGAACTCGCGTCCGAGGCCGACGAAGCGGAGACGCCGGAGGAACCCGTGCGCGACGACTGGCCGTAGCTCCGCAGCACCAGTCCAATCGGCCCTGTTTCAGTTACGTTTCCGACGAAGCCAATTTCTTTAGGCGACTGATGCAAGTCAGTGGCCGTCGTCTTCCCGCACGAATCCAGATGGCCAGCCAGGCACCAGAAACCGACAAGATGGTCGAGCCGTGCGCGAACTGCGGGCGCGATACCCCACACACAGTCGCGGTCGAACTGTGGACGGAGAGCGCGGGCGGGGAGAACGCGTCGTTCTCCCGCGAACCGTACCGCGTCGCCGAGTGTCAGAACTGTGGCGAGGAGTTCGTGCAGCGGATGAGCAACGCCTGACCTCCGGGTGACGAGGCGGTCGCCGCTCTCTCCTACACGCGCGTTCTCTCTGTTCCCCGACTGTTCACCGAACCCGAGCAGGCAGGCCGCCGCCAGCGAGACGCTACCTCCCTCCTCCTCAGTTCACGTCCCGCCGGCGGAAGTACCACTGGCTCGCCGCCACTAGCGCGAGCGTCGCCACCGTCAGGATTGCAGCGCCCGCGAGGTCGTAGCTGCCGTCGACGAGGATGGCAGTCGGGTCGTAGTAGCGCATCGGCGCCACGGCGCCGGCCCACGCGTAGTCCGTCGATGCGACCACCGACTCCAGCAGGAACAGCCCGAACACCACCGCCATGGCGACGCGCTGGGCGACGCTCTCGCGGTCGGCCACGACGCTGATGGCGAGGCCGATGGCTGCGCAGGCGAACAGGTACGGCAGCGACAGCGCGTGGACGAGGACGAGGTCCGCGGTCCCGATGGGGTAGCCGATGGCGCGCGTCGCGACCCACGTCACGGCGGCGACGATGAGGTTGATGAGGAGGATGCCGGGGACCAGTGAGAGGTAGCGCTCGCCGACGATGCGCGCCCGCGACACCGGCAGCGCCAGCAGCAGGTCCATGCGGCCGTCCTCGACGTCGCCCGCAATCAGGGAGGCAGCGCTGTACGCGAGGTAGAGACCGAGCAGGATGACCCACGCGAACTGGTAGAGTTCTGTCGCGAGGAACCCCTCGATGGTGTCGAACGCGCGCAGGCCGAACGCCTCCACGAACACCGGCGGGAGCGCCTCGATGTACTCTTCGAGGTCGAGGTTACCGGTGAACGACGGGAAGAACGCGGCGTACAGCGCGCTGAACGCCGACAGACCGACGGACAGCGCCAGCGCGCCCTTCACCCGTCTGCGGGCGCCGTACGCGGCGAGTTCAAGCACTCGCCTCACCCCCGTAGAACTGGAGGAAGACGTCCTCGAGGGGCGCCTCCTCGACGTCGAGTTCCCGCAGCGAGTAGCGGTCGAGTTCGTCGACGAGCGCGTCCACGTCGCCCGAGAACGTGAACGACACCTGGGTCGCGCCGTCCACGTTCCGGCGGCTGAGGTCCGCGACGCCCGGCAGGTCGAAGGCGTCCGCGGGCAGGTCGCCAATGACCGTGGCGCGGACGAGTTTCCCGCTGCGGTCGAGCAGCGCCTCGACGTCCTCGATGGCGACGAGTCGCCCCTCGCGGATGATGGCGACGCGGTCGCAGACGCGGCGCACCTCGCTGAGCACGTGACTGGAGAACAGCACCGTGACGCCGCGCTCGCGTTCGTCCCGGAGGAACTCGTTGAACCGCTCCTGGAGCAGCGGGTCGAGCCCCGAGGTGGGTTCGTCCATCACGACGACGTCCGGGTCGTGCATGAACGCCTGCACGATACCGAGTTTCTGGACGTTCCCGGTGGAGTACGCCCGGATGCGGCGGTCGAGCGGCGGGTCGAACAGGTCGAGCATGGTGTCCCGACGGCTGCCGCCCTTCAGCGACTTGTGGAGGTCGAGCACCTCCCGACCCGTAGCCTGCCCGTCGAAGCTCGGGTGGGCGGGCAGGTAGCCGGTCCGCGCGAGCGCGTCGAGGCGCTCGCTCTCGACGGTGGTGTCGGCGCCGAGCACGGAGACGCGGCCCGCCGTCGGCGACTGCATCCCCAGCAGCGTCCGGATGGTCGTCGTCTTCCCGGCGCCGTTGGGGCCGAGGAACCCGAACACCTCGCCCTCCGCCACGTCCAGGGAGAGGTCGTCGACGGCCACGAGGTCGCCGTAGCGCTTCGTGAGGCCCTCGATTTCGATGACGCTCATGGGCGAACAACTCGGCTCTCCCGCATGAAGATTCCCCAGGCCGAGAGAGCTGACGCGGTCGTCGGGTTCCAGCCGGTGAAGCAGCCGACAGCCTGGCGGATTGAAAGGGCGAGGTGCTGTCGACGAACCTCGGGGACGCAAGGACCGCAACGAGCGAAGCGAGTGAGGACAGGAGCGACCCGCGGGAGTCGACAGCGCCGAGGGCTCTCGAGAGGAGTGGACTACAGCGACACGGCCGACGGAGCGACTGGAGAGAACTCACGTCCGTTCCGCGGGGCTTAACCACCACGACGGCCAACACCCGTGCAATGACCGAGCCGCGCGTACCGGGCACGGAGGCGGACGACGACCGCATCGACCTCCCGTGTGGCGAGCGCGCCGACCAGCAGGCCTTCGACATCGGAATGCGGGAGTACGCCTGCACCTGCGGCGACCAGCACGCCGTCGTGATGGACATGCACCCGCCGTCGCGGTTCTTCCCGGAGTCCATCGTGAGCGTGCTGCGGGAGGCAATCTCGCCCGCGCCCGAGGACGAGTTCGACGAGTTCGGCACGCCACACCTGATGGGGGCCGTGATGGAACAGCTCCCGGACGAGGTCGTTTCCGTCGACGGAACCGAGAACGGCGCCGTGGGGTGGGCGATGCTGTGGGTGACCGAGATGGACACCCGCGAACTCCACGAGATCGTCGTCGAACTGATGGTCGAGCTGATGGACCACGCCGTCAGCCACGCCGACAGCGACGCGACGGCCGCGGAGTTCGAGGAACAGATGACCGACTTCGACGTGACGGCGTTCGTCGAGGACTACCGGGCGGCCCGCGAGTGGGAGGACGAGAGCGGGCCGCGGGGCGGCGAGGCGCGCTGATTACTGGCTGGACTCTTCTGGTGGCGCAGCGTCGGCGAGGTCCTCGACTGCGAGTTCGAAGTTGCGCTTGTTCGCCTTCCAGCCGGCGTCGAAGAGGTCGCCGAGTGCGGGAATCGAACCGATACCGGCGTCGACGGCGACGTTGACGAGCATCGCGGCCAGCGTCTCGCGTTTGACGCCCTGGCGGGCGGACTCGGCGACGATGTACATCGAGATGGCGGCGGTCGCGACGTCGCCGGCGATTGGCAGCGCGCCGACGATGGGGTCGATGCCTATCTTGCGGTCGGTCCCCGGGACGGGGACGGCGTCGTCGAGCGCCCAGGCGACGACCTGCATCCGCTTGACCGCCGACGCGTTCACGTGGTCGGGCAGTTCCCCGACGTCGAACTCCTCGGCCAGTTCCGTCTCGTCTCCCGTCTCGCCGTCGATGTCTGACATACACGATTGGAGGAGACGAACACGGAAAAGCACGCGGGCAGGTGGCTGAAGGGCTGTCCGAGGGTTACGTCGGTTCCGGGACGCCGTCGAAGCCTTCGACGAACCCCTCGCGGAACAGGTCGGCGGCGCCGTCGGGGCCGGTGACCGCGAGTCGCACCGTGTCGTACGGCGGCCGGTAGTCGATGCGGAAGTCGGCGAACGAACAGCAGACCGCCTCGTTCCGGACGAGTTCGGCCACTGCTTCGAGGGCCGCGTCCTCGAAGACGAGCGCGACACCGTCGTCCAGTTGTTCGGTGCGCTCGACGTGGGGGACGAGTGCATCCTGCGCCCACGCTCGGCGCTCCTGGGCGTCCTCGGGGTCTATCGTGCACGTCACGTCGGACTCTGTCTGCTGACTCATGGTGCAGTCTGCACTCCGGCCCCCGGCCACTTTACTTGTCAGCTCCACTACATCGAAGCCACTTCGACGCGTCGAACCGACGGCCGATTGTCGTTACGATTTTCGTAATTCGGTTTCGAACAGCACACCGTTTCGCTGACCTTATTACGATGGACGAACTCCACGCAGGTAGTATGAGCGAGCACGAGGACCGGACGGTACTGCTCATCGGCAGCGGACCAATCCAGATCGGCCAGGCCGCCGAGTTCGACTATTCGGGCGCGCAGGCCTGCCGTGCGCTCCGAGAGGAGGGCGTCCGGGTGGTGCTCGTCAACTCGAACCCCGCGACCATCATGACGGACCCCGAGATGGCCGACGCGGTGTACATCGAGCCCATCAACACGGAGGCCATCACGGAGGTCATCGCGAGAGAGGACCCCGACGGCGTCATCGCCGGCCTGGGCGGCCAGACCGGCCTGAACGTCACCGCCGAACTGGCCGAGGAGGGCGTCCTCGACGAGTACGACGTCGACGTGATGGGGACGCCACTGGACACCATCTACGCGACCGAGGACCGCGACCTGTTCCGCCAGCGCATGCAGGACCTCGGTCAGCCGGTGCCGCGCTCGACGACCATCTCGCTGGACGACGACGAGTCGGTCTCGGAGTTCGACGAGGGCGCACTCGCCGACCGCGTGGAAGCGGCCGTCGACGACGTGGGCGGCCTCCCGGTCATCGCGCGGACGACGTACACCCTCGGCGGGAGCGGGTCCGGCGTCGTCGACAACATGGAGGAGCTCCTCGCCCGCGTTCGCAAGGGGCTGCGGCTCTCCCGGAACGGCGAGGTGCTCATCACGGAGTCCATCGCCGGCTGGGTCGAACTGGAGTACGAGGTGATGCGCGACGCCGACGACTCCTGCATCATCATCTGCAATATGGAGAACCTCGACCCGATGGGTATCCACACGGGCGAGTCGACCGTCATCACCCCCTCACAGGTCATCCCCGACGACGGTCACCAGGAGATGCGCGACGCGGCCCTCGAGGTCATCCGCGACCTCGGCATCGAGGGCGGCTGCAACATCCAGTTCGCGTGGCGCGACGACGGCACCGCCGGCGGCGAGTACCGCGTCGTCGAAGTGAACCCGCGCGTCTCCCGCTCCTCGGCGCTCGCGTCGAAGGCGACCGGCTACCCCATCGCCCGCGTCACCGCGAAGGTCGCGCTCGGCAAGCGCCTCCACGAGATCACCAACGAGATCACCGGCGAGACGACGGCTGCCTTCGAGCCGGCCATCGACTACGTCGTGACGAAGGTGCCGCGGTGGCCCATCGACAAGTTCGAGGATGTCGACTTCACGCTCTCGACGGCGATGAAGTCGACCGGCGAGGCGATGGCGATCGGCCGCACGTTCGAGGAGAGCCTCCTGAAGGCGCTGCGTTCCTCCGAGTACGACCCCGCCGTCGACTTCGGCGTCGTTGAGGACGACGAGTTACGCGAGGAGTATCTCGAACGGCCGAGCCCGGACCGCCCGTACGCGATGTTCGAGGCGTTCGAGCGCGGTTTCTCGGTCGACGAAGTCGTCGAGGCCACGGGCATCTACGAGTGGTACGTCGAGCGCTTCCACCGCATCGTCGAGGCGAGCAAGGAGGTCGTCGACGGGGCGTTCACCCCCGCGGCGACCGCGGGCTTCACCAACGCGGAGATCTCCGCGCTCGCGGGCAACGTCTTCGAGGACTCCAGCCTCACATGGCTGCCCGAGACGCGCGGCGCGTGGCGGGAGGCCGCGGAGGCGGCCGCCGGCGACGCCGACGAGAGCCTCCCCGTCTCCGCGGAGCGCGCGGGCGTCGGGCAGGTCGAGGCCGCGGTACCCGGCCGAACGTACAAGCAGGTCGACACCTGTGCCGGCGAGTTCGAGGCGTCGACGCCGTACTACTACTCCTCGCGGCAGCCCGAGTGGTTCTCCGGCCCCTACGAGGGCGACGCGGCCGCCGGCGAGCTGCGGGTCGACCGCAATCCGGATAGCGTGGTCGTCGTCGGCGGCGGCCCCATTCGCATCGGGCAGGGCGTCGAGTTCGACTACTGCTCGGTCCACGCGGTGCGCGCCCTCCGCGAGCAGGGAATCGAGGCCCACGTCGTGAACAACAACCCCGAGACCGTCTCGACGGACTACGACACCTCCGACGGGCTGTTCTTCGAGCCGATCACCGCCGAGGAGGTCGCCGACGTCGTCGAGGCGACGGGCGCCGACGGCGTGATGATCCAGTTCGGCGGACAGACCTCCGTCGACATCGGCGAGCCGCTCGCGGCCGAGCTCGACCGCCGCGGCGTCGACTGCGACATCATGGGCACGTCGGTCGATGCGATGGACCTCGCGGAGGACCGCGACCGCTTCAACCGCCTCATGGACGAGCGCGGAATCGCCCAGCCCGAGGGGGGCAGCGCCACGAGCGAGGCGGAGGCGCTCGAGCTCGCCCGCGACCTCGGCTACCCGGTGCTCGTCCGCCCGAGCTACGTGCTCGGCGGACGCGCGATGCAAGTCGTCGCAGACGACGCGGAGCTCGAACGCTACATCGAGGAGGCCGTCCGCGTCTCCCCCGACAAGCCGATTCTCGTCGACGAGTTCCTCGCGGACGCCGTGGAGCTCGACGTCGACGCCGTGAGCGACGGCGAGGACGTCGTCATCGGTGGAATCATGGAGCACATTGAGGCGGCGGGCGTCCACTCCGGGGACTCCGCCTGCGTGATTCCGCCGCGCTCGCTCGACGACGACACCCTCCGGCGCGTTCGCGAGGTCACCGAGGAGATCGCCTCGGCGCTGGACACCGTCGGACTGCTGAACGTCCAGCTGGCCGTACAAGACGGCGACGTGTACGTCCTCGAGGCGAACCCGCGCTCCTCGCGCACCGTCCCGTTCGTCTCGAAGGCGACCGGCGTCCCCATCGCGAAACTCGCGGCGAGAGTGATGGCCGGCGAGACGCTCGCCGACATCGACGTGAGCGAGGGCGTCCCCGAGCAGTTCAGCGTCAAAGAAGTCGTGCTGCCGTTCGACCGCCTGCCGAACTCGGACCCCCGCCTCGGCCCGGAGATGAAGTCCACGGGCGAGGTGATGGGCACCGCGTCATCGCCAGAGATGGCGTACTGGAAGGCCCAGCAGGCCGCGTCGAACGCTCCCGAGGCGGGCGGCACGGCGGTCATCGACCTGCCGGTCGAGGGGTACGAGGACCACTTCGAGGTCGCGGCGTTCGAAGACGTCCCCGAGGCCATCCGGAGCGGCGACGTCGACTTCATCGTCTCCGACGACCGCGAGGCGCTCACGACGGCCGTCGAGGAGGAGATTCCGTACCTCTCGACGGTCGCGTCCGCGGAGGCGATGCTGGAGGGACTCGCCCACAGGAACGACGACCTGGACGTCCTGCCGGTCGGTGACCGGCCGATTCGCGACGAGCGCTGGGGGTAGGACGGCCGCCAGCAGGCCGCGTCCCGCCTACGCGACGGCGAGCACGACGGCACCCCCGGCGAGGAAGGCGGCGAGCGCGTACCACGGTTCTCTCCGCACCACGCGGATGTTGTCGCCGATTCGGATTTGTTCGCGGCGAGCGCGTACCACGGTTCTCTCCGCACCGTTCGACTGGCGGTACTGCCGTACCGAGCGACGCCGAGCGACGCGACGACGAAGACCACGGCGATTGTCACGCCGACAGCGGCGTACTCGGTGGCGTGGAGGTAGGCGGCGAACGCGCCCACGACGGCGCCGAGGACGGCCGCGTGCCACTCGCGGAACGCCAGTTCGTTCGCCGAGAAGACGGACTCGGACATTGGTTTCTCGTATTTCGACGGTGAAGATAAGGCTTCGGGCCGGTGGGCTGTCCGACGGAGTGACGGGAGAACGAGAGTGAGACAGCCGGCGCGTTCAGTCCGCCTTCGGCGTCATTCGACGCGTCTCGGCCATCGCGAGCACGTCGTCGAAGAAGTCCAGCGTGTCGTTCGGGCCGGGGTTGGCCTCGGGGTGGTACTGGCGCGTGAGCACGTCCAGTTCCGCCGAATCGAGGCCCTCGGGGGTGTCGTCGTTGACGTTGACCTGCGTGACGTCGAGGTCGCCCGGGTCCGCGACGGTGTAGCCGTGGTTCTGGGTGGTCATCACGACGCGGCCGCTGTCGTGGTCGAGGACGGGCTGGTTGACGCCGCGGTGGCCGAAGTCCATCTTCTCGGTGGTGCCGCCGAGCGAGCGGGCAACGACCTGCTGGCCGAGGCAGATGCCCGCGATGGGGACCTCGCCGACGAACTCGTCGACGAGCGCCTCGGCTGCCTCGAAGTTCGCGGGGTCGCCCGGCCCGTTCGAGACGAACAGCACGTCCGGGCCGAGGTCGGCCACCTCGGTCGGCGTGGTGTCGTGCGGGAGGCGGTGGACGGTGGCGCCGCGCTCGACCAGCGAGTCGACGATGGACTGCTTGGCGCCGCAGTCGATGAGCGCGACGTCGGTGTCGCCGTCACCGTACGTCTCGGGTTCGGCGACGCTGACGCGCTCGCCGATGTCGGTGATGTCGTCCATGTGCGGACAGTCGGCGAGTTCCGCGCGGGCGTCGGCTGGCGTGGCCTCGGGGCCGGCAGCGATACCGACCTTCATCGCGCCGCCCTCGCGGATGTCGAGGACGAGGTCGCGGGTGTCCAGGCCGTCGACGGCGGGGACGCCCTCCGCGCGCAGCCAGTCGGCGACGTCGTCGGTGAGTTCGCGCGCGACGACGGCGCTGGGGTGGACGCGGTCGGACTCGAATCGGTCGTCTCGGACGCCGTAGTTCCCGATGAGGGGATAGGCAAAGGTGAGCACCTGTGCCTCGTACGATGGGTCGGTGAGGCTCTCCTCGTAGCCCGTGTACGCCGTGGTGAACACGAGCTCGCCGCGCGCCGTGCCGGGGGCGCGAGCGTTGGCCTCGACGACGTCGCCAGTTTCGAGCGCGAGGTAGGCGTCCGGCATTACGAGTTACCCACGGTGGAACGGAGTATAAATCTTGCTTTCGTAGCGAGGTTTCGAAATTCGTAATCCTTTTTGTCGGGGGCTGGCACGTGAGGGTATGGACGACATCGACCGGCGCATCCTCGACACCCTGCGACGGGACGCGCGGACGCCCTACACGGAGATTGCCGACGACATCGGCGTCAGCGAGGGGACCGTGCGCAACCGCGTCGACAGCCTCGTCGACGCGGGCGTCATCGAACGGTTCACGGTCGCGACCTCCACGGGGAACGTGAAGGCGATGATCGAGATCGGGGTCGCGATGGACGTCAACACCCACGAGATCGGCGACCGGATGGTCGAGTGGGGCGAGGTAGACTTCGTCTGGCAGGTCTCCGGCGAGGACGACATCGTACTCGTCGTCGACGCCACGGACACCGGCGGCGTCAACCAGCTCGTGACGAAGGCCCGCGAGCAGGAGGAGGTCGTCTCCACGAAGACTCGCCTCATCCTCGACGAGAAGATGGGGTAGAGTCGAAGCGCTATTGGTTCGGGTCCACCTCGGTACGCGCATGAGCGAGACAGAGCCGAGCGTTCCCGTCGAGTCGTCCCGTGACGACGAGACCGCGGAGAACGCAGCACAGGACGTCGTCACCGTCGACGCCTACGACGAAGCAGAGGGCCTCGCCAACCGCCTCGACGCCCACACCGAGGGCGGCATCCGCCACCGCGCGTTCACCTGCCTGCTGTTCGACGAGGACGGCAACATCCTGCTCGCCCAGCGCGCGGCCCGCAAGCGCCTCTGGGACACCCACTGGGACGGCACCGTTGCCAGCCACCCCGTCGAGGGCCAGAGCCAGGAGGCGGCCACCCGCGAGCGCCTCGAGGAGGAACTCGGCATCACCCCCGACCAGTACGACGAACTCGAGGTCACCGACCGCTTCGAGTACAAGCGCCACTACCTCGACGAGGGCGTCGAGTGGGAGGTGTGTGCGGTCCTCAAAGCGACGCTCACGGACACGAGCGTCGACCCCGACCCCGAGGAGGTCGGCGGCGTCCTCTGGGCCGACTACGAGGACCTCCACGAGAACCCGCGGTACTACCGCCAGCTGCGCCTCTGTCCGTGGTTCGAAATCGCGATGCGCCGGGACTTCGACGGCGACGCCGACCCCGTGCCGGACGGCGTCCGCGAGTAGCGTCGGTAGAGTCGGGTTTTTTCCGGTTCCCATCCCAAGCGAAGGCGTGCTCGCGCTCTCGCGGTCAGCCTACGACGAGATTCTCGACCACGCGCGAGCGGACGCGCCCCGCGAAGCCTGCGGCGTTCTCGTCGGCGAACGCGACGACGACGAGCGCCGCGTCGAGGCGGTGCGCCAGGTCCCGAACGTCGCCCCGGCACCCCGCGTGACCTACGAACTCGGCCCGGAGGCGACGATGGCCGTCTTCGACGAGGCCGAGGCGACGGACCGCGACGTGGTCGGCTTCTACCACTCCCACCCCGCAGGCCCGAGCCACCCGAGCGAGACAGACACCGAGCAGGCGTCGTGGCCGGACTACGTCTACGTGGTCGCGTCGCTGGCCGCGCGCCCGCCGACGCTGGACGCGTGGCTGTGGACCGGCGATGCATTCGAGCGCGACGACGTCGTGGTCCGGGAGAACTGAGTCGCTACCCGCGGATGGCCGTCCAGACGCCGACGGCGCCGAGCAGGATGGCGGGGATCATCGGGATGGCGAGGTACGTGTCCCGGAAGCTGAGCCCGAAGCTCCCGGCGCCGACGAAGTAGACGTACGCGGGCGCCAGGAGCCCCGTGGCGACGAGGACGGCGACGACGAGCCACTGGGCGCGCTTGCTCATCGCCCGCTCCGTCGTGGCCGTCTCGGGTTCGTGGGGGTTCGCCATCAGTAGTCGCTGTCGGGTATTACCACTACCTTCCCAAAGCCCTCCCGGTTCTCCAGCAGTTCGTGGGCGCGAGCCGTCTCGCTCATCGGGAGCACGTCGCGGATGCGGACGTCGAACGTGCCGTCCCACACCAGCGAGAGCACGTCGTCGACCTCCCCCGGCGTTGCCATCGTGGAACCGAGCACCGAGAGGTGGTTCCAGAACAGCCGCTGGACGTGGGTCTCGGGCTTCCCGCCGGTGGTCGCGCCGCAGGTGACGAGGCGGCCGCCCTTCGCCAGCGAGCGCAGCGACTGGTCCCACGTCGCCTCGCCGACATGGTCGACCACCACGTCCACGCCGCGCTTGCCCGTCCGGGCGCGAATCTCGTCGGCGAAGTCCGCGTCCTCGTAGTCGATGGCGCGCGTCGCGCCGAGTTCCTCGGCGTACCGGCGCTTCTCCTCGGTGCTCGCCGTGGCGTACACCTCGGCGCCCGCGTGGGCCGCGATCTGGACGGCGGCGTGGCCGACGCCGCCGCTGGCTCCCAGCACGAGCACGGACTCCCCGGGGTCGACGTCCGCCCGCGTGACGAGCATCCGCCACGCCGTCTGAAAGACGAGCGGCGCGGCGGCCGCCGTCGCCCAGTCGACGTCGTCCGGTACGGGCACGAGGTTGTCCTCGGGTATGGCCGCCCGCTCGCTGTGGACGCCCGGCACGTGCTCGCCGATGACGTGGAAGGACGTGCACAGCGGGTAGTCGCCGTCCCGGCAGAACTCGCAGTCCCCACACCAGACCCCGGCGGAGAGCGCGACGCGGTCGCCCGCCTCGAAGCGCCGGACGTCCGGGCCGGTCTCGAGGACGACGCCCGCCGCATCGCTCCCGGGGACGTGGGGCATCTCCAGGTCGAGGCCGGGCAACCCGCGGCGGGTCCAGACGTCGAGGTGGTTGAGCGCGCCCGCCTTCACGTCCACCAGCACCTCGTCGCGGCCGACCTCGGGGTCGGGGACCTCCCCATAGTCGATGACCTCGGTGCCGCCGTGCCCGTCGAAGCGAACTGCCTGCATAGCGGGGTGGTGGCGGGGGGCGACCAAAACTGTGGGGTTCACGCTTTTGCCACGGGGGTCCGAAGGCCAGCACATGGTCGACTTCCAATCGCGGGACACGCGCGTCGACGACGAGGAGGCGGCGGACCCGCCGGACGAGGACGACGCGACGGACGACCTCGAGGAGCACGAGGACCACCACCACCACGACGTCGAGCAGGTCGGCGCGGCGGTGGTCACGGTCTCCTCGACGCGCTCGCTCGACGACGACCCCGCGGGCGACGCCATCGTCGCCGCCTTCGAGGACGAGGGCCACGAGGTCGTGACGCGCGAACTCCTCCAGGACAACTACGACGGCGTGCAGTCGACGCTCGACCACCTGGTCAGCCGCAAGGACGTCGACGTGGTGGTCTCCACCGGCGGCACCGGTGTCACACCCGACGACGTCACCGTCGAGGCGGTCCAGGCGCTGTTCGACAAGAAACTGCCCGGATTCGGCGAACTGTTCCGGCGGCTCTCCTACGACGAGGTCGGCACGAGAGTCGTCGGGACGCGGGCGGCCGGCGGCGTCTCCGACGGGACGCCGGTGTTCTGTCTCCCCGGCAGCGAGAACGCAGCGCGACTCGGCAGCGAGGAGGTCGTCGTCCCGGAGGTCGGCCACCTCGCGGGTCTCGCCCGTCCCGAAGGCGAGGACGACGAGACGGAGTGAGGGCTGTCGGTCGACCCGGTGAACACTGACGGTCGACGGAGTGGGGACTCACGGTCGTCGCGTGGCACGAAGAAACGAAGCGGAATCGCGGAGCGCGTCGGTCGTCTGGCGGCTCGTCGCGTCAGGCGTCAGCGGCGTCGGACTCGCCATCCTCGGAGAGCAGACCGCTCAGCTCCGACCCGAGGTCGTCGAGGTCACCGTCGAGGAACGCGTTGATCTTCTGGTGGATGTCGCTCACGCGGTCCGGGACGGGCGCCGGCAGCTCGCTCGGCGGACCGGCGTCGCCCGCGTTCTCGGACGCCGACGCGTTGTCGGCCTCCTCGGGCGTTCCAGTCTCGTCGGCGTTCCCGCGGTCCGCGGCGTCAGCGGCCGCCGAAGCGTTGGCCGCTGCCGAGGGGGTCGCGGCGTCGCTGCCGTCGGTCGCGGAGCTGTTGTCCGCTTCGTCGGGCGTCTCTGCTGCCTGTCCTGCTGGCGTCGCGGCGCCGGCCGCAGCCACACCGCCCACGAGGACGGTGACTGCGAGCACGACGGTGAGCACTGATTTCACGTTCATCGCGATTCGTCCTGGGTCGGCCACCCACTTCAACCGGGGAAGCGCTGAATCCAAATTCCGCCACGTTGGGGCGTCTAAACCCCGATTAACTCGAATTGGCGCCGATTAACGGAGCGGCAGTCCTCGGCCGACCCACCAGCCGGCGGTCTGTGGCCGAGAGTGGCCTATTTGGACGTCGGCCGTCAACCGGGCGTGTGACCAAACAGGAGCTCCGCGAGCGCGTGTGGGACGACCTGGCGGACAGCGGCGAGGCCAGGTTCCCGTTCCCGCCCCACGGCCGCATCCCCAACTTCGCCGGCGCGAGCGACGCCGCGGCGCTGCTCGCCGACCAGCCGGAGTGGGAGCGTGCAGCGACGGTGAAGGCGAACCCGGACGCCCCGCAGTTGCCCGCGCGGCGCCGCGCGCTCCGCGACGGGAAGACCGTCTACATGGCGGTGCCGCGCCTCCGCGACGCGGACTGCTTCCTCGAACTCGACCCCGCGAACGTGGACGACCACGAGCGGGCGCCGACGCTCTCGCACGTCGACGACTACGCCGAGCAGGTCGGCCCGGACGCGCTCCCCCACGTCGACCTCGTGCTCTCGGGCAGCGTCGCGGTGACGCCCTCGGGCGCCCGCGTCGGCAAGGGCGAGGGGTACAGTGACCTCGAGTTCGCCATCCTCTCGGACCTCGGCCTCGTCGACGCGGAGACGGTGGTCGCCACCACGGTCCACGAGTCCCAGCTGGTCGACGACGACGAGGTCGAACCCGACGCCCACGACGTCCCGATGGACCTCGTGGTGACCCCGGAGCGCGTGATTCGTCCCGACGGCAACGACGCTCGCCCCGCGGGCGTCGACTGGGACGCCCTGAGCGAGGAGCGCGTTCAGGAGATGCCGGTACTCGTCCGCCTCCGGCCCGACATTTAAGCACGAGAACGTCGAAGCCGACGGTATGCCAGCGGGCGACGACGTGGTCGACGGGGACGCGCCCAGCAGCGCGGCGGACGCGGCGCCGTCCGCGGATGCCGCGGAGGCCGCGCTGTCGGGAGTCCTCGACGGGACCGACGGCGACCCGCAGTGCGTGCTCTGCTCCAACGACGCGGACTACTTCCTCTACGACCCCGGTAGCGTCGAGAAGTTCGTCTGCTGGGAGCACGTCAGCCCGCACTCCGCCGCCGTCGACGGCGAGGAACCCCGCCCTGGACGTCCGGTCGCGCTATCGCTCTAACAAATCGGTGCGATTGCCATCTACCCCATCGGCGCCATCGTCGCCGTGAACACCGCCACCTCGTCGGTCTCGTTGCGCGCGCCGTGCGGGACGCCGCGCTCGTGGACGACCACGCCCGGCGCATCGACTGTCTCCTCGTCGTCGCCCTGCACGACCACGACTTCACCCGTGAGGACGTGGAACGCGTTCGTTTGGTCGGCGTGCTCGTGGGGGTCGACGCTCGCCCCCGGCCCGAGCGCGAACGCCTTCACGAGTGCGTCCTCGGAGAAGTACAGTTCCTCGGTGAGCACCTCGCCCACGTCGGGGTCGAGGTCGGGGTAGCGGTCGAGTGACATACGCGACCGGACGCAGGCGAGTGGCTTCAGTGGTGGGGCCGGCTCAGACCAGTTCCTCGGCGACTGCGTCGGGACCGAGCAGGTCCGGGTCGATGGCGAAGTCGAGGCGAGACTTCACGAACTCCGGCATCGAGTCCTGCGTGTAGGCGACGGTCTTCAGGTCCTCGTTGCGCTCGAGGGCGACCGGAATCGCGGTGGCCTCACCGGCGTCCGTGATGACGAGCAGGTCGGCATCCTCGACGCCAGCCTCGACGAGTCGTTCGCCAGAGGCGATGCCCTCGATGCGGGTGACTTCGACGCCCTCTGCCTCGAGGGCGTCGACGATGCTGCTGTCGGGTCCGACGACGATGGCCTTCATTCGTACTCGATGGTCGCGGGTGGTTTGTGCGTCACGTCGTAGACGACGCGAGAGACGTTGTCGATGGTGCCCGCGATGCGCGACTGGAGGCGCTGAAGCGTCTCCCAGTCGAGTTCCTGGGCGCGGGCGGTCATCCCGTCCCGGGACTCCACGGAGCGCACGGCGACGACGTGGCCGTGGACGCGGTTGTCGCCCTTCACGCCCGTGGCCTTCCCGAGCACCGCGGCGAACGCCTGCCACGGGTCGTACTCGTCGAGTTCGTCCTCGACGACGTGGGTTGCCTCGCGAGCGATGCGGACCTTCTCGCGGGTGACCTCGCCGAGTACGCGGACGGCGAGTCCCGGTCCGGGGAACGGCATGCGCTCGCTGATGACCTCCTCGAGGCCGAGTTCGCGGGCGACCTCGCGGACCTCGTCCTTGTAGAGGTCGCGCATCGGTTCGACGATGCCGTCGAAGTCGACGACGTCGGGGAGGCCGCCGACGTTGTGGTGACTCTTGATGTTCCCCTCGCTCTCGATGCGGTCGGGGTAGATGGTCCCCTGGACGAGGTAGTCGGCGTCCACTTCGTTGGCGACCGTCTCGAACTCCCGGATGAACTGGTCGCCGATGACCTTCCGCTTCTCCTCGGGGTCGGTGACGCCCTCGAGGCGGTCGAAGTAGCGGTCCGCCGCGTCGACGATTCGGAGGCGCTCCATGTAGTCGAACTCGCGGCGGATTTCCTCGGTCTCGCCCTTCCGCATCAGCCCCGTGTCGACGTAGACGGGGACGAGCTGGTCGCCGACCGCCTCGTAGGCGAGGGCCGCCGCCGTCGAGGAGTCGACGCCCCCGGAGAGCGCGATGACGGCGGTGCTGTCGCCGAGCTGGTCGCGGATCTCCGCCTTCGCGTCGTCGATGAATTCGTCCGTGTTCACCATCAGTTGGTCACCTCGGTTTTCGCGTCGGGTCGGTCGAGCACCGCGTCGAGCAGGCCGACGAACGGCGGACTCGCTCGGGTCGGCCGGGAGCGGAACTCGGGGTGGAACTGCGTCCCGAAGAAGAACGGGTGGTCGTCGTACTCCAGAATCTCCATGCGGTTGCCGGCCTTCCCGGAGAACGTCAGGCCGTCCGCGGTGAGGTCGTCGATGTACTCGGGGTTGACTTCGTAGCGGTGGCGGTGGCGCTCGGTGCAGGACGTGTCGCCGTAGAGGTCGTGGGCGAGGCTCCCCGGCTCGATGTCGGTCTCGTGGGCGCCCAGCCGCATCGTGCCGCCGAGGTCCTCGAGGTCGTACTGCTCGGGCAGCAGGTCGATGACCGGGAAGGGAGTGTCTTCGTACACTTCCGCGGAGTGTGCGTCCTCCATCCCGAGGACGTTACGTGCGTACTCCACGACCGCCATCTGGAAGCCCAGACAGAGCCCGAGGAACGGCACGTCGTGCTCGCGGGCGTACCGGATGGCCTCGATCTTCCCCTCAGTGCCGCGGGAGCCGAAGCCGCCCGGCACGACGATGCCGTCGGCGTCCGCGAGGCGCTGCTCGTGGTGGTCGTGCATCTCCTCGGAGTCCACCCAGAGCACGTTGACGTCGACGTTCTTCTCGAGGCCGGCGTGCTTGAGCGCCTCGTGGATGCTCATGTAGGCGTCCTCGAGTGCGTACTTGCCGACGAGCGCGATGTCCACCTCGCCGGTGCGGTCCTGCGTGACGAGGTCGCGCCACTCCGTCGAGCGCTCCTCGGGCGGGAGCGCGCGGTCGGTCAGGTCGAAGCGCTCCATCACGTACTCGTCGAGACCCTCCTCCTCGACGGTGAGCGGCACGTGGTAGACGTCCTCGACGTCCGGGTTCGAGAACACCGCGTCCGTCGGCACGTCGCAGAACAGCGCGATCTTCTCCTTGACGTCCGGGTCGAGGCGGTCCTCGCAGCGCCCCACGAGGATGTCCGGCTGGAGACCGATGGACCGGAGCTCCTTCACGGAGTGCTGGGTGGGCTTGGTCTTCTGCTCGCCGTTCTGCGAGTACGGGACGAGCGTGACGTGCGCGAAGAGGATGTCCTCGTCGTCCTGCTCGTGGCTGAACTGGCGCAGCGCCTCGAGGAACGGCATCCCCTCGATGTCGCCGACCGTCCCGCCGACCTCGACGAGACAGACGTCCGACCCCTCGGCGGCCTCGCGCACGCGGCGCTTGATGTCGTCAGTGACGTGCGGGATGATCTGGACCGTCTTCCCGAGGTAGTCGCCGGCGCGTTCGCGCTCGATGACGTGCTGGTACACCTTCCCCGTGGTGACGTTGTGGTCGGAGGTCATGTCCACGTCGAGGAACCGCTCGTAGTTCCCCAGGTCGAGGTCGACCTCCCCGCCGTCCTTCAGCACGTACACCTCGCCGTGCTGGTACGGGTTCATGGTGCCCGCGTCCACGTTTAGGTACGGGTCAATCTTCACCGCAGTAACGTCGAACCCCGCGTTCGAGAGCAGTCGTCCGAGACTCGCGGCCGTGATGCCTTTCCCCAGCCCGGACATCACGCCGCCGGTCACGAACACGAACTTGCTCCCCAGAGAGGGGTCGTATCCGGTCTCCTTCGGCATACTGACCGTCCGACAGGCGTGGCAAAAACCGTTTCGGGACACCGCTGGCCGCGACAGTCACCGGCACGCTACCCGGAAGTCCCGTGGCACTCCCACAGCGTCCCGCTACCGACAGGCGTCGGCGAGAAACGGACCGGCGGCGTCGGCGACCGCGTCGAAGCGCCCGATGAAGAAGTGGTCGGCGGCGAGTTCGACGACCTCGCAGTCCAGTTCGCGGGCGGCCGCGACGACCGGTTCCCAGTCGGCTGTCGAGTCCCGGGTCGCGTAGACGACCTGCAGTGGGGCGGTAACGTCCTTGAGCGCGTCCGCGGCGTTCAGGCCCGCGGGGAGTTCGGCGGCCGGCGCGAGCAGCGAGACGGCACAGAGGTCGAGGTCGGTCGTCGCGGCCGCGAGCGCGGCGATGCTCCCGCCGAAACTGAACCCGAAGATGCCCACGGTGTCGTAGCGCTCGCCCGCCCACCGGAGGGCGTTCCGGGCGTCTTCGCGTTCCCCCTCGCCCTCGTCCCAGTCGCCGTAGTCGAAGCGCAGCGCCGCGATTCCCTCGTCCACGAGGTGGGCCGAGACGGCTTCGAGGCGGTCGTCCCC
The DNA here is from genome assembly GCA_000230955.3 of Halobacterium sp. DL1. NCBI lineage: Archaea > Methanobacteriati > Methanobacteriota > Halobacteria > Halobacteriales > Halobacteriaceae > Halobacterium > Halobacterium sp. DL1. The sequence goes on from CP007060.1 coordinate 2,359,852, forward strand.
GCGGTGGCCTCTGTGCTGGGGGTGTGGCGGACACATGACGACGCAACTGCGCGACCCGTCGTCCGGTTCGTCGAGGGTCGCCTCCACGTCTCGCGCGCCGGGCACGAGCACGGTCTCCTGTCGCATGGCGGAACGTTCGGGGCGACGGTGCTTATCGGTCCCGACATCCGGCGACCACGACGGACCACTCGACCCACTCGCGCCCGAGAAAAGGTCGGTTTCGAGTGGAGTTTTTACGTCCGCAGGCCGAACAGTGCGCATGGGTATCGTATCACGACTATCGTACACGATCCGGTCGAAACTGAACGCCCTCGTGCGGTCCACCGAGGACCCGGCGGAGACGCTGGACTACTCCTACGAGCGGCTCCGGGACCGGCTCCAGGACGTCGAGACGGGGCTGGCTGACCTCACCGCCCAGAAGAAGCGCCTCGAGGTCCAGCGCGAGCGCCTCGCGCAGAACGTCGAGAAGCACGACGACCAGGCGTGGGAGGCGGTCAAGCAGGGCCGGGACGACCTGGCGCGGCGCGCCCTCGAGAAGAAGCGCACGAAGCGCGACCAGCTCGCGGAGATCGACGACCAGGTCGCCGACCTCGAGGCGACCCAGCGCGACCTCGAGGAACAGAGAGACGGACTCGAAACGAAGGTCCAGGAGTTCCGCACGAAGAAGGAGACGATGAAGGCGCGCCACGAGGCCGCGAAGACCAAGACACAGGTCTCCGAGGCCCTGACGGGGCTGAGCGACGACGACGTGCCGCGCGCCATCGAACGCGCGGAGGACCAGACCGAGGAGGTGGAGGCTCGCGCGGCAGCGATGGACGAACTCGGCGACCGCGGTGTCCTCGAGGACCCGCTGTCCGAGGACGACCACATCGAGCAGGAACTCGCCGCCGAGCGCGGCGACGACGTGGAGTCCGAACTCTCGGCGCTGCGCGCGGAGGTCCGTGGCGAGACCGACGACGACGTCGTCGAGGTCGAGAGCACGGTCGAGGAGACGGATTCCGGAGCCGAGGTAGTCGACGAGAATCGCAGTGAGAGTGACAGCACCAGCGATGCCGAAGCGGACGAAGTCGAGGAGATCCGGGCAGAGGTCCTGGACGACGAGCAGCAGGCGTAGCCCCTCCGGCCGCGAGTAACGTTTTGGGGCGGGCCGCCGTACGTCCGCTATGAGCGAAGGGTCGGGAGACGACGAGTTACGCGACCGGCTTCCGAACAGCCGTGTGCAGGTCTGGCTGACGGTGGACGCCGACCGGCGGCACGTCGCTGTGGCGTTTCTCACCGTCATCTTCACCACCATGGTCGTGGTGGGGACGCTGCTGCCGACGCCGGCGGACGTCCTGTTGACCCGCGGCGACCCCCACGAGACGCTGTTCAACGCGCTCGTCGGCTCCGTCATCACGGGCGTGACGCTCGTGCTCACGCTGAGCCAGATCGTGCTCTCCCAGGAACTGGGTGCGGTCGGCGACCAGCGCGAGCGGATGGAAGGCGCCATGGACTTCCGGGCGGACGCCGCGGACGCCGCCGACGAGGACGTCGCGCCCGCGGAGCCGTCGGTGTTCATGCGGGACCTCGTCGCGGCCACCTGCGAGCAGGCCGACGCGCTCGCCGCGGCCGCCCCGGACGGAGACGCGGGGGACGCGGTGAACGAATACGTGGACGACCTCACCGGGAACGCCGACGCCGTCACCGACCAGCTGGAGGGCGCCGAGTTCGGCGACTTCGAGGTGGTCCGCGCGGCGCTGAACTTCAACTACTCGATGAAGATCTACCAGGGCAAGCGCATCCAGGCCGCATACGGGGACGAGTTCGACGAGGCGGCGTCCGAGGCCCTGGCGGACCTGCTGACGACGCTGGAGCTGTTCGGGCCGGCCCGTGAGCACTTCAAGACGCTGTACTTCCAGTGGGAGCTCTCGGACCTCTCGCGCACGCTGCTGTACGCCGCGATACCGGCGCTCTCCGTCGCCGTCGCCGCGCTCCTGCTGTTCGACCCGGCGGAGTACCCCGGCTACACGCTCGGCGTGAACCACGCGCTGCTCGGGGTGAGCGCGGCCGCGACGGTGGCCGTGCTCCCGTTCGCGCTCCTGCTGGCGTACATCCTGCGCATCGTCACCGTCACGAAGCGCACGCTCTCCATCGGCCCGTTCGTCCTCCGGGAGACGAACGAGTCCGGGACGGGCGACTACGGGGAGTAGGGCGGCTGCCACGGCCCGTGTCGCGCGACGGCGACGTGGGTGCCGACGAGGACGAACACGCCGACGGCGAACGCGACCACGTCGCCGAACCCGTCCGCGATGCCCAGCGAGACGATGAGGACGGTGGCGTACGCTGGCGGGTGGAGGCTCTCCGTCGCGTACATCGCGACGGTGGCGGCGACTGTCGCGGCGAGCGCGGCGGCGACCCGCTGGAGACCCGCCAGCGACTGCGGGGTGGCGTCGAGCAAGGGAGCGGCGCCGCTGGCGAGCGCGAGGACGGCGAGGAACGCGGCGAGCACGCCGACCAGCTGGCCGACGACGACGCGCCGTGGCTGGTCGTCGATGGCCGCGAGCACGTACGCCGAGGGGCCGAGGCTCGGTAACAGAATCGCCGTTCCCGTCGTCCACGCGAGTGCGCCGAGCACCGCCAGCAGGAAGGCGACGTACGTTCCGACGCCCAGACCGGCGCGCCACGTCATCACCCCGACCGACTCATTTGGCCGGGATGTGCGTGGCGGTTCTCGGTGTTCGGGGAGTGCCGACTACTCCACGAAGTCGGGCTGCGTCCGCTTCTCGTCGACCTCCCCGACGAAGTGGTCGCGGAACGTCTCGAGTTCGACGTCGTTCCGCTCGCGCTCCTGGCGGTCGCGCACGGAGACGGTGCCCACCTCCTCCTCGTTGTCGCCGAGGACGAGCATGTACGGGACGTTGTCGTCGTGGGCCTGCTGGATCTTCCGGCCGACCGTCCAGTCGCGGTCCTCGACCTCGACGCGGTAGCCGTCGAGTTCGTTCTTGACGCGGTGGGCGTAACCGAGGTTGTCGTCCGTGACCGGGAGGATGCGCACCTGCTCGGGCGCGAGCCACGTCGGGAAGCGGCCGTCGTAGTGCTCGACGAGCACCATGAAGAACCGCTCGTAGGAGCCGTACAGCGCGCGGTGGATCATCACTGGCTGGTGGGCGTCGTTGTCCGAGCCCGTGTACTCCAGGTCGAAGCGCTCGGGCATGTTGAAGTCGAGCTGGACCGTCGGGCCGTCCCACGAGCGCCCGAGAGCGTCCTCGAACGCGAAGTCGATCTTCGGGCCGTAGAACGCGCCGTCGCCCGGTTCGACGTCGTAGTCCATCCCCTGCTCCTCGAGGACGTCGCGGAGCTGTGATTCGGACTGCTCCCAGATCTCGTCGCTGCCTACGGACTTCTCCGGGCGCGTCGCCAGCGCCACCTCGTAGTCGAGGTCGAACGTGTCCAGGACCTCGAGGATGATGTCGATGAGGCGTCGCACTTCCTGCTCTATCTGGTCGGCGCGCGCGAACACGTGGCCGTCGTCGATGGTGAACGCCCACACCCGGGAGAGCCCGGAGAGTTCGCCGCGTTGCTCCTTGCGGTACACCTTCCCGTCCTCGAAGTACCGCACGGGGAGGTCGCGGTAGCTCCACGAGCCCTCGTTGAAGATGGTGGCGTGGCCCGGGCAGTTCATCGGTTTTAGTCCATATTCCTCGTCGTTGACGTCGAGGAGGAACATGTCGTCGACGTAGTTGTCGTAGTGCCCGGACTGCTTCCACAGCTCCGTGCGGAACAGGTGCGGGGTCTCGACCTCGTCGTAGCCCATCTCCCGGTTGAGCCCGTGGACGTACTCCGAGAGCTCACGGAGCACCGTCTTCCCGTTCGGGTGGTAGAGCGGGAGGCCGGGGCCGGTGACGTCCGGGATGGAAAAGAGGTCCATCTCGCTGCCGATCTTCCGGTGGTCGCGCTCGGCGGCCTCCGCGCGGCGCTCGAGATAGTCGTCGAGTTCGCTCTCCGTGGGGAACGCGGTGCCGTAGACCCGCGTCAGCGTCTCGCGCTCCTCGTCGCCGCGCCAGTACGCCGCCGACGTTTCGAGCACCTCGAAGCCGCCGATCTCGCCCGTCGACTCGACGTGCGGGCCGCGACAGAGGTCCTCGAAGTCGTCCTGGCGGTAGAAGCTCACGGGGTCGTCGCCCGCGGCCTCGGTCTCCAGAATCTCGCGCTTGAACGGGTTGTCGTCGTACGTCTCGAGGGCCTCTTCGCGGTCGTACTCGACGTACTCGACGTCGTAGTCGGCCTCAATGATGGCGTCGGCCTCGTCCTGGATGGCGTCGAGGTCCTCCGCGTCGAGTTCGACGTTCGCCACGTCGTAGTAGAACCCCTCCTCGGTGTACGGGCCGATGGTGAGTTTCGCGTCGGGGTGGTGGCGGAGGATGGCCTGCGCGAGGACGTGGGCGGCGGTGTGCCGCAGCACGTCGAGGTAGTCGCCCGACTGGTCGGTGACGATCTCGATCTCGCAGTCCTCGGTCAGGGGCGTCTCCTTGGAGACGAGTTCGTGGTCGACCTTCCCCGCGACTGTGTCACGGCCGAGGCCGGGCCCAATTTCGTACGCTACGTCCTCGACCGTCGCGCCGGACGCCAGCTCCAGGGTGGAGCCGTCCGGCAGCGTCACAGTGACCGTGCTCATACAGGTGGTTCTTTCGCCCGGAGGCATCCATAAGCCTGTTGAGAGCGGACGGCTCGTGAGCGGACCACACGCCTCCGTCGGCTCCCGGCGGCCGCCGCCAGTGCGAACGTCCCTCGCCCCGGGCAGCGAAGATTATTTGACTAGAGCCCGAATTCGACTGTATGGCCGACGACCCACTCAACAACCTCGACAGGCGCATCCTTCACCTGCTCCAGGTAGACGCCCGGGGGCCAGCGACACCTCCATCGCCAGCGAGACCGGCGTGACGGGAACGACCATCAGCAACCGGATCGAGCAACTGGAGGAACAGGGAATCATCCTAGGGTACAACCCCGAGATAAACTACGAGGCGGCGGGCTACCCGATGCGCGTGCTGTTCATCTGCTCGACGCCACTCTCCGAGCGGCCGGAGATGGCCGAACGGGCCCTCGAAGTCTGGGGTGTCGTCAACGTCCGGGAGATGCTGGCCGGCGAGGAGAACCTCCACGTCGAGGTCGTGGCCGAGACGACGTCCGAAATCGAGCAGAGCACCAACCAGCTGGACGAGCTGGGGCTGCGGATCGTGAGCAGCGACATTCTCGCAGACGAGCGGATACAGCCGTGGAATCACTTCCACCAGAAGATAGTCGACGACGCCGACACGCTCGCGGAGGAGGAGTCCGCCGAACAGGCAGGCGAAGAATAGTTGGGGTACTGAAACACTACCGCCAGAGTGGCGGCGCGAACACGCTGTTCGCTTGCGAAATCCAACCGAATCCCTACCGCTGCTGGAGATTGTCAAAAGGGTAAACTTACCACACAAATTAGGTTAAGGGACTCCGGGCTGTGGGTAAGTCATGGCTTCGATGGACACACCGCAACTCAACGAAGCCTTCGAGTTGCTGTCCCACCCCTACCGTCGGCTCACACTCTACTACCTGACTACGGAGACTGAGAGCGTTCACGTCGACACGCTCGTGGCCGAGATAGCAGCGTGGGAGGGGGCGACGGTGGGAACGAGCCGCCAGCGCGAACCGGCCACCATCGAGCGGGCGCTCCACCACGTCCACCTCCCGAAACTCGTCGAGGCGGGCATCGTCGCGTCCACTGCGAACGGGAACAACGTCCACCTCGTGCAGCCGGAGGGGGTCGACCGATTCCTCGACGATGTGAGCCGAATCGACGGCTACGGACTGGTTGCGGACGACTGAGCAGAACGGCGTTCGAATCTTCGTCTTTCAGTTCTCGTGGACGCTCGTCCCGGCCCGCTCGACGGCCGCCAGGTCGACGTGGCCGGCGGGCATCGGGACGCCCGCGAAGTCGTCCTCGGCGAGCAGCAGCGAGCCGTCGAGGTCCGCGTAGTCCAGCAGCGGCGTGAGGTGGGCGGCGGCGGCGATGCTGGCATTCGACTCGACCATGCAGCCACACATCACTTCGAGGCCGTGGGCGCGTGCCGCGTGAATCAGCCGCTTCGCCTCCCGCAGCCCGCCGGTCTTCATCAGTTTCAGGTTCGCGATGTCGCAGCGGTCGGCAATCTCCGGGATGTCGTCGGCGGTGATGCAGGACTCGTCGGCCGCGATGGGGAGCGTCGACCGCTCGTAGACGTACTTCAGACCCTCGCGGTTCTCGGCCGGGACGGGCTGTTCGACGAACTCGACGCCGTAGTCGTCGAGCCACGCGATGTTCCGGACAGCCTCCTTCGGCGTCCACGCCTCGTTGGCGTCGACGCGGATGGTGGCGTCGGGCGCGGCGTCCCGGACGGTGCCGAGCAGTTCCTCGTCGCGGCCCGTCCCGAGTTTCACCTTCAGCGTGCCGTAGCCGCGTTCGACGGCCTCCACCGTCTTCTCGTGCATCGTCTCCGCGTCGTCGATCCCGATGGTGTAGGAGGTGTCGAGGCTGCCCGCCGGGTCGAGCCCCCAGTACTGGTAGAGCGGAAGGTCAGCGCGCTTGGCCGCGAGGTCGTGGCAGGCGATGCTGACCGCGGCGCGCGCCGCGGGGTTGTCCTCGACGACGGTTCGCATCCCGGCCTCGACCTTCGCGAGGTTCTCCGGGTCGTCGACGCGCTCGACGACGTCCAGCAGGTCCGGCAGCACGGCCTCGACGGTGCCCGCGGTCTCGCCGTAGTGTGAGGAGGGCGCGGCCCCGCCGACGCCGACGTTGCCCTCGTCGTCGTGGACGCGGACGACCACGTTCGTGGCCGTCTCCTGGGTGCCGCGCGCGATGGTGAACGGGTGCTCCAGCGGGAACTCGCGGCGCTGGAACTCGGTCCTCATCGAATCACGTCGAGGACCGCCTCGGTTCCGAAGCGCACGGGGTCGTCGGCGGGCACGCCGATGGCGTCCGCGAACTCCTTGACGGCGGCCTCGGCCTCTGCGTCGTCGTCGATGCTCCGCGTGTTCAGCATGCCCGCGACCACCGGGCTGTCGCTCACCGGTCCGGCGAACGTCTCGTAGCGCTCGGGGAACGACTCGACGGGCGGGAGTTCCTGGTCGTAGCCGTGGACGCTGTCGCGACCAACCTCGTGGCAGAGCACCTGATAGTCGGGCATCGACCCGTGGGTGATGCCCGCGGTCACGCCCGAGTACGCGGGGTGGACGATGCTCCCCTGGCCCTCCACGAACACGTAGTCGTGGTCGGCGCCGGCCTCGAGCACCATCCGCTCGACGCTCCCAGCGGTGAAGTCGGAGATGACGCGGTCGACGGGGATGCCTGACCCCTCGATGAGGATGCCCGTCTGGCCGGTGGCGACGAACGCCGCGTCCATCCCCTGCTCCTGGGCCGCCTCGTACAGTTCCCGGGTTGCGGTCATCTTCCCGACGTTGCAGTCCGTCCCGACGGTGGTGACGACGGTTGCGTCGACGCTGTCGGCCACGCCCTCGGCCACCCCGAGGTCCTCCGGGGGTTTGCGCACGTCCCACAGTTCGCAGCCGTGTTCCTCGGCGAGGGCCGCGAACTCGTCGTCCTCCCCGAGGAAGTAGTGGAGGCCGGCGTAGACGTCGGCGCCGCGTTCGAGGGCCGCCCGGACGTCCGGGCGCCAGGACTCCTCGAAACCGCCGCCGATGGGCGCGACGCCGACGACGAGCGCGTCCACGTCGCCCTCGACGTCGTCCATCGACGCGACGACCGGGGCGTCCTGGACGTCCGGGAGGTGGTCGGCGACCCGCGTTCCAGCGTTCGTTCTGTCGAGCACCGCGACCACGTCGTAGTCGGCGTACCGCAGGACGCCCACGGCGGTCTTCGCGTTTTCGGGAAACTTCTCGTGTGCCAGGAGCGCGACCTTCATGGTCCGACCGTCTCTGCCCGCACCCTTAAACGTAGCACCGGTGGCAACTCAGACGAGCGAGAGGGAGACCGTCCAGAACTCGCTGTGGGCGTCCGCCAGGGCCGCTTCCGGTTTCCCCGTGGCGTCCACCGCGGCGGTGACGTCGGCGTCGAACTCGTCGAGCAGCGTCGACTGCCCGACGACGAACGTGCGCTCGGCGTCGACCTGCGCGAGCGCCGCCTGGCACTTCTCGACGTGTTCGCGTATCTGGCTCTCGCGGCGCCGCTCGAAGCGGTCCTGGGAGAATCCTCCCTTCGAGTGGGCGCCCTTCACGTCGCTCTCGAACCCCTCGTAGTGGACGCGCTCGATGGCTCGCGGTTCGCTTCGCTCTCCGCTCTCTCGGTCCGTGCCCTCCCCCTGGTCGGGCACGCGCTCCCAGTCGCTGTAGATACCGACCGCGAACAGGTCAGCGCGCACGACAGCGAACGCGTACCGGCCGGTCGGCGCGAACCACCCGCGCTCGATTCGAGCACTGTCACCCCACTCGCAGAACGCTTCCGGGGGGTTCGGCGGGCGGAGCGCGGCGGAGACGATTCCCTCGCGGTCACGGACCACGAGACAGGGGGCGGCGCGCTCGACGAGCGGCGCCCGCTCCCCGAACGCCTCGCGGACCGTCTCCGGCGGGTCGTCGGGGACGTAGGCGGTGAGGACACTCTCCTCGCCGGCTTCGAGGCTCTCCAGTAGCGCGAGGACGCGGTCACGGCGCTCGCCACGGAGGGTGAAGCGTCCGCGGAATTCGGGTTCGTCGTCGTCGCCGCCGGCGCGGTCGACGCGGTCGGTGAGTTCCGTCACGCGGTCCTCCAGTTCGTTGACGCGGCGCTCGGCGGCCTGCCTGTCCCGGACCGCCTCGCTGCGGCGCTCGCTCTCGGCGTCCAGCCGGTTCCGCAGGGACTCCGTCTCGCCCTCCAGTTCCTCGATGCGCTCCTTGAGTTCCGTGCGCCCGAGGAGGTCGTCCAGCATGGGCCAACGGCGGGCGTCCGCGGGCTTAGGCGTTTCCCAACGCCCACCGCGGCCCCCGCACCGCAGGCCGCGCTCGACTCCGACTGCGGTACGACTTTTACGGGAGCGGTGGAAACAGGGGGACAGACCACCGAATGCGCGAACTCTTGGACATCCGCGGCTTCCGCTACCGGGACCTCACCGGACGACAGCGCCTGCTGCTCTGGTTCGCCGTCGGCCTCGTCGTCCTCGTGAGCACCTACACCACGGTGTACTACTGGGGGATGCGCGCCCTAGAGAACGAGCCCCGGTCGCTGTTTCAGGCGTTCAACGTCGTCATCGAGACGATGACCACGACGGGCTACGGCGCCGACTCGCCATGGGCGACGCCCGCGATGAACCTGTTCGTCGCGCTGATGCAGGTGAGCGGCGTCGTGCTCGGGTTCGTGACGCTGCGCATCCTCGTCATCCCGCTGTTCGAGCGGACGCCGCTGAACCTCGACGACCGCCTCACCATCAAGAACGACCACGTCGTCGTCGCTGAGTACCAGCGCGACACGGAGGTGCTGCTCGACGAACTGGAGGCGCTGAAGGTCGACTACGTGCTCCTCGAGTCCGACGAGGGGGAGGCCAAGCGGCTCTCCGACGACGGCTACCAGGCGATCAACGGCGACCCGGAGGACCGCGACGACCTCGCCCGGGCGAAGATCGAGCGGGCGTCGCTGCTCATCACGGACACGGGCGACAGGACCGCGAGCGTCGTCCTCACCGCCCTGGACGCCAACGAGGAGCTCCGAGTGGTCAGCTTCACTCCGTCGACGCGCCGGAAGGCCGCGCTCGCGGAGGTCGGCGTCGACCGGAGCGTCGCCCCGCACGCGCTCATCGGTCGACGACTGGCGGAGAAGGCGACGACTCCCGTCGCGGTGGAGGCGCCGTCGGCCGACGACGAGGTCGTCATCCGCGAACTCCTGGTCCGGCGCGGCAGCCCGCTCCACGGCATCAGCGTTCGTGAGTCGCCGCTCGCCCGGCACCCCGACCTGACGCTCGTCGCGGGGTGGTTCGACGGCGAGTTACACCTCCCGCCGTCGCCCGAGGACCGGCTCACGCCGAACACGGTGCTGGTCGTCGCCGGCCCGGAGCACTCCGTCGACGAACTCGAGAGCGAGGTTGGCAGTGGACGGACGCCCCGGGCGGGCACGCAGTCGAAGGTGATCGTCGCTGGCTGCGGGGAGGGCGGCCAGGAGGCCGTGGACGCGCTCCCGGCGGACCTCCCGGTCACGACTGTCGACCAGGCGGCGGACTGCGGGGCGGACGTCGTCGGCGACGTGACGGAGCCGGAGGTCCTCCGTGAGGCCGGCATCGAGGAGGCGTCCGCGCTGGTCGTCACCGTCGACGACGACGCCACCGCGCTGCTGACCGTGGCGATGGCCCGGTCGATGTCTAACGACGTGGAGATCCTCGCCCGCGTCACGGAGGCCGAGAAGGAGTCCCCCGCGTTCAGGGCGGGCGCCGACTACGTGCTCTCCGTCCAGCGAGTCTCCGCCCGCCTGGTTGCCGCGGAGGTCCACGGCGAGCGCGTGATGGACCCCGCGGGGCAGATTCGCCTCGTTCGAGCCGACGCGGCGCCGTTCGCCGGCGACTCGGTGGCCGACGCTCGCGGGGCGGGGAGTCGCGGCTGGACGGTCGTCGGCGTCGCCCGCGATGGCGGCGTACTCACCGACGAGACCACCGAAATCCACAGCGGAGACGACATCTTCGTCGCCGGCAGCGACGACGCCATCCAGCGCTTCGAGCGCACCGTCGACCGGACGTAGCCGTCGCTGGTCGGTTCGTCGTTCGATGGGGGCGGACGGGCCGGCGGTGCTACACCGCGCCCATGTCGAGGAGGCGGGCCGCGTGGGCGCGTTTCGCCAGCAGCACCTCCTTGAGCGTCGGCGGGTTCTGGACGTCGAGGCCCTCGAGGATGTGCTCGGGGACGGCGAGCGTTCGCTCGGGTACGTCGTCCTCGCCGTGGACTGTGAGGTGGGCCGCGCCGAGTTTCATCACGAGCGGGAGGTCCGTCCGGGAGACCCCTTCGTCCGTGGTGTACAGTTGCTCGTTGACCAGCTCGTGCTGGTCGCGGTTGATCGCCGCGTGCTCGCCCGGCGCGGGCTCGACGTACAACCGTCCGAGGTAGTAGCCGCTGGAGAAGGCCTCGAACATGCATGACATCGTATCCCATGGGAGGTGATAAGCGCTCCGGGCAACCCTTAAGCCGTCGCGCAATTCCACCGGAGAGACACCCTTATGCGGCCGCGCCGCTAACTTCGAGTGAATATGGACTCCGGGGCACTACTCGACCTTCTCGGGAACGAGAACCGGCGGCGCATCCTCCGCCTGCTGGCTCGCAAACCCTGCTACGTGACCGAGATATCCGAGTACATCGACGTCAGCCCCAAGGCCGTCATCGACCACCTCCGCCGGATGGAGGAGGCCGGCCTCGTGGAGTCTCAGGTCGACGACCAGCGCCGGAAGTACTTCCACATCGCCGAGAACCTCCGCCTGGAGGTCCGGCTGTCGCCGTTCGACTTCGGCGCGAAGTCCGCCTACCCCGCGAGCGCCAACTTCGACATCGCGCAGTTCCAGTACGTCTCCATCGAGGTCGAGGAGCGCCGCGACGACGACGTCGCGGAGCTCGCCACCAGGCTGGAGGAGCTGACGGACCTCGAACGCGAGCTGTCGCTCACCCAGCGCTGGGTGCAGGGCCAGCTCGCCGACGTCCAGAACCGGCTGGCGGACACCGTCGGCGAGGGCCACGACCGCCTCTACGCGGACGTGCTCGCGGCGCTCGCGGACGGCGACCGGACCGTGGCCGTCCTCGCCGAACGCCTCGACGCGCCGGATGGACTGGTCGAGGGCGTCCTCGAGACGCTCCGCGAGCGCGGCGTCGTCGCGGAGCAAGAAGGGGAGTGGCGCATCACCGAGTAGCAACCTTTTCCTCCGCGCGCTCGGAACTTCGATGCATGAACGCAGGCGACCGTGTGCGCGTCGAGCGCGACGGCACGGCCCACGAGGGCGTGCTGTTGCCGTCGGCGTCGCCGGACCACCTCGTCGTCAAGCTCGACTCCGGCTACAACGTCGGCGTCGACCGCGACGAGGCGACGGTGGACGTACTGGAATCGGGCGTCTTCGACGTGGACGCCGAAGGCGGCGAGGAGGTGGACTCGCAGGTCGAGTTCGACGACGACCTGCCGACGGTCGCGCTCATCTCGACGGGCGGCACCATCGCCTCGACAGTGGACTACCGGACGGGCGCGGTGACTGCGCAGTTCGACGCCGAAGACGTGCTGCGGGCGGTGCCGGACCTTGCGGGCCGGGCGAACTACCGCGGCCGCGTCGTCGCGAACATCCTCTCGGAGAACATGGAGCCGCCCATCTGGCGGGACCTCGCCGAGGCCGTCCACGAGGAGGTCGAGAACGGCGCGGACGGCGTCGTCGTGATGCACGGCACGGACACGATGCAGTACTCCGCGAGCGCGCTATCCTTCATGCTCGATACGCCCGTCCCGGTCGTGTTCACGGGCAGCCAGCGCTCGGCGGACCGGCCGTCCTCGGACAACGTGATGAACGCCGTCTGCTCCGTGGAGGCCGCCAAGAGCGACGCCGCCGAGGTGATGGTCTGCATGCACGCCTCGACGAGCGACGACCGCTGCGCGCTCCACCGCGGCACCCGCGTCCGGAAGAACCACACCAGCCGCCGGGACGCCTTCGAGACGGTCGGCGCGGAGCCGCTAGGCTACGTCGACTACGACGTCGCCAGCGAGGACGCGACCGGCGAGGCGAGCGGGGTCGAGTACACGAAGCCGTACGCCGAGCGCGGCGATGTCGAACTCGACATCGACCCGGCGCTCGCGGAGGGCGTCGAACTCCTGAAGTTCACGCCCGGCATGGACCCCGCGTTCTTCGAGCTCTGCGAGGGGAAGTCCGGCGTGGTAATCGAGGGGACGGGCCTCGGCCACGTCCACACGAAGTTCGTCGGCACCATCGCGGACCTCGTCGACGACGGCACGACGGTGGTGATGACCAGCCAGTGTCTCGAGGGGCGGGTCTGTGACCGCGTCTACGACACGGGCCGGGACCTCCTCGACGCGGGCGTCGTCGAGGGCGAGGACATGCTCCCGGGCACCGCGAAGGTGAAGCTGATGTGGGCGCTGGCGAACACCGAGAGCGTCGCCGAGACGATTCGCACCCCCATCGCGGGCGAGATAACCGAGCGCTCGGTCCCGTGGGAATGAGCCTGGAACTCAGCGTCCGACAGGCGGAACTCGACGACCACGACGACGTGGTCGCGTTCACCAGCGACACGTGGGCCGACCGCCGCGAGAGCGGCGACTACATCCCGCGCGTCTTCGAGAGCTGGGTCGAGAGCGACGGCCCCCGCCAGCGCACGCTCGTTGCCGACACCGGCGACGACGTAGCGGGTATCGTCCAGGTCGTCCTGCTCAGCGAGCACGAGGCGTGGGTCCAGGGGATGCGCGCGAACCCAGACTACCGCGGCTCCGGCGTCGGCCTCCAGCTCGCCCACGCGGGCTTCGACTGGGCGCGCGAGCAGGGCGCCACCGTCGCCCGGAACATGGTGTTCAGCTGGAACGTGATGGGGCTGGGCCACTCGCGAGCGGCGGGCTTCGGCCCGTCGACGGAGTTCCGGTGGGTCCACCCCGACCCGGACGCCGACGCTACGATCGAACGCGACCGCACCGACGACCCGAACGCGGCGTGGAGCTACTGGCAGCAGAGCCGCGCACGCGACGAACTCCGCGGCCTCGCGCTCCACACCGAGGAGTCGTGGGCGCTCGCGGAACTCACCCGCGACCGCCTCGCCGCGGCCCGCGACGAGCGCGACGGCCTGCTCGTCGTGCAGGACGACTCCGCGGGCACGCAGGGGTTCACGGTCCGCACCCGTACCTACGAGCGCGAGGACGACGACGGCAACGCCCAGACCTGGGCGGAGTATGGCGTCGCGGGCTGGGAGAACCAGTCGGCCTGCGAGGACCTGCTCGCCGCCATCTCCCAAGACGCAGCGAGCGTCGGCGCGGACCGCACGCGCGTGCTGATTCCGGAGGACGTGACGATGGTCAGCGACGTCGCGGTCACCCGCACCGAGATCGGCGAGGAACCCGACTTCGTGATGGCCGCCGACCTCACCAGCGACTACCGCGGACAGTAACCGTCGCAGCGCTCACTCGAGCGATATCTTCGTCCCGTCGTTCCCGACGCTGACAGTGCCGTCCTCGTCGATGGCGAACCGCAGGTAGGCGGTCACGTCCGCCACGCCGCGGACGGGTAACTGACGGGAGAGCGCGTACGTGCCCTCCGGCCGGCACTCGCTGGCGCCCTCGACCGTGTAGACGTCGTAGCGCTCGGTGTGCTCTTCGCCGGGTGCGAGCCGGTGGTACTCGAGGTCACGGACGGTCGTCCCGTACTCGTCGGGGACGGTCCAGCAGTTCTCAGTTCGGCTCGTGTCGAAGTCCGCCCCGACGTCGACGGCGTCGAGCACGACGTCCGCCACGCGCCGCGTTGGACCCGCGTACAGCGCCGGCCCGAACCCGAGTTCGGCGGGGACGTCACCGCCGTTCGTCAGGGTCAGCGCGAATCTCGCGGGTGCGTCGCTGCTCGCCTGCCGACGAACGGACGCGGCGAGCGTGATGGCAGACGGGTCGGGTCGGGGTGCGGTGGTGGTGGGGTCGTCAGCTACCGACGTGGTCGTCCGCTCGTCCGTGGTGCCGGCACTGGTACAGCCGCCCAGTCCGACCGCGAGCAACCCCCCAGTCGCGTGCAGAACGCGTCGGCGACGTGGACTGTCCATGCGGTGGGCGAGACGCTGCGCCGCAAAAAGTCGTTGCGCTCCCGACCGATCAGCGCTGCCGCGAGGGGTCGGCGGCGTACACCGCGACGCCCGGATAGTCGGTGATGACGCCGTCGACGCCGGCGTCGTAGCACGCGACTGCGTCCTGCCAGTCGGTGACGGTCCAGGCGTTGACGCTGCGGCCGTCGCGGTGGGCGTGCTCTACCAGGTCGGCGTCGACGGCGTCCAGGGGCGCGTGCAGCGCGCGGCAGTCGAACTCGCTGGCTCGCGTGAGCCCGCGGTCCGCGTCGATGCAGAGCGCCGCTCTCGGGATGTCCCGGCTCACCTCCTGGGCGGCCTCCAGCGCGCCGTCGAAGAAGGAGGAGAAGACGACGGGGGCCTCGCAGTCAGCGAGCGCGTCCACCACGCGCTTGACGAACGGGCGCCACTGCGCCGCGTCCGGGCCGGGGAGGCCGAGGCGCGCGTCCTCGCTGCCCGGGTTCTTCAGTTCGACGTGGAACTCGACGCCGGGCGGGAGGAGATCCGCGACCGATTCGAGGTCCGGGACGCCCTCACCAGAGCCGAGCACGTTCGCGTCGTCGAGGGTCTCGCGGTCGGCGTCCCAGACGAACCCCGACGCGTCGGTGATTCCCCGCGAGTCGTCACCGTCGTCGAGTCGCTGGTCGTGGAAGAGAACCGGCGTGCCGTCCGCTCGTGGCTGGACGTCCACCTCGATGCCGTCGGCGCGGTTGGCGGCCGCGTGGACCGCCGCGGCGGTGTTCTCCGGGGCGACGCCCGCGAACCCGCGATGCGCGATAGTGAACATCAGCCCCCGCTCACCGGCGGGAACATCGCCAGTTCGTCGCCCGCGTCGAGTTCGGTGGCGAGGCCGTCCAGGTTGCGGACGTTCTCCCCGTTGCGCAGGACGTTGACGTGGTGGCGCAGGTCGCCGTCCTCAGTGAGCACGCGGTCGGCCAGCGCCGGACGAGCGTCGACGAGCGCGTCCAGGGCGTCGCCGACCGTCTCGCCCGGTTCTACGTCGACCTCGACGTGGCGGTCGCCGCCCACCTCCGCGAGGTCCGCGAAGAGCTTCCACTCCATGCCAGCCACTCGGCCGTCGCCCCCCATAGGTGCTACGGGGCGGTGGCCGCGCTGTCGAGGCGGCGCACGACGTCCGGCCGCGCGACCACGTACAGCGTCTCGCCGGCCGCCAGCACGCGGCCGCCCTTCGGAATCGCCTCGACGCCGTCGCCCGTGCGCACCGCCGCGACGGTGCCGTCGACGTCACCGACGGTCTTCCCCTCCAGGTCGCTGCCCGCCCCGACGGACACCACGGTCATCGTCTCGTCGGCGTTGCGCAGCAGGCTGGCGAACTGGCGGTCGGCCCCCGGCTCGTAGGGCAGTGTGAGCAGCCGGTAGTCGCCCCCCGCGAGCGACTGGGCGTCGTACTCGTCCAGCGACAGCGTCACCGTGTCGTCGTGGACCGCGCGGAGTTCCGCCGTCGTGACCGGCTTCGGACGGTCGCCGTCGGTCCGCCACACCTGCACGAGGTCGCCGGCCGCGGCGGCGTTCGGCGGGTCGGCGGTGACGGCGACCGCGGCCGTTCCGGGCGGGAGCGTCGGGCCGACGCCGGCGGTCCGGCGGCCCAGCGCGAGGTAGGAGACGGTGCCGTCGCGGGCGAGTTCCACGTCCACGTAACCGACCTCGTAGTCGTCCTTCAGGCGGGCGGCGACGCGCTCCTCGAGTTCCTCGACGGTGAGCCGGCGCGGGAAGATGAACGTCTTCCCCGCGAGTTCCCGCCGCGTCTCCGCCGTCACCGGGTCGTACCCCTCGATGTCCGCGACCTCCTGGGGGAGTTCGACCGCGACGGCCCGCCCGACCGCTTTCACGAGCTGGCCGACCTCGCCCTCGAGTTCACGGGTTCCGGTCGCGGCGAGCACCTGGACGCCGATCCGGTCGCCGGCACGGAGCGCCGCGGGGACGAGCACCACCGCGGCGGCGAACACCGCGAGGTTGGAGCCCACCTCGGCCACCGACAGGGCGTCCATCCGCCCGGCGACGGCCTCACCGAGCGCGACCCGCGTGTTGAGGTAGAGCGTGACGACGGAGACGTCCACGAGCAGCGCCACGCCGAACGGGACGCGCTGGCGGAAGTACCACCGGAAACCGGCCGCGAGCGCGACGACGACGAGGGCCGCGGCGAGGGTTAGGCCAACGGCCTGTGCGACGATGGCGGTCGTTATCGTGGCCATCAGGCGACCACCTCCGCGAACCGCTCGAGGGCGTCGCGCGGCCCGGTGACGAACAGGTCGTCGCCGGCACCGAGGTTCGCGTCGCCGCGGGGCGCGACGACCCACGACCCGCCGCTGCGGACCGCGAGCACCGCCACGCCGTATCGCTGCCGCACGTCGCTCTCGGAGAGCGACGTGCCGGCGACCTCCGCGTCCTCGCGGATGGTGAGCCGGCGGACGCGCTGGCCCGCGCGCCGGAGCAGCCCCAGCAGTTCGTACTCCCGGCGGGTGCCGCGAGCGCGCACCACGACCCGTGCGTCGTCGGCGGTGAGCAGGCTCTCGGCGGACGACCGGGGGACGGCGACGGTGACGCGGCCGTCCCCACCGCTCGTCGTCGGAGCGGTCGTCCGCCGCGGTTCGTCACCGTCCGGGTTGGACGCCGCCTCGTCGTCGCTGTCGCTCTCCCCGCCCGACTTCGCCGAGATGACGGTGCCGTCGACGGGGTCCGCCCCCGTGAGCACCGTCACCTCGTCGCCGCGCGCGACGCCGGTCGGGACGAGCGCCGGGACGGACACCGCGCGCTTCCCGGCGGGCGTGCGTTTCGAGACCCCGGCGGCGGGCGGGGCGGCGGCGACGCTCGCCCGCGCCTGCCGGTCGAGGGAGACCGAGGCCTCCTGGAGGTCGAACTCCGAGCGGAGGCGGTCCGCGAACCGGGTCTCCAGTTCCGACAGCGGGAGGTCCGCGGGGAACTGCCACTCGAGGGCCTTGATCTCAGTTCGGAGCGCGTCCGGCAGCGGCGGGTATCCCTCGACGTCCCGCACCGGGCCGGCGACAGTGACGGTGGCCTCCCGGCCGCCGCCGACGAAGCTCACCACGTCCGCGCTCAGGGTGCGCTCGCGCAGCGACCGTAGACTCAGCCGGCGGGGGAGCGTCGCGCCCAGGCGGTCGCCGACCGCGTGCATGTAGAACGTGAGCAGCGCCACCACCAGCAGGGCCAGGACGAGCGTCGTGGAGTTCGTCGCCTGCGTGATAGTCGGGTCCGCGAACGCGAGCAGGCCGCCGTTGACGCCCGCGAGCGCGACGCCGAGCACGACGACACCGAACGCGGGGATGGAGAGCCCGGTCACGTACCGGAAGATGAACCCGAACCCGAACGCCACGAGCGCCGGGATGACGCCCGCCAGCAGTCCGAGGTAGATTCCGTGCAGTACCTGCACGGGAGTCGAAGCCATGTCCCCGACCCAGTTGCGCCGCGGTCAAAACCCTACCGTTCGGTGTCGACTCAGGCCGCCGGCATTAAGAGGGGCGGCCACTGCCGTGATGGTATGGACCTGCCGGGCGTCGAACGCGTGACCGGACGCGTAGCGGTCGCACTGACGCTCGCGGTCGCCGGGCTGTCGGTCGTCGTCGGCATCCTCGGCATCGTCGACCCCACGGCGAGCTTCGGGCCTGTCGCCCGTCTGGTGCCGCCCGCGATCAGCCAGACGGCGGGGTTCACGGGCGCCCTCACCGGCTTCCTGATGGTGATGAGCGCGTTCGGGCTGCGGCGCGGCCTCCGCGCCGCCTGGTACTCCACGCTCGTCCTCCTGCCGGTGACGGCCGGCCAGGGGCTCGTGCAGGCGACGCCGTACTCGGTGCCCCTGGTCGTGCTCTCCGTGCTCGCGTTCCCCGTGCTCGCCGCCGCGCGGCAGCGCTTCGACGCGCGCGTCTCGTTGACGACCAGCCAGCTGGCCGCCGGGGGCGCGCTGTTCGGCGTGCTGGCCTACGGCACCATCGGCACGTACGCGCTCCGTGGCGAGCGCGGCTTCGGGGAGGTCTCGACGATGCTGGACGCCTTCTACTACACGCTCGTGACCGCCAGCACCGTCGGCTACGGCGACCTCACGCCGACGACCCAGGAGGCGCGGCTGTTCTCGCTGTCCGTCGTCGTGCTCGGCACCGCGAGTTTCGCCATCGCGCTCGGCGCGCTGCTCGGCCCCGCCCTCGAAGCACGATTCGCGAGCGCACTCGGACGCATGACACAGAGCGACCTAGAGTCCCTCGACGGCCACGTGGTCGTCGCGGGCTACGGCGACCTGACGGAACCGATTCTGAGCGAGTTCGTCGCTGACGGCCGCACGTTCGTCGTGCTCACCGACCGGGAGGACCCGGTCTCTCGGCTCCGCGAGCGGGACGTCAACGTACTCGTCGCCGACCCGACCGACGAGGACTCCCTGGACCGCGCGGGCGTCGACCGCGCGCGGGCCGTAGTCGCGGCGACGGACGACGACGGCGAGGACGCGCTGTCCATCCTAACCGTCCGGGAGTCGTACCCCGACGTCAACGTCGTCGCCGCCGCCACCGAACGCGAGAACGAGGCGAAACTGCGGCGTGCGGGCGCGGACGTCGTCATCAGCCCCGCCGTCATCGGCGGCCGCCTCATCGCCCGCTCCGCGTTCGGCGACGAGGACGCCGCGCGAGAGGCCGCGGAACTGGAGTAAGCGTCAGCCGATGTGGACGACGGCGATGTCCGTCTCGACGTCCCGGACGCGCTCGTAGGTCGGCCGCGAGAGGAACTTCGACGCCGTCGAGCGGTCCGTGCTGGCGCCGAGGAAGACGAGGTCGTAGTGGGCGTCGTTGCGCTCTAGGAACGACTCGATGTCCGACCGCGAGACCCGCGTCTCGCAGCGCGTCTCCATCGTCTCTGTCAGGTTCGCCAGCATCGACTCCGCGCGCCGCCGGTCGCGTTCGGCGTCGATGCACGTGCAGGCGCTGATGGAGCCGGTCCGGTTGGCGAGCCGCTGGGCGTAGTCGAGCATCGCGTGCGCACCGTCTGAGGCGCTCCGCACTGGCACCATGACGCGCTTCCAGCGGGTGCGCTCGGAGTCCGAGCGGAACGCCACGACGTTCCGGTCACTCCGGAACAGCCCCCGGACGAACGGCGCGAGCCCGCCGTTCCGGGTCTCGAACGGCGTCACGAGGAGGTCGGAGTTCGTCTCCTCGGCGGCCGCGAGGACGGTCGGTGCCGGGTCGCCGTCGGCCACCGCGACGACCACGTCGCAGGGGACGCCGACCCGCGTCTCGATGCGCGCCGCCTGCTGTTCGAGTTCCCGCGCGGACGCGTCGGCGGCCTTCGCCTCGACGTCCGTCTCCGGGTCCTCGACGTACTCGGGGTCCGCCTCGTCGCCCCTGATGAGGGCGCGCTCGGCTTCCGCGAGGTCCTCGTCCTCGACGACGTCCAGGAGCACGACCTTCCCGGCGTCGTGGGCGGCCGCGATGCGCGCACCGAACATCGCCGTCTGGGACGCCGTCTCGCCGCGCATCGGCACGATGACGTGGTCGTCGGCGTTCGTCGTCCGGTAGAGGTAGCGCGCCCGCTGCTCGTAGACCTGCCCGCGCCACACCACGAAGACGATGGCGACGAGGGTCGCCGACAGCGCGACCCCGACGACGTACGCCAACTGCGCCGCGCCGGTGATGAGCACGAGCAGCGCCGTCGAGTACGCCGTCGGGAGTTCGAGGTGCAGCAGCCACGTCACCACGCCCGTGAGCAGGACGCCGACTGCGGCCGCGCCGGCGTCGACGCCGAGCGCGCTCGTCGGCACCCCGTAGACGTAGGTGGCCGTGAACTCGACGGCGCCCCAGCCACAGAGCGCGCCGACGGTCATCCCGCCGACGAACTTCCGCGGGTCGGAGTACCGCCCCTCCGGCTCCGAGAACAGCGTGTACGTCCCCGACGCCAGCGGCGGGAACAGCAGGAACGACACCAGCGCGACGCTGTTCGCCAGCAGCGTCACGAGGCCGACGAGCAGCGGCACGAACAGGAGCACGGAGACCCGCGTGAGGTTGCTCGTCGTCTCTATCCAGCGCCGGAACTGCCGGACCTCACGGCGCTCGAAGCGGTAGGCGCGCCGCCGGAGGGCCGCGAGCCGTCGGCGCAGTTCCGGGAGCATTACCCACTCCCTCTGTGGGTCGGGCAGTTGTGTGTTGTGGCTCCGGGAAGCAGAGTGAGGCAGGGTCGACGACACCGTCGACCGAGATTGCGCTGCAACCGAGTTGGCTACGCCAGTTCGGTGACCGCGTCCAGTGCGATGTCGATGGCGCGCGCGACGTTGTTCTTCGCCTTGTCCGGGAGTTCGTCGTCGGAGTCCGCGCCTTTCTGGGTGCCGGCGACGAGGTTGCCGTCGACGGTACAGATGGCACCAGCGGCTAGACCGCGGCGGCGGGCCAGGGAGAAGACGGTGGCGGCCTCCATCTCGATGGCGAGCAGACCGGCGTCGTTCCAGTCCGCGACGTACTCGTCGGACTCGTTGTAGAACGCGTCGTCGCTGACGATGGGGCCGACGTGCACCTCTTCGTCGTTTGCCTCGGAGGCGTCCACGAGGCTCGTGAGGACGTCGTAGTCCGGGACGGCGGGGTAGACTTCCGACTCGTAGCGCTTGCTCGTTCCCTCCTCCTTGGCGGCGCCGGTGGCGACGATCATGTCACCGATCTCGACGTGCTCTTGGAGGCCGCCGATGGTGCCGACGCGGATGAACGTCTCGACGCCCACGCGGGCGAGTTCCTCGACGGCGATGGCGGCCGACGGGCAGCCGATGCCGGTCGAGCAGATGGTGAGGTCGACGCCGTCGTAGGTGGCGTTGACGACCTTGTACTCGCGGTTCTCCGCGACGACCTCGCTGTCGTCGCAGTGGCCGGCGATGCGGTCGACGCGGCCGGGGTCGCCCGGAATCAGCGCGGTCTCGTGGACGTCACCCTCCTCGACGAGCAGGTGGGGCTGTTTTGCCATGCAACTGCGTTCGACGCCCGCGAGAAAAAGAGCGGGGATTGGGCCCGGCGGCGTGAGCGTGCGTCAGGACTCTGCGGTGTCCACCCGGTAGAGCGCGAGTACGCCGATAGCGACGAACAGCAGGCCCGTGACGGCAGCGGTCACCCCGGCGGTGACCGACTGTGACACCGCCGCTGCGAGCAGCTGCCCGACGCCGACCGCGACCATTACGACGGCGACGAGTTTCCACGCGTCCATGGGGAGGTCGAGGGGCGGTCCCCGGAAAAGCGTTGACGTCGGCCGTCCAGGGCTGGCTCAGACGACGACGAGGCCGCGCGGACGCTCGGACTCCAGCGTCGCGGGGAAGTCGCCGTCCAGGGGCTGCCACGACGCTCCCCAGTCGTCGGTGCGGTAGAACCCGCGGTTCGTCGCCGCGAAGGCCTCGTCAGCCTCGCCTGTGGTCGCGAGGACGGGTGCGAGCAGTCCCTCGGGACCGGGCAGGGCCTCGCAACGCTCCCAGTCGCCGCCGTCCATTCGGTAGACCGCGCTGTTCGCGCTGCCGGCGTCGTGGGCGCTCCGCGGGCCGTGGGCCGCCGAGACGAGCAGACGCCCGGGGTCGGCGGGGTCGCAGGCGACGCTCCAGCAGTACGTTCTGTCGAGGCCGGCCTCCTCGGTCCGCCAGGTGTCGCCGCCGTCCTCGGTGACGTAGAAGCCGTCGCCGGCGGCCGAGTACGCGAGGTCCGGGCGGTCAGGGTGCGTGGTCATCCCGTGGGTGTCCCGCGGGCCGGAGGGGACGCGGTCCTGCCACGTCTCCCCGCCGTCGGACGAGCGGAGCAGCGCGCCCGCCTCGATGGCGACGTAGAGGCGCTCGCTCGTAGGTTCGAGCCAGCGCACGTGGTGGGTCGAGGGGCGCGGCGGGAACGCCCAGGTGTCACTGGACGGGATATCCTCCAGGCCCGGACGCTCCTCGAACTCCTCGCCGTCCGGGGCGTAGTAGACGGCGCTCGGCGCGGTGCCCGCCCAGACGCCCTCGTCGGCGACGGCCACCGCGGTCACGTCGCCGAGTGCCGCGACGTGCGTCCAGGCGTCGTCGCTGTGCCACTGCGCGGTCTGCGTCGTTCGGTAGACGCCGTCGTCGGTGCCGCAGTAGATGCCCGCAGGGCCGGCGTCGAGACACTGCACGTCGCCCTCGAAGGCGGTCGTGTAGCCGTCGACGTCGTGGGCGAGCACGCGGTCGGGGTAGGCGGCGAGCAGGTTCATGCGAGTGGCTACGCGCCGAGGGACCCTAAAGCCGGCTCAGAATCGAGGGACTCAGAACTGGCCGTCGAGGAACGACTCCGTCGCCCCGCGGGTCGGCGCAGTGCGGGCGCCCTCCGACTGGGCTGCGAGCGCGCCGCAGGCGTTGGCGAACTCCAGGGCGCGCTCGTGGTCCTCGGGGTGGTCGAGGAGGACGGCGAGGAAGCCGGCGGCGAAGGCGTCGCCCGACCCCGTCGTGTCCACCGTCTCCACGTCGAAGCCCGGGTGGTCGTACGAGCAGTCGGGCTTGTGGACGGTGGCGCCGTCGGCGCCGTGTTTCACGACGACGACGCGGTCGCTGAGCGCGGACTCGGCGTACGACGCCTGCTCGTCGAGCACCGCCAGCGCCTCCCGGTCGTTGACGAACAGCACGTCGGCGAGCGCGATGGCGTCCGAGTAGTTCCGTTCGTCGAGGCGCCGCCCCGGGTCGAAGGAGACGGTGGCGCCGGCCTCGGAGGCCAGCGCCGCGAGGTGGGCGGCCGTGTCGGGGCGCTGGCTGGTGAGGTGGAGGTGGGCCGCGGACTCGACGTGCTCCGCGTCGACGTCTCCGGGTTCGACGGCTTCGTTGGCGCCGTCGTTGCCGAGCACCATCACCTCGCCGTCGGCGTCGACGACGAGATACTTCACGCTCGTCTCGGCGTCGGCGACGACGCGGAGGCCCCGCAGGTCGACGTCGGCGGCCTCCAGTTCGCGGCGCGCGAGCAGACCGTTCTCGTCGTCGCCGACGCTCCCGACGATGCCGGTGTCGACGTCGAAGCCCGCGAGCGCGCAGGCGACGTTGGCGGCGCTCCCGCCCCCGGAGCGCCGCTGAGAGACGAGTTGCGCCTCGCCGTCGGGCTCCGGGAGGGAGTCCACGCGGAGCGTCACGTCCCAGTTGACGTGACCGGCGGCGACGACTCTGACCATACCCCGGAAGTCAACCGCCGGCGGCTAAAACCCTGTGGGGTTGGAGGCCACGAACAGCAGGACGTTGTGGACGCCGGGGCCCAGACCCACCGCCGCGACAAGGCCGAGCAGGAGGTAGCCCTCGCCGGGGACCTCCCGGACGTAGTCCGCGAGGAGCACGACGACGACGGCGACGAGCGCCACCTTCACGAGTACGAACAGCCAGCCGACGCCGAGGTACGGTTCGGTCGGGAGGTGGGCCGCGAACTCCATGACGAGCGCGGACAGCGGCGTCTGCTCGCCGAATCCGAGCACGTCGATGCCGACGGCGGTGGAGGTGCCGTCGAGGACGTGGCCGAAGACGGCGAGCGCGCCGGCGACCCCCGTGAGGCGGGCCGCCTCGGGCCGCCAGGAGCGGACGGCGAACCACGTGACGTGGCCGAGGACGGCCGCGGCGACGACGGCGGCCAGCGGCCACGCGAGGTCCAGCGAGTCGTGTTCGAGACCGAAGTTGATGGCGGCGGCCGCGGGAACGAGGGCGAGCGCGGCGCCGACGCCAGCGAGCACGGCCAGTGGCCGTGTCGTCCGGCGGGCCGCGAGCCACGTCGCACCCGCGACAGCGAACGTCGTCGCGTAGACGATGGGGGAGCCGAAGAAAGGGGCGACCGACTCGGGGTAGAGCCGGAGCTGGAAGCAGACGTACAGCGCGGAGCCGAGGGCCATCCACGGACCGAACGCGAGAATCGTCAGGTCGTCGACGGGCGGCGATTCCCGGGCCAGCAGCCAGGCGACCGTGACCACCGCGACCGCGACGGCCGCGAGGTACGGCAGCGGCGGGAGCGCGAACCCTTCGGGGAGCACCATACGGGGTGACCGGACCCGCGCCTTGAGAACGTTCCTATTCCGGGAGCCACGCTCGAACCCGGAGCTACTGGTCCGCCCAGGGTTCCGCGGTCGCCTCCCCGTACAGTTCCCGCATCAGGATGACGATGCTCTCGGGCGGGAACTGGCCGCGCTCGGTGACGATGGCGTCGACGTAGCGCGGCGGCGTCACGTCGAATGCGGGGTTCTCGACGGTGAGTCCCTCCTCGCCGCCGATCTCCGCGCGGTCCTCCGCGGACAGCACCTCGGCCTCGTCGCGCATCTCGATCTCGACGGTGTGGCCGGTGAGGGTGTCCGGGTGGAGCTTCAGCGTCTGGGCGGCCACCATGATGGGCGTGCCGCGCTCGCGGGCGGCAACGGCGAGCATGCTGGTTCCAATCTTGTTGATGACGGAGCCGTCCGCGGCGATGGAGTCCGCGCCGACGAGGACGTGGTCGCAGTCGTCGAGGTAGCGCCGCGCGGCGTTGTCCACGACGACGGTGACGGGGACGTCCCATTCGCGGAGCTGTTTCGCGGTGATGTGGCCCTGCTTTCGCGGGCGCGTCTCTTTCACGATGGCCTCGATGTGCTTGCCGTCGTCGAGGGCGGCGCGCACGCAGGCCAGCGCGTCCGTGGAGTGGCAGTGGGTCATCACGGTGTCGCCGTCCTGCAGGCGGTTCGCACCGATGTCGCCGAGGTCGTCCTGGGCGCGCTCGAGCTGGTCGCGGAACGACGCCGTGGCCTCGATGGTCGACGCCCGGAGCGCTTCGACGGTGTCGCCCTCGACCTCCCGGAGGACGTACCGGAGCGCGTTCGGCAGGCTCACCGCCGTCGGCCGGGTGTCGCGGAGGCGGCGGGCCGCCGCGCGCAGTTCCGCCTCGAACGCCTCGGGCGTGGCCGCCTCGCTGGCGTGTGCCTGGGCCTCCAGCGCATCCGCGGCGGCCTCGGCGATGGTGGCCGCCCCCCGAATCTCCATGTCGGCGATGTCCTCTGCCGTTCGCTCGACCTCCGGTACGGGCATACCTGCTCGTAGGCACCCGCGAGTAAAAGCAGTTGGGCGCTAGTCGCTGTAGTCCTACCTGCTGCGGCCGACCGTCTCACTTTCGTGACCTCCCAGAAAGCCCCGGCCCACTCGCTGCCTGCGACTCGCTGCGCGTGGTTCGAAAGGCGCGTTGAGCCTTTCGTCATCACGAGAGAGCTATGCTCTCTCGAACGACTTCACTCGCTCCGCTCGTTCCAGTGCTTGCTTCGTCTCGGCTAGCGAGCGGACCGCCCCTTCCAGTCCCACCTCAGGCGTCTGGTCAACCGGCGTGGGTGGGACTGGAAGGGGCGGGCGTCTCGACGAAGGCAGGCGACGCAAGCACCGAGCGACCGAAGGGAGCGAGGCGCACAGCGAGCCTCCCGAGTCGAGATGGTTCGAGAGAGCTTCGCTCTCTCGTCATCACGAAAGCCCGCGCTATGCGCGGGCTTTCGAACGACGCCCGGGGCTTTCTGGGTGACCTCGTCGGTAGCGGGAGATCCCAGCTCTGCTGAACAATCCTCTGGAGGAGGCCCACTGCTCGTGAACTAGCACCACCCAACTTTTGACCTGGCCCCGCAACCTGGTGAACATGAACCGCGAGGAACTTGCCGCCAGCATCGACCACACGGTCCTCGGGCCGGAGACGACGCCCGGCGACGTCGAGCGCGTCGTCGACGAGGCCGTCGAGTACGGGATGAACGTCTGCATCCCACCGTGCTACGTTGCCGACGCCCGCGACTACGCACCCGAGGACCTGACGGTAGCCACCGTCATCGGCTTCCCGCACGGCCAGAACGCGACCGAGGCGAAGGCCGCGGAGGCCAGCCTCGCCCACGAGGACGGCGCCGACGAACTCGACGTCGTCGTCAACGTCGGCCGCCTGCAGACAGGCGAGCACGACGCCGTCCGCGAGGACCTCGAAGCGGTCGTGGACGCCACGCCGCTCCCCGTGAAGGTCATCATCGAGACGGCGCTGCTCGACGACGACGAGAAGCACGCGGCCTGCGAGGCCGCAGAGGACGCGGGCGCTGACATGGTGAAGACGTCGACGGGGTTCGCCGACGGCGGCGCCGAGGTGCCGGACGTCGAACTGATGAGCGACTACCTCCCGGTGAAGGCCAGCGGCGGCGTCGGGAACTACGAGCAGGCGCAAGCGATGTTCGACGCGGGCGCGGTCCGCATCGGCGCCTCCTCCGGCGTCGCCATCGTCGACAGCTACGACGGCTAGGCGAGCGCGACGATCCGAGGGCGGTCCTGGTCGTCCGTGACGAACGTGTACAGCCGGGTCTCGGTGACGGCGACCGTGGCGCCGACCTCGCCGCCGAGGTCGAGCGTCCACCGCTCGCTGCCGTCCCGCGAGAACGCGAGCAGTTGCGTGCCCGCGGCGACGTAGACGTTGTCCCCGCCGACCGCCAGTCCGGTCGCCGACGACGGAAGGGGACGCTCCCAGGCGCGTTCTCCCGTCGCCGTCGAGAGCGCCCACAGTCGGTCGTACGCGCCGAACAGCCGCTTCCCGCCGAGCGCGAGCGTCCGGGACGTCACGCCCGGAACGTCGCTCGCCCGCCAGTCCCGGCTGCCGTCCGCGTTGTTGAAGGCCGTCACGCTCCCGGCGGTCGTGGCGTACACGCGCCGGCTCCCCACCACGGGCTGGGTCCGGACACCGGCGTCAGGGTTCACGCGCCACGTCGGCGTTCCGTGCCGCGAGTACGCGTACAGTTCCCCGGTAGTCGTCGTCGCCGCGATGAGTTCCGGGAGGACCGCAGGCGACCAGCGGACGTGCCCGAAGACGCGGCGCGTCCAGGCTGTCTCGCCGGTCTCGGGGTCGAACCCGACCAGCCCGGGGGCCGCGGGGACGACCGCGGTCGTACCGTACTCTCCGGACCCATTGACGGGAGGAATCTGCGGCCGTGCGGGCAGCGTGACGCGCGAGGTCACGTCGCCACTCGCCACGTCGACGCCGACCACACCCGGGTCGCCGTCCGGCGCGGGAGTCCAGGCGACGTCGTCCGCAACCGGGACGGCATTCCGTGCGGGGAACGCCGCCTCCTGCGTCCAGAGGCGGTCGCCGGAGACCACGTCGTAGGCGACGAGCGACTGGCCGCCCGTGAGGACGGAGGCACCGGCGACCGTCAGCCGGCGGGCGAACACCGCGTTCTGGATGGGGACGGGCGGTGAGCGCCACTCCACGCTCGGCTCCGAGAGCGTGGCGGCGTCGGGGACGCACGCGGTGTTCGCGCTATCCCGGCGCGCGCCAGGCCACCCGGCGTCGGGGGACGCGGCCCCCGGGTAGGCGTCGCGAAGTTCGACGGTCCCACCGCCGCCACCGCCGACGAACGGGAGCGAGCTACAGCCGGCGAGCCCGGCGCTACCGGCGACCGCCGCCGTCTCGAGGAATCGTCGTCTGGAGGGCATCGCCGGCGGTTCGGCGGGGCGAATGGTAGCAGTTACGGTAGCCACTCGCGGGACCTACGCCACCGGCCGCAGCGCCTGCGTCGACGTGGAGTTGTTCTGGAGCACGACATAGCGCTTTCCCGTCTGGCCCTGCAGGAGCGCGTCGACGGGCGCGTGGTCGTCGGTGAGAACGGGCACGTCGCTCGTCTCGACCTCGCTGGGGTGGGTGTACTGCGTGACGGCGCCGGTCAGGTCGACGCCCACGTCGCGGTCCTCGGCGAGCGCCGCGAGTCCCGCCTGGGACCAGGGCTGGCCCTTCGTCGCGACGATTTCGATGTTCTGGAGGGCGCGGGTGTCGCTCGTCGGGAACGCGTAGACGTGGGGGAACGCGCGGTGTATCGTCTTCAGTTCGGCGCGGAAGAACGCCGACCCCGTCCCCGAACGCGCGCTGATGACGTTGGCGACCAGCGCGCCGTCGTCGTCGAGTTTCGACGCGGCGAGTTCCATGAACTCGACGGTGGTGAGGTGGAAGGGGACGGCGTCGCGCTGGTAGGCGTCGAGGACGACGAGGTCGTACGTGTGGTTCGTCTCCTCGAGGAACCGGCGCCCGTCCTCGACGTGAATGTTGAACTGTGGCCCCTCGCTGACCTCGAAGTACTCGCGAGCGGCGTGGACGACGCCGGGGTCTATCTCCACGACGTCGACGGTGACGTCGTACTCCTTGGCGAACCGCTTCGGGCCGGAGAAGCCGCCGCCCCCGACGAACAGCACCCGGTCGACGTCGTCCTGCCACAGCATCGGGACGTGGGCGTACTTGCTGTACTCGAAGACGTAGCCGTCGCGGTCGTCCGTGTACATCGCCGAGTGGCGGACGCCGTCGAGGAAGAGCGTGCGCACCCCGTCGTCCTCCCCGACGCGGAGTTCGGAGTAGGCCGTCTGGTCCTGATAGAGGGTGTCCTCGCCGACGTTCACGCCGTAGACGCCGACGACGGTGGCCGAGAGCAACACGAGCGCGGTCACGCCGAGTTTGCCGACGGCCCGCGGCGTGGGCTCGGCGACCAGCAGCGCGGCGACCAGCAGTAGCCCACCGAACAGCGCCGCAATGACAGTCACGTCGAGCGCCGGGATGAGGACGAACGTCGTCCCGAACGTGCCGATGATGCTACCGATAGTGCCGAGTGCGTAGACGCGGCCGGACGCCGCACCCCTGCTCTCGGCGGCCGAGAGCTCCGCGCCGTACGGGCTCACCAGCCCCACGAGGAACGTCAGCGGGCCGAAGAGGAGGACGACCGAGGGGACCGCGGCGTAGCGCGTCGGAATCGGCAGCGTCGCGGAGAGCTCCACGACGGCCTCGCCGCCGACCACGACGGCGGCGGCGAAGGCGGCGGACGCCGCGAGAACGGAGACTAGCAACGCGGGCGACGCGTACCTCGCAGTTCTTCCGCCGACGGCGTAGCCGACACTGAGTGCGGTGAGGAAGACGCCGATGACGCTCCCCCAGACGTAGATGCTGCCCCCGAACGTCGGCGTGACGAGCCGACCCGCGAGCAGCTCAAGCCCCATGCTGGCGGCGCCCGCGGTGAACACCGCGGCTTCCGCACGAGTGAGGCGCGGGACCCGAGACACGCAGGAACCTTGCGGTGGCGGTCCCTTCACCGTATCGCTACGAGCGAACGAGGGGCTGCTGCGGGTGGACTCGGGGTCGTATCGCACGACTTTTCCTCGCGGGCCGCCAACGCTGGACCGACGCATGGCCCGCTACCACATCGAGACGTACGGGTGCACCTCGAACCGCGGCGAGAGCCGCGAGATCGAGCGACGCCTCCGCGACGCCGGCCACCACCAGGTCGACGGGCCGGACGCCGCGGACGTCGCCATCCTCAACACCTGTACCGTCGTCGAGAAGACGGAGCGCAACATGCTCCGTCGGGCCAAGGAACTGGAGAGCGAGACGGCGGACCTCATCGTCACCGGCTGCATGGCGCTGGCCCAGGGCGAGGAGTTCCGGGCCGAGAACGTCGACGCCCAGGTGCTCCACTGGGACGAGGTCCCCGAAGCAGTCACGAACGGGGAGTGTCCGACGACGACGCCGGGCGCCGAACCCGTACTGGACGGCGTCATCGGCATCCTCCCCATCGCGCGCGGCTGCATGAGCAACTGCTCGTACTGCATCACGAAGCAGGCGACCGGGCGTGTCGACTCCCCGCCTGTGGAGGAGAACGTCGAGAAGGCCCGCGCGCTGGTCCACGCCGGCGCGAAGGAGATCCGCATTACCGGCCAGGACACGGGCGTCTACGGCTGGGACAACGGGGACCGGAAGCTTCCCGAACTGCTTGACCGCATCGCCACCGAGATAGACGGCGACTTCCGCGTTCGCGTGGGGATGGCGAACCCCGGCGGTGTGCACGGCATCCGCGAGGAACTCGCGGAAGTGTTCGCCGAGCACGACGAGATTTACAACTTCCTGCACGCGCCCGTGCAGTCCGGCAGCGACGACGTCCTCGAGGACATGCGCCGCCAGCACGAGGTCGAGCAGTACGTCGACATCGTGGAGACGTTCGACGACTACCTCGAGGAGTGGACGCTGTCGACGGACTTCATCGTCGGCTTCCCGACGGAGACCGACCACGACCACGAGCAGTCGATGGCGCTCCTCCGGGAGACCCGCCCGGAGAAGATCAACGTCACGCGGTTCTCGAAGCGCCCCGGCACGGACGCCGCCGACATGAAGGGGCTGGGGGGCCAGACGAAGAAGGACCGCTCGAAGGCGATGAGCGACCTCAAGATGGACGTCGTCGCGGAGGCCCACGAGGAGATGGTCGGCACAGAGCGCCGCGTGCTCGTCACCGAGCAGGGCACTGGGGACTCCGTGAAGTGCTACGACGACAGCTACCGGCAGGTCATTGTGCAGAACGCCCCCGAGTACGGCCTCGAACCCGGGGACTTCGCGACGGTCGAAATCGTCGGCCATCAGACCGTCTACGCGTTCGGCGAACCAATCTAGGCCGGCTCTTCTCCCTCTTTCCACTCGCCGAGTTCCCGCGGGTCTACGTGGACGAACACGTCGTCGACCTCGGGAATCGAGCGCACGTCCTCGACGATGGCCGTCTCGATGTCGTGGACCTCGTGGAGCGTCATCTCGCCCTCGACCTCGATGTGGAGGCTGACGTCCACCTCCGGGCCAACGTAGTGGGCGATGACGTCGTGGGCGCCGTGGACCTTCGGGTGGGCGAGCGCGCGCTGGAGAATCTCCTCGCGCAGGTCGTCTGGCGGCGCGGCGCCGACGAGGTAGTTGACGTTGTCGCGGATGATCTCGTAGCCCGTGTAGAGGATGCCGACGGCGACGAGGAGGGCGGCGGCCGGGTCGAGGACGGGATAGCCGGCGGCGGAGCCGAGGACGCCGACGAGCGCGGCGCTCGCGGTGAGGATGTCGTTGCGGTTGTCGAGCGCGGTGGCGCGGATGGCCGGCGAGTGGTGAGTCTCGGCGACCTCGAGGCAGTAGCGGTAGAGCGCGTACTTCCCGACCGCCGTGCCGACGAGCACGACGACGGCGGCGGTTCCGGCGTGCTGGCCGTAGTCGCCCGAGAGCAGCGAGGTAGTGGCCGACCAGATGACGCCGACGCCGGCCGCGAGCACGCCGAGCGCGACGACCAGCGAGACGAACGGTTCGATGCGCTCGTGGCCGTGGGGGTGTTCGAAGTCCGGCGGCTGGGTGGTGAGGTAGAGGCCGCCGAGCACGACCAGCGAGTAGGCGACGTCCGCGAGGCTGTTGATCGCTTCGGAGCCGACCGCGATGCTCCCGGAGAGCCACCACGCGACGGCCTTCGCGGCGACCAGCC
The DNA here is from genome assembly GCA_000230955.3 of Halobacterium sp. DL1. Lineage (NCBI taxonomy): Archaea > Methanobacteriati > Methanobacteriota > Halobacteria > Halobacteriales > Halobacteriaceae > Halobacterium > Halobacterium sp. DL1. The sequence goes on from CP007060.1 coordinate 2,391,841, forward strand.
CGAGGTTCGCCGCGAGCACGACGGCCCCGACCCGGCGAACAGCGCGCGTGCGGTCCATCAGTGACTCCTTCCCGCGCCCCCCAGTTCGAAGTTTCGATTCAGTCGAATTCGAGGCGCGGCGCGCCCGTGTCGCTCTCGACGGCCGCAGGGTGGTCGCCGAACGCATCGTGGAGGCGGTCGTAGGAGTCGTCGAGAGCCTCCACGATGACCTTCGTGTCGCTGATGACGGGCATGAAGTTCGTGTCGCCGCCCCACCGCGGCACGACGTGCGTGTGGAGGTGGTCGCCGATGCTGCCGCCCGCCGCGTTCCCCCCGAGGTTGAGGCCGGCGTTGTAGCCCTCGGGGTCGAAGGCGGCGTCCAGCGCGTCGAGCGTCGCCTGCTTCAGGCGAGCGTGGTCGAAGAGCGCCTCCTCCGAGAGGTCGGTGTAGTCACCCGTGTGCTCGCGGGGGACGACCATGCAGTGGCCCGGGTTGTACGGGTAGTTGTTGAGCATCACGACGGCGTGCTCTGAGCGCGCGACGACGAGGTGCTCGCGGTCGTCCTCGCGGGCGGGGAACTCGCAGAACACGCAGTCGACGTCCGCGTTCTTCTCCTCGCGCTCCACCCACTCGATGCGCCACGGCGCGAACACCTGTTCCATGGAGGCGCGTCGGCCCGGCGGGACAGGAGTGTTTCGGTGACCACCCCCGGAGGAGTTGTGTTCACCGGCGCGGAAGTTTATTTACACCCCGAGTTCGTTGTAAGGCCCGGGTGGTTCCGATGGCCAGCAAGATACCGCGCACAGACGGACGGACCGAACAGTGCGAGCACTGCGGGCGGGAGACGGCACACGATGTCCGCGTCGAGGTTCGCACGGAGAACGAGCAGGCCGAGCACGCGGCGAACTCACGCGAGCCGTACCGGGTCGTCACCTGCCACGCCTGCGGCGAGGAGACGAGCCAGCGCATGAACGACGCGTAGAGCGCGACCCTCGCGCTCACGAGTCGACCGACCGCACAGCGCCGCGGCCGTCAGTTCGTCGTTATCTCGCAGCCGTCCTCGGTGACGATGACCGTGTGCTCGTCCTGGCTCACGAGTTCCCCCTCGTCCTCTTTCAGCACGGGGTACGAGCGCACGATGTCCGCCATCTCGAGTCGCCGGAGGCTCATCTCGGCGCGCGACGAGTCCAGCCAGCGGGCCGCGAACGGGAGGCCGTCGAACTGCTCGAGGTCCTCCAGCAACTGGCGGGCGCGCCGGTCGCGGACCGACCCCTCGCCGACGACCTCGTAGATCTCGGTGTCCGTCCCCTCGGAGACCTTCCCGGTGCCCGTGGTGGCGAACGGTTCGATGGCGAGCACGTCGCCGACCTGGAGTTCGACGCCGCTCTCGACCGCGCGGTTGGGGACGCTCGGCCCAGTGTGAGCGTCGTAGACGTCCACGCCGTGTCCCGTGAGGTTGAACACGGGGTTGTAGCCGTACCCCTCGATGACGTCCTGAATCTCGGCGCCGATCTGACCGGTGTGTGCGCCCGGTTCGACGGCGTCGACGGCCGCGTCGAGGGCCTCCTCTGCGGCGTCCACGAGGTCCGGGTTGCCGGAGAGGTCGACGGTGGTCGCGGCGTCCGCGATGTGGCCGTCGACGTGGACGCCGACGTCGAGACAGACCATCTCCTCGCCGAACTCCGTCTCGTCGTCGGCGCCCGGCGCGGCGTGGCTCGCCTCCTCGTCGACGCTGATGTTGACGGGGAACGCCGGCTCGCCGCCGAGTTCGTGGATGCGCTCCTCGGCGAACTCCGCGACCGCGAGTTGCGTGGCGCCGACCTCGATGCGGTCGGCCGCCGCGTCCAGTACGTCGGTGAGAATCTCGCCGGCCTCGACGTACTGCTCGTACGCCTCGGAGCCGACTTCGACGCTGTCTGCCATGTCACGCCACTTCGCCCGACCGGGGGAAAGAGGTTGCGGGATTGCGCGGCGGACGCGCCCTTACTCCCCGACGAACGCCTCGACGTCTGCGCGGAACGCGTCCTCGGCGACCCCTTCCGGGACGCTGTCGAACCAGGCGTCGGCCCACTCGTCGCCGGCCTCCGTGGCGCGCTTCGCGTTGAGGTGGTCCATCGGCGTCTCCTCGTCGAGTGGTGCCGCCCGGAACACCACGTCGTACCCCGTCGTCTGTCGCGTCGAGGACCCCGCGAGTCGGTAGCTGGTGCGACTGACGCGCTCGGGGCGCTCGATGTCGACCGCCAGCCCGGTCTTCTGGGCGACCCAGCGCCGGGCGACCGCCGCCCAGTCGTCGCCCGCCTTCACGGGACTCGCCGGGAGCGCCCACCCCTGGGGCGCGTTCAGGAGGAGAACCCGGCCGTCGTCGTCCAGCACGCCCACGGCGACCGTGCCGACCCACGTCTCGTGGCCGTTGAACGCCGCCACGTCGTTCACAACCTGCGTCTCCTCCCGGAACAACACGTCCGTCCGGTCGCGGAGCTGTTCCGGGTCGAGCAGCGACGCCTTCGAGAACCCGTCGTAGATGGGGCGTTCGGGCATGGGGGGACCGTCGGGGGTGCCGACTTGCCACAGGGCTACCGCGCGCTGGTAGAAGAACGCTTCGGCGATTCGCTGGTCTCGGTCGCCATCACTCCGGTCACCGCTTGCTCATCTCGTCGTCCGCCACTCGGCCCTGGCCTCACCAGCCCATTCCCGGGTCGTCGGCGGCTTGTCGCACCCAGGAAGCGACCTGCTCCTCGTCCAGTGCGTCCGTCTCCTCCACGTCCAGCGCCTGTCTGTTCGGACCCGTCCCGCTGGGCGGCCTCGGGTCGAGGTACGAGTCGCAGACGAACGAGAGTTTGACGTGCTTCGAGAACGCGCTGAACGACGCGAACCACCCCTGGTCCTCGACGCCATAGAACGGCTGGTGGTACTTCACGGCGCGGCGCACCTGGGGCACTTCGTCCTGGATGATCTCGTCGAACTGCTCCGCGACCTCTCGCTTCCACCCCGGCAGCGCCGCGGTGAACGCTTGCACCGCTACCGAGCCGTCGGTATCGTCCTTCCGCCGCGCCGCCTGGTACCGCTTCTCCCGTTCCCCCCATTCCTCCTCCGTCGGAACCTGGTCCGGCAGTTCGACCTCCCCGAACTCATCGTCCGCGATGGGGTTCTCCCCCGCTCGGCCCCGTATCGCGGTCACGACCAGGACCGGGTCGGACTCGTCGGGTCCAGCGAACAGGTCGAAGTCCAGTCGCACCGTCGCTCCGCGCCAGTGGCGAGCGAAGCCGACCCAGCCGTCGGGGTGGTCGTCCCGGGGGTCTTCCTCGACCCGGAACAGACCCAGCAAGGCTGGAACGGCGTCGGCACCCCACTGGAGGCCGCGATCCAGGTCGGTGAATCGAACCCCCTCGTCGTGGTCTTTACTGTAGTAGGGTGCTCTGATCGCTCGGTTCGCCACCACGAGTTCGGAGACCCGCTGGGCCGTGAGTGGGCCGGAGTCGCTCATACTCACTCGCAAGATGCGACATCGGCTTAACAGTATTCCGCGGTCCCGGGAGAGCGGCGCGCGGTTCCGCCTCGCTCTATCGCTCGCTCCGCCCGATATCGCTACTCCCTGGCCACACTCGTTTGCATCGCCGACGAGTTGAACGCCTCCCCCGCGTTCCCCTCGCTGTCGAATACGATGACGCCGGCCGACGAGCCTGTAATCTCGTCGAACTCCTCGATGGCGCGCTCGGCGGCCGCCTGGGCGCCCAGCCCGTTCTCGAGGTGCCGGACCGCGCGCCGCGTGAGTGTGGTCTTCGCGATGTCCTCGCCGGCGCCGGTGGCGGACGCGGCGCCCGCCGGCGCGGCGTAGAACCCGGAGCCGATCTGCGGGACGTCGCCGACCCGGCCCGCGAGCGCGAGCCAGCGTCCCCCCGTGGAGGTGGCCGAGGCGAACTTCTCGCCGTTGTAGGCCACCGCGCCGACGGTGTCGTGGTCCTTGTCGTCGCCCGAAACGTCTTCCTCGCGCCCGCCCGGGTCCGTCGTTCCGAACTTGTCGCGAATCCACTCGAGGTGGTCCAGTGGCGTCCCCTCCGGGTGGTCGTCGAGGGCGTCCCAGCGCTCGCGGGTGTCCTCGCTCCAGAGGTCGCACTCCACGTCGACGCCGATGTCCGCCGCGAAGTCGACCGCGTGGACGCCGTTCAGGAGCACGTGAGGCGTCTCCTCCATCACTGCGCGCGCCACCGACACCGCCGCTTCGACGCCCGGCATCGACGCCACCGCGCCGGCCTCTCTGCCGCTGGTCATCAGGCCCGCGTCGGTCCGAATCACGCCGTCGGACTGCACCGCGCCGCCCGTGCCGGCGTTGAACCGGACGTCATCCTCCAGCACGCGGACGGCGGATTCGACGGCGTCGACCACGTCTGCTTCGGCCGCTCCGGCGTTAGCCGCCGCATTCAGCGTCGCCTGCCGCGGCGCCGGGTCGTCGGGGTCGCTACCAGCGCCGCCGTGAACGATGACCTTCATGCCCGACTCTGCCCGTGGTGGCCCCTTAGTGGTGCGGTTTTCCCGGTCGCGAGCCGCAACAGGGCGCCGACGTTAGCCGGCGTATATGGATTCGGAACGTGTTTCGTTCCGTCGGTAGTCGGTGTATAGCAAAGCGGTGAGACGGCGCGAGAGAACGCATGAAGTTGGCAGTAATCGGGTTCGGGAACGCGGGAAGCAAGATTGCGGATCGAATCGTCGAGTACGAGGCCGAGACGGGGCGGTCTCTCTGCCGGTTCACGGCCGTGGTCAACACGGCGAGCATCGACCTGAAGAAGATCTCCTACATTCCGAAGGACCACCGCGTGCTCATCGGCCAGACCGACGAGCGCTCGAAGGGGCACGGCGCGGGCGCCGACCCCGAACTGGGGGCGGATCTCACCCGGCACGACAAACCCGAGCTCGCGCGGTTCCTCGACGACGTGCCGCTGCACGACGTCGACGCGTTCCTCGTCATCGGGGGCCTCGGGGGCGGCACGGGGAGCGGCGGGGGTCCGGTGCTCGCAGAGATTCTCCGGGAGCGCTACGAGGAACCGGTGTACGGCCTCGGCATCCTCCCGAGCCGCGACGAGGGGGGTCGGGCGTCGCTGAACGCCGCGCGCTCCGTCCAGTCGTACACCGAGGCGACGGACGGCCTGATGGTCTTCGACAACAACGCCTGGAAGGAGGGGAGTGACACCGTCGAGGACGGCTACGAGCGCACGAACTTCGAGATTGCCAAGCGCGTCGTGCGCCTGCTCGCCGCCGGCGAGTACGACGGCTCGACGGTGTCGGAGAACGCGATGGACTCCAGCGACATCAACCGGACGCTGGCCGTCGGCGGCGTGAGCACCATCGCGTACGCGGAAGCCGACCTGGACGACTCGACCCGCCGCCAGCAGGGGCTGTTGAGCCGCGTCCGCTCGGGCGGCGGTGAGAGCGAGGACGCCAACTCGGCGACGAAAGTCCACGGGCTCGTGCGGCGGGCGGTCCAGTCGCGGCTCACCTGCCCGGCGGAGGTGGCGTCCGCGGAACGAGCGCTCGTCGTCGTCTCCGGCCCGCCGAGCGAGCTCTCCCAGAAGGGGCTCGTGCGCGCCCGGCAGTGGCTCGAGACCGAGATAGACAGCGTCGAGGTGCTCGCGGGCGACGACCCGCGGCAGGCCGCCGAAGACCTCTCGGCGACCGTGTTGCTGTCGAACGTGACGGAGGTCCCCCGCATCGACCGTCTCCAGGAGCAGGCCGTCGACGCCCAGTCCAACATCGAGCAGCAGGCCAGCGGTCGCGAGGAGCAGATCACGAACCTCGTGACGGACGCCGACGACAAGCTCGACCCGATATGAGGCGGCGAGGACGAGCAATGCGACCCGTGAGCGGCTCGACGAGCCTGCCGCGCTCGCTCCCGGACCAACCGCGGCGACGACCCCGCTGACAGCGATGCCTCCGGAGCAACGGACCGACCCCCGAGGGACGGGACCGTCGCCGAGCGTCTGGACGCAGCTACGCACCGACCTCGGGCGGCTCCACGTCGGTTGGATGGACGTCGCGTTCCCGCGCCAGGCCGACCCGCACCCGACGCTCGGGCGGTGGGAGCCCTCGACGGTCGTCCAGCGACTCGCGTACTGGTCGTGGGCCGTCCTCGGCGTGGTGGCGCTCGCCGTCGGCTACCCGCTCGTGCTCGCCGGGTTCACGGTCCGGTTCTACAGCCGACGGCTCTACAGCACCGCGCTCGCGCTGGGCATCCTCGGCGTCGTCGTCGTCGCCACAATCGTCTGGGGCGGGCTCACTGTCGGCGTCTACCTCCTGGAGTTCTCTCACGAGGGCGTGCTCGCGGTGGCCGCGGGCGGCGGCGTCGCGGTGATATCGGCGGCCCTCTCGACGGCGTTCGCCCGCTGGGACGGCCGGCTGGCGACGGTGCTGTTCGCGTACCCGTTCGGCGTCACCGCGGTGTTCCTGCCGCCAGTCGTCGCGGCGCTGTACTCCCCGTCGCTGGGCGAGTGGGTGTTCCCGAACAGCTACAGCCTCGCGGTGTGGCTGCTCGAGAACCCGCTCTCCGTCGCCGGCGTCGCCGAGTTCCTGCGCTCGCGGTTCACCCTCGTCGGGTTCGCGTACGTCGGAATGTGGTTCGGCCTCGCCGTCCCCGTCGGCTGGCTGCTCGGCCTACTCGTGACGCTCGCGGACTTCGTGCGACCCGCCCCGGAGCGCTGAGCGGCCCGGCGGAGTTGGCAATATTTGGCGATGCCGCGGGAAACAGCAGTCCTTTTAGGCGCATCCCGCGAGTTTCGAACCACAATGAGCCACGACAAGATTTCTGTCCCAGAGCAGGGAGAGCAGGTCACCTACGACGAGGAGAACGACGAACTCCACGTCCCCGCCGACCCCATCATCCCCATCATCCACGGAGACGGCATCGGGAAGGACGTCGGTCCGGCCGCCCAGAAGGTCCTGACCGCCGCCGCGGAGGCGACCGGCCACAACGTCGAGTGGATGGAGGTGTACGCAGGCGAGACCGCCCGCGAGATGTACGACGAGAACCTCCCCGAGGAGACGGTCGAGGCCATCCGCGAGCACCGCGTCGCCATCAAGGGCCCGCTCACGACGCCCGTCGGTGCGGGCTTCCGCAGCCTCAACGTCGCACTCCGACAGACCCTCGACCTCTACGCGAACGTCCGACCGACGTACTACCTCGACGGCGTCCCGTCACCGATGAAGGCGCCCGAGGAGATGGACATGGTCACGTTCCGGGAGAACACCGAGGACGTCTACGCCGGCATCGAGTGGGAGGCCGGCACCGAGGAGGCCGAGAAGGTACGAGACTTCGTCGAGGACGAGATGGACTTCGACGGCGTGATGCACGAGGGTCCCATCGGCCTCGGCCTCAAACCCATCTCCGAGAAGGGGAGCAAGCGCCTCGTCCGCGAGGCCATCGACTACGCCATCGAGAACGACCGCGACAAGGTGACGCTGGTCCACAAGGGGAACATCATGAAGTTCACCGAGGGCCAGTTCGGCACCTGGGGGATGGAGGTCGCCGACGAGGAGTACTCCGACGACGAGGTGTTCGCCGCGCCCGACTCCCTCTGGGAGGAGCAGGACGAGGTCGACATCCCGGAGGACGCCGTCATGGTCGAGGAGCGCCTCGCCGACGCGATGCTCCAGTGGATACAGCTGCGCACCGACGAGTTCGACGTGCTCGCGATGCCGAACCTCAACGGCGACTACCTCTCCGACGCCGCGGGCGCCCAGATCGGCGGCCTCGGCATCGCGCCGGGCGCGAACTTCGGGAAGGGGCGCTGTCTCGCCGAGCCGGTCCACGGCTCCGCGCCGAAGCGCGCCGGTCAGGACAAGGCGAACCCGACCGCGCTCATCCTCTCGGGCCGCCTCCTCTTCGAGTACATCGGCTGGGAGGACGCCGGGCAGCTCATCCGTGATGCCGTCGAGGACGCCATCTCCTCCGGCGAGGTCACGTACGACCTCGAGCGACAGATCGAGGGCGGCACGAAACTCTCCACCACGGAGTACGCCGAGGCCGTCGTCGAGCGCATCGAAGAACTCGCCTGAGCGAGTCCCTCGGAGAGTCGGCTACCGCCGACGACATCGACGAACCCGCGTAACCCGCGGGCCGGGCAGTCGGCTTCCGCCCCGTTCGGTTTCGAGCGGCGGTCGAGCGTTCGGTGGGGGTGTTTTCTGCGTCGAAGGCGTAGTGGATAGTATGTCCGACGACGAGGGCTCCAGCGGCGACGCGTCCGGGAGCTCGCTGGGAACGCTGGAGCGGTGGGTCCTGCTGGAGGGGTCGCGGGCAGTGGTCGCCGGGCTCACCACTCTCGCCATCTTCGCGTTCGTGCTGGCAGTCAGCGCCTCTCCCTACAGCCCCCTCGAGGACCAGCAGCCGATCTTCTACGCGTTCAGCGGCTTGATAAGCGGGAACCTCACCATCGTCACGGTCGTCGTCTCGATCAACCAGCTGCTGCTCTCCCGGGAGCTGCGGACGCCGAGCGAGCTCGAGACGGAGATCGAGGGGATGGTCGACTACCGGAGGAAGATCGAGGACGCCGCCGGCCAGGTCGCGCCCGTCGAGCCGCTGGGGTTCCTGCGGTTGATCTTCGAGACGGCCCGCCAACAGGCCCAGCAGCTCGGCGGGCTCGCAGTCACCGAGACCGACGAGCGGGTCGCCGAGGACGTCGACAGAGTAGTCACGAAGCTGACCCAGAAGTTCGACCGAATCGACACGCTCCTGCAGTCCCGCAACGTTGGGACCTTCCAGGTGCTCGCCACGACTCTGGGCACGAACTACGCCAGGGAGATCAACAAGCTCCGGCGGATCAAGTCCGGGCACGGCGACCAGCTGCCGGCCGACGTCGAGGACTCCATCGACGACCTCGTCCACCACCTCCAGGATATCGACGTCGCCCGGCAGTACCTCAAGTCCATCTACCTCCAGCAGGAGCTCGCGTCGCTCTCGCGGCTCCTGTTCTACACCGGCCTCCCGTCGGTGACCGTCGTGGCGGCGGCGCTGCTCCTCTTCACGGCGCCGGGCCAGGCGCACCTGCCCGAGCCGGTGGTCACGCTCCTGGTCCCGGCCGTAGTCACCGTCGGCCTCTTCCCGCTCACGGTGCTGTTCGCCTACATCCTCAGGACCGCCACCGTCGCCCGGCGGACGGCGGCGGTCATCCCGTTCACGGTGCCTACCCAGGAGTCGGGCGACTGAGTTCCGCCCGTCGACTGCGGGCGAACCGGTAGCCGCGACAACGGCTTTGCGTCTCGACGACGTAGCCTGCAGTATGACCGACGACGACCCGTTCGATGGGCTGGACGTACCGGGCGAGGACGACCTGGCGCGTGCCGAACAGGAGTTGACCGTCCACGTCGAATCCCGCCGATACGACAAGCCGATGACCGTCGTCGAGGGGTTCGACCCGGACGCGACGGACACCGGCGAAGTAGCCACGCTCCTGAAGAAGGGGCTGGGCGCTGGCGGCACCGCCAAAGAGACGAGCGTTGAGGTGCAGGGCGACCACGCCGAGCGCGCCCGGGAGCTGCTCGAGAGCGAGGGGTTTCGAGTGCAGTGACGTCACTCCCTCGACGGCGAGGGAAATCGAGTCAGGTGATGCGGGCGAGGAGGTCGCCGCGGCGGAACTCCCCCTGCTCCGCGACGAGCCGCTCGACCGTGCCGGAGTCGGGCGCAGTCACGTCGACGCTCACCTTCTCGATCTGGATCTCGGCGATGGTCTCGCCCGCCTCGACGGTCGCGCCGTCCCGGACGAACCAGTTCGAGACGACCGCCTCCTCGACGTCCATCGCGTCCGCCGGCCACACGTCCGCGGAGTCGACGTCGGTCATTCCGTGAGGCGGTGAACGGCGTCGGAGATATCCCCGGTAGACGGGTTGAACTCCTCTTCGAGGGGGCGAGCGTAGGGCACCGGCACGTCGGGACTGGCGACGCGCTCCGGGGGCGCTTCGAGCGCGTCGAAGGCGTGCTCGGCGGCCAGCGCCGCGATCTCCCCGGAGACGCCGAATGAGTGGTAGTCCTCGTCGACGACGACGAGACGGCCCGTCTTCCGCACCGAGTCGAGGACCGTCTCGCGGTCGAGGGGGACGAGCGATCGGAGGTCCACGACCTCGGCGTCGACGCCGTCGTCTGCGAGGTCCTCGGCGGCGGCGAGCGCGCGGTGGACGTGGAGGCCGAGCGTGACGATGGAGACGTCACTCCCCTCGCGTTTGACGTCGGCCTCTCCGATGGGGGCCTCGTACTCCTCCTCGGGCACCTCGGTCTTCGGTCCCTCCGGTGCGGGCATCCAGCCCAGGCCCATCAGGCGCTTGTGGAACATGTAGACGACGGGGTCGTCGTCGCGGATGGCGGCGTGCATCAGGCCCTTGGCGTCCCGGGCGGTCGACGGGACAACCACCTTCATCCCCGGGAGGTGGGCGAAGGTGCCGTAGAGGGTCTGAGAGTGCTGGGCGGCGTCGTTGTACGTGCCGCCGACCGCCGTCGTCAGCACCATCGGCACCGACACCTGCCCGCCGCTCATGTACGTGTGCTTCGCCATCGCGTTGTATATCTGGTCGAAGCAGACGCCGAAGAAGTCGGTGAACATCAACTCCGCGATGGGGCGCATCCCCTCCATCGCGGCGCCGGTGGCGGCCCCCATGAACGCCGTCTCGCTGATGGGTACGTCCATCACGCGGTCGCGCCCGAACTCCTCGAGGAGCCCCTGGGTCGAGTCGAAGATGCCGCCGTAGTCGGCGACGTCCTCCCCCATGTAGAAGACCTCGTCGTTCTCCCGCATCTCGTGGGCGATGGCGTCGACCATCGCGCGACTCATCGTGAGTTCGCGCTCGCTGGACTGCTGGCTCATTCGGGACCACCCCCGATTGCCGTGCCGTGCTCGGGCGGGTCCGTGAACACGTCCTCGTAGGTCGACTCGGGGTCCGGCTGGGGCTGGTCTTTCGCCCACTCGATCGCGTCGTCGACGCGCTGTTCGGCCCGCTCCCGGATGGCTTCGAGGTCGTCGTCGTCGACGCCCGCCGCTGCGAGGTCGGCCTCCAGACTCGGGATACAGTCGAGTTCCTGGGCGCGTTCGACGTCTGCGTCCGGCCGGTAGGACTCGGGGTCGCCCATGAAGTGACCCATACGGCGGTGAACCTGGACCGAAAGCAGCGTCGGGCCATTGCCGTTACGGGCGCGTCCGACGGCCTCCTCGGCGGCCTCGTAGACGGCGACGACGTCGTCGAACTCGACGCTGCGGCCGGGCAGGTCGAAGCCGTCGGCGCGGTCGGCGAGGTTGTCGACGTCCGTGATGCGCTCTTGTGGCATCGAGATGGCCCAGTCGTTGTCCTCCACGACGAAGACGACGGGGAGGTCGTGGACCGCCGCGAAGTTCAGTGACTCGAGGAACCCCCCCTGGTCGACGGCGCCCTCGCCGAGGAACGCTACGGCGACGTCGTCCGTGTTGCGCTTCTTCGCTGCGAGCGCGGCGCCGGCGGCGGGCGGGCAGCCCTGCGCGATGATGCCCGAGCACGCGAAGTTGACGTCCGGGTCGTAGAGGTGCATGTGCCCGCCCTTCCCCGAGGAGAGTCCGGTTTCCCGGCCGAAAATCTCGGCGGTCATGCGCTTCAGGTCGACGCCCTTGGCGATAGCGACGTGGTGGGGGCGGTGGGGCGCGGTAACTGTGTCGTCGTCGCGGAGGTGGGCGCAGACGCCGGCGCCGGCCGCCTCCTGGCCGGCCGCGAGGTGGAGTTCGCCGGGGATGGGGCCGGCGGAGATGTCGAACGCCGGCTGTTTCCCCTCGAGATACTCCTCCTGGAGGCGCTCCTCGTAGTATCGTGCGGTGACCACGTCGTCGTAGAGGTCACGCAGAGTGTTGGTTGGTAACATGCCACTAGTAGGATTCGTCAGCTCCGAGTTAGTAATTGATTGACACGTAGTGGCGACGTTGTTACCAGTTCGTCGAGGCGAAGACGGGAGACGGCGCGAAGCCGTGGTCACCGTCGAGGGGTGAGCCTTTTCAGGGGGCGCGACCGACACAGTCGCATGTACGCGGTCGTCGGCTGTTCGAACTGCAACGCGCTCTGGGTGGTGGAAGGGCGGCCCGACACCACCGGCTGTCCGCGCTGCGAGAAGCGCCACCAGTTCGGGAAACTCCGGAAGTTCGTCACCACCGACGACGAGGACCACGCTCGCGAGGTGCGCGCGTCGATTCTCGCCAACAAGGCGGGCCACGGCGACGCGTTCGCGGAACTCGACGACTTCGCCACGCTCGACGACTACACAGACGACGTGGGGATGAGCGACGACGAGTTCCTGGCGCAGGCGGGCGTGGACACCGACGAGGTCGCGGGCGTCGAGGACCGGGTCGACGCCTCGACGCGGAGCCTCGGGAAGCGCGAGGCCGTCAGGACCGCGCTGCGGGAACTCGACGAACCGACGGCTGGCGAAGTGAAGGCGTTCGCGGCCGAGCACGACGTCGGCGGCGACTACGTGGAGCGCGCGCTGGCGAAACTGAAGCGGGCCGGCGAGGTCTCGGAGTCGGGCGGCCGGTACCGGGAGCTGTAGGGGAACTCAGACGGGGCCGCCGGTGAGCGCCCGGAGGAGCGTGAGGGCGAGCACGAGCACCGTGAGCAGGAGTTTGAGGACGCGGAGCGCGCGCACTGCCAGTGCGGACGGGGCTCCGTCGTCGGGGTCGCCGTGAGCGCGCATATTACGACCGTCGACAGTGAGGAAAATAACCCTGTGTCTGCCGCGGGGCGAAAGTGAAACTGGTCAGGCCGTCAGCGCGAGCAGGACGACGCCAGCGACGCCGACGCCGCAGAGCCAGCAGACGGCCTGCAGTGGGTTCGGAATCGGGATGACGTTCCCCGCCTGGTACTGCCCGGGATCGCCCGTCGAGGCGCCGATGCGTGCGCTCGCGGCGGCGGTTTCGATGCCCGCGTCGGTGATGCCGACGATGCCGGGGACGACGAACAGCGGGATGCCCGTCAGAATCATTCCGAGCAGTTTCAGCGGGAAGTCGGCGACGACGGCGGCGCCGGTCAGCACCAGCGTCGTGGCGACGCCAGTGGTCCCGAACTGGAGGGCGACTTCGCGGAGGTTCACGTCGTTCATGCTCCGCTCTCGTGTCGGTGATGCAATAAGTGTTGCCGGCGGTCTCAGCGACCGAGTTCGGCGTGGGCCGAGGAGAGGTGGCGGGACGCGAGCGCCGCGAGGAGGCTGAGTTCGCCCGCGAGGCCGCCCGCCGCGATGACCTCGGCGAGCGCGTCCGCGTTCGCGCCGGCCGGGTCGCCGCTCCCCCGGACGCCGAGCACGTCGAGAGCCTCCCGCTGGGTCGGGAGTTTCGTGCCGCCGCCGACGGTGCCGACCTCGAGGCTCGCGAAGGTCACGGAGGCGTAGAGCGCCTCGTCCCGTGCCTCGACGGTGGTGATGGCGTTCGACCCCTCGACGACCTGGGCGGCGTCCTGGCCGGTCGCGAGGAAGACGGCCGCGACGACGTTCGCCGCGTGGGCGTTGAACCCGAGGCTTCCGGCCTTCGCGGAGCCGACGAGGTTCTTCCGCGTGTTGGCCTCCTCGATGGCCTCCGGGGTCGTGTCGAAGCGGTCCTCGACGACGTCGCGGGGAATGGTGACGTCGGCGGTGACGCTGCGGCCCCGGCCCTCCACGGCGTTGATGGCGGCCGGCTTCTTGTCCGTGCAGAGGTTCCCCGAGAGCGCGACGAGTTCCGCGGGCGTCTCGCGCTCGACCACCTCGCTGGCGGCCTCTGTGGCGATGGTGGCCATGTTCATCCCCATCGCGTCCTTCGTGTCGTAGCTGAACCGGAGGTAGACGTTGTCGCCGACGACGTACGGGGTCACGTCCTGGAGTTCGCCGTGGCTGGTGGTGGACTCGGCGGCCTCCGCGAGTACGTCCACGTTCTCGCCGACCCACTCGGCGACTTCGGCTCCCTCGGTCACGTCCGCGACCCGGAAGACGGGCGCACGAGTCATCCCGACCTTCGTGACGCGGGCATTGGCGCCACCGGCGGCCGTGATGGCCGAGCAGCCGCGGTTGACGGAGGCGACGAGCGCGCCCTCCGTGGTGGCGAGTGGGAGGTAGAACTCGTCGTCGGCCGCGCCCCCCGAAACCGCGAGCGGGCCGGCGACGCCGAGCGGGAGCTGCGTGCCGCCGGCGAGGTTCTCGATGGCCGAGTCGACCGACTCGGCGTCGAACGTGAACGACCCCGTCGCGCCGAGGTCGGCGCCCGTCTCGCGGGCGAGCAGTTCGCGGCGCGCTGCCGCCGCGGTGTCCGCGTCGGCGTGGGATTCGAGTTCGTAGAGTCGGAGGTCGCCGGCCTGCACGCGGTCGGCGAGGTCGTCAGCGTCGGTCATGCTCCGGAGTCGGCGCGCCGGCGTCCTGAAGGTTCCCCTTCCGTGCCGCCCGGCGGAAATAGTTGGTTATATCACTGAGTAATTCGACGTGGTGGTATGACCGTTACCGCGATGCTGTCGGTCGCACCGCTGGACAGCCCGGAGGTCGACTTCGACGAGGAGATCGCGAAGGCCATCGACGCCCTCGAGGAGTTCGACGTCCGCTACGAGACCAACCCGATGGAGACCACCATCGAGGCCGACTCCGTCGAGGAGGTGTTCGCCGCCGCACGCGGCGCCCACGAGGCCCTCGACGCCGAGAGGGTCAGCACGAACCTGAAGATTGACCACTTCAAGGCGGAGGACCTGGCCGTCGAGGAGAAGGTCGACCGCGTGGAGGCCCACCTCGGCCGCGAGGCGGTGAGCGACCAATGACGTCGCGTCGCCGCTTTCTCGCCTCCGTCGGGGGTGCCGCTGCGCTCGGACTGGCAGGGTGCCTGGATGTCGCCAGCCCCAGTGGCGACCCGGACACGCTGAAGGTCGGCACGACGCAGTCGTACGTCGACGCCGTCTCCACCAGTGCCGGCGACTGGGTGAAAGCCGAGTTCGAGGCGCGCCACGACACGACCCTCGAGTGGGTCGTCCGCGAGAACGAACTCAACGGCTTCATCGAGCGCCGGAAACAGGGCGTCGACCTCGGCGCCGACATGTACGTCGGCGTCACGCCGACCGACCTCGTCCGCGCGGACCGGGAACTCGAGGCGTCGCTGTTCGAGGGCTTCGACACCGACCGCGTCCCGAACTCGCGGGATATCGTCGACGGCTACCGCTTCGACCCGCAGAACCGCGTGCTCCCCACCGGTTCCTCCTACGTCTGCATCGTCTACGACGAGGACGAGGTCGACGAACCCGAGAGCCTCGATGACCTCACGCGGGAGCCGTGGGCGGACAGCCTCATCCTCCCGAGCCCGCAGAACACGGTGACGGGACTCAGCTTCCTGCTGTGGACGGTCCACGAGTACGGCACCGACGGCTACCTCGACTACTGGGAGCGCCTGCTCGACAACGGCCTCCGCACCACCGGGTCGTGGAACGCCGCCTACAGCGCCTACTCCAACGAGGAGGCGCCGATGGTGATGTCCTACAGCACCGACCAGGTGTACGCCGCCCAGAGCGATGTCGACATGAGCCGCCACCAGATCGCGTTCCCGAACGACCAGGGCTACGCCTACGTCTCCGGCACCGCCCGCTTCGCGGACGCTGGGAAGGAAGAACTCGTCCACGAGTTCGCGAACTTCATGCTGGACGCTAAGACCCAGCAGACCACCGCCGTGAAGAACGTCGGCATCCCGACCGTCACGGACGCCTCGCTCCCCGAGGACGTCCGGCAGTACGCCCACGTCCCCGCGGAGACCGTCCAGTACGACTACGACGCGCTGCGCGAGAACCTCGACGACTGGCGCGGAACGGTCTCCCAGCGCATCGCGAACCAGTAGCGCCCCGGTCCGCCCCCGACCGCTTCCCCAACGTCTTTGCCACCGCGCGACCCCGAGAGTAGTATGACAGCGCCCGCCGACCTGATTCTGCAGAACGGCGAGGTGCACACGCTCGCCGGCGACGAGCCCTACGACGCCGTCGCGGTTCGACACGGCCGCGTGGTGCGCCTCACGAGCGACTACGACGTCGACTTCCTGAACGGCGTGGGGACGGACGTGGTGGACCTCGGCGGCCGCGTCCTCCTGCCGGGGTTCGTCGACGCCCACACGCACATGGAGACCGTCGGGCAGTACGGCCTCCACGCGGACCTCCGCGGCGCCAGCGGCCCCGGCGACGTCGCCGACCGCCTCCGCGAGCGAGCGGCCGAGAGCGACGGCTGGGTCCTGGGCTACGGCTACGACGAGAGCGCCTGGGACGCCGACGACATCGTGCAGGCCGACCTGGACGCCGTCAGCGAGGACCGACCGGTCGCGGCCATCCGCGAGGACATGCACACGGCGACAGTCAACGGCGTCGCCCTCGAGGAGTTCGGCGACGAGATGCCCGACGACGACGTGCTCGGGGACGGCCGCATCGTCGAGGACGCCGTGGAAGTCATCTACGACGCGTCCGACCCGGGGCCGGCGGAGACGAAGGAACTCGTCCGTGCTGCCCAGCGCGAGGCCAACGAACGTGGCGTGACCGCCGTCCACGACATGGCCCGGAACTCCGACGCGCCGCGGGCGGTCCGCGAACTCGCGCTCGCCGACGAACTCACCGTCCGAGTGCGCCTCAACTACTGGAGCGACCACCTGGACGCCGTCCGCGAGACCGGCCTGCGCACGAACCACGGCTCCGGCATGGTCGAGGTCGGCGGCGTGAAGACGTTTACCGACGGCAGCCTCGGCGGTCGCACCGCGAAGCTCTCGGAGCCGTACGCCGACGCGCCCGACGAGACGGGGACGTGGGTCGTCGACCCGGAGGAACTCCACGAACTCGTCCGCGAGGCCGACGACCTCGGCCTCCAGGTGACCGCCCACGCCATCGGCGACGAAGCTATCGACGCGGTGCTCGACGCCTACGAGACGTGCGCCGACGCGGGAGCGAGCCGCCACCGCGTCGAGCACGCCGAACTCGCCAGCGACGAGGCCATCGAGCGGATGGCGGACCTCGGCGTCGTCGCGTCGATGCAGCCGAACTTCCTGAAGTGGGCGGGCGAGGAGAGCCTCTACGAGGACCGCCTCGGCACCGAGCGCCGCGAGGGGAGCAACCGGTTCCGGACGATGCTCGACGCCGGCGTGCCGCTCGCGTTCGGCAGCGACTGCATGCCACTCGACCCGCTGCTGGGCGTCCACCACGCGGTGAACGCGCCGGCCGCGGAACAGCAACTCTCTGTCACCGAGGCGCTCCGGGCGTACACCGCGGGCGGCGCGTACGCCGGCTTCGCCGAGGACCGGATGGGGACCGTCGAACTCGGCGGCGTCGCGGACTTCGTCGTCCTCGACGATTCGCCGTGGGAGCACCGCGAATCGATCCGCGACATCGGCGTGGCCGCGACGGTCGTCGACGGCGACGTGGTCTACCGCAGCGACGACTTTGCCGGCGAACAGAACGACTAACTGCTCGCGGGAGCCAGCCCGAGATATGGCAACCACCGGGGTGTTCTTCGCGTTCTTCCTGCTGCTGTCCCTCCTGGGAGCGCTCGCGCTCTACTACTTCGTGCGCCGCGAGGCCGAGAACACGGACCGAATGAGCCGCAAGGAGGCCCACGAGCGGGTCTCCCGCGAGCAGGACGACAACTAGTCGAGCAGCGACTCGCCGGTCATCTCCGAGGGCTGGTCGATACCGAGCAGCGCGAGCAGCGTCGGGGAGACGTCCCGGAGCGCGCCGCCCTCGCGGACCGCGTGACCGCCGGAGAGGTCCTCGTCCGCCGCGTCGGCGTCGAGGAAGACGAACGGGACGGGGTTGAACGTGTGCGCTGTGTGGGGTTCGTCGGCGGTCCCCATGTCGTCGGCGTTGCCGTGGTCGGCGGTGAGGAGGACGTCCGCGCCAGAACTGCGGAGTGCGGGGACCAGCCGACCGAGTTGGTCGTCGGCGGCCTCGACGGCGTCGATGGCGGCCTCGTAGTCGCCGGTGTGGCCGACCATGTCGGGGTTCGCGTAGTTCAACACGAGCACGGCCGGGTCCTCGCTGTCGAGCACGTCGAGGGCGGTGTCGGTGACGCCCGCCGCGCTCATCTCCGGCTGGCGGTCGTAGGTGGGGACGTCCGGACTCTCGACGATGCGCCGTATCTCGCCGTCGAACTCCACCTCGCGGCCGCCGTTGAGGAAGTACGTGACGTGGGCGTACTTCTCTGACTCGGCGACTCTGAGCTGGCCGAGGCCGTGGTCCGCGAGCACGTCGCCGAGCGTCTGTTCGGGCTGCCGCGACGGGAACGCGACCGGGCAGTCGAACGTCCTGTCGTACTCCGTCATCGTGACAACCGGGACGTCCGGCGGGTGAGTGTCGAACTCCCAGTCGTCGGGCCGGATGTCCGCGAGCAGCCGCGTGAGTTGCCGCGCCCGGTCCGACCGGAAGTTGCAGAAGATCACGGCGTCCCCGTCGGCCAGCGCGGCCCCACCCTCGACGAGCGTGGGTTCGACGAACTCGTCGGTGGTCTCGCGGTCGTAGCTCTCCCGCACCGCGTCGACCGCGGACGCGGCACGGTGGTCGGCCTCGTGGTCGACGATGGCGTCGTAGGCCCGTCTCGTCCGGTCCCAGTTCTGGTCCCGGTCCATCGCGTAGTAGCGACCGGTGACCGTGGCGACGTCGCCGGTTCCGTGCTCGTCGACGACGGATTCGAGCGTCTCGAGGTACTCCTCCCCGCCGTGCGGGGAAGTGTCACGACCGTCCGTGAACGCGTGTGTCGTCGCCTCGACGCCCCGCTCCGCTGCGCACTCGATGAGTGCGTGGACGTGCTCGTGGTCGGAGTGGACGCCGCCGTCGCTCACGAGCCCCAGCAGGTGGACGCGCCCACCCGTCTCCGCGACGTGGTCGAAGGCGCCCGCTATAGCGTCGTTCTCGCAGAGTTCGTCCTTCGCGATGGCGTCCTCGATGCGCGTGTACTCCTGGAGGACGACCCGGCCCGACCCGATGGTGAGGTGGCCCACCTCGCTGTTCCCCATCTGCCCCTCCGGAAGCCCGACGTGGCGGCCGGTGGTGGTGAGCGTGCCGTCGGCGCCCCGGCGGGTGTACTCGTCGAAGTTCGGGGTGTCCGCGGCCTTCACGGCGTCCAGCCTGTCGTGGTCGCCGAGCCCCCAGCCGTCGAGAATCACGAGCGCGGCCTGCATGATTCTGGATGCGGTTGCCGCGCTCATTTAGGTGTCGTTCGTGGTCGCAGGTCCGGTGTAGCTTAGGACAGCAGACTTCACTTCGGATACCTAGAAAGCCCCGGCCGTCTCGGCGAACCCGGACTCGTTGCGCTCCTCGGCCTTCGGCCTGCGGTACTTACATCGTCCGGGTTCGCCGAGACGGCCGCCCCTTTCAGTCCTCCCATTGGCCGGTCGGACAGCCGGTACCGGGTGGGACTGAAAGGGGCGGCGTGCTCGCTAACCGAGGCGACGTAAGCACTGGAGTGAGCGTAGCGAACGAAGCGCGCAGCGAGCCGCAGGCAGCGAGCACGCCGGGGCTTTCTGGATGTCGTGGACGTGTTAGCAGACATCGCAAATGGGCGCTACTCACCCAAACGCGAACGACGGGGTATTTGGTGCTCGGCCGAACAGACGGTGGCATGACCCTCGACCCCGTCCACTTCGACGGCATCGCGGACCTCGCGCGCCAGATCCGCCACGAGGTGGACGCCGAGGAACACCGCGACGTGGCCGAGGAGACGTGGGAGAACTTCCTCGACCCGCTGTACGGCGACGGCGGCGTCGTCCTCGAACCGCTCGCCGAGCAGCGGCGGTCGGCTGCACCTATCGAGGAACTCGCGCTCCAGCCGTCGCCGTTCGACAGCGCCCACGGCCTCGACTCGGGCACCATCAACCCGCGGACGTTCAAGAACGGGCTCGTCCTCGACCTCGCGCAGGCCGCGATGAGCGCCACGCCCTCCGACCTCGGCCTCCACCGCTCGCGGACGGTCATCACGAGCGTCCACTCGAACGACGCCACCGTCCGCACGAACACGGACTGGCGGCAGTGGGACGAGGGGTTCAGCCGCGGGCGCATCGTCCACACCGCGCCGCTCGCCCGCGACCAGGAGCGCGTCGTCCACGGCCTCGCGCTCTACCTCGCCGAGAGCCACCACGCGCTGGAACATGCCGACCAGGTCGACAGTTTACTGCTGCTCGACGGCCCGGTCTACCCGAAGCAACTGGTGAACTGGGCCGACCGCCACGCGAGCGTCGCGGACCTCGTCACCGAGAACGAACTCGTCGGCGAGGTGCTGGAGAACTACGTCCGCCTCGTCGAGCGCTTCGCCGAGCAGGAGGTCCCACTGGCGGGGTTCGTAAAGAGCCCCGCGAGCCAGGCGCTCGTACGCGCGCTCCGGGACCGCGGCCGGCCGACACCGTGGGCGAGCGACGCCGCGTTCTTCGCGCAGGTGCTCGAACGCCGCGACTTCGACGGGGAGGACCACCAGCGCCTCACCGACGAACTGACGTGGACCGGCTGGTTCACCTCGACGCTCGGCGCGGACGGCGTGTTCGCGGACGCCGACGAGCTCGGCGTGGAACGCGAACTCGACGCAAAAGCGTACGAGGTGGCGTTCTTCGTGGTCTACGACCCCCGGACGGACCTCGTACACAAGGTCGAACTGCCCTGCGCGTTCGCCCGCGACGAGGATGTCCGCGCAGCCGTCGAGCGCTACGTCACCAGCCAGGTCGCCACCGAGGCGGGACCGCCGAAGCCGGTGGGGAAGGCCGACGAACTCGCCCGCATCGGCGCCGCGGAGAAGGGCGAACTCGTGAGGAAACTCGAGCGCGCCTTCGACAGCCGCGAGGACGAGAACTACGACGACGAGCGCTGGGAGTGAGGCGGCGGACGAGGCGGGTTCGCGCACGGAGAACACTCGTCCACTTTTAAGACGGGGCAGCCGAGAGTTCCGGCAATGAGCGACCGCGCCATCGAGACACAGAATCTGACGAAGCGGTACGGCGACACGACAGCCGTCGAGCGCCTCAACCTCACCATCCCCGCGGGCAGCGTCTACGGCTTCCTCGGCCCGAACGGCGCCGGGAAGACGACGACGATGCGGATGCTCACGACACTGACGAAGCCCAGCGACGGCACGGCCACGGTCGCTGGCGCAGACGTCTCGAACCGCGAGGCCGTGGTCTCGAACATCGGCTACCTCCCCGAGGAGCCGCCGCTGCACGCCGAACTCACGGGCCGGGAGCAGCTCCGCTACATCGCCGGCCTGCGGGACCTCCCCGAGGCCGACGCCGAGGAGCGCATCGAGGACCTCCTCGAGCGGTTCTCGCTGGCCGACGACGGCAACAAGCGAATCTCCGCGTACTCCAAGGGGATGAAACAGAAGGTCGGCATCATCCAGGCGATGCTCCACGACCCGGACGTGCTGTTCCTCGACGAACCGACCTCCGGGCTCGACCCGCGGGCCGCCCGCACCGTCCGGGACACCATCGCGCACCTCGCCGAGGGCGACGCCACCGTCTTCCTCTCGACGCACATCCTCCCGGTCGTCGACGAACTCGCCGACACGGTCGGCGTCCTCTACGACGGCAGCCTCGTGACGGAGGGGTCACCCGGCGGCCTGAAGTCCCGCGCGGAGTCCGGCGAGGAGCGCACGCTTGAGGACGTCTTCCTCGAGGTGACCGGCGGCATCGGCGAGGAGGCCTAGACGATGCCCGGCCTCCCCAACGCCCGCCACTCCTACGCCATCGCGCGCAACGAATTGCGGGTGGGCTGGCGGAAGTTCCGCTCGAAGAGCGTCGTCCAGGTTCTCGCGTTCGGCCTCGTCGCGCTGCTCGGCCTGGGGTTCACGGCGGCCGCGACGTACGGCGCATACCTGGCGGGCCAAGCGCTCGTCGAAAACCCCGGCGAGGCGGCCGAACTCGTCGCGCTCGTCCCGGCCGGCCTCGGCGCGTTCGTCCTCTTCATGGCGGCGTACATGACGGTCATCCAGATCGGCGACATCGACGTCCGCGACGGCTACCTCACGACGGTGCCCGCGCGTGACGTCGTCGGCGGCCTGCTGCTCTCGGGCTACGTCCGCGTCACCGGCTTCGTCACCGTGCCGCTGGTCGTCGCGAGCGCGGGGTTCGCCGTCGGCGCGGGCGAGCCGCTGGCGTTCCCGCTGACCGTCCTCGCCGTGGTCGCGTTGACCGTGACGGCGTTCCTCGTCGGCTACCCGCTCGGCGCCGCCGTCGGCTACCTGCTCGGGCAGTCCGAACTCGTCGCGCGCTACAAGGCTGCACTCGGCGCGCTCGTCTTCGTCGCGTACTTCGGGCTCATCCTCACGAACACGCTCGCCGTCGTCATCGACCCCATCATCGAGACGTTCCGAGCCTCGCCCGTCGCCTGGTACAGCGACCTCGCGTTGCTCCCGGTTCTCGACGCCGCGAGCGCGCTCCAGGCGGTGGCGGTGGTCGTCGGCTCCGCTGTCGTCTCCGGGCTCGCCGTCCTCGCGAGCGTCCGCGTCTCCGAGCGCCGGTGGTACGACGACGGCGTCGACGCCAGGGCGCGGGAGACCGACTCCGTCTCCGGCGGCCGCCTCGACGGTCTGCTCGGCCGGCGGACCGCGTGGGTCGCGCGCAAGAGCTGGCTGCGCGCCCGCCGCGCTCCCATCAAGTTGCTCTACGTCGCCTACCCGATCTTCGTCCTCGTCACGCCCATCCAGGCGAGCGTCGAGGCCGGCCGGGTCACGAGCCTGCTCCCCACGACCATCGCGCTGTACGGCGCCTGGCTCACCGGCGCGCTGTTCACGCTCAACCCGCTCGGTGACGAGGGCGCGGTGCTCCCCGTCTCCGCCATCACGGGCGTCACGGGCCGGGAGTTCGTCGGCGGCCTCGTCACCGCGAGCGCGCTCCTCGGCGGCCCAATCACGCTCGTCCTCACCGCCGTCCTCGCCGTACTCAGCCCGCTCCCGCCGCTCGCCGTCGTCTGCACGGTCGTCGCCGCTGCCGTGCTGCCGCCGCTGGCTGCCGCCGTCGCCGTCGGCGTCGGCACGGCGTTCCCGAAGTTCGAGGCGACAACCATCACCCGGAGCCGCGAAGCCGTGGTCCCGTCGCTGTGGGCGTTCGGCGTCTACACAATCGTCTTCCTGGTGACCGCGGGCATCGCGACGGGCGTCCAGTCGCCGACGGCCGCCGACCTCGTGGCCGAGGCGCTCGGCGTCAGCGCGTCGGCAGTCCGCGTGGGCACGCTGGTCGCCGGCGTCGCGCTCGCCGGTGGCGCCGCCCTCGTCGGCGTGCGCACGGCCGTCCGGGCGTTCGACACCTACACCACGGACGGCTGATTCTGTCGTCTCGCTACGCGTCGACCTCGTGCTCGCGGACGACCTCTATCTCCACGTCGTCGGGGTCGATGCCGATGCGGGCGAACTGCGTGCGGACGTGTTCGCGGGCCGCGTCAAGCGCGACTTCCCGGGTCTCGAACCCCCGGGGCATCGGCGACTCGAACGCCAGGTTGACGTCCTCGCCGTCCACCTGCTGGACGCTCCCCCCGCTCTCGACGGCGTAGAACTCGTCGCAGACCCAGACGTATGGCGCGGCCTCGTCGGGGGCGCCCCTAAACGACGGCGAGTCCTCGCCGCGCTCGTACAGCGCCCCCGTGAGCGTCGTCCCGCCCGCCGAACCGCGCACCAGCAACATAGGTCCTACTGAGGGGGCGACGACCATAAGCCCGTGGCCGGGTCGCACGTCACGAGATGGCTGTCAACAGCGCCTCGCGGACCGCTTCGTTCGTCGCCGCCACGTAGCGGCCGTCGCCTGGCCGTGCTATCGACGCGCCCGCCTCCGAGACGAGCAGTTCACCGACGTACTGTTCCTCGTCGTCCGGGTGGAAACAGACCATCCCGTCGAGTCGCCCCCTCGCCAGCGCGCCCCAGTGGACGCAGGGCGACCAGCTCTCGACCACGCGCTTCGTGGCGTCGCCGACTGCGTCCTGCATCCGGCCGGCCTCCTCGAGCCGCCCGTCGAGTTTCACGTCGTGCCCGATGACGAACCCGACCGTCGCCTTCTCGGGCGGGGTGTCGCTCTCGGCGCGAACCGGGTCGCCCTCGTGGCGCACGCCCTCACCGCGCCGGGCGACGTAGAGGTCGTCGGCGACAGGGACGTAGACGCTACCGACGACCGGCCCCTCATCGTCCAGGACCACCGCCGCGGTCGCGAACGACGGGAGGCCCGAGACGAAGTTGTTCGTTCCGTCGAGGGGGTCGACTATCCAGCGGTAGTCGCCGTTTGTGGACACGTTGCCGGACTCCTCGGCGTACACCGCGTGTTCAGGGTGAGAAGACTGAATCACCTCGAGCATCCGCTCCTCGGACGCACGGTCGGCCGCGGCCTTCACGTCGTGTCTGGAGAACTCAGCGTCGACCTCGTCGCCGAACCGGTCGCGGAGGTGGCGACCGCCGGCGAGACACGCCCGCACGGCCGTGTTCTCTACGTTGGAGAGCATCACCGGATGGCACACGACAAGCGTCTAAGGCGTTCCGGTTCGAGGGAAAGGGGTTTGTAGGCGGCCCGTGACGGACGCGCCATGAGCGACCTCGGGGACTTCGCCGACCACGACCGCGACGAGGCGGGCAGTGGTGCGACCGACGCGGGCGACGACGAAGACGACTTCCAGCGCGCGGACCTCGACGACGTCGGCGACGACGCGGGCCTCGGCGCGCTGGCTGTCTCGGAGGGACTCCGCATCCACGAGGACGGCCAGGAGACCGCACTGAAGGCCTACGTCACCGCCGGCAACCGGTCGGCTGTCCGCCTCGGCACGTACCTCGTCGCGCCGTACCCCCGCGGCGAGAAACTGTTCTGCAAGATCACGGGGCTCGAGTACGTCCAGGCGTTCCAGAGCGACGACGCTACGGAGATTCACGCCCGGCGGGCGATGCGCAGCGACGGCGTCGACGAACAGGACTACAAGTTCCTCGCGGAACTCGACCCCGTCGCCGTCCTCTACTCGGACCAGGGCGACCTGAAGCGCCGGATGCCCGACCGCGTGCCGAAACCCGAGACGATAGTTCGGGCGGCCGACGACGCCACTGAGATCAAGACCGGGCTGAAGATTCCGGAGGACGGGGTCTTCCTCGGCCACCTCTCCGTGGGCGGGGAGAAGGTGCGGACCGCAGCGGAACCGCCGACCATCGACTACCGGGTGAAAGACGACTACGAGTCCGGCGACCCCCTCGTCTTCCGGCACACGCTCGTTGCCGGCGGCACCGGCTCCGGGAAGACCCACTCCGCGAAGAACGTCCTGCGGCAGTACCTCCACGGGGACCGCCGCTACCCCGTCGACTCGGGCGGTGCGGAGCGCCGGATGGCGGTCGTCCAGTTCGACCCGCAGGACGAGTACGCCCAGATGCACGACGACAACCCCGAGGCCGACGTGAGCGACGAGCGCGACTGGGAGACCCAGGGGCTCGCCCACGGCGGTCACGACGACACCGTCGCGTTCGTGCCGAAGGTCGGCGACGCGTCGTACGCCGCGGACCACCACGGCGCCGAGCAGGTCGAGTTCACGGTGCCGTTCTCGATGGTGCGCTCGAACCCGTGGCTGGTGGCCTCCAGCGGCCTCAACGACAACCAGTACGGCGCGCTCACGCTGCTCCTCGACCGGTTCTTCGGGAACTACGGCCGGTCGGGGACGTACGAGGAGTTCTGTACGTTCCTCGACGACCCGGCCCTCAAGGAGGAACTCGACGAGAGCGGGCGCGTCCACGAGGCGACCTACGAAGCCGTGCTGCGCCGCGTCCACAACATGCCATCGGGGCTGTTCGACCAGGACGCCCGCTCCATCACCGACCTGGTCTCGGACCGCCAGTTCGTTCGGCCCGGCCGCCTCTCGGTCGTGCCGACGTACCACATCAGCAACTCGCGGGCCGCCGAGACGGTGGTGCTGGCGGTGTCGAGCCTGCTCGTCGACCAGAAGCTCTCGAACGACCCGACCTACGAGTCGATCAAGGAGACGCCGCTCGTCGTCGGAATGGACGAGGCGCACAACTTCCTCGCGGACGCCGACAGCGTGCAGGCGACCAAGGTCGTCGGGAAGTTCACCGAGGCCGCCAAGCAGGGCCGCAAGGAGCGCCTCGGCCTCTTTCTCATCACGCAGGACCCCCAGGATATCGCCGACCCGGTGTTCAAGCAGGTGAACACGACTGTGGTGTTGAACCTCGGCGACGAGGACGCAATCAAGGCCGTGAACATCCCCGCGGAGCTCCAGTCGAAGGTCCCCTACATGGAGAAGGGACAGATGGTCGTCTACTCGCCGGACAACTCCGAACCCGTCGAAATCTGCGGGCTGCCGACGTGCCTGACGCGCCACGGTCGCGACTAGTGGGAATTACCCCCGCCGCTTTTTGAGTGGGACGACGAACGTCTCACCATGTCGAGGATTCTCGTCCCCATCGACGGTTCCGAGCAGTCCCAGGACGCCCTGGAGTACGCCCTCCGGGAGTTCGAGTCCGACGACATCACGGTCATCAACATCATCGACCCTATCGAGGCCGGGTACACGGCCCAGGCGACCGGCCCAGGCTACTCCGAGGAGTGGTTCGAACAGGCGAAGGGAGCGGCCGACGAGCTGTTCGAGGCGGCCAACGACACCGCCGAGGAGTACGGCAACGGCCCCCTCGACACCGCGACAGAGGTCGGCCGACCGAGCCGCACCATCGTGGAGTACGCCGAGGAGAACGACTTCGACCACATCGTGATGGGGAGCCACGGCCGGGCCGGCGTGACCCGCATCCTCCTCGGCAGCGTCGCCGAAAGCGTGGTGCGCCGCTCGCCGATGCCGGTGACTATCGTCCGCTAAGGCGTACAGGCGGCGCGTTCTGGTCGCGGTCCGGGTCGCCGCACTCCCGCCTCGGCCGGCCCGCGTCGGTAATCAGCTCACGCGCCGGGTTGGCCCCGCTCTCCTACTTGAACCTACGCGACCAGTAGTGGAGGAATCCAGCGACCGAGTGGTCCGGAGGACCCGGAAGGTCGCCGGTTCACGCTGCGAGCGAATGAAGTGAGCGAGCAGCGGCCGACGACCGAACGGAGCGCGTCAGCGCGAAGTGAAGGAGGAGTGCTTTTAGCGTAGCTTTTGCCGAGCGAGCGGCGGCTCTGCCGCCGCGCGCGCAGCGCAAAAGGTCCGTCAGAAGATGTTCGCCTGTCGGTAGACGCTGATGCCCTGGTGGGTGATCTCGTACGGTTTGGTCTCGCGGGAGTGGTTGGCGTCCCGTATCTTCTGGATCTCGACGGCGAGGCGGGTCTCCCGGAAGTCCTCCGGACGGATGTAGCGGAGGACGACGACGGCGTCGGTGAGGTACTCGATGATGCCGTACCGCGAGGAGAACGGGTTGTCCTCGCTGGCCTCGCTGGTGAGCATCGTGGTGACGCCGGCCTCCTTCAGCGACTTCGTGAAGTCGTAGATCTCGGTGCGGCGCTTGGACTGGTCGTCGTACATCATCTCCAGCAGGGAGACGGAGTCCAGCACGAGTCGGCTGGCACCGAACTCCTCGACGAGGCGGGGGAGTTCATTGCGGATGCTGGTGAGGGAGTTCGCCATCTCGATGGGGTCGATGTCGATGATAGCGAGGTTCCCGTCGTCGATGTGCCTGTCGAACTCCCAGCCCTTGTCGACGGCACTCTGGACGACTCGCTCGCGGGACTCCTCGAGCGTGATGAAGCCGGCTCGCTCGCCGTTCTCGACGGCCTCCTGGAGGAACTGGAGGCCGAACGTGGTCTTCCCGGTGCCGGCTTCGCCGACGGCGACCATCAGCGAGCGCTCGGGGACGCCGCCCTGGATCATCTCGTCGAGGCCCTCGATGCCGATGTTGATGCGGGGAATATCCGAGTCGTACTCCGCCTCCTCCTCGAAGCCGCCGGGCGCCCCGCCGCCGGCGTCGCCGTCGATGTCGAATCCGAAGGTTCCGTCGCCACCGCCCTGGGAACCGCCCCCACCGCCGCTGCCGCCGGCGCCACCGCCGCCGAACGCGTCCGCGAAGTCGTCCTCGAAGAGCTCGTCGCCATCGCCCTGGGCGCCACCCCCGCCGCCGAACGCGTTCGCGAAGTCGTCCGGGTCGTCGCCGCCGAAGTCGCTCCTGTCGTCCGCGTCCGGCGTCGGTTCGTCCCCCAGGTCGAGTGCGTCGGCCGGGTCGTCATCCTCCGGGCCGTCGTCGTCACTGGTAGCCTCGTCCGCGTCTCCCGGCGGTTCGTCGGCGGCCTCCCCCGCGTCTCCCGGCGGTCCGTCAACCGCCTCATCGTCGACTGGCGAGTCCCCGGACTGGTCGGCCGACTCCTCGGCCTCGTCGTCGAACGCCTCCTCGAACCAGTCGTCGTCGTCCTCAGCCACGGTGACGCCTCCAGCCCGCGACGGGACGCGCCGTCGATTCCATACCTCGGCCGTTGGGACACAGCGAAAAGTAGTTTCCGCCGCCCGCGGGTTTTTCAAGGGCGCCCGTGCGATAGTCGGTATGCGCGTTGGAATCGTCGCACAGCGCGGGAACTCTCGCGCTGCGTACCTGGCGGCGGACCTGCGGGAGTTACTCGCCGACGAGGACGTCGAGGTGTGGCTGGACACGGCGACGGCGGCCTCGCTCGACGCCGAGGGTCGCGACGTCGACACGTTCGACGCCTGCGAACTGGTCGTGAGCATCGGAGGCGACGGGACGTTCCTGTTCGCCGCGCGGGGCGCGGGGTCGACACCAGTCCTCGGCGTGAACCTCGGGGAGGTGGGCTTCCTGAACGCCGTCGACCCGGGGCAGGCCGTCGAGGCGACGCGCCGGGAGGTCAGGCGGTACGAGGAGACCGGTGAAGTCAGCTACCGGGAGGTGCCGCGGGTCACTGCGACGGGGGAGGACTGGTCGTTGAATCCCGCGCTCAACGAGGTGGTCGTGGCCGGCGAGCAGCGCGGCCACGGCCACGGGGTGGACGTGGAAGTGCGCGTGGACGGCTCCCTGTACGAGGCGACGCACGCCGACGGCGTGCTCGTGTCGACGCCGACCGGGAGCACGGCGTACAACCTCAGCGAGGGCGGCCCGCTCGTCAAGCCGGGCGTCGACGCCCTCGTGGTGACGGGGATGTGCCCCACGGAGCCGATGCCGCCGCTGGTGGCGGGCGTGGACAGCGAGGTGACTGTGCGCGTCGACGGCCCGGAGAACGCGGTCGTCTCCAGCGACGGCAGGAACCGCGAGCACGTCGAGACGCCGGCGGTCGTGACGGTTCGTACCACGGACGACCCGGCGCGGGTCGCGGGCCCGGAGACGGACTTCTTCCAGGCGCTGAACAAACTGGAGTGAGGTGCCGGAAGGGAAAGGGTTAGTGAGCCGCCACACGTAGCCGCGAGCAATGAGCCAGCAGCTTCCGGACGTGCAGGCGACCGAGCCGGACGTCAGGGTCGGACTCAGCCAGGTCGGCGTCACGGGGGTCGAGAAGCTCGTGAAGATCGCCCGCGAGGACAAGCGCCCGATCGCGCTGATGGCCGACTTCGAGGTGTTCGTCGACCTCCCGCAGGGCCGGAAGGGAATCGACATGAGCCGGAACATGGAGGTCATCGACGAGACCCTGGAGGCCGCCGTCTCGGAGCGGGTCTACCAGGTCGAGGAGATGTGCGGAGACACCGCCGAGCGACTGCTCGAGAAGCACGACTACACGACGACGGCGACGGTGAAGATGGAGGCCGAGTTGATGATCCAGGACGAAACGCCGGCGAGCGAGCGCCCGACCCAGGGCACCGTCGACATCATCGCGTCGGCGACCGCCCGCGAGAACGAACCGACCCGCGAGGAAATCGGCGCCCGCGTCGTCGGCATGACGGTCTGTCCGTGCAGCCAGCAGATGATGAGCGAGACCGCGCGGGAGACGCTGCGGGACCTCGGCGTCGGCGAGCGCGAGGTGCGGAAGTTCCTCCAGGAGGTCCCGCAGGCGGGCCACAGCCAGCGCGGGCACGCGACGCTCACCGTGGAGGCCGCGGGCGACCCCGAGGTCGACCTGATGGACATCGTCGACCTCGCGCGGGACTCGATGAGCGCCCGCATCTACAACATGGCCAAGCGACCGGACGAGGACCACATGACCTACGCGGCTCACGCGAACGCGAAGTTCGTCGAGGACTGCGTGCGCTCGATGGCGGAGGGCGTCGTCGCGGAGTTCGACCACCTCGACGACGACGCCGTGGTGACGATGAAGCAGTCCAACGACGAGTCCATCCACCAGCACAACGCCCACGCCGAGCGAATCGCGGAGTTCGGGACGCTCCGCGAAGAAGTGAACGGGAACTAGAACGTCCAGCGCGTCGCGTCCGTCGGGAACGCCGCCCACGCGAACGCGCGCTCAGGGTGCACCGCGAACACCGGTGAACCGTGGCGGACGTCGTACTTCTCCTCGTAGGCGTCGTCGACGCGCGCCTGGGTCTCGTCGTCGGTGACGCGTTCGGCGCGCCCCTCCAGAATCACGAACTCAGTCCCGCTCTCGGAGTGGACGCTCACGGCGGGGTTCGCGGCGAGATTGCGGACCCAGCGCGTGCGCTCGCCGCCGCCGCAGTAGAACGTGCCCTCGACGTAGACGCCCCACACCGGGCGGGTGTGCGGGTGGCCGTCGGGCCGGGTGGTGGCGAGCCAGAAGGTCTGCTGGTCGCGGAGGCGGTCGGCAACGAACGACCAGTCGAGGGCGCCGTCACCCTCTGGGATGCCGTAGCTCTCCTCCGTCTCGGGCGTGCTGCGGTGGGGGTCGGCCATGCGTCGAGCTACGCGCCCCAGGCCAATCAGTCGAGCGAGGGGACGGTCGAAGAAGTGGGTTCAGTCGAGCGCGTCTGCGTCGGTCCAGCTGTCCTCGAAGGCGGCGTAGACGTCGGCGGCGAACTCCGCGTCCTGGAGGTCGATGATGGCGAACGCCTCGTCGGGTTCGACGGGGTTCGACACCTCGAGGCAGACCTCGGCGCCGTCCACGATGGTCACGTTGCCGTCGATGCCGTCGCCGACGCGGACCTCGTAGTCGGGGCTGTCGGCGAGGTCCGTGGCGTAGCGCTCGTTGACGACGTCCGGCATCGAGCGCGCGAGGCCCTGGGACATCAGCACGGAGACGGAGACGCCGCGGTCGACGGCGGCCTCGAGGCGCCCGAACACGCGCCCGCTGACGTCGTCGAAGTCGAAACTGGAGGAGGGGGTGCCCGAGACGAGGACGATGCTGTCGGTGGCGGCGTCGAGGCGTTCGAGCAGCAGGCCCAGCGAGTCGTCGGGGCCGAGCGCGGCCGTCCAGAAGCCGTCCTCGGGGGCGGTCGGGTCCTGGAGGTCGCGGGTGAGGTCGTCGACGACCGACTCGTACTGGTCGGCCTTCTCGCGGAGTTCGCGCTTCCGGTCGTCGAGCAGGCGGTCGAGCGCCGTGTCCGGTTCGACGGCGACGTACTTCTTCGGCCGACTCGCGGCCTGACTGCGGACGAGGTGCTGGGACTCGACGCTCCCGAGCACGTCGTAGATGCGGCCCATCGGTACCCCGCTCTCCTCTGACAACTCCTTGGCGGTTGCCGGACCGGTCCGGAGGAGCGCACGGTAGGCGCTCGCCTCGTACTCCGAGAGCCCGATGTCCCTCAAATCAGCCATCTCGTCGTCCGTTAGGATTCGGGCGCCAAAAACGCACCGACGGTTTATCGAGGCGCAGCCGTGCTACTGGGTGCTCGCCACGAGGTTCGCGAGTTCCTCCGGGGAGTCCACGGCCTCCGTCGCGCCGTCGCCGGTTTCCAGCCACGCCGTCCCCGGTTCGCCGTCCGCGTCCGGGAGAACGACCTTCTCGTGGTCGGCCATCCGGAGCGCCGCGCGGTGGAGGTCGCTGCCCGCCTCGTCCGCGACGGCGACCACGAGCGGTCCTTCGACCACCCGAGAGGCCGCAGTCCCGTAGCTCGCGACCTGTACGCCCATCCGGTCGGCGGCGCCCGCGAACGCGCCGACCGCGTCCCGCGCCGCGTCCAGATAGCGTTCCTCGCCGGTGAGGTAGTGGAGGTCGACGAGCGCGTTCGCGAACGTCGCGGCGTCGTCGATGGGTCGGAGCGGCGTGTCGAGCAGGCCGACGTCCTCGCTGGGTCCGTCCTGGAACGCGCCGGTCGCGTCCTGGAGGTCCTCGATGGTGCCGTCTGCGACGTCGACGGCGGTGGCGAGGTAGTCGCCGCCGAGCACCTGTGCGGCCGTGGCAAACGCCTGGACGACGTGCGCGCGGTCGGCGAGCAAGCCGGCGGGGGCGTCCGGCGCGTCGAAGTGTCGGACCGTCCCGTCGTCGACGAGGCTGTCCGCGAGGTAGTCGAGCGTGCGCTCCGCGTAGCGGGTCGCCGTCTCGTCGTCGGTGTACGACGCGAACGCCAAGAGAGCGTCCGCAGCGAGCGCGTTCACGTCCGCGTAGGCCGTCTCGTCGACGTCGGGTTCTTCGTGGCTCGCGCGCTCGTCCTCGGGGGCGTCGAAGTACTCTCCGGCGGCCTCGCTGCCACCGAACGCCGCGCCCGTCCACAGCGTCCCCGTGAGGTAGTCGATGGCGTCCTCGGCGGGATCGCGGTAATCCTCGCTGCCGGTGTGGAGGTAGGCGTGGGCGAACGCCCGGAGGAGGCTGGCGTTCTCGGAGAGCACCTTCTCGCGCTGGGGGTCCGACCAGTCCCGGCCGTGGGCGAACCGGAAGAACCCGCCGTCGACGTCGTCCGCGAGGTTCCGGGAGACGGCGTCGAGGGTCCGGAGCGCCTGCTCGCGCTCGCGCTTCAGCGCGAACTCGACGGTGCCCGGGAGCGGGAACTTCTCGCTGGTCCCCCAACCGCCGTGCTCGGTGTCGTACTGGTCGCCGAGCTGTCCCGCGAGCAAACGCTCGATCTCGCCGTCGACCGGTCCGCGGGGTGGTTCGCCGCCCCGCAGCGACCGGGGGACCTGGCCCGCGTCCTCCCCCTGCTCGTCCCAGGTCTCGCGGACGCGCTGGAGCACCTGCCGGAACCCCTCGGGTTCGAGGAACGTCGCGCCCGCGATGTGGTTCCCCTCGGGCGTCACGAACACCGTCGACGGGAACCCACCCATGTTGTACCGCTCGCGGACCCGCGGGTGGCGGTCGGCGTCCACGCGCACCGGCACGAAGTCGTCGTTGACGTTCGCCGCGATGCGTGGCTCCGCGTACGTCCGCTCGTCCATCTGCCGGCACCAGTCGCTCCACGACGTGACCAGCGCCACCAGAAGCGGGACGTCCCGGTCGGCGGCCTCCGCGAACGCCGCTTCCCCCCACTCGCGCCACTCCACGCGCGTCCGGTCCGCAGCGTCTTCCATACCCGCTACTCGGCGGCACGCCCGGGAAACCGTTTCGACACGGGCAGCGCGAGGCCGACCGACGGGAGGCCTCGGACTACTCGAACGGGGAGCGAAGCGACCCGAGAGAGTCGCGGGGGTCGTCACCGCCGAGGGCTTTCAGATTCCCGTGGTAACACCTCCGACGTCAACCTATCACCTGCATACAGAACACGAACGGTAGCAGAAAAGCTATCAGGCGCGCAGAGCAACTTCGGGGCATGCCTCGATTCCGGTGGCTGTTCCTGGCGCTGCTCATCGTCCCCCTCGCGGACGCGCTGTTCCTGGTGTTCGTCGCCAGCGAACTCGGCTGGAAGGTCACCGTCGCTATCGTCGTGCTCACCGCCCTGCTCGGCACGCTGTTCGTCCGCGCCGAGGGTCGCCACACCATCCGGCGCATCCAGCGCGCGCTGGCCACCGGCGAGTCCCCGGCCGACGAACTCATCGACGGCGCGTTCCTCATCGCCGCCGGCGCGTTCCTCCTCACGCCCGGCCTGCTCACCGACGCCCTCGGCTTCCTGCTCGTCTTCCCGGTGACGCGCATCCCGTTCCGGTACGCAGTCAAGCGCTGGGTCATCATCCCGAAACTCGACGAGCGCACCGGCGGCTTCGCCACCGGCAACGTCTACACGTTCGGCTTCCCCGGTGACGGCGCCAACCCCTTCGGCGGCGACTCGGGGGGCTCGGGCGGCGGCGGCTTCGACCCCCGGGACTTCGACCAGACTGCCAGCAGCGAGGACACTGTCGACCTCGACGAGGAGTCCTACGACGTGGAGTTCGACGACGACGAAGAGCGCCAGTAACGCACGCAGGCGCCGGTGTCGAAAGGAAACCCTTAATTGTGGCACCGGCAAACGTTCGGTTGCGTTCGGGTCAGTAGCTCAACTAGGTAGAGCGCCACTCTGATAAGGTGGAAGTTTGCGGTTCAAATCCGCACTGACCCACTCAGTTTCCTCTCGTTCACTGACCGAGCAGCGTCCCGTCTGTCGCTTGCTCGAGACACGCTTCTTCGGACAAGTCAGTTCAACTCCCGAGCCACCGTGTACGAGACGATTACTCGCGTTCTCGACTGTCGGCGATGCGCTGGAGAGCGCCGGCGATAGCCTCGACAGCGACGAGGAACCGCCAGAGGAGGTACAGCGACACAAACAGCATCCCGAACCAGATCAAAATCAGTGGCTGATGGATGATGAGCACCGAGTAGCCCAGGAGGAGTACGTAGAGGAGGACTAGCAGGCCGAGCCAGCGGGAGGGAATCGACGCGGGTGACCAATCCGACATGCGTCGCTCTACCCGGACAGTACACTTAAAATCGGCGTCGCTTTCGGTCTGTCCCACGCTGACCGCATTCGCACACTCTGCAACTCCGCGACGCCTTCAGTACCCACGCCACCGAACTCCCTGCTGGGTTCCGGACGCCCGGAATCCGTCCCTGTTCCCCGCCACGCCGAGGCCCACGGCCGTTGCCTGGCCGTTCCCTGCCACCCCGGGCCTCGGTTGGCGTTTCGAAGCCGAGTCGCGCAGCCGAGGAGTGCCGGACGGCAGCGATCCCGGATTCTGCCGTCACACCGCGTCTCGAAGCGGAGGATTCACGCACGCCGAGTGCCAACCCGACTCCATGAAGTCGCACGTGAAACTGGCGCTGGTGCTCGCCGCGGGTATCGCGCTGCCGGGCGTGGCTGACTACGCGCTCAAGGAGGCGGGCGCGCCGACCGCCGGCGCCGTAGTGTGGGCGCTCGGCTACGCGACGATGGTGCTGGTCGTCTGGTACTACTGGATCCGGCCCCTCGACATCACTGGACCGCGCGGTGGAACGGAACCTTAAAGGGGATTTCGCGGCGATTTCCGACCAACAATGGCGTTCACACCGTTGCCCCTCATAGACGACTTCCTCGTCAACTACCACGTCGGGCACGCGCTCCTGCTGCTGTTCGTGCTGTCCGTCGTCGGGGTCATCCCGCTCGGGTCGCGGAAGATCGTCTCCATCAACGCCGTGACGTTCGGACTGCTCTTCCTCGTCATCCCGGGGTCGATGATCGGAGAGACCGCGTTCACGTACCGCTTCCTCGGCCTCGCGCTCGTCATCGTCGCGCCGCTGCTGTACGTCACCGCCCGACAGTAGTCCGGGGCCGCGGACGCCGCTTCTGTGCCAGCACCGCCCCGTCGCCGTTCTTCTACGCCCCCACGCTACTCGCCGACCAGTTCCTCGTAGCGTGCGCCGGTCTGCTTCAGCGTCGCCTCGCTGTACAGCCGCTCGTGGTCGAACGGCAGGTACTCCGCGGCGAGTTCGTCGATCTTCTCGTCGACGGCGTCGCCCTCGCGACCGTGGATCATCGTGAAGAGGTTGTACGGCCACTCCTGGTCGGGTCGCCGCGGCCGGTGGTAGCACAGCGTCACGTACGGCAGCGTCCCGACGTCGACGCCGCGCTCGTCGAGTTCGTCGTCGGGGACGTCCCAGACGACCATGCAGTTGGCGTCGAATCCCGTGACGACGTGGTTGACGATGCAGCCGACGCGCTTGATGCAGCCGTCGGCGAGCAGCCGCTCGACGGCGGCGAGCACCTCCTCGACGTCGGCGCCGATTTCGTCGGCGACGTCCCGATACGGCGTCAGAGACAGCGGGAAGCCGTCCTGAATGGCCAACAGCAGGTCGGCGTCCAGCGCAGCGAGGTCGCCGGTAGCGTTCTCGCTGATGCGCGTCGCGGAGACGTCCGTGCTCTCCAGGCTCTCCCGGGCAAATCTATCCGAATTTACCACCGGGAACTCCAGGTCGATGTAGTAGTCCGTCAGCATCGGGAGGTTCAGCACCTCGCAGCCCGTTCGCTCCTCGATGTCGGCGAGAATCTCGTCGCGCTTCTCGCGGCTACCCGCGGTGACGACGAACCACTGGTTGTACTCGTGGGCGCGCCGGTAGTTGTGGTTCACCTGCCGGTAGCCGTTGATGATCTCTGCTATCTCTTCGAAGCGGTCCTCGGGCGCCCGGACGGCGGCGAGCGTCGAGGAGCCAATGACTGGTGGGTTGAGCACGGCGCCGAACCGCCGGAAGACGCCCGCGTCACGGAGGCGCTGGACGCGTTCGACGACGTCCGCCTCGGTCGTCCCGAGGTCCGCCGCGACGACCTCGAAGGGGCGCTCGCGGACGGGGAAACCGCTCTGGTACTCGTCGACGAGGCGTGCGTCCGTG
The DNA here is from genome assembly GCA_000230955.3 of Halobacterium sp. DL1. Taxonomy (NCBI): domain Archaea; kingdom Methanobacteriati; phylum Methanobacteriota; class Halobacteria; order Halobacteriales; family Halobacteriaceae; genus Halobacterium; species Halobacterium sp. DL1. Next base: position 2,428,239 of record CP007060.1, read on the forward strand.
TCGTCGAGGCGTTCCCGCCAGTCCTCCGCAACCATTGGTCGGGCGTAGGGAGCGGCGTGGTTACTGTCTACCGGTTCCGGCCCACCCGAACCGGGTGGATTTACCGTGGTGGGGTTCAAAGCCGCGGACATGAGCGATTCGTACGGCGAGTGGCCGCTACAGCGCCTGATGACCGAGGTCGTCGGTTCGGGGCCGAAGTCCGCCGCGGACATGTCCCGCGAGCAGGCCGCGGAGGCGTTCGAGCGCATCCTGGACCTCCACCCCGACCCAACGACGCTGGGCGCGTTCTGGCTGGCCAACCGCTGGAAGCGAAACAACGGCGAGGAACTCGGCGCGTACGTCGACGTGATGCGCGAGGAGAGCGTCGTCACCGCCGAACCCGACGCCGACCCCGTGGACTGCGGCGCGAACTACGACGGCAAGCAGTCGAGCGCTCTGCTCGGCGTCGCCGCTGGCGTCGTCGCGGCCGCCGCTGGCACGCCGGTCGTCGTCCACTCTGGTGACCGCGTGCCGACACAGCAGGGCGACGCGTACAAGCACGTCCTCGACGAACTCGGCGTCCGCACCGAGGTCTCCCCCGAGGAGAGCGCGCGGATGGTCGACGAGGTGGGCTTCGGCTTCTACTACCAGCCGAACTTCAACCCGGTCGTCGACGCGCTGTGGGACCGCCGCGAGAAGATGGGCGTCCGGACGTTCGTCAACACCGTCGAGACGCTCGGTAACCCCGCGAACGCCGACGTCCACCTCGGCTCGTTCTACCACCTCGCGTTCGCGAAAAAGATCGTCGAGACGGTACGCGAGAGCGAGGACGTTGGCTTCGACCGCGTCCTGATGTTCCAGGGGATGGAGGGGTACGACGACGTTCGCCCCGGCTCCACGACCGTCGCGGAGTGGAGCGAGGGCGGCGACATCGAGGACTTCACCGTCGAGACGCCGGACTACGGGATGGACTTCGAGAGCGAGGACCTCAACGTCGACGACGTGGCCGTCGACTCCGCGGAGATCACGCTCGACGTGCTGGCCGGCGAGGAACGCGGCCCGTTCGCGGACGCCGTGGCACTCAACGCCGCGCTCCGCATGTACGCCGGCGAGGACGTCGACTCCATCGACGAGGGCGTCGACCGGGCCCGCGAGGTCGTCACCGACGGCCGCGCCGAGTCGCTGCTCGCCGACCTCTGTGCGTTCTGAGCGGGTGCCGGCGCCCCCGGTCGAGCGGCGCGAGTAGGTAGGGTTATCCGCCCGGCGGGCGACCGTTCGGACTGTATGACTATCCAGGCGACGCTCCACACGAGCGAAGGCGACATCGAGGTCGAACTGTACGACGACCGGGCCCCGCGGACGGTCGAGAACTTCGTCAACCTGGCGGAACACGACCCCGCAGCCGGCGACGACCCGGCCCCCGGCACGCCCACCTGGGAGGACCCAGAGAGCGGCGAGGTGCGGGGCGACGCCCTCTACAACGACGTGAAGTTCCACCGCGTCATCGAGGGGTTCATGATTCAGGGCGGCGACCCGACGGAGTCCGGTCGCGGCGGCCCTGGCTACGAGTTCGAGGACGAGTTCCACGAGGACCTCCGCCACGACGGCCCCGGCGTGCTCTCGATGGCGAACTCCGGCCCGGACACGAACGGCTCGCAGTTCTTCATCACGCTGGACGCCCAGCCACACCTCGACGACCGCCACGCGGTCTTCGGGAAGGTCACCGACGGCATGGACGTCGTCGAGGCCATCGGCAACGTCGAGACGGGCCCCAACGACCAGCCACAGCGCGACGTCGTCCTCGAGTCCGTCGAAGTCCACGAGTAGCGCGGCGCTACTGTCGCCGTCGACACTGAGTGGCCGTCTACTGGCCGCTTCCTCCTGGGTCCCCGCTCGGTAGCGGAGCGACCGAAAGCCGAAAGACCGGCGGCCCCCAACCCCCGCCAATGAGCGACGCCGACACCGCCGTCGACCCCAGCGACATCGGGGAGGCGGACGCGCCGCCCGTCGAGGAGAAGCCGTACAAACTCGTCTACGAGGCCAACAAGTGCTTCGGCGCGGGCAAGTGCGCGGAGGTCTCCGCGAACTGGGAGATGGACATCTCCACGGGCGTCGCGAAGCCGACGACCTACTTCTTCGACGAGGACGAACTCGACCACAACGTCGCCGCCGCCGAGGCCTGCCCCGCGAAGAAGGGCGACGGCGTCATCCACGTCGTGGACCGCCGCACCGGCGAGGAGATCGCACCCGACCCGCACGGCGACGGCACCCTCTCCGTCGACTGGTAGCGTGCGCCCCCTCTACCGCGTCCTGCTCGCGACGAGCGTCGTCTACCCCGTCGCGCTCGTCGCCACCGCCATCGCGTTCGGGCTCGACTGGACGCTCGCCAACCGCGTCGTCCTGCTCGCCGCCAGCCTCGGCGTCGGCGCCGCCGTCCTCACGCAGGCCGCAGTCCGCCGCCGACTCGCGTGACCGCGTAGACCGACCGTAACCGACTTCTCCCCCCGGACCCCACGAACGGACGCGAGGGTGGCCGAGCGGCCAAAGGCGGCGGGCTTAAGACCCGCTCCCGTAGGGGTTCGTGGGTTCGAATCCCACCCCTCGCACTCGTTCTTCGAGCGAACGCGAGCAGACGAGGAGAAGGTGGGATTCGAAGCACGGCAGACGCAGCGCGAACGTAGTGAGCGACCGTCTGCATGCGGTTCGAATCCCACCCCTCGCATTGGACCTTTTGCGCTGCGCGGCGGCCTCCGGCCGCCGCTCGGCAAAAGCTACGCTAAAAGCACTCCTCGCTCCCGATGGTCGCTCGTCAGCCTCCGCTCACTCGCTTCGCTCGTTCGCGGAGAGAGCCAGCGCCCTCCCGAGGCCGGCTCAGGCCGACCCGTCGCCCTCCCCCGGGGGGACGAGTTCGAAGACCGCGCCGGTGTCACCCTCGGGGACGCCGCGCTGGCTGGCGAGGACGTACACCTCGCCGTTCGGTCCCTGGCCGAACATGCGGACGAAGTAGTCGAATCCGCCCTGGACGACGAGTTCTTCCATATCCCAGAGCTGGTCCACTGGCACTGCCCCGGGGTCCGTGTCGTCCGTCCCTTCGGTCGTCGTGGTGGTTCCCGGCGTGGTAGTCGTTTCCGTCGTAGTTTCCGTCCCGTTGTCAGTCGTGGTGGTGGTCGTGGTTGCACCGCCGTCCTGCCCGAAGTCGGCTGGCGGCGTGGCCGCGAGGATGCGGCCCGCTGGCTCCTCGCGTGCGGTGTCGGTCGTCCAGGCGCCGAAGACGTACTTGCCCTGGAGGCCGGAGACCGCGTCGGCCTCGTAGCGGTGACCACCGACGACAGTGATGCCGACGCTCTCCCCCTGGTAGGTGTGGGGGAACTCGACCACGGGGTCGACGAGCGGACTGCCGTCGTAGGGGGCCTCGTTGGGCTCGTTCTGGGGACAGTCCGTGATAGCGGTCGGGTCGGCAGCACTCTCGGTGCTGAAGCAGTGCGTCCCTTCCTTGACGTTCCAGCCGTAGTTCCCGCCCTTCTCGACGACGTCCACCTCCTCGAAGAGGTTCTGTCCCGCGTCGGCGACGAACAGGTTCCCCTGGCTGTCGAAGGAGATGCCGAACGGGTTCCGGAACCCGTACGCGTAGATCTCGTCGAGGGCGTCCGTGCCGACGAACGGGTTGTCTTCGGGGATACCGTACGGCGTCCCGTCTCCCTGCGCGTCCACGTCGATGCGGTGGACGTCACCGAGGAGGTTCTCCGTGATGTCCTGGCCGTTGCCGCCGCTGTTGGCGTCGTACCAGTCCTCGACGTGGCCGTACAGGTTGTCGTTGGCGCCGCCACCGTCGCCCATCGGGACGTAGAGGTAGCCGTCTGGTCCGAACGCCATCGGGCCGCCGTCGTGGTTGTACTGGGGTTTCTGGAACTGCAGGAGGACGCGCTCAGACGCCGGGTCGCCATTGCTGCCGTCCTCGGTGGTCGTGAACTCGGAGACCACCTCGACGTGGTCCCAGCCCTCCGGGGTGGCCTCGTTCGGCGGCGCGCTGTAGTGGAGGTAGAACCGCCCGTTGTTCGCGAAGTCGGGGTGGAAGTCGATGCCGAGCAGACCGCGCTCGTCGTAGGCCTGGGTCTGGCTCGCGTACGAGCCGTTGAACTCGCCGAGCGTAACCAATCGGTCGGAGACGGTCATGAACGGCGTCTCCCGGCGGCCCTGGTCAGTGACGACCCACACCTCGCCAGTCTGGTCGGTGACGAACTGCCGGCCGCTCCCGTCGTCGGGGACCGCGTAGTCGGTCGGGGCGGTCATGCCGTCGGCGACCAGCCGCAGGCCGACCTCGGTTCCCTCCGTGAAGAATCCGGCCCGGCCAGGCTCCTGGGTCGTCGTGGTCGTTGTCGTCTGCTCTGCGTCAGTGATGGAGAGGCTGCCGACCATGCTGGTCGGGTGGACCTCGCAGAGGTACTCCGTCATCTCGGCGGTCGCCGTGAACGTCACCGTCTGGGTCGCGCCCTGCTCGCTGATGATTTCGGAGCTCACGAGCCGGTTCCCGTCCCCGTCGACGATGGCGACGTTGTGGGGCTGTCCGTCGAGGTTCTCCCAGACGATGCTGTACTCCTGGCCGGTCTGCAGTTCCAGCGTCGGGTTCTCGACGCCTTCGATGGAGGCCGGGGCTTGCCCCTGCCACCCCGAGAGCTCGCCGCCGAGGCGGAACTCGGTCTGCTGTGCCGTCACGGTGGTACCGTACCCGAGTAGGCCGAACGCGACCCCGGCGCCGCCCACGCCCGCGAGGACGCGCCGCCGCGACACCGGCAGCGGTCGGTCAGCCCGACTCCCGTCCCCCGGAGTTTCGCCGTTCGGTTCAGCTCCGTCGGCCGCCGCGTCGGTGTGGTGGTCGTCCATGGTCTACAGTCGGCTAAGCAGCCTCGCAATCTTTGTTATGCGCAAACGCCCGACAAGTAGGGGCGAAGGGTGTGCAGAAACATCGTATTACTCTCCCAGCGGACCCGGAACCGGTCACCGTCCAGCAATCACCGGCAGTCGCGGCCGTCGAAGGTGAACCCGAGCGTCGCCCCTGGAACCAGGTCAGCCTACTATCGCCCAGGCCAACCCGATAGCGAGTCCGGCGCCGACGAGGTTCCCGACGGCGTGGAACGCGGCGGTGGCGTAGCGCTCGTTCTCGGCGAGGCCGACGACGTCGACGCTGAACGAGGAGAACGTCGTGAACGCGCCGCAGGCGCCCGTGCCGACGAGCAGGAGGACGTCGTCGGTGGCGCCAGCGAAGGTGATTGCCGCGAGGACGAAGGTCCCGAGGACGTTCACGGCCAGCGTGCTCGCGGGGTAGCCCTCGACCTGGACGAACTCGCCGACAGCGTGGCGGAGGACGGCGCCAACTGCGCCGCCGACGCCGACGAGGAGAACAGGGGGAAGCGGGAGGACCGTCACGCCCCACCTCCGTAGCGGACCGCCAACGAGCGCCCGACGAGGACGCCGAGGAAGCCCAACGCGTAGTTGGCGGCGACGTTCGCGACCAGCAGCGGCGGGGTGACGCTCGCGCTCTGGACGGCGAACGTGCTGTACGTCGTCAGCGAGGAGAGGAACCCGGTGGTGAGCAGCGTCCGGGACGCCTCGGAGAGGGCGCTGCGGCCGACGGCCTCGTAGACCAAGAAGCCCAGGGCGAGGCTGCCGACGGCGTTCACGGTGAGCGTGCCGAGGAGGCCCGGCGCGAGCAGCGAGACGGCGTAGCGGAGGGTCGCGCCAGCGAACCCGCCGACGGCGACGAGGAGTAGCGTCCGTAGCGTTCCGTGCGGGCGTCTCGACATGGGTCTCGCGGGTTGCTCCGAGGTGGAGTGTGCCGGTACGTATAGCCAGCGGTACGGCCGGGGCCGAGCGCAACGCCCAACTGCTCGCGCTCCCTCTCGGCAAGTAATGAGCGACATCGACGTCGAGTTCGTCGAACACGGGCGGTTCCGGGCGGTAGACGAGGAGAGCGAGGAAGCCGCGTTCGAACCCACGACGAACGACTGGAGCGCACGCGCCGTCGTCGAGGCGGAGACGGTCGACATCACGGTGACGGTGCCGACGCTGTCGGCTGTCGTGAACGAACCCGTCGCGGACGTCGTCGAGGACGGCTGGTACGACACGTTCGAGCGCCGGGTTGTGGACGCCGACAGCGTCACACTCGCCGACGACGTGACCGTCACGGGCGTCTCGCGGGAGGAGGGCGACGTGGTCGTCGAACTGACGCTGACGCCCCGGAGCGGCAAGGCCGACGACGACGCGCTCGCGCTGGTCAACTACGTCGAGGGGACGTGGTTCGAGGGCGTCATCCCCGGCTACGACTACGTCGAGCAGGTCCAGTCGATGCGGGAGCAGGCCGCCCAGAACGGGCAGGGAAGTTCCATCTGAGGAGGGGACGAACGGCCGAGTCCGGGGTCAGCTCATCGAGATGTACGTCTCGGTGTCCTCGACGCCGGGCGTGCTCTGGATGCCGTTGGCGGCGATCTCCTTCACGTCGGCGGGCGAGTCGACGTCCACCCTGGCGATGAGGTCGACGTCGCCAGCGACGAGGTGGGCGTCGACCACGCCGTCGATGTCCGCCACCGCGTGGAGCAGGCGGTCGGCTTCCCCCGTGTTGGCCTTCACGAGGATGTAGGCGGTGACCATCTACCTCCCCCCCGCGACGGCCTCGCCGCCGACGAGTATCTGGCGCACGTCCTCGAGTGACTCGAACTCCGAGAGCACGGCGATGCGTGACCCCACCTCGAGGGTCTCGTCGGGGAACGGGAGCCCCAGGGGGGCGTCCTCCTTGCCGAAGGCCAGCAGGCGGGCGCCCGAGGGGAGTTCGAGTTCACTGAGCGTGTAGCCGTGCATCGGCGCGTCCCGGGTGACGGTGAACTGGACGATCTGGAGCTTCTCGGCGAGGTCCGCGATGGCGGTGACGTTGCCGCCGAGGAGCGCGTTCTTCGCACCGATGGCGCCGAGCCGTTCTGGGTAGACGATCTCGTCGACCTCGTCGGCGTACTTCTGGTAGATCTCCTCGCGGTAGTCCTCGTCGATGCGCATGACGGTCCGGCAGCCGTGGTACTTCCCGACCATGCAGCCCACGAAGTTCGTGTTGAGGTCGCCGGCGAGCGCGCCGAGCGCGTCCGCCGTGTCGAGGTCGGCCTCCATCAACACATCCTCGCTGGAGCCGTCGCCCTCGATGACGTCGAAGTCCTGCTTCCGTGCGCGTTCGGCCTTGTCGTAGTCGCGCTCGACGAGCGTCACGTCGTGTCCCTCGTTGGCGGTGATGCGGGCGGTGCGGAGGCCGACCCGCCCCGCGCCGATGATGACGATGCGCATACCCCTCGTAGGACGTGACACGCCAAATAGGTTTGCGCCGCGTTACCACGTAACAACGCTTTTCGTGTGGGGCGTCCAAGGTGATGCTATGGTTCACGCGTTCATCATGGTGCGGGCCGGCGCGGGCGCAGCCAGCGACGTCCGCGACGTCGTGGCGGAACTGGAGGGCGTCGAGGCCGCCCACGTCGTCGCCGGGCAGTACGACATCATCGCGGAGGTCGGCGGCGGCGAGGTCCACGACGTCCTGGAGACGGTCTCCAGTCGCATCGGCACCGTCGACGGCGTCACGGATACGCGGACGTACATCTCGCTGTCGGCGGCGTAGCACTGAGTAGGTAGACGGGGAGAAACGAGGCGAGCAGCGCGCTCAGAACTCCTGTTCCTGGGGGTCGTGGTCCTCGAGCCACTCGTGGAGCCAGTCCCGCTGCTCGTCGATGCGGGGCGTGCGCTCCTCGTAGACGTAGTCGAACAGTTCGTCGACGTCCGGTTCCCCGACTGCTTCGGCGGTCTCGACGGCGTCGTCGAGTTCAGCCTCGGCGTCCTCGCGGCAGTCGGCGACGAACTCGTCGTCGACGACGCCCTGCTCGCGGAGGTACGACTCGAAGCGCTCGACGGGGTCGGCGGTCCGCCACTCGGGGAGGTCCTCGTCTTCGGGGCGGTAGCGGTCCGGGTCGTCGCTCGTGGTGTGGGCGCCCTGGCGGTAGGTGAGGCTCTCGACGAGCACGGGGTCGCCGTCGCGGGCGGAGTCGAGCGCGTCGGCGACCGTCTCGTAGACGGCGGCCGGGTCGTTGCCGTCGACCTGCACGCCCTCGAAGCCGTACGCCTCGGCCTTCACGGCGATGGAGTCGCTGGCGGTCTGCTTCTCGCGGGGTAGCGAGATGGCCCAGTTGTTGTTCTCGCAGAGGAAGACGACCGGCGCGTCGAAGACGCCCGCGAAGTTCATCCCGACGTGGAAGTCGCCCTCGCTGGTCGCGCCGTCACCGAGGTAGCAGACCGCGGCGTCCGTGACCGGGGTGTCGTCGCGGTCCGCCTCGTAGTTCATCGCCATCCCGGCGCCCGCCGCGTGGGGAATCTGGGAGGCGATGGGGATGGCCTGGGGGAAGATCGGCACGTCGTGGTCGGAGTGGAACTCGGCGTGGCCGCGCCGGAAGAGCAGGATGTCGCTGGCGGGGACGTCGCGGGCCAGCTGCATCGCGTTCGAGCGGTAGGTGGGGAACAGCCAGTCGTCGTCGGCCATCGCGTGGGCGGCGCCGACCTGCGACCCCTCCTGGCCACTGTACGGCGGCCAGCCGCTCATCCACCCGCGACGCTGGAGCGCCAGCGCCCGCTCGTCGAAGTGCCGTGCCCGGATCATGTCTCGGAAGAGGGCGCGCGCCCCGTCCTCGTCCAGCGCGGTCTCCGAGAGGTCCGTTTCCCCGATGACGCGGTGCATACCACCCGGGACAGGAGCCAGTCACTTACCGATAGCGAAAAGCCACCCGAGTCACAACGCCCGGGTATGGTCTCGGCCGTCACCGCCGCGGGCGTCGGCGTCATCGTCCTCGTCCACACCGCCATCGCCGCCTTCGGCGCGCGGTTCTTCCGCATCACGCTGAAGACGCGGTGGGGGTCGATCCTCTACACGGCGCTGTTGATTCCGCTGGTCTACGCCGTCACGACGCTCGTGCTGGGCGCGATCGGGCTGGGCGCGGGTGCCTTCGACTCCGCCGGCGAGTTGATCGTCGTCACGTGGGCGTTCCCCTTCTTCCTCGGGTGGTCCATCGACCTGTTCTGGCTGCCGTCGCCCGAGGAGCTCGAACAGCTACCGGAGTAGGCGGACGGCGAGCAGCGCGCTCAGCGTCGGGAACGCCGTCAGCCAGCCGAACCCGAGCAGCGCCGCGACGACTTCGAGAACGTACGGAACGCCGAGCAGGCCGAACGTGGCGGCCGCGACGAGCGACCCACCCACCGTGCGGGCGACAGTGACGACCGTCGCGTCGACGGTCAGCGCGAGCACCGCGTCGACGACATCGAACGCGACGAGCGTCGCAGTGACGAGTCGGGCGGAGACGCGGCGGCGGGGCCCGTCGCCGCCGACCGGCCACAGGATGCGGAACTCCTCGGGGAAGAACGGCGGGAGACTGATGGGCGGCAGCGACAGCGAGAACCCGTCCTCGTCGTCAGGCATCGGCGAGCAGGCGGTCGAGCACGTCCTCGGCGTCCTCGAGCACCGCCTCCGGGGACTGTGTGGCGTCGATGCGGACGAAGCGCTCGGGGGCGTACTCGATCAGCTGCTCGTAGTTCGCCCGCACGTCCCGGAGGAACGCGGCCTGCTCGAACTTGTTTGTCGCACCGGCGCGGGCGGCGCCCGTCTCCGGGTCCACGTCGAAGTAGAGCGTGGCGTCCGGGGGGCGCGTCCACGGCTGGTGGACGCCCCGCACGTACTCCATCGGTCGCGGCACCTCGCCCTCGAGGGCGGCGCCCTGGTAGGCGTACCGTGAGTCCGAGTAGCGATCCGAGACGACGACGTCGCCGCGTTCGAGGGCGGGTTCGACCACGCTGGAGAGGTGGTCGGCGTGGTCAGCGGTGAAGAGGAACAGTTCCGCGAGCGGGTCGGCGTCGTCTTCCGCCTCCGAACGCCGGACGGCCTTGCCGTACCACGAGTCGGTGGGCTCGCGGGTGAACGTGTAGCCCTCCTCGCGGTCGGCCCGGAGCGCCTCCCACACCGTGGTCTTGCCGCTGCCGTCGATGCCCTCCAGCGTGACGAGCATACGAGAGACACGGCGAGCGACGTACAAACGGCTTCGGGTTCGCGGCGAATCTGGCGCTCCAGCGCCCGGTGGCGGGCCTAGCTTTAGGGCAGCGCCGTCCATGAGTGAGCGTATGGACGTGCTGGTCACCGGCGGTACGGGATTCATCGGGACGCATCTGTGTCGTGAACTCGACGAGCGCGGCCACGAGGTGACCGCGCTCTCGCGGCATCCCGAGGGAGCCGGATTGCCAGACAGCGTCGGGACAGCCGTCGGTGACGTGACGGCCTACGACGCGGTCGCCGAGGCGATGGAGGGCCACGACGCAGTGGTGAACCTGGTCGCGCTCTCCCCGCTGTTCAAGCCAAAACAGGGCGACGAGCGGCACTTCGACGTCCACCTCGGCGGCACCGAGAACGTCGTCCGGGCCGCCGAGGAGGCGGGCGCGGAGTACGTCCTCCAGATGTCCGCGCTCGGCGCCGACCCGAACGGCCCGACGGCGTACATCCGGTCGAAGGGCGCCGCCGAGGGCGTCGTCAGGGACAGCGACCTCGAACACACCATCGTGCGACCGTCGGTGGTGTTCGGCGACGGCGGCGAGTTCGTCACCTTCACGAAGAAGCTGACGACGCCGTACGTCACGGGTCTCCCGGGCGGCGGGAAGTCGCAGTTCCAGCCCATCTGGGTGGAGGACATCGTGCCCATGCTCGCCGACTGCGTCGGCGACGAGAGCCACTGGGGGGAGACGTACGAACTCGGCGGCCCAGAGGTGTTGACGCTCGCGGACGTGGCCCGACTCGCCTACCGCGCGGAGGGGAAGTCCGTGCGCGTGCTCTCGATTCCGATGCCCCTGGCGGGCATCGGGATGCGGCTCGCCGACCCCCTGCCGTTCGTGCCGTTCGGGACCGACCAGTACCGGTCGCTCCGGTTCGACAACACGGTCCGGGAGAACGACGTCTCGGCGTTCGGTGTCAGCGAGTCTGAGTTGACCACGCTGACCGACTATCTACGGTCGTCGTAACCGTCCGTAAGCCACCCCTACTTCGACTAGTCAACGGTCTGAACCTACCCGGGTACTAATTTAAAAGGAACGGGTTGACCCTACTCGTGGCGGACGGCTATATATCTGTCCCGGGGTCGCTTTCCCGCGAAAAGCAACGTGTCCGCTCAGCGGAGGGAAACGGGCCTGCAAAAGGCTTATAGGCCCCATACTTCTCTAACTGTGCAAAGGGTTCCGTAATGAAACTGGCAATGATCGGGTTCGGTCAAGCGGGCGGGAAAATACTCGACAAATTCCTCGAGTACGACAAGCGGCACAATTCGAACATCGTGCGTGCCGCCGTCGCCGTCAACACCGCCAAGGCCGACCTCATGGGTCTCGAACACGTTCCACAGGAGAATCGCGTCCTCATCGGACAGTCCCGCGTCAAAGGGCACGGCGTCGGGGCGGACAACGAACTCGGCGCGGAGATCGCCGAGGAAGACATCGACGAGATCCAGGGTGCGATCGACAGCATCCCCGTCCACGAGGTCGACGCGTTCCTCGTCATCTCTGGTCTCGGCGGCGGTACCGGGTCGGGTGGCTCCCCGGTCATCGCGAAGCACCTCAAACGCATCTACACCGAACCCGTCTACGGTCTCGGCGTGCTCCCCGGCCGCGACGAGGGCGGCATCTACACGCTGAACGCGGCCCGGTCGTTCCAGACGTTCGTCCGCGAGGTGGACAACCTCCTCGTCTTCGACAACGACGCCTGGCGCAAGTCCGGCGAATCCGTTCAGGGCGGCTACGACGAGATCAACGAGGAAATCGTCACCCGCTTCGGCATCCTCTTCGGCGCGGGCGAGGTCGAACAGGGCGGCGAAGTCGCGGAATCCGTCGTCGACTCCTCGGAGATCATCAACACGCTCGCCGGCGGCGGCGTCTCCACGGTCGGCTTCGCCACCGAGGGCGTCGACGACGACGGCGGCAGCAGCGGCCTTCTCTCCCGGTTCACGAGCAACGACAACCCGGTCGAGGACTCCGCGTCCACGACCAACCGCATCACGTCGCTGGTCCGGAAGGCCGCGCTCGGTCAGCTCACCCTCCCCTGCGAGATCGAGGGCACCGAGCGCGCGCTCCTGGTCACCGCCGGCCCGCCGAAGTACCTCAACCGGAAAGGGATAGAGCGCGGCCGGAAGTGGCTCGAAGAGCAGACCGGCTCGATGGAGGTCCGCGGCGGCGACTACCCCGTTCGGAACTCCAAGCAGGTGGCCTCGGTCGTCCTGCTGTCGGGCGTGAACAACGTCCCGCGCATCAAGGAGCTCCAGGAGGTCGCCATCGAGGCTCAGGAGAACATCGACGACATCCGCGACGAAAGCGAAGAGAACTTGGAGGAACTCGTCGAAGACGACGACGATGAACTTGAGCCGCTGTTCTAAGCTCGCGGCTGCACTCGTCGTTCTCCTGCTCGCGGCCGCCGTGCCAGCGGCTGCGGTGTCCGTTAGTGGTGACGTTCCCGCGACCGCCGAGGTCGGCGAGAAGCAGACGACGACGTTCACCGTTACGGAACCGTTCGACGAGTACGAGCAGTGGACGCTGCAGGCCGAGACGCAACTGGAGGACGTCACCTGGCAGGTGACGACCTTCGACAACGCCGACAACCAGGTCGACGAACAGACCGTCACCGGCCAGTCGATGAGCTACGACCTGCAGGCGTCCAGCGGCGTGGTGCGCGTCGAGGTGAAACTCGTCGGCACGACGCCGTCGGTCAGCGAGTGGAGCTACGAGCCGCCCCAGCAGTTCACCTACGCGGAGTTCGTGCAGTCCCAGGAGGGCGGCGCCAGTGACACGCTCCAGAGCTACGAGACGCGACCGTACACGACCGAGAGCGACGAAGCCCGGACGGCCATCGACGACGCCCAGTCGGCCATCGAGAGCGCGAAGAGCGCCGGCGGGGGCGTCGGCGACGCCGAACGCGACCTGGAGGACGCCGTCGAGTTCTTCAACACCGGCAACTTCGAGCAGGCGACGAACAACGCCGAGGAGGCCCAGCAGACCGCGAACAACGCGGCATCCTCCGCCCAGCAGACGGACATGCTCCTGCTGGTGGCTGCCGGCGTCGTCGTCCTCCTGCTGATTGCGGGCGGCGTCTACTGGTACCTCCAGCAGCGGGACACCTACGACAAACTCGGCTGACCGTGCGGGTCGTCGTTCCGTTCGACCCGACCGAGCCGAACACCCGACTCTCCTCCGTTCTCAGCCCCGACGAGCGACGGGAGTTCGCCGACGCGATGCTCGACGACGTGCTAGACGCCGTCCGTGCGGCCGGGGGCAGCCCCGAGGTGCTGGCCAGCGCGCCAGTCGACGCCGACGCCCCGGTGACGGTCGACGCCCGGCCGCTGTCGGCCGCGGTGAACGACGCGCTCGCCGAGGTCCCTGTGAGTGATACGAGCAAGGGCTCGTCGGACGAACGGAGCGAGTCCGACGGTGGACTGCCGGCGGCAGTCGTGATGGCGGACCTCGCGCTCGCCACGCCCGACGCGCTGACCAGGCTGTTCGACGCGGCCGGCGACGTGGTGGTCGCCCCCGGCAGGGGCGGCGGAACGAACGCGCTGGTCGTGCGCGACCCAGCGTTCCGCGTGGACTACCACGGCGTCTCTTACCGCGACCACGTGGCGGCCGCCGAGGCCGTCGAGGCGAGCGTCGGGACCGTCGACTCGTTCCGACTCGCCGTCGACGTCGACGAGCGCGCCGACCTCGTCGACGTGCTGGTCCACGGCGACGGCGCGGCCGCGGCGTGGCTCCGGGACGCCGGCTTCCGCGTCGCAGTCCAGGGCGGACGACCGGTCGCCGTCCGCGAACCCAACGACTAAGCGCGCGAGAGCCGACCGCACGGGTATGCAACTGAGACGGCTCGCCCGCGCGGCGGTCGCGCTCGTCGGTCTGGCGCTGGTCGCCGCGGTGGTCTTCTCGGCGCTGGTCGCCGCGCTAGAAGCGGTCGGCGTCCCCCGGTCGACGGCCTCACCCGCCGCGCTGGGCGGCGTCGTGTCGGCGGCGCTGGCGGCCGCGGACGTCTACACGCCGCTGGGGAACAACAGCCGGACGGCGATGCTCCGCGAGAAGTCCCCGCGTGCCCTCGGTGTCGACTTTGCGGCCGCGTCGGCCGTCGGCTTCGTCGCCGGCGCCGTCGCCGGGATGCTCCTGCTGTCGCCGGGGACGGCCGGGTGGACGAGAATGGGCGTGGTCGTAGCGGCCGTCCTCCTGGGCTACGGGACGTTCGTCGCGCGCAACGTCGCGGTGTACAGCCCCGGCTACGGGGCCGATGGGTCCGAGCTATGAGTTCGATTCCGGGCGACGAGGCGTACGACGTCGAGGTGGACGTCTCCGACGCGGACCGGGAGCGCGCGCTCGCCGTCCGTCCCAAGGACGTCGACCCGGCCGACGAACTGACGTTCGCGCGGAACGTCTTCGTCCCGCTGACCACCGCGTGTCGGTACACCTGCACGTACTGCACCTACTACGACGTCCCCGGCGAGGCGACGCTACTGAGCCCCGAGGACGTCCGCGAGACGTGTCGCACCGGCGCCGAGGCCGGCTGTACGGAGGCGCTGTTCACGTTCGGCGACGACCCCGACGACCGTTACACGGAGATTCACGACCAGCTAGCCGAGTGGGGCCACGACTCCATCCACGACTACCTCCGCGAGGTCTGCGAGATAGCCCTCGACGAGGGGTTGCTCCCGCACGCGAACCCCGGCGACCAGACCCGCGAGCAGATGGAACGGGTCGCGGACCTGAACGCCTCGATGGGCGTCATGCTGGAGACGACGGCCGACGTGCAGGCCCACGGCGGCCCCCGGGCGAAGAACCCCGGCCAGCGACTCCACACCATCCGGACCGCGGGCGAACTCGGCGTCCCGTTCACCACCGGCATCCTCGTCGGCATCGGCGAGGACGTCGAGGACCGCGCCGAGAGCCTGCTCGCCATCCGTGACCTCCACGAGCGCTACGGGCACGTCCAGGAGGTCATCGTCCAGCCGGTCAGCCCGAACGAGCGCTGGCAGGCGGACCCGCCGAGCGAGGCGACGATGCGCCGGACGGTGGCGATGGCGCGAGCAGTGCTCCCGGAGGAGGTGGCCGTGCAGGTGCCGCCGAACCTCGCGGACGCCCGGGCGCTGCTGGACTGCGGGGTCGAGGACCTGGGTGGCGTCTCCCCAGTCACTGACGACTACATCAACCCGGACTACGCGTGGCCCGCGCTCCGCGAACTCGCGGACATCGCGGAGCACGGCGGCGTCCCGCTGCGCGAGCGACTCCCCGTTTACGAGCGGTTCCTCCCCGACGGCGTGCGGGACGGCGACGGGAGCCTGGAGAACGAGTGGGTGGGCGAGCGCATCGGCCGCGCGCTGATTGCGGACGACGACGCGGGCCGGCGCTACCGCGCTGTCCTGGACGACTAGACGTCGAGGCGCTCGCCGAGCCGCCCGATGGGTTTCCTGACGAGAACGTACACCGCCGACACCGACAGCATCGCCAGCGTGAGCCGACGGACCAGGTCGCCGTACAGCAGGAGGCCGGGCAGTGAGAACGCGGCGACGACGAGCAGGTCCTCCGGTGAGCCGTCGTAGCGGACCCAGCGCCGGGGCGCAATCCACCGGCCGCGGCGGTGAGCGTAGACGCCGCGCTGGTCGTCGTTGCTCCACGGCCGGGAGCCGAGGCCGCCGCCGAACATGTCTGTGACGGAGTGGACGGCGGCGGAGAGCAGGAAGAACGCGGCGCCGGCGGTGATCGGCGACGGCGCGAGCACGGCGACGACGAAGCCGACGGCGACGAACGGCCAGTACAGTTCGGGGTAGTGCAGCGTCTTGCGGTGGGCGACGTACGCGACGTCGAGGTCCGGGAAGATGCCGCCGGCCATCGCGCCGAGCGCCGCCGGAACGGCGAGTTCGGGGGCGACCCACAGCGTGCTCGCTGCGAGCGTGACGCCGATGGCGGCGTGGGTGGTGCTCATCATGGCGGTCAGTCGTCCGCGCTGGCCGTCCCGGAGGCGGCGTCGGCGTCGCGTTCGGGGACCAGCGGCGTGCCGTCCGCCTGCGGCCCGAGTCGGGGGCCGAGGGGGTCCTCGTCGGGGTCGACGACGCGGCGTTCAGTGTAGTCCGTCGAGCGCTCGACGGGCGTGCGGCCGATGGCCGATATCATCTCGGCGTAGTCACGGACGGAGCGGAACTCGCCGTGCTGGCCGCCCGCACGCTTCGTGATCTCCTCGGAGAGGATGGTGCCCATGAAGTCGTCGGCGCCGCAGTTGAGCAGTTTCAGGCCCTTCGCGTTCCCGAACTTCACCCACGACGACTGGATGTGTTCGACGTTGTCGAGGAAGAGCCGAGACACCGCGACCATCAGTTCGTCCTCGGCGTCGCTGGCGCCGCCGGTGACGACGCCGCGGTCGAACAGCGGCGTCTCCCGGTGGACGAACGAGAGCGGAACGAACTCCGTGATGTTGTCCGTGCGGTCCTGCAGGCCCCGGATTACGTCGAGGTGGTGGACGCGGTGGGCGGCGTTGTCGACGTGACCGTACATGATGGTCGCGGTCATCGGGAGGCCGACGTCGGCGGCCGCCTCCATCGCAGCGACCCACTCGTCGGTCGATATCTTCCCTGGACAGATGACGTCCCGGACCTCGTCGACGAGAATCTCGGCGGCGGTGCCCGGGACGGTGTCCAGGCCCGCGTCGGCGAGTTGCTGGTACACCTCGCGGTAGCCCCACTCGACGCCGCGCTGGGCGTGTTCGGCTTCCTCCGGGGTGATCGAGTGGACGTGGGCGCCGGCCTCGCTCATCGCGCGTATCTGCTCGACGTACGTGTGCGGGTCCGTGTCGTAGCGCTCGGGGGGCTTGTAGTTGTGCTCCTGGTTCTGGGGGTCGAGGGCCTCGCGGTGTTCCTCGTTCAGGCCGAAGGCGGGGTGGAGCCCCGAGACGGACGTGACCTCGTAGACGCCGCGCTCGACAGCGTCGGCGACGGCGTCGTGGGACTCCTCGGGCGTCTTCGTGAAGCCGGCGTGGGCCTCGTCGTGGTCGGTCTCGAACCGGTGGGCGGTGTCCTTGAAGTTGCAGAACAGGCAGCCCGTGTTGCAGGCCGTCGTGACGTTGTTGTTCACGTTCGCGACGAACGTCACCTCGTCGCCGACCACCTCGGCGCGGCGGCGGTCGGCGGCCTCGAGGACGAGTTCCTTCCGCCGGGGGTCGATGCCCTCGACGTCCGTGCCGGTGGTGATGAGTTCGATGCCGTCGTCGACGGTGAGGCGGTCGCCGGCGCGCGCCTTCGACAGCGCGTTCTCGAACGACTGGTCGGTGTCGGGGACCACGTCGAAATCGAACTCGCCGGCGTCGGTCATGTGCGATGGAACTGCGCGCACGGACAAAAAGCCTCTCACAGCGGCCACGTGCGCCACGCGTGCCACGAACGTGTACAACTCCACTCGAAGCGAAGGGGTTGTGGGCACGAGAGTGAAAGATTCATGGTCGTCGGTCACCCCGGTACGCCCATGACGAGCGTCAAGGACCTCCGGGTGGAGGAGCCACCGACCCGGGAGTCGCTGGGTCGCGGCGTCTTCGAGTTCAGCGACCGCTACTCCGTCTTCGACTGGGGGGAGATGCCCGACCTGATTCCGCGCAAGGGCGCCAGCCTCGCCACGATGGGCGCGTTCAACTTCGAACTCCTCGAGACCGAGGGGGTGCCGACGCACTACGAGGGTGTTCGGACAGACAGCGGTGACACGGTCGCGCTCGCGGACGCCCCCGAACCCCCGACCGAGATGGTCGTCGCGCTCACGCAGGTGCCCGACCTCCCGTTCGAGAACGGGAGCTACGACTACGACGCCTACCACGAGGCCGCTGCCGGGAACTACCTCGTGCCCCTGGAGGTCGTCTTCCGGAACAGCGTCCCGGTGGGGTCGAGTCTCCGGAAGCGCCGCGACTCCGCGGACTTCGACCTCGACTTCGAGGAGTGGCCCGACGAGCGCGTCGACCTCCCGAGTCCGGTCGTGGAGTTCTCCACGAAGTACGAGGAGCAGGACCGCTACCTCACACGGGAGGAAGCCGACCACATCGCGGGCCGCGCGAGTATCGAGGACCTCGAAGCGC
This sequence comes from Halobacterium sp. DL1, assembly GCA_000230955.3. Taxonomy (NCBI): domain Archaea; kingdom Methanobacteriati; phylum Methanobacteriota; class Halobacteria; order Halobacteriales; family Halobacteriaceae; genus Halobacterium; species Halobacterium sp. DL1. The sequence goes on from CP007060.1 coordinate 2,446,387, forward strand.
TTGCCCGCGAGGTGAACCGCGTCGTCACCGAGCGCGCCGAGCGCGCGGGCTTCGTCCACGAAGACGGGAAGATAGAGTGTCTCTACGTCGACGGCGAGGTCCGCGTCGCGGACGTCGTCGGCACGTTCGACGAGAACCGCTTCGGGTTCGAGGGCCGCGAGGTCTCCAAGGAGGTCGTCAGGCAGTACTACAAGCGCGCCGACCCCGAGTGGGTCGAGGCCGTCGCGGCGGCCAAACAGGAGGCCGACGACCGCGGCGTCGCGGACTGGCGCGCGCTCTGCGAGGCGTCCCCGGACCCGCTTCCCGAGGAACTCGTGCAGGCCACCTCAGAGATGTACGCGGCGGGCGCGAACCGCTACACGGACCACGAGTGGTTCGACGCGCCGCCGCTCGGCGAGGCGCTCGCCGCGTTCGACCAGTGAGGTCGCCGCGGTGGGGCGCGGTCGCCGCCGCCGTCGGCCTGGTCGTCGTGGCGGCGTCGCTGGTCCCCGGCTCCACGGGTGCAGCCAGCGCTCTCCCCGCGAACGCGGACAAACTCCTCCACGCCGGGGGCTACGCGGCACTCTCGTTCTCCGTCGCCGCCGCAATGCGGGCCCGAACCGTCCGCACACTCGCGGTAGTCGTCCTCGCCGTCGCGGCTCTCGGCGGCGCCGTCGAACTCGTCCAGCCGGCAGTCGGCCGCACCCTCAGCCTCCTCGACGCCGCCGCGAACCTCGTGGGCGCTTCAGTCGGCGCCACCATCCGATGGCTCGTAACAGCCCGGACAGCCGACAGCCTGGCGGATTGAAATGGCGAGCGCGGCTCGCGGGCGAAGCCCGTTTGCGCCTCAGTGACCCCTATCGCGAACGCGGTGAGCGATATGTCACTGAGCGTGCGCGAGCCGCGCGAGGGCTTTCAGAGTGGGTCTGCTACTGACGCACATCATACAGAGAACGCACGAGCGACTAGACGAAGCCGCTTTACGCCCGCGACAACTCCGAACGAGTAATGAGCGAGCCGAGCGCGGAGGTCTACGAGCAGGGGCGGGGGATGGACGCCCACAACAAGGTGATGCGGGAGCTGCGGGACGAGAAGGGGTCGAAGGACTACGCGCCGGACGAGCCGACGCGGGTCTGGCTGGACGAGGACAACACGCCGGACGGCGTCTACCAGAGCCTCACCATCATCCTGAACACCGGCGGCTGTCGGTGGGCGCGGGCCGGCGGCTGCACGATGTGCGGCTACGTCGCGGAGTCCGTCGAGGGCGGGAGCGTCGCCCACGAGGATCTGATGAAGCAGGTCGACGCTTGCCTGGCCCACGAGCGCGAGGAGGCCGACGAGCAGAGCGGCCTGATCAAGATCTACACGAGCGGGTCGTTCCTCGACGAGCGGGAGGTGCCCGCGGAGACGCGACAGGCCATCGCCGAGACGTTCAGCGACCGCGAGCGCATCGTCGTGGAGAGCCTGCCGGACTTCGTCGACCGGGAGAAGATCGCAGATTTCACCTCGGTGGGCCTGAAGACGGACGTCGCAGTGGGCCTCGAAACCGCCAACGACCGCGTGCGCCACGACTGCGTGAACAAGTACTTCGACTTCAGCGACTTCGAGGCGGCGTGCGCGGAGGCTCGCGAGGCCGACGCGGCCGCGGCGACCGCGGGCGCCGGCGTGAAGGCGTACCTGCTGATGAAGCCGCCGTTCCTCGCGGAGTCCGAGGCCATCGCGGACATGGAGCAGTCCATCCGACGCTGTGCGGACGTCGAGGGCTGCCACACCGTCTCGATGAACCCGACGAACGTCCAGCGCTACACGATGGTCGACCAGCTGCACTTCCGGGGCGGCTACCGGCCGCCGTGGCTCTGGTCGGTCGCAGCGGTCCTCGAATCGACCGCAGACGCGGACGCCATCGTCGTCTCCGACCCCGTGGGTCACGGCAGCGACCGCGGGCCGCACAACTGCGGCGAGTGCGACGACCTGGTCCAGGAGGCCATCAAGGACTTCGACCTCCGGCAGGACCCCTCCGTGTTCTCGGAGGTGTCCTGTGAGTGCGAGGCGACCCACGAGGCCGTCGTGGAGCGCGAGAAGAGCTACAACCTGCCGCTCGCGGAGTAGCGCGGCCCTCGCCGCCAGGTTAGTCGAGCGTCTCGATTCTGTCTCCGGGGCGAACTGTCCCGGTTTCGAGGACGTCCGCTCGAAGCCCGCCTCGGTGCGCCAGCGCGTCGAGGACGTTCTTCCCGGTGAGGTCCTGGAGGTAGCCACAGGGTTCACACAGCCGGTCGCCCCGGCAGACGACGTCGCCGACGCGGAACCGCGTGCCGACGAGGTGGTTGAGCGCGACGTCCCGCGTGACGACGTTCCGTCGGTGCTCCCCCGGCGCGAGTTCGATGCCCGCCTCGCGTTCGATTGCCTCGATGGCTTCCTGCTCGATGAGCGTCAAATCGTAGCCGTCCCCGCGGTCGTCGTCCGCGTCCCAGGTGACGAACGTCCCCGTTTCGACGTCGCTGAAGTATCTGTCACCCCGGAGGCCGCGACCGGCCACGGCCTCGACGTCGCTGCGCTCGACCATCTCGACGCCGGCGTCCGGCGCAGTGAAGATTCGTTCGGCAGTCCCCATACCGTTCATACGCGCCGAGTCGGCGTCCGAGAAGAAATACGTTTGCCGCACTCGCTCGCTACGCGGGCGGTTGCTGCTGGATTCCCGTGCCGGCGGAGGGTCGAGCTCGCGCCGACAACTGCCGTCACGCGAACGCTTCGAGGACGCCGCGGCCGTCAGTGAGGCCGAGTTCGGGGAGCGCCGCGCGCTCGGGGTGGGGCATCATCACGGCGACCGTCTCTCGCTCGCCGAGAATGCCGGCGACGGCGCCCCGCGAGCCGTTGGGGTTCGCGGCGTCGGTGACGTTCCCGTCCTCGTCGCAGTAGCGGAGGAGGACGCGGTCCGCGTCGACGAGTTCGTCGTAGCGCTCCTCGGTAATCTCGAAGCGGCCCTCGCCGTGGGCGATTGGGAGCGTGACGACGTCGCCCTCGTCGTAGGCGGCCGTCCACGGCGTGTCGGCGTTCTCCACGCGGACGTGGACGTGCTCGCACTGGAAGCGCGCGCTGGCGTTGGTCGTGAACGCGCCGGGCGTGAGTTTCGCCTCGCAGCCGATCTGGGCGCCGTTGCAGACGCCGAGCACCGGCAGCCCCTCGCTGGCGCGCTCCCGCACGTCGTCGAGAATCGGGGACTGGGCGGCCATCGCGCCCGCTCGGAGGTAGTCGCCGTAGGAGAAGCCGCCGGGCAGAACGACGCCCGACGATTCGGCGGGGAGGCCGTCCTCGTGCCAGACGAGTTCGGCGTCGACGCCGACGTCCTCGAGGGCGCGGACGGCGTCGCGGTCGCAGTTCGACCCGCCGAAGCGGACGACCGAGACCGTCATTCGCGTTCCTCGACGGCCACGTCGTAGTCGTGGATGGTCGGGTTCGCGAGCAGGCGCTCGGCCATCTCGCCCGCGCGGTCGGCGGCCGTCTCCTCGTCGGCGACGTCGAGGTCGATCTCGAAGCGGTCCGTCGAGCGCAGGTCCGCGAGTTCGAAGCCCAGGCGTTCGAGCGCGCGCTGCGTGGTCTCGGCCTCCGGGTCGAGGACGCCACGCTTCAGCCGGACCGTCACCGTCGCGGTGTACGCGGTCATCGCGTGGATGTGGGCGTCCGTGGTCAAAGACTCTTTTGGAACGCGGGGAAGTTGCACGAACGTGCATCGGCAAGCTCTGCGACCACGTAGTGGCTTATCAGCGTCGAGCGACTGTGTTCTACCATGCCGACACCGAACGGCAGTCCGGAGGTGGCGCCGCTGCGAACCGACCTGACCGAGATAACGGTCGTCGGAGCCGACCGCACGGGTATCGTCGCCGGAGTCACCGGACTGCTGTTCGAGCGCGGAGTGAACATCGAGGACATCGAGCAGACCGTCCGGGACGGCGTGTTCCGGATGACACTCCACTGCGACACCGACCCAGTCGAGAGTCGCGAGGCGCTCCGCGACGAACTCGCCGAGACCGGCGACGACCTCGACGTCGACATCCGCACGCGGTTCCCCGACGAGCGCGACGAGGGTATCGCGGTGCTCGTCACGAAGGAGGACCACTGCCTGCGCGCGCTCTGCGAGGCCGACCTCTCCGCGGACGTACGGGTCGTGATCGGGAACCACTCCGGTCTCGAATCGGTCGCCGAGGAGTACGGCGTGCCGTTCCACGACGTCGGCGACGGGTCCGGCGTCCCCGACGAGGACCGCCTGCTCGAACTCCTCGACGAGTACGACGTCGACGTCGTCGTGCTCGCGCGCTACATGCGCATCCTCAGCCCGGACGTCGTGTTCCGCTACCCCGGGCGCATCATCAACGTCCACCCGAGTCTGCTGCCCGCGTTCCCCGGCGCGCAGGCCTACCGGCAAGCCGTCGAGGCGGGCGTCCGCGTCGCGGGCGTCACGGCCCACTACGTCACCACCGACCTCGACCAGGGCCCCATCCTCACCCAGCGCGCCTTCGACCTCCCGCCGGACGCGAGCGTCGAGGACGTGAAGGCACGCGGCCAGCCACTGGAGGCCGACGCGCTCGTGACCGCCGTCCGCGCGCACCTCGCCGGCGACGTGACTGTCCAGCGTGGCTCCGTCCAGGTGACCGGCGACCACCAGTTCGGGATGCCCGACGCCGCCTCGGAGGCCAATCCCGAACGGCCACTCGACGTCGAACCCGTCGACGACTGACGGGGGCGAGCAGTTCTGGCGCGGTCCGGGACCGGCGAGCGGGGAAGCGCAGCAGTAATGTAGCTCTGCGTCGTTTCCCGCCGCGTGAACGACGGAGTACCGCACGTAATCCGACGATGAGTTCTCCACTCACTGACGCCGTCCGGAGCCTCCGACACGCCGGTCTCGACGCGGTCCGGGAGTTCGTCAACCGGACGTATTTCTCCGTCCGCCCGGCGACCCCGGACCCGGACCCGGTGCTCGACGCCGACTGGGACCTTTTGGTCGTCCTCGACGCCTGCCGCGCGGACCTCTTCGCGGACGTCGTGGGGGCGGGCGACTACAACTTCCCGGCCACCGGCACCGCCATCTCGCCGGGGAGTACCTCGAAGGAGTGGCTGTCGGCCGTCTTCGGGAGCGCCGACGACGACGCGCTCGCCGAGGTGGCCTACGTCACGGGCAACCCCTACTCGACGAAGATGCTGGACCTCTCGCGATTCGGCCACGTCGACGAGGTGTGGCGCACCGGCTGGGACGACGACCGCGGGACGATACCGCCCCGTCCCATCACGAACGCCGCCATCGAGGCGGGCCGCGAGCGGGACACCGACCGAATGGTCGTCCACTACATGCAGCCCCACTTCCCGTCCATCGTGGACGACGATGACGACGGCATCGCGCTCGACGACTGGGGGACCCAGCCGATGTCCGTCTGGGAGGAACTCCGGTTCGGCCAGCGCACCGAGGCCGACGTCTGGGAGAGCTACCGGAAGAACCTGGAGGCGGTCCTCGCGGACGTCGAACTGCTGCTGTCGAACGTGGACGCCGAGCGTGCGGTGATTACCGCCGACCACGGCAACGCCGTCGGCGAGCACCACATCTACGGCCACCCGGGAGGCGTGGGCATCCCCGCGCTTCGCGAGGTTCCCTGGAGCGTGACGTCGGCAACCGACGGGGGCAGCCACGACCCGGCCGACGACGCGACCAGTATCGAGTCGAACGACGAAGGAGACGACAGCACCGTCGAGGACCGACTGGAGAGCCTCGGCTACAGGACCTGACCATGAGCGAGAACACCACCCAATCGAGCGAGGAGCCTAACCTGCTGGTCGTCTGCGTCGACTGCCTGCGGGACGACTTCGTTCGCTCCGACCGGACGGACACGCCGTTCCTCGACGACCTGCGGGCCAGCGGGCTGGACTGCTCGAACCTCTACTCGACGACGACCACGACGACGCCCGCCATCGCGAGCCTGCTCACCGGGACGTACTCCGAGCGCAACGGCGTCCAGTCGCTCCAGCACGGAACGCTGTCGCCGGACGTCGACTCCCTGGCCGGGGTCATGGGCGACGCCGGCTACCACACGGAGGCGCTGGTCACCGGCCCGCTGCTCCCGGAGACGGGCCTCGACCGCGACTTCGACCGCTACGACCACCGGCCAGAGGACGCCGACATGTTCTCGGAGTGGCGCGAAGAGGGCCTCGACCGCGTCGCCTCACTCCCCGAACCGTTCGCGGCGTTCGTCCACCTCTGGGAGATCCACGAGGACGTCCGCGTGCCCGCCGAGTTCGACAGCCCGGAGTACGGCGAGACACCGTACGGCCGCGCGTTCTCCGCGCTCGACCGCGAGATCGAGGCGCTCGTCGACGCCGCCCCCGACAACACCGTCGTCGCGTTCGTCGGCGACCACGGCGAGAGCATCACCCACCGCCACAGCCCCCTGCGACTCCTCCTGAAGTCCCTCCGGGACGCGCTGCGCTACTACGGCGGCGTGGACACCCGCGACGTCGTCGGGCGCCTCAACCGCGCGTTCGAGGACCGCGGCCCCGACATCGACGACCACTACATCGAGAAGGGGCACGGCGAGAACGTCTTCGACTTCACCACGAACGTCCCGTTCGTGCTCGCGGGCCCCGGCATCGAGCCAGCGAGCGTCGACGCGCAGGTCCGCCAGGTGGACGTCCTGCCGACGATTCTCGAAAGGTTCGGACTCTCCGTCGACGCCGACGGCGAGCCGATTCGTCCCGGCGAAGGCGTCGAGGACCGGCCCGCGTATATGCGGGCCTGCGGCGCGTCGCTCCACCGCGAGCAGAACTGGGGCCGGGCCATCCGCGCCGACGGCGCGAAGTACGTCGAGTACCCGGACCGCGACTGGGAGCCGGAGCTGTACGACCTTGGGTCCGACCCCCGGGAACTCCGCCGCATCGAGGACCCGGAGCTCGAGGCGCGGCTCCAGCGGCTCATGCCCGAGCGCGGCCAGCCACTGGACGAAGCCGAACGGCTGGACATCGACGACCACCTTGAGGACCTCGGCTACCTCTGAGCACTCGCGACCAACGGCGGTTCGCTCCCTGTGAGTCGGTTTCTGACCATCAGGAGCGCCCTGTACGTCCAAGCGCCGCGGCCACCCGCAGGTGGTGCTATCGGGGAGTGAGCGCCGGAGAGAATCGGCTCCAGTCGGCCTACGGTTCGACGGCGCCGCGCACGCCGAGCACGCTGGCGGCCGCCGCGCCCACGCTCGTCGTCAGCAGGTAGCCACCGACGCTGTGCAGTGTCACCGCCGCCGCGATGGTTGGCGCCGCGACGGACGTGACGACGGTCAACACGGTGATGTTGATGGCCTCCGTGCCGCCGAGGCCGCCGGGCGTCGGCACCACCGACCCCATCGTCCCGAGCGGGAGGACGAACAGCGGGACGTAGACGGGGATGTGCTCGCCGAGCGCGAGGAACGTCACCCAGAGGCCGACGGCCTGGAAAACCCAGCCGAGCGCCGAGAGGCCGATGGCGCCCGCGAGCCGCGGTCGGTCGTTGCCCACGCGCCTGATGGCGCCGACGAAGCTCGCGATGCGTGCCTTCAGCGACTCTCGCGACGGCGGCTGGACGCGCGGCACGCGCGCCGTCACCGCGTGCACGACCCGGTAGACGGCGCCCCCAGCGTACTGGCGGACGCGGTCCCGTAACAACCACGCGAGGACGGCGACGACGGCGACCGCGGCGACGACCCAGAGCACGCTCCGCGGCACCATGCCGACGCTGAGGTCCGTCGTCGAGACGAAGTAGAGGCCGCCGACCACCGCGAACGACAGCGACGGCACGACGTTGATGGCGTCGAGACTGGCGATGGACGCGAGGCCCACCTCGTAGTCGGTCTCCGTCGACTGGGTGATGAGCCACGCCGTGACTGGTTCGCCGCCGGCCTGCCCGAACGGCGTGACGTGGTTGGCGAAGCCGCTGGCCGCGTTCACGAGCAGCGCCGTGTGAATCGGCGTGTGCACGTCTAGCGTGCGCAGGACCGTCCACAGCTCCAGGCCCCACGCGACGTTCCACAGCAGGATGGTCGCCGCGACGACCCCCAGGAGCAGGAGGTCGGCCTGCCGGCCGGCCGCCAGCACGGCCTCGGCGTCGATGACCCAGAACATGACCGCGAAGACGGCTGCGGCTACGAGAAAGCCGCCCACGGTCGCTACTAGGTGGTCTCGGTCCACGGCGAACCTCCCACGCCCGCGTGAATCAATCCTCCGGAATCGAAGGGGTTAGTCGACCGTCCACTCCTCGCGCTCGCGAAGGTAGCGCCGGGTCTCGGCGTCGAGGTCGGCCTGGGCGGCCAGGAGGTCGGTCGCGGTGACGATGCCGACGAGGTCGATGCCCTCGGACACCGGGAGGCGCTTGATGCGCTCTTCGGTCATCTTCGCCGCGGCCGACCGCAAGGTGGCGGTCGGCTGGATGGTGACGAGCGGACTGGACGCCGCGGCGTACACCGGAATCTCGCTGAACGGGCGGTCGTACTCGTGGCCCGCGACGACGAAGTCCGACTCGGTGAGGATGCCCGCCGGGTTCCCATCGCGCGTGACGACGACGCTGCCAACGCACTCCGAGAGCATCAGGTCCGCGGCGTCGTGCAGGGAGACCTCCGCGTCCACCGTCACGACCCGTTTGGTCATCGCATCGGCGACCTGCATGTGTCTGACTACGGAGCGGGGCGTCTTGTTACTTCTCCCGGGAGTGGCGCACGTGGATCGCGATGCCGCGGGTGGCGTCGGCCATCGCGGGACCCGGCATCGTCGCGCGCCCGACGGCGAACGCCCGCGGCCCCTCGACGACGACCTCGTCGCCGACGCGGATGTCGTCGCTGGCGTCGAGGATGCCGGGCGCGAGCACGCTCCCCTCGGGGACGAAGCCGTCTATCTCCACGCGCTTCGTCGGCGCGTCGCTGTCGACCCAGCGGTCCGCGCCGGCGAGCGTGAACGACAGCGAGCCGTACTGCGGGACGAGCGCGGCGAGCTGCTCGCCGTCGGCGTCGAGGGCCTGCAGTTTCGGGTAGCGGCCCTGCACCTCGATGTCCGCGAATAGCTCGTCGCCCGCGCCGTCACCGATGTAGTAGTCCGCGACCGCGCGGAGCGTGGCCTCCTCACGTTCGGAGACCCAGATCTTGTCCTCGCCCGCGAGCGCGGCGTTCAGTTCCCCGAGGCTCTCGTCTGTCGTCGGGTGGTCGTCGACCGTGAACTCGAAGGGGACGTCCACCTCGCTGGCGACCCGCTCGCAGACGTCGCGGTAGCCCTCGGGCGGGATGTGCGCGATGACGCGGGAGTAGTCGGTGCGTTCGAGATAGCGCCGCAACACGTTCGCGACGAACTCCTTCTCCTCGGCGCTCCAGCGCCCCGTCACCACGGAGTCGTACTGCTGGGCGGGGTAGGTGAGTTCGAGTTCCTGGGGGACGACGCCGATTGGCGACGTCATCGACACCATGTGCGCGCGGTAGCTGGCGGCGTCCTGGAACTGGCGGTGGCTCTGGCTCTCGCTGTACGGCTTCGCCGCCGAACAGGGAACCAGGAGGAGAGGGTGGCCGTCGAGGCGCTTCCGGTAGCGCGTGGTGACGCGCTCGGCGAAGCGCTGGATCTCCACGCGCCGGAGCGTGTCCTCCGTCGCGGAGAGCAGCAGGTCGTCCCGGAAGACGGGCGTGCGCTCCTCTATGTAGCCGTACTGCTGGTCGAACTCCCGGAACGCCGCGGTCGTCCACGCGGCGTGGCGGGCCTGCCCCTCCACGTAATCCCGGAGGCGGCCGTCGCGAATCCGGCGGCGCACCCGCGCGAGTTCCGCCCGCAGGACGTTGACGTTGTGCTCGACGCAGTCCTCGCGGTCGAAGGACTCCGCTGGCTGCTGGCAGGCCCCACACGAACACGGGAGTTCGTCGAGGTCAGCGAGGTCGTAGGCGCCCTCCGTCGTGAGGTAGCGGCCCTGCGTCCCGCGCACGACTGCGCGGTCGGCGTCCACGAGGTCGACGCCCGCGTAGACGAGGACGGCGACGTTCCGCGGCGTCGCCACTCCCGAGAGGTAGAGCGCGGTGTCGTCGGGAATCGCCTCACGGGTCTGCACGATTGCGTCCCGGAACGCCGACCCGTGGCCGACGAACCCGGGCGCCCCCGAGAGGACGTATGCGTCCGCGCCGAAGTCCTCGGCGGTCCCGGGGGAGACGACGGCGGCGCTCGGGAACTCCACGTCCGGGTAGTCGGGCGCGAACGACTCCTGGACCTCGGCGGCGGTCCCGGAGGGGAACCCGCGGTGGGGCAGCACGGTCAGCGCCGACTCGTCGCCCTCGGGGCGGTCCTGGCGCTGGAACCACTCGCTGCCCGCGTCCCGTATCACGTCGTCCGCGAGCGCCGGTGTCGTCACGGACTCCGCGAGGCGGAGTTCGCCCACGCGCGCCGCGGCGTCGCGCTCGTGGACCTCGAAGTAGTCGGTCATGCACGCCTCTCCGCGGCGAGCGCCCAATTGCCTTGTCTTTTCACCGAAGACACTTGCCGGCCCGTCGTGAACGCCAACCGATGACCGACGCGCCCTCCAGACGCGAGGTGCTGGCGGCCTGTGCCGGCGGCCTCGCCGGCGCCGCTGGCGGCTACGCCGCGGCCCCGCTGCTCGACGCCGACGCGACGTCCGAACAGTCCCCCGACCCCGTCTCGCTCGCGTGGAGCGACACCGAGTGGCCGTACCCGGACTACGATCCGGCGTGCACCCGCAACCCACCGGCCACCAGTGCGCCCGGCGACGACCTCGAGGTCCACTGGCGGCGGGACCTGGGAACAGCACACGCTCACACACCGCCGGTCGTGGCGAACGGCCGGGTCGCGTCAGCGAGCCTGGAGTCCCGGGGCACGACGGTCCGGAGCCTCGCGTTCGACAGCGGCGACACCGCGTGGGAGCACCCGTTCCTCGGGGGAGAGACGAACGTCGTCCCCGACCTGCTGGCGCCCGGTGACGGCGTCTACTACCGGGTGGACGAGTACGAGCGCGGCCCGCTGGGGATGTTCGGCGCGGCGACCGGCGAGCACGCGTGGGGCGCCCCCGAACCGCCGCGGGGCGAGTGGACGGTCGGCGCTGGCCGACTCTACTACGGGAGTCGCGTCACCGGCGACCTGCACGCCTACGACGCGCGCTCGGGGACAGAGCTGTGGGTCGGGAACGTCGACGACGACCGCCTCGTCGTGCAGTCGTTCCACCCCGACCACGGAGTGTTCGCCACCTCGCGGGGCACCCTGTACGCCCTCGACCCCGTAGACGGCAGCGTGCTGTGGGAGTCGGCCGTCGAACCGTACGTCAGAAGCGGGCCGGTTCTCGCTGGTGGGCTGGCGTTCGTCTCGAAGTGGACCGGTGGGATGGACCTCGTCGCGTTCGACGCCGCGACCGGCGACGAGCGGTGGACGCACCCGCTGGCCACGACCGAGGTGACGGCAGACGGGGCGACGCTCCGGCGGTGGTACGAGGTCGGTGCGGTGGACGGGGACGTCGTGGTCGTCCGGGAGCGGCGTGCGGACCCGTCACCGCAACCGCTCCACGCCGTCGACGCGGTCTCGGGGGACCGCCTGTGGCGCGTCGACCCGCCCGAGGGCGCCACGGTGTTCTCGAAGCCGACGGTCGTGGACGGTGACGTGTTCGTCTGTGTCGGCGGCGACGCGCGGACCGAGTTGCTGCGGCTGGACCTCGCCGACGGCTCGACGACCGGGTCGTGGACGCTCCCCGACCACGGTGGCGGACCCGTCGTCACGGACGGCCACGTGCTCGTCCAGACTGGGAACGAACTACTCGCCTTCCGGTGAGATGTCCACCAGTTCGACGCGTTCTGGAACCAGCGCGAGCGCCGAGTCGGGCCAGCCGCGGTGGCCGAGCGTGAACGACGCCTTCGGGTTCGCCTCGGCGAGTCGGCGGACGCCCTCGGCGGCGGCCTCGAAGCCGGCGCGGTCCATCCGGTCGGGCGTCTCCGCGGTCAGGGGGTAGGTCGTCGACAGCGCGCGGGGGTACGGGCCGAACGGCGGGTCGACGTTCCACCACTCGTCGAAGCGGTTGCTGCCCGAGCCCTCCGTGAGGAGGACGTCGCCGGAGACGTCGAGGCGTTCGAGGCGGCGGTGGTGGCGCAGCACCTCTGGGCGGCGCGCGCTGTCCGCGGAGGTGTACCGGAAGGCGTCCTTGCTCGCGGGGTCCGAGGCCTCCAGCTGGTCGGCGTGGTCGAGGAGCGCGCGGTAGCCGTCGAGGGAGTCGGGGTGGGCGTGCGCGCGGGATTCGACGAGTTCCATGAGGTTCCCGGACTTGATGGCCTGCTTGACGCGGCGGATCTCCCCGAAGGAGACGTAGAGGTTGTGCTCGGCGAGCAACTGCTCTCGGTCGACGGCGCTCATCCCCTGGACCTCCGGGGGCGTGTGGTCGGCGCAGACCGGGCAGTCACAGGGGAAGTAGTGGAGATCGTCGAGGTGCTCCGTGCCGTCCACCGTGAGGTAGCGGTCGTCGCGGGCGTAGATGGCGTACGCCGCGGAGTCGAAGAGGTCACAGCCCAGCGCGGCGGCGAGCGCGAACATCATCGGGTGACCGGCGCCGAACAGGTGGACGGGCGCGTCCCGGCCGAGGCCGCGTTTCGCCGCGAGGACGGCCTCGGTCATGTCGTCGTAGCGGTACTGGTTCATCAGCGGCACGACCGCGCCGACCGGGAACAGGTCGAGGCCGGTGCCGTAGGCGTGTCGGCCGGCCTCCTCACGGAGTTCCGGGTACGTCGACCCCTGGACGGGCGCGTTGACGAGCATATCGCCGACGTCGACGGTCGCCGCGAGTTCGAGGCGCTCCTGCGTGGTGGCGAGTTCCGTCTCGGCCTGCTCGCGGTCGGCGTCCGGCGGCGTCGGGATGTCGACGGGCGTCCCGACGTCGCTCCCGATGTCGTACTGGAACTGGAGAATCTCCTCGGTGTGAGTGTCTATCTCGCCGTACTCCGCGAGCTGGAAGCTCCCGGAGTCAGTCATGATGGCGCCGTCGAAGCCCAGCATCTCGTGGAGCCCCTCGTCGAGCGCGCGCTCGTTCAGCTCGGGGTCGTTCTTCACGATGTAGGAGTTCGTGATGAGCATCTCCGCGCCGAAGTCGGGGAACCGCGAGGGCTCGACGGTGATCAGGTTCGGGTTGACGACGGGCATCAGCGTCGGCGTCTCCACGGTCACGCCGGCCCGCGGAATCTCGAGTTCGCCGATGCGGCCGGCGCCGTCCTGGGCGCCGACCTCGAATACCGCTCTCATTGCACCGGGCTACCCGCCCACCGCGCGTAAGGGTTACTGTCCGCGCTCCCCGGCCGTCTCCACGTAGAAGACGCGCTCCCGGGGGATGCGGCGCACCGTGTCGCCGTCCCCCGCCCGGATGAGCCAGTGGTCCGTGTCCTCGTCGAAACGGAGGTTCGCGTCCGCCGTCTGCCAGTCCGTCACGCCGCCCTGCGGGTCCTCGTAGACGATGACGCCCATGTTCGTTCGGGTGTCTCACTTCTCTGTGTTAAGTGTCGCCGTCGGATTCTCACGAGAACTGCTTCGGCGTGAACACCTCGAAAGCCCCGAGGCTGTGAACTCGGGGGACTCGCTGCGCTCCTCAGTCACTTCGTTCCCTGCGGTGCTTGCGTCATCCGCCTTCGTTCACAGCCTCGCCCCTTTCGGTCCGCCCGTCGCCTATTGACCAGCCGGTCACGGGTGGACTGAAAGGGGCTGGTAGCTGGACCCGGCCCCGACGACGCAAGCACTCGACCGTAGGGAGAGCGCGCAGCGAGTCGCGGACGGTCCAGCTACCAGGGGCTTTCGAAGAGTTCCCCAAGGAGGCTGCATCGCTCGAAAACAAGTCGGAGACGAAAACTAGCCCAGTTCGTACTGCAGCACGCCGAGCGCCGTCCGACCGTCCAGCAGGTCACCGTCACGGACGGCCGTGAGCAGGTCGTCGTAGGACTCCGTCGTCACGCGAATCGCCTCGTTGAAGTCGAGGTCCTGCTCCGCTGTTGGTTCACAACCCCGTGCGACGAAGTAGTGGTGAACGGCGTTCGAGATGCCGTTGGCGGGTTCGTAGGTGGCGAAGCGCTCGACGGTGTCGGCCTCGTAGCCCGTCTCCTCGCGGAGTTCGCGCCGGGCCGCGACGGCGAGCTCCTCGTCGCCCTCGACGCCGCCAGCGGGGAGCGCGCGGTTGACGCGTTCGACTGCCTGGCGCCACTCCTCGACGAGCACGACGTCGCCGTCCGGCGTGAACGCCAGCAGGACGACAGCGGGGTCGTCGACGAGGTAGTCGAAGTCCGTCTCCGTGCCGTCCGGCAGGCGGACGTCCTCGGTGACGATGTCGAAGCCCGGGCACTCGTAGGCGACCTGGCGGTTCGTCGTCTCCCACGCGAGCGGGTCGTCGGTCATGCGCGAGCGTTCGCCGGGGTGCGAGAAAAGCGTGGCGCGACGGCGTGGCGTCTACAGCAGCGCCTCAACCTGCGCGAGCGTCTCGTCGAGGCGACCCGAGTTGTCGACGCGTGCGAACGGGCCGGCGATGGGTTCGAACTCCTCGCGGTACTGCTGGTGGATCTCGAAGTCGGCGTCGCTGGCGTCGCCGGTTCGCGCGCGGATGCGCTCGCGGACGACGTTCTCCTCGCAGGTGACCCTGACGAGTGAGAGCGGGACACCGACCTCCTGGGCGGTGCGGCGGGCGTCGCCGCGGTGCTCGCGGTACGTGAACGTCCCGTCGAGGACCACGGAGCGGCGCTGACGGAGCGTCTCTTTCGCGCGGGCGAACAGTTCGTCGTAGACGGCCTCGCGCTCCTCGGGGGTGTAGTCGGGGTCCGGGAACAGTTCCTTGCGGACGACGTCCGTGCGGAGCAGGCGGCCGTCGAGGGCGTCGGCGGCGTGCTCGGAGACGGTCGTCTTCCCGACGCCCGGGAGCCCGCACACCACGAGGAGGTACGGGCCACGGCGCGTGGTCGCTGCGTCCCTGGCGGCGCGCTCTCCGCTCACGGTAATCGAGTGGGAAACGGCACGCCCGGAATATGAAACTGTGGAATCGCGGTGCCGCGTGGGACGCCGGAACGCCCCCTACAGCGTGACGGCGTCGAGGTCCTCGCCCAGTTCGGCGACGTCCTCGTTGAACGCCGCGACGAACCCGCCGAACGACTCGGCATACGCCCGCACGTCCCGGGCCGAGGGGGCGCCGTACTGCGAGACAACGTAGACGCCGCCCTCGCCACCGACGCGCACGTAGGAGGCGCGGTCCGCCTCCCGTTTCAGCTCCCAGCGCGTCCCGTCCACGGACGCCGCGAACGACCCGTACTCCGAGTTCTCGACGCGGTAGAGCGTGCCCGCCATCTGGTTGGCGGCCTCCCGAATCCGCGTGACGATGGCGTCCCGGGCCTCCACGACGGACTCCCCCGTCTCCACGTCCGGGAAGTCGGTCGGGACGTCGTCGAGGACGCCGTCGAGACCGCGCACGTAGTCGTTGAACGCCGCGACGAAGTCGGCGTAGTGTGCCATCGCCGTCGCCAGCGGCTCTGGCTCCGGCGGTTGCTGCGTGGAGATGACGTAGACGTCGACGCCGGCCCGCCCCTCGAAGCGGAGGAACTCGATGTCGCCGGCCTCGTACTTCAGCGTCCACTCGCCGCCGTCGGTGTTGAACGACTCTCGACCGTAGTCCCCGCCACGCAGGCGCGCGAGTTCACGGGCGGCCTGCCCCGCGTGCTGACGCACCCGTTCGACAACCTCGTCGCGGTGCTCGCGGACCGCCTCGGTCTCCGTCAGGTCCGCGTCCAGTCCCTCTATCATCGCTCGGAGGGAGGGGCGGCAGGCGGATAACGACGTTGGACGCGGCCCCGTCGCCCTCCCAGCTAGGCGGTCGGCTCGTGGTCGGGGAGCGTCACGACGAACGTCGACCCCTCGCCGGGTTCCGAGTCGACCCGGATGTCGCCGTCGTGGTTCTCGACGATCTCCTGGCAGAGCGAGAGCCCGATGCCCGTCCCGGAGTACTCGTCGCTGTGGTGGAGCCGCTTGAACACCTCGAAGATGCGGTCGTTGTACTCGGGGTCGATGCCGATGCCGTCGTCGGCGACCGAGAGCGCCCAGGCGTCCTGGCAGCGCTCGGCGGTGACCTCGACGCGGGGCGGGTCGTCCCCGCTGTACTTCACGGCGTTCGAGACGAGGTTGCGGAACAGCTGTTCGAGCTGGTCGGGGTCGGCCTGCACGGTCGGCAGGTCCGCGACGTCGACGTCGGCGTCAGTCTCCTCGACCTGCACCTGGAGGTCCCCGACGACCCGGTCGAGGACGGCCCCGCAGTCCACCGACTCGAAGGTCCCGTCGGACTGCTCGACCCGCGAGTACGCGAGGAGGTCGTCGACCATATCGCGCATCCGGTCGGCGCCGTCGACGGCGAAGTCGATGTACTCCCCGGCCTCCTCGTCGAGTTCGTCGGCGTAGCGGTCCTCGAGCAAGCGGACGTAACTGGAGACCATCCGCAGGGGCTCCTGGAGGTCGTGGGAGGCGGCGTAGGCGAACTGTGTGAGGCGGTCGTTGGACTGCTGGAGCTGGTCGACCGTCTTCTCGAGGACGACTCCGCGTTCCTTCTGCTCGGTGACGTCGCGGGTCAGCGCCACGTGTGAGGTCGAGCCGTCGGGGTGGCACAGCGGCGCCGCGTGCGTCTCCATGTTGCGGCGCGTTCCCTCCAGGCCGACGACGTCGTACTCGAAGGTCCCGCTCTCACCGCTACAGATCCGCTCGTTGAACTGGCGGAACGACTCCCGATGTTCGGAGGCGACGAAGTCGTAGATGGACGTGCCGACCACGTCGGCTTCCGCGTCGGCTTCCAGCAACTGCACGCCGGCGGGGTTCACCTGTAGCATGGTGCCGTCCTCGTCGAGGGTCTTGATGCACTCGGGCGCCGTCTCGACGAGCGCGCTCATGTACTGTTCGCGCTCGCGGAGTTCCTGCTCGTGGCGCTTGCGTTCGAGTTCGTACTGCACCACTGGCCCATCAGGTGGTGGAACGTGCGCTCGTCCTCGGAGAAGGGCTCCGCCTTCGGCTCCGAGGAGACGAAGAACAGCGACCGGTCGTGGTCGTCGGCGAGGCCGATGCGGGTGCCGAGGTAGGCGTTCACCTCGAACTCCTCGTAGGCGCGCGCGTCGCCGAAGCCGTCCTCGACGGGGTCCGTGACGCTCGCCGTCTCCCCCTCGTCGGTGAGCACCCGGCAGTACGTCTCCGAGAGGTCGGCTCTGGCGCCGGGTTGGAGGTGATCGTGGTCCCCGCTGACGGCCTCCACCTCGAAGAAGTCGGTGTCGGTATCGATGCCCGCGAGGCCACCGAGTTCGAGGTCGAAGCGCTCGCAGCCCAGTTCGAACACGTCCTGGAGTTTCTCCTCGAACGAGCGGTCCGTGTCGGCGGCGAGTTCGTAGAGGGTCCGCTGGTAGCGCTCGCGCTCCTGGAGTTCCGCCTTCGCCGCCGAGCGCTCTCGCAGCGTCCGCAGCATGCGGTCGGTCTCGTTGGCGGGTTGCTCCGGGCCGAAGAACTCCTCTGGCGGCGAGTAGTAGACGTTTTGGGAGACGACGGTGCCGTGGACGAGGTAAGGGTGCGTGCGGACGATGTCCCGGACGACCTCCGGGGAGAACCGCTCGCGGTTGTACTGGCAGAGCGCCATACCGTCCGCCTCGGGGAGTAGCTGGTTGAGTTTCGCCTCGTACTCGACGAGGTCCTCCACGTCCGGTTCGTCGCCGAACACCCACGTCATCTCGCCGGTCACACGTAGCGCCTCGAACTCCTCGGTGGCGTCCGCGATGGTCGCCTCGAGGAACGCGAGCATGTCGTCCGGGTGGAAACTGCCGTCCCGGAGGTAGGTCTCCTCCTTGGTGAGCACGGAGAGCGCGCCCGAGTCGAGGGCGGCGTCGACGTCGATGCCGCGGGCCGACATCTCCGCCAGCACGTCGGCCCGGGAGTGCTCGTCGGCGATGTAGAGACACTGCTCGTCGGCGTCGAGACCTTGCTGCACGAACGGGACGGCGGCGTCGAACTGCTCCCCGCGGCCCTCGTAGATGAGCGCGAGGTGGTCGTTCGAACAGCCGCCCTCCGGGAGTGGCTCGACCGGCCCCTGGAACGCCGGACTCTGGCGAAGCGCCTCCAGCCCGCTCCGGGGACCGACGCCTCCCCCCTCGGTACGGCGGTCGACCTGGTGACTCATTAAATCGCTTAGTTGCGTGAACTGGTTAAGTTTGACCGTCGGTGTGGAAGTGTCCCACACCGAGGTGGTCGCTCCCGCCGGGCCGCCGTCCGCGGTAGTCTCTCGTGTCGGCTTCGCCCCCGCGTTCCACCGGCCACCTGTCAGAAGGTTCTTTGTCCGGACCGATGAATCTGGCAGTATGAGTACAGCGGAACTGGACGCGGTCGACCGCGGAATCCTCCACCACTTGCAGGAAGACGCGCGGAACCTGACGCCCGTCGACATCGCGAGGGAACTCCCCGTCTCTGAGGGGACGGTCCGCAACCGAATCAAGCGCATGGAGGAAGCCGGCGTCATCCGAGGGTACGTCCCGCACCTCGACTACGAGGCGGCGGGGTTCCCGCTGAAGGTCGCGTTCACCTGTACGGCCCCCGTCTCGGACCAGGAACTCCTGGCGGAGGCGGCCCTCGACACCCACCGCGTCGTCAACGTCCAGGAGATGGTGTCGAGTCGGGGCAACGTCCGCGTCGTCGGCGTCGCCGCCGACCTCGGCGAACTGATGGAACTCGCGGAGGACCTCATCGAAGCGGGACTGGAGATCGAGGAGCAGACGCTCATGCGCCACGAACACGTCCAGCCGTTCAACCACTTCGGCGAGAACGCAGCGGAGCAGAACTGAGTCGTATATTTCGATATAATACTTTCGGAATATTCAATCAGGGTACGAAACACTGCATCTGGTCGTAAATACCACAGTGTGTTTATACGTACCCGTGTCGTGGGTGCTGATATAATGACGAGGGAAGGCGTAGTCGGTCCACCCAGACGGGCAACAGACCGCGCCAGTGACACGGTCGTCAATGCTGTCGCCAGACGGGACGGCACCGACCCGACGGCACTACCGCCGCTGTTCGACGCCATCGAACCGGACAGTCTGGACGCGCTCACTTCGAGGGCCGACGAAAGCGACGTCCTCGTCTCCTTCCAGTACGCTGGCTACGACGTCCGCGTGACCGGCCCGACAGACGTCACTGTCTCAGTCATCGATGACTGGGGCGACGGACAGTTCGGCGCTGGTCTGTGCCAACTGCGGAGCGTCACTCCAGTTCGACGTCACGTACCCCGTCGTCGCCCAGAAACGCAACGGCGACATCCAGTACCACTCGTTCTGCGACGACGACTGCCGCGAGGAGTGGCGCGGCGGCCGGTAGCCGAGGCGGAACCTACGGTCGGAACTCCCCGTCGACGAGGTTCCTGGCAGTCTTCGTCACGTAGTCGACCAGCGGCGGGAACCCGGAGTCGTCGCCCGCCTCGACTCGGCTCCGGTGGAGGTCCTCCCAGACCGTCGCGAGCATGAACGCCGCGTGCGCGAGGTAGTAGTCCACGTCCTCGACGTCGAACCCCGTCGCCGCCTCGTAGCGAGCGACCAGTTCCCGCCTGCTCGGCGTCCCGGGGTCGCTCGTGAACGGCGCCAACCCGTTCTCCTCGACGTCCCGCAACTGTTCGAGCGCCTCCTCGTCCGGATGGCGTGCCCCGAGTTCGTCCAGCGACGGCGTCGTGTCGCCCTCGTCGCGCCACCGCAACAGCAGGTAGCCGAGTTCCGTCAGCGGGTCGCCGAGCATCGCCGTCTCCCAGTCGAGCACGCCCGCTATCTCGGGGTCGTCGTCGCCCGCGAAGAGGACGTTCCCCGGGCGGTAGTCGCCGTGGACGAGCGTCGGCCCCGACCTGGGGGACGCGTGCTCCCGGAGCCACTCGCCCACGGACCGGAGTTCCGGAACCTCCCGGCCCGTCGCGCTCGTCGCGGCGTCGAGGCGCGCCATCGCCCGGTCAACCATCTCCGTCGGCGTCTGGCGCTCGCAGACGTCAGCGAACGGCCCGGGGTCCAGCGAGTGGATCTCCGCGAGCGTGTCTATCAGCCCCTCGGCGAGTCGCCGCCGCGACCCGGGGGTCCGGAACCGCTCGGGCAGGTCCGACCCCAGCGGCACCGCCTCGCCATCGAGGAACGTCGTCACGACGAACTCGTCGCCGAACACCGACTCGTCCTCGCAGTGCAACACGGGTTCCGGCGCGGGAACGTCGGTGTCCGCAAGGCGTTCGAGTACCCGGTACTCCGCGTCCAGGTCGACGACCAGGTCCGTCTCCCGTAGATTCCGCGGTCGCCGGAGGACGTACGCCCGCTCCTCCTCGGCTGTCGATACCGCGAGCGAGAGGTTCAGCGCCTCGTGGAGCACCTCGATGTCTACTACGTCGTCGTCGAGTTCCGCGGAGAGGTAGGATTGCAGGGCGGCAGTGTCGAGGGCAGACATGTTCGGAGAGAAACTGGGTGATGGTAAAAGTCTCGTCGTGGTGTGAGAAGTGTTTACAGATAGGAATCGAGCCATACCATTAAAAACCGACCCCGTAACTGTAAATTCAGTAGTATAATCTATCTTCCAGACGGTGGCCCTGATAATATGCCAGAATTAAGCGAACCGGCACTGAACCGCCAAGAACGACTCACCAGAGATTACATTCTCCCCGCTCTGCCAAGCGAATTCAGGGAGCCTGATGGATTAAACGAGAAGGAAGTACAGATTGTGAAGTCGGTTCTCGCCAAACAGTATGTCGAGCACGCGAATTTAGGAGTTATTGGGAAAACAGCGACAATACTGATAGCGTATGATTTCTTATTCGTTTTCCAAGCCCAGATCTACGGTTTAGTTCTTAGCATGTTAGGTAGTCTTGCTTTGGCACTACCAGCGCTACATACACCTGGGCTCTGTAGTTTCGCTAGACGGAGACGCCGCGACTGCGTTATTGCTGTAGAAAGCGAAGAGACAGAACGTTTTGGTATCGGAATTCCGCCTCCTCACGCGTGTTACGGTCGCTAAGGCTAAATCTGTTGTCGCTACCCCGGACGAACCCGCCGACCCCGAAGGGGGTCGCGGGTTCGCCGAGTGGGCGATGCTCACGCTGCATGCACTCCGCATCGAGCTGGGAAAATCCTACCGCGTCGCGGTGGATTTGCTCAGCGAAATGCCTGGCGTCCTCGAAGAGATTGGCCTCACGCGTCTCCCGCACTATACCGTTCTCCGCACGTGGTTCGCACGGATTCCGACCAAGACGTGGCGTGCGTTCCTCGACGCGTCGGTCGAGGAACGCACTGGCCACGCGGCTATCGATTCGACAGGCTTCGACCGCGACCAGCCCAGCCGCCACTACGCTAACCGCACTAACTACCGCGTCCGAGCGCTCAAAGTCACTGCACTCGTGGATGTCGAAACGCTGTACATCACCGACATCCACTCGACCACTTCGAAGAAACACGATGCGAAGATCGGCCCGCAGGTCGCCCGGCGGAACGCCGGCGACCTGCGAAGCCTCGCCGCCGACCGAGGCTATGACGCGAAAGCCTTCCGCGACGAACTCCGCGAAAACGGCATCAGACCGCTGATCAAGCACAGGATCATGAATCCACTCGATCACGCTCACAACGCCCGCATGGACGGTGATCGGTACCACCAGCGCTCCATGTCAGAAACCGTCTTCTCGTCAATCAAGCGCACGCTCGGCGCCGCCGTGCGTGCGCGTAGCTGGTGGCTGGAGTTCCGTGAAATGCTGCTGAAAGCGACCGTCTACAACCTCCGGCGGAGCGTGAGATATCCGTGAAATCAACCGCAGTATACCGAAACTACAGAGCCTACACCTGAAACATTAACAGAGGACACAATCGGCAGGTCGGGCAGTATGATGGAGGAGGTGAAATCGAAGGCGAGGCAGTCCGTGAAAACTAATGTCGGTGTATTTGGATTGGTCCTTGGATTTTTGTGGCAAATCTGCTCGCTTTCAGGAATCATCTCTCTTGAGCTTCTCGGGCATAACTATCTCCAAGGAGAGTTCCCGAATTGGGCCGGGTTTATTGGTGTCCTCAGTTTGGGGATTCTAATCCTTGGTGGCTGGCTGGGGGAGTTCCTAGGGAGCGTCAAGAACTAGTCCGCCTTCACTCGCATACTTCTCGACGAATACAAAACCCAGAGCAACCGCTAAGAAGCGTTAAATGCGGGAGAAGTGGGCCGGCGCGAATTCGAATCGCGGTTACGGCCACCCGAAGGCCGAAGGATACCAAGCTACCCCACCGGCCCGCACCCAGGGATTCGCGAGTGCGAGGTTTAACGTTTCCGAATCGGGGAACCGAGAGCGGGAGGAATCCGGGAACTGCGGCGGGGTGTAGCGGTCGGTCGACCGGCAGCGTCCGCGAGCCTGGTGCGGTCGTGGAGAGCGACGGAAGCCGGTGGTCCACGATTTCGACCACGTTCTCGGCGGCGTGCAACGTGGCCGGCCTGGGCGTCGGTTCTGTCCCCGCTGGAGTCCCCGGTAGGGCCAGATTTCAGTCGTCGTGCTAGGGAGCGCGCGAGCCCAGCACCGAGAAAAGTTCTCCTATCCTGCAGATTGCTTGTGCTGCCGGAAAGATTTCTTTACCGAATTAGGAAACCATTAATACGCGACGGCAGCAAATGCCCGACGATGACTAGGTCCAACCGCGACTGGTGGCCGAACCAGCTGAATCTGGAGATCCTCGACCAGAACGCCCGCGAACTGGGTCCGATGGGCGAGGAGTTCGACTACGCCGAGGCGTTCCAGAGCCTCGACCTCGACGAGGTGAAGGCGGACATCGAGGACGTGATGACGACCTCCCAGGACTGGTGGCCGGCCGACTACGGCCACTACGGCCCGCTGTTCATCCGGATGGCGTGGCACAGCGCCGGGACGTACCGCACCAGCGACGGCCGCGGCGGCGCCGCCGAGGGCGCCCAGCGGCTCGCCCCGCTCAACAGCTGGCCCGACAACGCGAACCTCGACAAGGCGCGCCGACTGCTCGAGCCGGTCAAGCAGAAGTACGGCCGCGAGCTCTCCTGGGGCGACCTGATCATCCTGGCCGGGAACGTCGCCATCGAGTCGATGGGCGCGAAGACGTTCGGCTTCGCCGGCGGGCGCGAGGACGCCTTCGACCCCGACGAGGCCGTCGACTGGGGGCCCGAGGACGAGTGGGAAGCCTCCGAACGCTTCGACGAGGACGGCGAACTCCAGACCGGCCTCGGTGCCACCGTGATGGGACTCATCTACGTGAACCCGGAGGGCCCTGACGGCAACCCGGACCCGGAAGCCTCCGCGGCGAACATCCGGGAGTCGTTCAGCCGGATGGCGATGAACGACGAGGAGACGGTCGCGCTCATCGCCGGCGGGCACACGTTCGGGAAGGTCCACGGCGCCGACGACCCCGAGGAACACGTCGGGCCGGAGCCCGAAGCGGCCACCATCGAGCAGCAGGGCCTCGGCTGGGAGAGCGAGCACGGCTCGGGCAAGGGCGCCGACACCATCACCAGCGGCATCGAGGGCCCCTGGACGCAGGCACCGACCGAGTGGGACGCGGGCTACCTCGACAACCTGCTCGAGTACGAGTGGGCGGCCCAGAAGGGGCCCGGCGGCGCCTGGCAGTGGCTCCCGGTCGACGAGGAGCTCCGTGACGCCGCACCGGACGCCCACGGCGACGAGGGCGTGACGCCGATGATGCTCACGACGGACATCGCCCTGAAGCGCGACCCCGAGTACCGTGAGATCGTCGAGCGCTTCCAGGAGAACCCGATGGAGTTCGGCATCAACTTCGCGAAGGCCTGGTACAAGCTGACCCACCGCGACATGGGGCCGCCCGAGCGGTTCCTCGGCCCGGAGGTCCCGGACGAGGAGATGCTCTGGCAGGACCCCCTCCCGGACGCCGACTACGACCTGGTCGGAGAGGCGGAGGTCGCGGAACTCAAACAGGAGATCCTCGACTCGGAGCTCTCCGTCTCCCAGCTGGTCAAGACGGCCTGGGCGGCGGCGGCGACGTACCGCGACAGCGACAAGCGCGGCGGCCCGAACGGCGCGCGCATCCGCCTCGAACCGCAGCGCAGCTGGGACGTGAACGAGCCCGCGGAGCTCGAGACGGTGCTGGAGACCCTCGAGGGAATCCAGGACGAATTCAACCGCTTGCGGTCCGACGACGTGCGGGTCTCGCTCGCCGACCTGATCGTGCTGGGCGGTAACGCGGCCGTCGAGCAGGCGGCGGCGGACGCCGGCTACGACGTCGACGTTTCGTTCGAGCCGGGGCGTGCCGACGCCACCCAGGAGCAGACCGACGTCGACTCCTTCGACGCGCTGAAGCCGAAGGCCGACGGGTTCCGGAACTACCTCGGGAACGAGGTCGAGCGGCCGGCGGAGGAACTGCTCGTTGACAGGGCCGAACTGCTCAACCTGACCGCATCGGAGATGACGGTGCTGGTCGGCGGGCTGCGCGCGCTGGACGCCAACTACGAGCAGTCCGACCTCGGCGTCTTCACCGACCGGCCGGGGACGCTGACCAACGACTTCTTCGTGAACCTGCTCGACATGGATACGGAGTGGGAGCCGGCCGCGGACGCCGAGAACGTCTACGAGGGCCGCGACCGCGAGACCGGCGAACTCGAGTGGACGGGGTCCCGCGTGGACCTCCTCTTCGGGTCGAACTCCCGGCTCCGGGCCATCGCGCAGGTCTACGGCGCCGAGGACGCCGAGGAGAAGTTCGTGCGTGACTTCGTGGACGCGTGGGGCAAGGTCATGCACCTCGACCGCTTCGACCTCGAGTAACGCCTCGCGTCTCTCTCTTTGCAGTTCTCCGTTCTTCAGGACAGAAGCGACGGCCTCCCCCGTCAGCAGTCGGCGTTGTCCTCGACGTACGCGACGGCCGCAGCGGGCGTCTCCACGTCCGCAACGTGGGGCGCGTCGGGCGCGCCGATACCCGCGATTGGTCGGTCGTAGACGGACGCGAAGCCGACCTCCGAGAGCGTGCCGCCGGACCCCGAGACGGCGATGGCGGCGTCCCCGTTCATCACGACGAGCGCGTTCCGGGCGTGCCCGAGTCCCGTGGCGATAGCGGTGTCGACGTAGTCGTTCGCGGCGCTGTGATGTTCGCCGGGGAGGATGCCGACTGTGTGGCCGCCGGCCTCGCTCGCGCCGCGGCAGGCCGCCTCCATCACACCGCCGAGACCGCCGCAGACGACGGTGTGCCCCCGCTCGGCGAGCAACCGACCGACGGCCTGTGCGTCCTCGAGTGCGGCGTCCGAGGGTGCGCTCGCGCCGATGACACTCACGCGCATCAGTAGTCGGTGAAGCCGTCGGTGTCGAGATAGTTGTGCGTGACGGTGACGGTGTGGTCGGCGTGGAGCACCTCGGGGCCGACGCGAACCCGCCGGTCGCTCGCCTCGGCGAGCAGCGCGGCCTCGCGCTCGGTGAAGTCGTTGTGGTCCGAGAGCACGAAGACGGGGTCCGCGGGCGGTTCGAGGTCCGCGAGCGGCGTGCCGTCCTCGTGGAGTTCGACGACAGTGCCGTCGACGTCGTCGAGGACGGCCTCGAAGCCGCGCGTCGAGACGTGGATGCCGGGCGTCGACTCGGCCTCGCGGTGGCCGATGGCCCGGTCTTTGGCCTCGATGGCCTGCTGGAGGAGGCTGGCGACGTTGCGCTCGTCGGGACTCATGTACCGCAACTCGCTGCCGTCGATGCGCACGGTCACCTCGTCGGACAGCACGAGCCACACCTGCACGTCCTCGCGGATGCCGTGGGAGAGGAACAGCGCCGCGCTCACGCAGCGGCAGAGCACGTCGAGTCGGCCCGCGCCGCCCGAGAGGTCGTCGAGCGGGAACTCTGGGTCGGTGGGCGCGTCGTGCCCGAGGACGACGAACTGGCGCATGGGTGGTCTGTCGGCTGGGCGTGGCTTACGTGCATCGGGTTCATGAAGAGAGATGGAAGTGTCTCGAAGAAAAGGGAAATCCGGGACGGCAATCAGTGGCTTGGCTTTCACCCACCATGATTTCCACCGCGAAATTAAGAAGCGCGTCCTTCGGGCCACTGATTGCGTTTACGTTCTGTCTGGCCACCATTCAGACGGTCGTATATGTCTGTTCCAACTTCTTCAGCTCCGTCAAGTCCCCAATAAAACAGTGCGACAAGAGTAACCATTAGAAACGCTGCAATTGTCATTCCCGATGTAGCTGGTATTCCGCTTGCTTGCACCGATTGGTACGATAGAATGCCGCCAATTCCGCCACTCAGTACGTCTTTTGCTGCTTCGTTGAATCGTCGCTGTGTCATTTCCTATTCGGAATTTGGATTCAGCACGTCAATAGACTGGCTGCTTGACAGATTTTCCGCGATCCCCTCGTGGTGTTGAGACCCGGTGATGAGGCACGCCTTTTGATACTCTTTGGAATGGTTGGCGATTTTCTCAGAAATGAATTTGTCCCGTAGCGATGCCGTAGCGGCCACGTAGACTATGAATATTAGGACTGCTTGAAAGGCCAACATGAGTAAATACGTTGTTGATAATGCCGGAAAGTCCGGAATTCCCCAAGAAAAGGGCCAAGTGATCGCCAACCAGTTCGCCAACCCCCAGAGTTTGCGGTTTTCATAGATCTGGACCGAGTGTGGGATATCAACCGAGATACGGTCTGTGTCATATTTCTCAATCAATTCTTTGCCGACATTTCTATCGCTCCCAAAGAATCGCTGAAGACCGGCCACAATCACGTACTCCCAGAGAATCATCATGACACTCAGGATGGGCGCGTAGAGAAAGAGAAACGCCTCTTCTCGGAGTTCAATCGTCTCGTTTGGCTCCTCAATAAACACGACATCTGGACTACCAAGTTCAGATTCAGCCTGGCTGACCCGCCCCGCCGGGTCAGTTACTGCATGACTACCAGAGTCAATATACAAATCCATGTCATCTCTGCTGAGATGACGGATAATAATTGTACTGCCGGTTTTCCGAGTGGACTTCGATTTCTCCTTGACACCGGAACCAACAGTAGAGAATTTCCCGGCGCTTTCCAACCCGAGTGTGGAAAAACACCCCGAGAACCAGGCCGCTACTTTTTTCACGACTACCTTTCGAGTATAGAACATGAATCTCCGAATCCTCGTCGCGCCCGCGCTGTACGGCGGCGTCGCGGCCGCCGTCGTCGCCGCTGCCGGGTACGCGGTCGCCGACTGGCAGTCTGTCACGCTGTTCCTTCCGGCGGTCGTCTACGCGTTCGTCGGCATCACGGCCGTCGGGCTGCTCGCCGGCTCCGCGAGCTTCAACGAAGCCGCCGAGGACACCGAGACGCACGTCGACCAGGACTCAGTGTTCTCCGCACCGACCGAGGCCGGAGGTCCGCGGCGCCTGCTGTTCATCTGCTTCTTCCTCGCGCTCACGCTCGCCGGCATCGTCGGCGGCGTGCTCCTCGGGTAGCCCGGCGCGGGCGAGCGCCGGGGTCGCCGCCAGCGGACCGAAGAGTACGTACCACCACGCAACGACACCACCCACATGACCATCCTGGAGGACGCGCGGCGGGTGCTGGCGGAGGACCCCATCTGCGACGCCTGCGTCGGGCGGTGTTTCGCGGACCGGAGTTTCGGGCTGACGAACGCCGAGCGCGGGCGGGCGCTCCGGACGACCGTCGCGCTGGAGGAGGACGAGCCCTACGAATCCCCTGACACCGCGGACTGCTGGGTCTGCGAAGGGGCCTCTGGGCGCTTCGAGGCGTTCGCCGAGTTAGTCGCCGAGGCCCTCAAGGACGAGGAGTTCGACACCTACCAGGTGGGGACACGGGCGCCCCCATTAGTCGAGGAGAACGAGACGATGCTGCGGGACCTCGCGGGCCTCCCCGAGGACGCGGGCGAGCAGTTCAAGTCCGAGTGCAACCGGGAGGTCGGCAAGCGCGTCGGGCAGGCGACGGGCGCGGAGGTGGACTTCGGGCGGCCGGACGTCCTCGCGATTCTGGACGTCGAGGACGAGACGGTCGACGTGACCGTGAACTCGACGTTCGTCTACGGGCGCTACCGGAAACTCGAGCGCGGCATCCCGCAGACGAAGTGGCCCTGCAGCGACTGCAACGGGACCGGGACGCTCGTGGACTCGCCGTGTCCGCACTGCGACGCCACGGGGTTCCTCTACCCGGAGAGCGTCGAGCAGTTGACCGCGCCGCCCGTCGTCGAGGCGATGGACGGCGGGGAGGCGTCGTTCCACGGCGCGGGCCGCGAGGACATCGACGCGCTGATGCTCGGCACGGGGCGGCCGTTCGTCGTGGAGGTCCAGCGCCCGCAGGACCGCCACCCGGACGCCGAGGCCCTGGAGGAAGCCATCAACGAGTACGCGGAGGGGAAAGTCGAGGTGGAGGGCGTCCGCCTCGCCGCCTACGACATGGTCGAGCGCGTGAAGGAACTCGACGCGAAGAAGCGCTACCGCGCGCAGGTGGAGTTCGATGCCCCCGTGAGCGAGGACGACTTCGAGGCGGCGCTTGCCGAACTCGACGGTGCAACCATCGAGCAGGAGACGCCACAGCGCGTGAGCCACCGGCGCGCTGAACTCGTTCGCACGCGCGAGGTGTACGACATCGACGGCGAACAGACGGACGACACCCACGCAATCGTCGAGATAGAGGGCGAGGGCGGCCTCTACATCAAGGAACTCGTCTCAAGCGACGACGGCCGCACTGTCCCGAGTCTCGCGGGCCTGCTCGGCGTCGAGGCGACGGTCACGGCGCTCGACGTGGTCGCCGTCGAGGGCGAGGCTGAGGCCTTCGAGGACGAGGACTTCTTCCGCTGATGGCCTTCGGCGTCGACGAGGCGGGGAAGGGACCGGTGCTCGGGTCGATGTTCGCGGCGGCCGTCGCGGGCGACCCCGCGGACCTCCCCGACGGCGTCGCGGACTCCAAGCGCCTCGCGCCCGAGCGCCGCGACGAACTCGACGAGCGAATCCGGGCGCGCTGCGCGGTCGGCGTCGCCGAGATTCCGGTCGCGCGCATCGACGACCCGGAGACGGACATGAACGCGCTCACCGTCGCCGCACAGGCCGA
The DNA here is from genome assembly GCA_000230955.3 of Halobacterium sp. DL1. NCBI lineage: Archaea > Methanobacteriati > Methanobacteriota > Halobacteria > Halobacteriales > Halobacteriaceae > Halobacterium > Halobacterium sp. DL1. The sequence continues at coordinate 2,475,415 of CP007060.1, forward strand.
CGCGCTCTCGCAGGTCGCCAGCGACGGCCTCGCGGGCCACGTCGACGCCGGCGACGTCGACGCCGAGCGCTTCGGCCGCAGGGTCGCAGACGCCGTCACCGCGGACGTCGACATCACGGCCGAGCACGGCGCCGACGACGAGTACGACTTCGTCGCGGCGGCGAGCATCGTGGCGAAGGTCGCCCGCGACAGCCACGTCGCGGAGCTCGCTACCGGCCACGGGGACGTCGGGTCGGGCTACCCCAGCGACCCCACCACCCGAGAGTTCCTGAGCGAGTACGTCCGCGAGCACGGCTGTCTACCGGACTGCGCCCGGGAGTCCTGGCAGACGAGTCGGGACGCGCTGGCGGCCGCCGAGCAGTCTGGGCTCGACGAGTTCTGAACGTCAGTAGCGCCCCCGGAGGACGTAGTACGCCGCGCCGAGGACGAACAGGACGCCGAAGCCGACGACGAGCAGGGGTTTGTCGCTCTGCTCGTGCTCGAGGAACGCGTTCCCGGGGGCGTCGGTCGGGACGTACGCGGTGACGGTGTCCCCGGGCCCGCCGTCGATCTGGTCGCGGGCCTTCTCCCTGCTCCCGAACTCCCGCGGGAGCGTCCCGGGGTAGACGTTCGAGGAGGTGAACGTCTCCCCCTCGTAGGTGTAGTTGTACGTCGCCACTGGGCTGTACGTATCGCCCTTCCCGCTGTGTTTTTCTACGGAGACGTCGAGGAGCGTCGCATCCACCATCGTCGTGTCGTCAAGTGCCGACGTCTGGGCCTGGTAGCTGTACGCGCCGTACCCGATAGTGGCGAGACCGAGGAGGACCGCGAGGGCGACCTGGAGTCTGCTGGAGGGACCGCTGAGTTCCATGACCGATGGCTCACGACGCCCCCGGAAAAATCTGGTCGAGTAGACGAGCCCAATGCACACCCTTTTCGTCGCCAGCGTGCAACCGTGCGAGAACGATGGCAGTACAGCGTTTCGACGCGCCGACCCCGACCGAGTTCGTCGACGCGGCGAAGGCGGCGTTCCGGGACGGCGCGGTGTTGACGGTGCAGGGCCGCTGCGAGGTGGAGTACGAGGGCCGGACGAGCGGCTACCTCGGGGACGGCGACCGCCTGCTCGTGGCCAAACCAGACGGCACGTTCCTCGTCCACCAGCCGACCGGGCACAAGCCCGTCAACTGGATGCCGGGCGGCGGGACGGTCGAGGCTCGTGAGAGCGACGGCGACGTCGTGCTGCTCGCGCGGCGCACGAACCCCAGCGAGCGCGTCGAGGCCCGCATCCGGGAGGTGTACGGTGTCACGCGCTACGACGCGGAGGACGGCGCGACGTACGAGGAGTCCGGCACGGAGGCCGAGATGCACGAGTACATCGAGGCGAACCCCGACGTGCTCGAGGAGGACCTCCGCATCGTCGAACACGAGCGCGAGACGAAGTACGGCTTCGTCGACTTCTACGCGGTCGACCGCGACGGCACGCCCGTGGTCGTGGAGGTCAAGCGTATCCAGGCGACGCTGAACCACTTCGACCAGTTGCAGCGCTACGTCGACCTCTACGAGGGAACGAACGACTCGGTTCGGGGGATGCTAGTCGCGCCGTCGGCCTCCGAGCGCGTCCAGCGCGCGCTCCGGGACAACGACCTGGAGTTCGTCGAACTCGCGGAGTTCGGCCTCGACGCGAAGGGCGCGATGGAGGCCAAGCTCACGGACTTCTGAGCCGCGTCAGGCCGCGCGGAGCCGCATCGTTACCCGGCTGCCGCCCTCGTCGCCGTCGTCGAACAAGAGGTCGCCGCCGTAGCTGTCGAGGGTCCACTTCACGAGCCACAGCCCCAGCCCGCTGCCGTGGTCGAGCTGCGTGAGTTCACGCTCGCCGAGCACCGCTTCCCGCTCGACGGCCGGAATGCCGGGGCCGTCGTCGCGGACGGCGACGTCGACGTGGTCGCCGTCCCGGGCCGCCGCCACTTCGACGTGCGGGTCCGCGCTGTCGTTGTGCTCGACGGCGTTCTCGACAAGTTCCTCGACGGCGTCCCCGAGGCGGTCGCCCGCCACGGCGGTCACGCCGTCGGCGACGTCGGTTTCGATGGTCGCGTCCGGGGTGGCCTCGCATTGGGCAGCCACGACGTCGTCGATGGTCGCCGCGAGGTCGACGTCGCGGTTCCCGGCGGACCCGTCCTCGAAGAGGTCAGTGATCGACGTGATGGTCTCGTACATCTCCGCGAGGTCCCCGCCCGCGTCGTGGATGTCGTCGGCGGTCGTCTCCGGGTCGTCGCCGTCCCGCACCCGGCTGGCGTAGCTGTAGAGGTACTGGGCCTTCGTGCGGAGGTTGTGGCGCACGAGTCGGGTGAGCACGGCGAGCTTCTGGCGCTCCCTGGCCAGCGCGGCGGCGCGGACGCGGCGCGCGTCGTTGACGCCGATGAGGAGGTGTGCGACCGCGCTCACGCCGACGACGACGGCCCCGGAGAACAGCGGCGCCGGCGGTACGGCTGCGACCGCCGCCTGGTAGACGTACAGCAGGCCGACGGCGGCGCTGGTGACGAAGACGCCGAGCGTGGTCCACCCCCCGATGCGGAGCGTCTGCGTGGTCGTGAACGACGACCGGTAGACGCCGACGCTGCCGGCCGCGAGTGCGGCCCCGACCAGCGCCCCGAACCCCGCGAGCAGGAGGCCCGACAGCGGCGGAGTCTCGGTAACGGCGTGTTCGAGAACGATACCCGCGACGGCGAGTCCGGTAGCACCGACGACCGCTGAGGCGACCGCTCGGCGAACATCGACCATGGCCCACACCGAGTACGAACGACGTTAAACGTACTGCTCCCGGCGAGTGCTTGCTGCTCTCGGAGAAGTGACGGGCGGTAGAACGACGGCGGTCCCGGTGCGCTACCGGTTGTCCGTCAGCAGGCGACGGAGGATGTCGCCGTACGCCGGTCGCGTGATGATGACCCCGATGAGCACGCCGAGGATGGTGACGATGGCGAACCCGCGGAGGTCACCCAGCGAGAGCACGGCCAGCGGCGACATCGCGATGATGGTGGTCACCGCGGCCGCGCCGATGATCCACAGCGCCTTCCGGAAGCGGCTCTGGAAGACGCGGCTGGAGGACACCTCCTCGGTCATCACCTCGTCGGCGATGATGACGAGGTCGTCCACCCCTGTCCCGATGACCGCGATGAGCCCCGCGATGTGCGAGAGGTCGAGCGCGAGCCCGGAGACCGCCGCGAACCCGAGCAGGATGACCACCTCAGAGAGCGCGGTGAACACCATCGGGATGGCGACCTTCGCCTCGCCGTAGCGGGCGAAGACGGTGAGCGCGACGGCGATCGCGGCCGCGATGCCGGTCACGAGCGACAGCGGCTTGTACCGCTCGGCGAAGCTCGGCGCGACGTAGTAGGAGTCCTCGAAGTCGAGTTCGGCCGGGAGCGCGCCGGCACGGAGGTTCACCTGCAGTTCGCGGGCCTCCTCCATGGAGTTCGCCGTGACGACGAACGTCGGGTTGCTCTCGAACTCGCCGCTCTCGATGAGGTTGGCGAGTCCGGGCCCCATGTTCGCGGAGTAGACGACCTCGCCGTCGAGCACCGTCAGCAGACAGTGACTGGTCCCCTCCTCGGCGGGGAACTGGCAGTTGCGGATGCCCTGGCTCGACGTGAACCCGTACTGCTGCATCTGGTTGGCGAACCGTTCGGCCGCCTGCGGGGTGAGCTCGACCGGGACCTGCGGCTGGCCGGTCTGGGGGTTAGTCGTCGGCGGGTCGACCTGCGCGAGGTCCTCGCTACCGAGCACCGTCGCGTTCGTCTGGTTGCCGTTCTGCGGGTAGTACGCCCACATCTCGACCTCGCCGCGGCCCTCGATGAGCCGCTGGACCTGGGAGGCGTTGCGGCCCGGCACCTCGACGACGATGTACTGCTCGCCGCCCCCGCGCGGGTTGACGTCGTAGACGGACGCGCCGGAGAAGCCGGTCTGGTCGACCTTGCTCGAGATGGTGCTGACGATGGTGTCCCGTGTCGCCTCGGTCACGCCCTGGCGGACCTGCCGTGGCTGGTAGCCGAGTTCGGTGAGCGCGGTGCGGACCTCCGCGACCGAGTTGTTCGAGTACACCTCGACGACGTCCTGGAGGGGGCGGGCGCGGACGCTACTGTTGTCCAGGGAGAGCGCCGCCGCGACCTCCTGTTCGATGGCCCGCTCGTTGTCCTCCGTGACGGTCACGTTCTCGGCGGTGACGCCGACGACGGACGCCCGCAGGCGGACGCCGCCGGAGAGTTCGAGCCCGTAGTTGAGATTCGTGGGCCGGTCGACGCTCTCGCCGTCGGCGTTCGTGCCGCTCGCGCCGATGCCGGGCGCGAACAACGCGACCGAACTGGCGAGCAGCAGGACCACGAGGAAGCTGACGCGCCAGTTCTCGCGGAGCCAGCTCATCGTGCCACCCCCTCGAATTTGTACCACCGCAGCAGCGTGACGTTCATGAGATATGTGTTCATCAGGTCAGCGGTCAGGCCGAACACGAGCACGATGCCGATGTCCGTGAGCAACTGGATGCCGAAGATGTAGGAGACGACGGACATCACGGCCATCGCGATGATGGACGTGACCGTCATCGTGACGCCGGTGCGCATCGCCCGCTCGACGCTCTCCCAGAAGCTCCCCGAGCGGCGCAGCACCTGGTTGTTGAGGAGAATGTCGGAGTCGACGCTGTAACCGATGAGCATCAGCAGCGCGGCGACGGTCCCCAGGGAGAGCTCGATGCCGAAGACGTTCATCAGCGCGAGCGGGATGACGATGTCGCTGAACGCCGAGAGCACGACGGCGATGCTCGGCACGAACGTTCGGAACAGGAGGAAGACGACGACGCTCATCCCGACGAACGCGCCCGCGACGCCGAGCAGGGCGAGCTCCTGGGTCGACTTGCCGAACGTGGCGGTGCTGCTCTGGGACTGGACGACCTCGTAGCCGGCGTCGGTGGCGGCGTTAGTGATGTCGTTCTGGACCGCCTCGTCGGTGGTCTGGAACTCGAGGAGGTAGCTGTTGCCGTCGGTACCGATGGGGCGGATGGAGGTGACGTCGTGGCCTCGGTCCGCGAACGCGGAGACGACCTCGGACTGCGAGGCGCCGGTCTCGACGACGATCTCCGTCCCACCCGTGAACTCGATACCGAGGGCGACCGGTGACCCCGTGAGGGCGAACGTCGCGCCGAGGATGGCGAGCGCGACGACCAGGACGGCCAGCGGGGGGGCGACGAGTTCCCGCATGGAGTACTGGCTGAGGTCGACCTCCGGGACCTCGAAACTGGGCATGGCTTCCGGTCGGGAGCCACGCAGGATAAGGCTTCTTATAGCCGACCGGCGAACTGGCCGACAGAGCGACCCGAGCCATTCGGCAGCAGGCACAAGAGCGTGGCAGTCCTACACGGCTGCATGACCACGAAGCACGTCACGCTCGCCTACCCGTCCGACGTGAGCAACTGGGGCCGCGACCAGTTGACGACGGACCACATGCGGGCGTACCTCAAGCGCACCCAGGGACCGGCCCGCGAGGGCGACGTCTGGGAGGTGTTCCTCGACGTCGGCTGCTGTGGGGACAGCCCGGACGTCCCCCTCCGCGTCGTAGCGATAGACGGCGACGGGGAGCTGGACGAGGAGACGGAGATCGAGTTCGTCGAGGGAGAGGCCTGTGGCGTCAAGTCGGGCTGGGAAGTGCAGAGCCAGGCGGGGCCGCAGGCAGACGAAGTTTAGCGGGCACAGAGAACGGGCAGCGGCCCACTGACTACGGCAGGTAACGCACGCTGAGGAAGTCCTCGCCGGAGCGGATTTCGACGCGCTCGATGCCGATTCTCGCGGCCCGGGCGACCGTCTGGTCGTCGATTCGGACGTCCTCGACGGCCTCTTCCACCGAGTCAGTTGGCACCGAGAGTACGTGGACCTCGCCGACGCCCGCGCGCTCCGTGGTCGTGAGTTCGCCCTCGCCGAGGTCGGCGGCCATCGTCTCGACCTGGCGCGTGGGCGCCTCCTCGCTCACCTCGACGGGGATGCGCTTGCGCTCTTCGACGTCAACGACGCTGTACGTGACGCCCATCGGGGGGTCTGGTGCGACGGTCGCCGTCAGCACCTCGCCGGCCTCGACGCCCGGGTTCTCCGAGAGCGTGTGCACCTGCGCGTCCGACACGTCGGAGAGAATCGCGGAGTCGTCGTCGGCTTCCGCGACGAAGAACGTCGCTGTCTTCTCGTCGGTCATTGTGGCTCGGTTGGCGGCCTCGCTGTTTCCCTGTTTCGACGTAAGATTGTGATACTGTGTCATACGCGGGAAGAACTGAACTCAGCATCAACGTCGTCCAGAACGCCCCGGCCATCTCGACTCCCGGGACTCGCTGTGCTCCTCACTACGTTGCGGTGCTTGCATCGTCCGGGTTCGTCGAGATGGCCGGGGCGTTCAGTCCCACCTCTTGCCAATTGACCAGCCGGAATCGGGCAGGGTTGAAAGGGGCGGTCGGCTACGGGAAGCCCGGCGAAGCAAGCAACGCAGACCGAAGGTCGAGGAGCGTGGTTCGAGAGAGCTAGGCTCTCTCGTCATCACGAAAGACGGCTGCGCCGTCTTTCGAACGACAGCGAGCCGCGCGACCGTAGCCGGCCGGGGCTTTCGAGGTAGTAGTCTCACTACCTCTCGCGGACACAGAGTCCCCGAATCTCACTGCGAGCCATAGCGGCGGTGGACGGCGTAGACGACCAGCGCGCCGACGAGCGGCACCACCGGGGAGGCCAGGCCCGGAATCGCGTAGAGGAACTCGACGACTGGCGCGAACAGCCCCGTGGGCTCCGGTCGCGCCACCAGTTCGCCGTTCGTCCGGAACTGCGGGGGCATCGACGCGACCACGCCGAAGTAGACCGAGAGGACGAACGCGTAGCCCGCGGCCCCGAGCGCGGCGTCGTACCGCGGCGCGACCGGCGTCTCGCGGCGGTGGCGCCGGGCGACCAGCAGGACGGGGCCGACCAGCGGCGCGAACACGAACAGGCCGACGACCACGTAGAACGTCCGAGAGAGCGTCAGCGACCCGCCGCGGGCGCCCGCCGTGTTGCCGACGAGCACGACCAGCGCGCCAGCCATCAGGAACGCGAAGAGGGCGCCGAGCAGACCGCTCACGACGACGTAGCTCCGGAACAGCCGGGAGTCCGACTGGCGGAACGCGTACGGGTACGCCGTGAGCAGGCCGGAGTAGCTGTCGAAGCGCCCCATCGACAGTGGGTCGGCGCCCACGGAGCAAAAGCACGGCGACTTAAGCCAACGGCTCCCCGCATAGGTCGTATGCACGTAGACCTGGGGAACGCGCTCGCCGAGACGGCGACGCCGGGGGTCCCCGAGGACGCGCTCACTCGCCTCGACGAGCGCGTCGCCGACGCACACGACCGCATCGCAGCGGGGATGGCCGACGACAAGTTCGGCTACGCCGCGCTGAACCTCCCGGAGACCGCCGACGCCGACGCCGTCCGCGAGGCCGTCGAGCCGTTCGCCGACAGCGAGACGCTGCTGACCGTGGGCATCGGCGGCAGCGCGCTCGGCGCGGCGACGCTCGTCGACGCCCTCGACTCGGACCTCGACTGCCACTTCCTCGACAACGTCGACCCCGAACACGTCACCGGCCTGCTCAACGACGTCGACCTCTCAGAGACGGCAGTCCACGTCGTCTCGCGCTCCGGGACGACCGCGGAGACGCTCGCGAACTTCCTCGTCGTCCGCGAGGCGATGGCCGACGCGGGCGTCGACTGGACCGAGCGCACGTTCGTCACCACCGGCCTCGACGGCAACCTCCGGGACCTCGCCGACGAACACGACCTCCCAGCGCTGGCAGTCCCCGAGGGCGTGCCCGGCCGGTTCTCCGCGCTCTCGACGGTCGGCCTCCCCGCGGCGGCGCTCGCCGGCCACGACGTCGAGGCGATTCTCGCGGGCGGCCGGGACGGGATGGACGCGCTCGCCGACTCGCTGTTCGACTGCCCCGCGTACGCCTACGGCGCGGTCGCGTACGCCCTCGACCAGCGCGGCGCGAGCACCAACGCGATGATGCCGTACGCGGAGGGCCTAGAGACGTTCGCGGAGTGGTTCGCACAGCTCTGGGCGGAGAGCCTCGGGAAGGACGGCCTCGGCCAGACGCCCGCGCGGGCGCTCGGCGCCACCGACCAGCACAGCCAGCTCCAGCTCTACCGCGCGGGGCCCCGGGACAAACTCGTCACGCTCGTGCGGCCCACAGAGCGCGCGGACCGCGACATCCCCGAAACCGAACTCGAGGGCCTCGACTACCTCGCGGGCCACAGCCTCGGCGACCTGCTCGACGCGGAGTTCGAGGCCACCGAGGCGAGCCTCGCCGAGTCGGGCGTGCCCAACGTCCGCGTCGAGATAGACGCCGTCGACGAGCGCTCGCTCGGCCGCCTGCTGTACGACATGGAGGCCGCCTGCATGCTCGCCGGCGAACTGTACGGCGTGGAGACGTTCACCCAGCCCGCCGTCGAGTGGGGGAAGGAGGCAGCCCGCGGCCTGCTGAGGGGGGAGGAGTGGCTGCCGGAGAAACGCCACCTCGGCGTCGAGTAGCGCGCCGCGAGCGGCACGCCTAAGCAGGCGGGGCCCGCAGCGCCGGACGTGAACGACCGGTACGCGCAGACCGTCGGGTTCGTCGTCGCGGGCGTCGGCCTCGCCGCCACCTTCCTCGACTGGGCGCCCGTCGCGGAACTCGTGACGCTGACTGCCGGCGGATTCGCGGGCCTCGCCGCGCTCGCGTTCGCGCTCCGCCGCCACGGCTCCGGCCCCGACTGGCTCGACGCCGTCGCCGCCGTCGCCGGCGGCGGCCTCGTCCTCGCGTCGGCGTACGCGATTCTGGGCATCACCGGGACCCTCCCGCGCGGCCCCCTGCTCGCACTGCTCGCCGGTCTCGCTGCCGTGAGCGCGGGCGCCGCCGCCGTCGCGGGTCTCGAGAAGGCGGGCGTCCACGAGCGCGAGCGCCGGACGTTCGTGGCGGTGGTCGTCTCCATCGCGGCGCTGCTGTTCGGCGGCCTGCTCGCGGCCGTCGTCGTCGCCTTCCTCCCGGCGAATCCGCTCGTCCAGGTGCCCGTGAACACCACCATCGCGAGCGTCGGGTACGGCATCGCGGGAATCGTGTTCGTGCGCTCGTTCGACGGCGGCATCGACGTGAGCCGCCCGGACCGGCGGGACCTGCTCGTCGCCGGCGTCGGCGTCGTCGCCATCTTCGCGGTCCACGTGCTCCTGAACGTGGTCGTATCGACGTTCTCGCTCCCCCAGAGCACCCACAGCCTCGTCGAGACGGCGAAGGCCCACCCCGAGATTCTGCCGCCGCTCGTCGTGGTGTCGCTGGTCGCCATCGGTCCGGGGGAGGAGCTGCTCGCGCGCAACGGCGTCCAGAAGTACCTCGACGGGGCGTACTCCGGGCGCGCGGCCATCGTCGCCGCGTCGCTCGTGTTCACGGGGAGCCACCTGCTGGCGTACACCGGGGCTGGCGCGCCACCGGGCGCGGTGCTCGTGACGCTCTCCCGGCTCTTCCTCGTCTCGCTGGTCCTCGGCGTGGCCTACGCGCGAACCGACGACCTGTTCGCGCCGGTCGTCGTCCACGGCGTCTACGACGCCGTCCAGTTCGGGCTCGCCTACGTCGCGTTCACGTAGCGTCTGACGCCGGGCTGACTAAGTATTACGTAGCAGTGTCGTGAATGGAAAGAGCGTGCCCCAGAAGTTCTCCGTCGTCTGTGACGATTCGCTCTCGGCGGACATCGAGGAGCTGGCCCGGGAGTACGACCTCTCGGAGCAGGAGGTGCTCCGCCAGCTCATCGAGAACGGGCTCGATGAGGTCAGCTAGCGGGGGCGTTTCCGTGAGAGGTCGCTCCCGCAGACCGGACAGCGGTCCTTCGACTCGTCGAACTCGCGGCCGCAGCCCGCACACTGGAAGTTCCAGTCGCGGCGCTCGTCGATGCCTTCCTGGGCGATGACGTCGACAGTGACGCCGAGTTCGTCGGCCACGTTCTGCATCGCGTAGTCGTCGGTGACCAGCGTCCCCCCAAGTTCGTGGGCTACCGCGAGCAGGCGCCGGTCCGTCTCGGAGAGTTCCCTGTCGTCGCCCGTCCGCTTGGCGGCGTTCCTGACCGCGCGGAGCGCCGCCTCCCCGGGCACCTGCACCTGCATCCCGCTGCCCGAGGCGGCGTCGAAGCGGAAGCCAGCGGAGTCCGTCAACTCCTCGCGGACCTCCGGCACCGACGCCGTCGGTCCGTCCACGTCGTACTCGTGGATGAACGCCGACGAGTCGAGAACGTGCACTATCGCTCGACGACGATGTAGTCCTTCACCGCCTGCACGCGTCCGACCGGTACCCGGTAGCGCCCCTGTTCGTCGGTCGGGAAGTCGATGTTCACCGTCGAGTCCTCGTGCTCCTCCACGAGGAGGTGTTCGAGTTTCCCGCTCTTCAGGTCCATCGTGATGTTGTACAGCATCCCGAGTTCGGTGCCGTCCGACCCCATCACGGCCTTCCCGGAGAGGTTCTCGGCGAGGATGTCGGCCATATCCGCTTCCACTGCCGGGATTCACATAAACCCCGCGGGGTCGTCGGACGGGCGTACGACGACTAGGGTAGTCTGCTGAGTACCCAACCGGCAGCCTGGTGGATCGAAAGGGCGAGGGTGGCTCGCGGACGAAGTGCGCGATCCGCGCGAGGGCTTTCTGGCGTTCACCGCCTACCGCTACGGTATTCAGCTGCCCAGTCACACCCATCCAGCGCATGGAACAACCCGGGTACTCGCCTGCGTTACGATGGAATTATACGATACCGCGCGCTCTGTTCGGGTAACGACCGTTCTCTCGGAGGATTCTACTATGTCCGACGCAGACACCACGGAAACCACCGGGGACCTCCGCACGCCAATCGTGGCGGTCCTCGGCCACGTCGACCACGGGAAGACCAGCCTCCTGGACAAGATACGCGGCTCCGCCGTCATCGAGGGCGAGGCCGGCGCCATCACCCAGCACATCGGCGCGACAGCCGTGCCGCTGGACGTGGTGTCGGAGGTCGCGGGCAGCCTCGTCGACCCGACGGAGTTCGACCTGCCGGGCCTGCTGTTCATCGACACGCCCGGCCACCACTCGTTCTCGACGCTGCGCTCGCGGGGCGGCGCGCTCGCGGACATCGCCATCCTCGTCGTGGACGTCAACGACGGCTTCCAGCCCCAGACCGAGGAGGCCATCCGCATCCTCAAGGACACGGGGACGCCGTTCGTCGTCGCGGCGAACAAGATAGACACCGTGCCGGGGTGGAACCCCAACGAGGACTCGCCGGTCCAGCAGACCTACGAGGCCCAGTCCGACCGCGTCAGGTCGGACCTCGACGAGAAACTGTACGAACTCATCGGCGAACTCTCCGACGCGGACTTCTCATCGGACCTCTACTGGCGCGTCCAGGACTTCCAGTCGAACATCGGCGTCATCCCGGTGTCCGCGGAGACCGGCGAGGGCGTCCCCGACCTCCTCACGGTGCTGATGGGGCTCGCACAGCGCTACATGAAGGCCGAGATGGAGGTCAACATCGACGGGCCGGGCGCCGGGACGGTCCTCGAGGTGAAAGACGAACAGGGGTTCGGGACGACCCTCGACGTCATCCTCTACGACGGCACCGTCCGGCAGGGCGACCAGATCGTCGTCGGCGGGAAGAACGACCCCATCGTGACGGAGGTGCGCGCGCTCCTGAAGCCACGCGAACTCGCCGAGATCCGGACGGAGAAGCGCTTCGACGACGTACCCGAGATGCAGGCCGCGGCCGGCCTGAAGATAGCGGCGCCCGACCTCGACGACGCGATGGCGGGCGCGCCGGTACGCGCCGTCGGCGACCGAGACGTCGAGACCGTCGTCGAGGAGGTGGAGGCCGAACTCGCGGAGGTCGCCGTCGAGACGGAGGAGGAAGGCGTCGTCGTGAAGGCCGACACGCTCGGCAGCCTCGAGGCGCTCGTCAACGCCCTCGAGGAGGCCGAGATTCCCGTGATGTCCGCGGAGGTCGGCGACGTCGCGCCCCGCGACGTGGCGATGGCGACCACCGTCGACGAGGAGAAACACCGCGTCCTCCTCGGGTTCAACGTCGAGGTGCTCGCGGCGGCCGAGCAGAAGGCCGAGAACGAGGACGTCAGACTGTTCGAGAGCGACGTCATCTACCAGCTCGTCGAGGAGTACGAGACGTTCGTCGACGAGCGCGAGCGCGAGCAGAAGGAGGCCATCTTCGAGAACATCGTGCGGCCCGCGCGGTTCCGCATCCTGAAGGACCACACGTTCCGCCAGAGCGACCCCGCCGTCGTCGGCGTCGAAGTGGTCTCCGGGACGCTGAAGCGCAACACGCCGGTCGGCCGCATCGAGGGCAACGAACTCGACCGCGTCGGCGTCGTGAAGGGCATCCAGGACCAGGGAGAGGACGTCGACGAAGCGCGGGCTGGCAACCGCGTCAGCGTCTCCATCGACGGGCCGACGGTCGGCCGCGACATCGAGGAGGGCGACGAACTGTGGGTCGACCTCCCGGAGAAACACGCGAAGGTCCTCGAGCAGGAACTCGCCGAGGAGATTCCCGCCGACGAGCGCGAGGCACTGAAGGCCTACCTCGAGATTCAGCGCAAGCGCGACCCCTTCTGGGGGAAGTGAGGCCCGGAGACTGACACGCGGCGGAGAGTAGAATGTTAGTCTCCAGCGGTCCTACGCCCCACTGCGAGGTGGATTGTATGCGAGCCGACCAGCCAATCGACAGTCGAATCGCACGTGAGCTGGGCGACTCCGTCGCGCCGACTCCCGACTACCGCAAAGAACTGCAGAACTAGCGTGCCGTCCGCGGAACGTCGTCGCCGAGCGCGGCCTTTACCTGGAGGGCGGCGCTGGCGGCGAGGCCGCGAGCGACCTCCTCGCGGTCTTCGTCGGAGATGAGGTCGTCGTCCGCGAGGTTCTCGAACTCGGGGGTGAACCCCGCGCTGACCGGGTTGCCGACCGGCGGTCGGACGGCGACGGTCACCTGGACGCCGTTGTTCCCGTCGCTGATCTCGGAGCCGACGACGAACTCGTCGGGGAGGTAGTCCCTGGTTCGGGCGGCGATCTGTGCGGTGGAGGCACGCAGCGAGCGCCGCTGGGTCGCCGTCAGGTCGGCGCTGGACTGCTCCACACCGCTGTACGGCGTGTTCCCGTGCATTGTCCCCTTATAGGACCCCCCCACGTAAAGGCCTTTTACTGTGGGAAGGATTCGCACTCAGTGAATCGGCTCGCTCCGGCCGTACGTTGCGACGACGACTGCCGCCGCGTACTCGCCGGCCGCGGCGTCCGTGCTCACCGTCCGCGTCGTCTCCCCGGTGAACGTCCAGTCCCGGAGTTCGCGGCCCGCGGCGAGGCCCGCCTGCACGCGCTCGGCCACAGTCTCGGGGTCCGTCTCGCCGGCCGCCTCGTAGAACAGTCCCGGTCCGCCCTCGCTCTCGTCCCAGGCCAGTCCCGCGCTAACTTGCCCCGGGCCCGCGGCGTTGGCGTGCGCCTGGACGACGGTCAGGCGGTTCCCCGCGGAGCCGAGGTCGGGGGCCGTCCCCACCACCTCGACGTCCGCGTCGGCGGGGATCACCGAGGAGACGGAGACGAGGTTGTAGTTGTGGAGGTTCGCGTCCGCGAGCGCGGCGTCGTAGGCCGCCATCTCGGTCGGCCCCGCGCCCGTCCCCCAGGCGATTCGGATAGTCATACCCCGGGGTAGCGGGGCGGCGAGGTAATGGGCTTCGATTCCGCGCCCGGGGAAAAGGGGAAGCTACTGGATGTAGCTCGGGTAGCTCGGGCCGAGGTCGCCGTCCTCGCCCTCGTTGACGAGCTTCGCGAAGGCGTCGTCGAAGTCCTCCCGGCGGACCTCCTGGCGGTCGTCGCGGATGGCGAACATCCCGGCCTCGGTCGTGAGGCTGGCGAGTTGTGCGCCGGAGAAGCCGTCGGTCTGCTCCGCGAGGTCCGAGAAGTCGACGTCCTCGGCGACGTTCATCTCGCCGGCGTGGATCTCGAGGATGCGCTCGCGAGCCTCGACCTCGGGGTGGGGGACCTCGATGAGGCGGTCGAAGCGGCCCGGGCGCAGGATTGCGGAGTCGAGCATGTCGAAGCGGTTGGTCGCGGCGATGATGCGGACGTCGCCGCGCTCATCGAAGCCGTCCATCTCGCTGAGCAGCTGCATCATCGTGCGCTGGACCTCCGCGTCGCCGCTCGTCTTGGAGTCCGTGCGCTTGGCGGCGACGGCGTCGATCTCGTCGATGAAGATGATGGCAGGCTCGTTCTGGTCGGCAAGCTCGAAGAGGTCCCGGACCAGCCGGGAGCCCTCGCCGATGAACTTCCGGACGAGCTCGCTGCCGGCCATCTTGATGAACGTCGCGTCGGTCTGGTTCGCGACGGCCTTCGCGAGCATCGTCTTCCCGGTGCCGGGCGGCCCGTGGAGCAGGACGCCGCTCGGCGGTTCGACGCCGACGGCCTCGAACTTCTCGGGGTTGACGAGGGGGTCCTCGACGGCCTCCCGGACCTCGCGGAGCTGCTCCTCGAGGCCGCCGATGTCGTCGTACTCAACGCTCGGGGACTGGTCGACCTCCATCGCCTGGGCGCGAGCGTCCGTCTCGCTGTCGAGGACGCGCTGAACGCTGAACGAGTCGTTGATTGCGACCCGGTCGCCGACGTCCAGCTTGTCGGAGAGCCGCGGCGACAGCTCCGTCAACACCTCCTGGTTGTTGCCGTGTTGCTTGATGACGGCGTCACCGTCGGAGGGCAGGTCCTCGACGGTGGCGAGGTACAGCGACGCCGTCTTCAGAGTCTCGTTCTCCGTCTGGAGGTGGTTGACCTCCTCGCGGAGCTCCTCCCGGCGCGACTCGACCTCGTCGAGTTGACTCTGCAGTTGCTCGTGCACTGCGAGAATCTCCCCGAAGTGGTCTTCGAGCGCGTCGAGGTGTTCTTCCGGCGGTGACTCGGGGTCGATATCGAGCGTCGGCCGGTCGGGCAATGAGGGACTACGCGACATTCGTTGCCCGTCCTAGGGGCCGGGCGTAGAAGTTCCTTTGGGTAGGCGGAACGCCTTCCGACCGCCGCACGTCAGACGGTTTTCGGGCTAGTCGCTCGTTACTCGACGAGTGTCTCGGCTTCGCCGAGGTAGTCGTCGTAGACGCCGAGCGCGCGCTCGATGGGGTCGCTCGTGGACATGTCGACGCCGGCGTCACGGAGCAGTTCGAGGGGGTACTCACTGGAGCCACGCTCGAGGAACTCGAGGTAGCGGTCGGCGGCCGGCTGACCCTCCTCGAGGATGTCCTGGACGAGCGCGACGGCGGCGGAGATGCCCGTGGAGTACTGGAAGACGTAGAAGTTGTAGTAGAAGTGCGGGATGCGCATCCACTCGCGGCGGATGTGGTCGTCGACGTCTGCGTTCGCGTAGTAGGCTTCCTTGCGCTCGCCGTACACCTCGTCGATGCGTTCGGAGGTCAGCGCCTCGCCCTCCTCGGTGAGGCGGTGGAGGCGCTGCTCGACGTCCGCGAACATCGTCTGGCGGTAGAGCGTCGAGCGGAACCGCTCGAGGTACTCGTTGAGGATGTGACGGCGGAACCGGTCGTCCTCGACGGTGTCCAGCAGGTGGTTGACGAGCAGCGCCTCGTTCACTGTAGAGGCGACCTCGGCCACGAAGATCTCGTACTGCGAGTAGACGTACGGCTGCTGTTCGCTCGTGTACTCGCTGTGGAGGCTGTGGCCGAGTTCGTGGGCCAGCGTGAACATCGAGGCGATGTCGTCCTGGTAGTTCATCAGGATGAACGGCTGGGTGTCGTACGTCCCCCCGGAGTAGGCGCCCGAGTACTTCCCGCGGTTCTCGTAGACGTCCACCCAGTTGGACTCGAGGCCCTCGGCGACCCGGTTCTGGTAGTCCTCGCCGAGCGGCGCGACGGCCTCCACGACGTGGTCCTTGGCCGCCTCGTAGCCGATCTCCGGGCTCTCGGAGTCGACGATGGGCATGTAGAGGTCGTACATCTTGAGCTCGTCGACGCCCAGGGCTTTCCGCTTCAGGTCGGCGTGGCGGTGGAGCTTGTCGAGGTTGTCGTCGACGGTGTCGACCAGGTTGTCGTACACTTCCGTCGGGATGTTGCCGCTGTCGAGGGCGGCCTCGCGGGCGGTGTCGTAGTTGCGCGCCTCCGCGAGTTTGACGTCACGCTTCATCTGGTTCTTCATCGTCGAGCCGATGGTGTTCCGGACGTCGCTGATGGTCTCGTAGAACGACTCGTGGACGGTCTGGCGGAACTCGCGGTCGGGCTCTTTCAGGAGTTTCGTGAGGTTCGCCTGCGAGATTTCGACCCCCTCGCCGTCGGGGTCCTCGACGGTCGGGAACTCGAGGTCGGCGTCCGTGAGCATGTTGTACGCGTCGCTCGGGGCGCCGAACACCTCGCTCAGGTCGCTGAGTAGCTCCTCGACCTCAGCGGAGCGGGTGTGGGGCTTCATCCGGAGCACGTCGTCGAAGTAGTGCTCGTACTCCTCGAGGCCCTCCGTGGACTCCACCATCGACTGGAGCTCCTCGCGGCTGCAGTCCTGGAGTTCGGGGTCGAAGTAGGAGCTCGCGCTCGACACGTCAGCCATCAGGCTGGCGCCGCGCGCCTTCAGCGCCTGGTACTCCTGGTCGCGGGTGTCCTCGTCCGAGCGCATCCGCCCGTAGGAGGCGACCTTCTCGGCCTCGCGGTGGATCTCGTTGCGGAGGTCGAGCGCCTCGAGGAGCGTCTCGCTGTCCTCGGTGAGGCGGCCCTCGTAGGCCTCGAGTTCGCCCAGTTCCTCGGACAGCTGCTCGTACGCCTGTTCCCAGTCCTCGTCGCTCGCGTAGATGGACTCCAGATCCCACTTGTAGTCGTCGTCTCGCTCGCCGCGTTCGGGGACGCTGCTCATACCAACCTGGTCCGTGGCAATTCGGTTAAACGTTCCCAAACGATGCGTGCGTGCCGCCAAATCGGGGCGGGAGAGGACTCCGTCGGGGCGTAGTTTTTCCCGGACGCCCCGCGTACTTCCACTCATGACCGACGAGGACGCGCGCGGCGTCGAGCGCGCGCTGGGACGGGCGTGGACCGACGAGGCGCCGTGGGACGTACTCACCGCACTCACCGAACTCGACGACCGTATGGCGGGCCACGAGGGCGAGCGCCGGGCGGCCGAACTCGCCGCCGACGCCTTCGCGGCGGCCGGCGCACGCGACGCGACCGTCGACGACTTCGACCTCACCGTCTGGACGCGCGGAGACTGCTCGCTCGCGGTGACCGAGCCCGTCGAGCGGAGCTTCGAGGCGCTCGCACTCCCGTACGCGCCTGCGGGCGAGGTGAACGGGCGACTGGTCGACGTCGGCTTCGGGACGGGGTCGGCGTTCGAGGACCGCGACATCGAGGGGTGCGTCGTCCTCGCGTCCACGGACAGCCCAGCCAGCGAGCGCCTCGTCCACCGCATGGAGAAGTACGGGCGCGCGGTCGACGGCGGGGCCGCGGGATTCGTCTTCTACAACCACAAGGACGGCCAGTTGCCGCCGACGGGGTCGCTGCGGTTCGGCGACGAGGGCGAGATTCCCGCCGTCGGCGCCTCGAAGGAGACGGGCGCGTGGCTCCAGGAGTACGCCGAGCGGGACGGCCGAGTGGCGCTCTCGGTCGACGCGACCACAGAACAGGGGACCGGTCGGAACGCCCACGCCGTCCTCGGACCCGACACCGACGAGGAGGTCGTCGTCGTCGCCCACCACGACGCCCACGACATCGCGGAGGGCGCACTCGACAACGGCTGCGGCGTCGCCACCGTGGTCGCGGCGGCGCGCGTCCTCGCCGAACTCGACCTGGACTGCAAGGTACGCGTGGCGACGGTCGGCGCCGAGGAGGTCGGCCTCCACGGGTCGACGGCGCTCGCCGACTCCCTCGACCCGGCGTCCGTCCGCGCTGTCGTAAACGTCGACGGCGCGGGCCGTTACCGGACCCTGCGGGCGTTCACGCACGGCACCGACGCGTTCGAAGCGGTCCTCGACGACCTCGCCGAGCGGACGGGCCACCCGGTCGAGGTCGACGAGAGCATCCACCCGTACAGCGACCACTGGCCGTTCCTCCGGCGGGGCGTCCCCGCCGTCCAGTTACACAGTGTCACGCCCGAACGCGGCCGTGGGTGGGGCCACACGCACGCCGACACCCGCGACAAGGCAGACTCGCGGAATCTCCGCGAGCACGGGATGCTGGCCGCGCTGCTCGTCCAGGACCTCACTCGCCGCGACGTCCCGCGGCCCGACCAGTCGGCGCTCCGCGACCAGTTGCTCGCCGCGGACGTGCGCCCCGGCATGGAGGCAGCGGGCGTCTGGCCCGCCGACTGGGAGTAGTCAGACGCCGTCCGCGACGTGGCCGGCGACCGCCGCGAGCGCGAGGCGGTCGTCCCGGAGCGCGGCGAACCGCTCGCGGGCGTGCGCCGCGGCTTCCTCGTCCACCGAGAAGTCGAGGTCGTAGTCCACGTCGTGGAGCACCAGCGGGTGCGGGTCCGCCGGCGGGACGCCCGCCCGGCCGTCGACCGGTTCCGAACCGAGTAGTTGGTCGATGCGGTCGAACGACGCGCCGGCCGCGACCTCCCGCACGAGCGAGACGACGCGGCGAACGAGTTCCCGGCAGAACCCCTCGGCGCGCAGCGTGAGGACGAGGAAGTCGCCTTCGCACACCAGTGACCCGGAGAGTGCCCGGACCGTGTTCCGGTCGTCGGGCGTGAGGTTGTGGAAGTCGTGCTCGCCGGTGAGCCGGTCCAGTGCGCGGCGGCCGCGCGAGTCGTCGGCCTCTGGACTCAAAAGGTAGTAGCTGTACTCGCGCCAGTTCGCGTCGTGGGTCGCGTGGAAGTCGGGTGGGGCGTCGGCGCTGGCCCACGCGTCGACGGGGCCGGGGAGTTCGGTGTTCAGCGCCGACGGCACGAGCCAGTCGGGTGCGTCGAACGCGATGGTTTGAGCGCGCGCCGAGACGCCCGCGTCCGTGCGACCCGCCGCGGCGTAGCCCGGGGGTTTCTCGCCCTCGAAGACGTCGAGTCGCCGGAGCGCGCCGAACAGTTCGTCCTCGACGGTCGTCACGTCCGGCTGGCGCTGGAAGCCGTAGTAGGGGCGACCGTCGTAGGCGACGCGGAACGCGCGACGGGGCATCGGCTACTCGTAGTCGTCGACTGTCGGGGCGTCCAGTTCGCCGGGGAACTCGTCGAACGGCGCGGTCACCTGGTCGCCGCTCTCCATGTGCTTGACCGTCACCTCGCCGTTCGCGAGGTCCTGCTCGCCCACGATGACGACCGTCTCCGCGTCGATGCCGTCCGCGTAGTTCATCTGCGCGCCGAAGCTCCGACCGGTCACGTCGGTGTCCACGACGTTGCCGCGGTCCCGGAGGTCACCCGCGACGCGCGCGGCCTCGGCCTCGGTGTCCCCGACCTGAAGGACGTAGTAGTCGGCGGTGAACTCGCCCTCCGGGAGCACGCCCGCGTTCTCGAGGAGCAGCCCCAGGGTGGCGTGGCCGGGCGCGACCCCGACCGCGGGCGTCGGCTGGCCGCCGAAGCTCTCGATGAGGCCGTCGTAGCGCCCGCCGCCGAACACCGACCGGCCGACCTCGCCCGTCGCGTCGAAGCACTCGAAGACGACGCCGGTGTAGTAGTCGAGCCCTCTGGCCGTGGTCAGCGAGACGTCGCAGTACTCGCGGACGCCCAGGTTCTCGGCCGCCTGGAGGACGTTCCGGAGGTTCGCGACGGCGTCGTCGACGCGCTCCGTGCCCGCGAACTCGACGAGCGCGTCCAGGTCGTCGCCCGCGAGCAGGTCGTCGAAGCGCTCGGCCTGCTCCCGGGTGAGGCCGGCGGCTTCGAGGCCGTCGACGTACTCCGCGAACTCGACCTTCTCGCGCTTGTCGACCGTCCGGATGGCTTCCTCGGTGTCGACGTCCGCGTCGAACGCCTCGAGGAGACCGCCGAGGATGTCCCGGTGGCTCACGCGGAACTCGAAGTCCTCGCTCGTCAGCCCGAGGTCGGTGAGGCCGTCCGCGACTACCGCCAGCACCTCGGCGTCTGCGCGCGGGTCGCTCGACCCGAAGATGTCGACGTTCGTCTGGTAGAACTCCCGGAACCGGCCCTGCTGGGGCTCCTCGTAGCGCCAGAACGGCCGCGTCGAGAACCACTTGATGGGCTTCTGGAGCTCCTGCTGTTTTGCCACGACCATCCGCGCCACCGTCGGCGTCAGTTCGGGCGTCAGCGCCACGTCGCGGCCGCCCTGGTCCGTGAAGGTGTAGAGCTCCTCGACGATGCCCTCGCCGGACTTGTCGACGTACATCTGCTGGCCCTCCAGGGCGGGCGTCCCGATCTCCCGGAAGCCGTACTGCCGCGCGGCGCCCTCCAGGGCGTCTATCGCCACGCGACGCGGCCCCATCTCGTCGGGGTAGAAGTCACGGAATCCCTTCAGTCGGTCGTACATAGGACGTGGTTCTCGCGTCTCGCGCTTGAATGCTTTCGTTCCGTGTTTCTCTGTGGCGTACTAGCTTTGAGTTGAGGCTGCTCTACAAAATATAGGCATAATCAGGCGTCTATTACTCTGAAACAACCCAACTCGCACTGCTATTTATCTAGCTACTTTCACGCCAGAGATTATAGAGACCGTTCGAAAACAACCAAGTAGTGCCCTCAGGTAATGGACAAGTAAACTATGCAGAATGGATTCTCCTGTTATTATAATAAGACGGTTGGCGAAAGGGACGAGAAGGTAACCGCAGTCCTCCGTATTGATGAAGGAGAGAGCGGAATTGAGATGGGGATATCACGCAAAGAGGCCACGAAGTGGGGGAGTTCGTTTGAAGTGCAGGAGGAGAGTGAACTAAAACTACAGGCATTATCTGTAGACCAAGTGTTGGGGGTTACTGGGCTACTTGAAGATTGGCTCAAATCCGAGTCACGTCCAACAACTGATGTGCAACTTACTGACGTTGGAGGCGTTCACATCCGCAAAGATTTAGATTCGTATGGCTCTCATTCTCAAACGGAGACTGAGTTCAACGACTTTACTGTCGCTGTAAGTGGACGAGACATCAAATTTTCCTACTGGTATGACACTGCTGAAGAGTGGCGAGAGATAGCTGTACCCTCTTGCGAAAACGCGAAAAGGGGAGTCTCACAGGATTACAGGAATGTACAGAATGTCTATGACACGATATACGATTTCTTCACGGTCGAATATTCGGGCCAAGTGAGTTACTTCCAGGAGGAGGAACCTGTGTCAGGGGAGAAAACGGCAGTTCATCAAATTGAGCAGATTTTTAACCAGTTTGGGGAAATCAGTATCCCGCTTCAAGAACGAAGAAGCGATAGAAAGCCTCTGACGATGGACGATGAGGCAGATGTTCAGTATCTTCTACATGGGCTTCTAAAACTCCATTTTGATGACGTTCGACGGGAGCCACATACTGAACGACACAGCTCAGTATCGCCTCGGATAGACTTCTTGATACAAAACGAGACGATAGGGGTGGAAGTAAAACGAGCCTCGCCAACCCGGCAGGAGCATTCACTTCGTAGTGAGTTGGCAGAGGACAAAGAACAGTATCGCCTTGACACGAATATTGATACCCTCCTCGTCTTTGTATTTGACCCCGAAAAACAGATTGGGAATAAGGCCGAGTTCGAAGACTCGTTTGAGCAAGAGACATCTCAGATGGAGACTCGGGTCACTGTTACGAGATGAGTTTCTTTCGGTAGTTCTGGCGGACTCGATGGCAACGGAACAGAACTTGAGGCTCTACTCGGGAACTTAGACGGCAATCAGACCAACACCGACGACAGCCAGTACCGCAGCACCCAGCCGACGTCTGAGCCCGGGCTCACCCAGCAACAAGCAACCCAGCAAGACGGCGACGATGGCCTGGGCGTTGACGAGCGTGGAAACGATGCTCGCGGGCGCGCTGGCGAACGCGAGCGCGGTGACGTGCTCGCCGACGGCGACGCCAGCGCCCGCGAGGACGAACTGGGGGAGGTAGGGGCGAATCCCGGTCGCTGGCCATCGGCGGAGGGCGAGCGGGAGGACGGCGACGGCGATACCGGCGAGGAATGTCGGCACCCAGAGGCGAGTCGGGAACGCGAAGTCGCCGAGGACGAGGCGACGGCCGATGTCGCTGGCGGCGTACAGCATCGCGGAGAGGAGGGCTAGCTGGGCGGGGCGGGCGGTGGCGGCCTTCCGGAGTGGCGTGAGGAGGTCGCCGCCCTCGTAGTTCGCGAGGTAGACCGCGGACGTGGCGACGGCGATGCCAAGGACGGCAGTCGGTTCGAGCGTCGCATCCAGTCCGAGGACCTCTATCGGGACGACGAACACCGGTACGATCTTCGCGATCGGTGCGACGTAGGAGACGTCGCCGACCCCGAGCGCGTAGACGGAGATGATGAACGCCGCGCCGCCGAGCACGACAGTCGCAGCGAACACGCCAACTGCGGTGGCGCCCAGCGACGGGAACGCCGGGAACCCGTCGGGACTCGTGGCGGCGACGGTCGGCAGGTACCACGCGATGGCCGAGACGTTCACGAACAGTGTGAGGACGGCGGCGTGGACGCCGGCGAAGTAACGCTTCAGAGCGAACAGCCAGACGCCCCAGACGCCAGCGGCGGCGAGCGCGTACAGTAGCCCCGACTCCATCACGCGAACGGAGCGGGTTCCCGGAGAAGAGTGGTTCGATTACTCCCGGAGGCCGTGGACGTACGTCTGGTCGTGGTCCGGGAACACGTCGCGGATGGCCTCCTCGCCGTGCTCCTCGGCGAGGAGCGCACGGAGTTCGGCCTCGTAGTCGGCGCGCGGAATCTCCTCGCTCGGGCCGACTTCGACGTCGAGTTCGGCGTCCACGAGGCGGTCGACCGCCCGGCGGCCGAACCCGGAGAGCGGGGAGAGGTAGTCGACGTCGTGGCGGTCCTCGAGGCTCTGTGCCTGGGCGCGCGAGACGGTCGGGACACGGTCGTCGCGGCGGGTGCCGTCAGCGATGGCGTCGAACCCCTCGCCGGCGACAGCCTCCAGGGCGTGCTCGTGGACGTGTTGGATGCCGTTTCGGGGGTAGCCGTCCTCGCGCATCAGTTCGACGGCCTCCCTTGCGACGTCCTGGTCGAGTTCGATCTCGGTGAACTCGAAGCCCGCCGCGTCCGCGGCGTCGCGGGCGTGTTCCCACTCGTCGGTCACGCCGAAGTGCGCGGTGACGAGCGTGATGTCGTAGAACCGTTCGAGCACGAGTGCCGCCAGCGTGGAGTCCTTCCCGCCGCTGTAGAGCAGGCCCAGCTCCATGCTAGCGGCGGTTGATGTTGAAGCTCTTGGAGTCGGGCTTGAGTTCGCGGAGCAGTTCCTTCATCTGCTCCTCGTCGATGCGGTCCTGTAGTCGGCCGGACTGGGCGAGCGCGAGGACCTGCTGTTCGACCTTCTCGGCGAACTGCGGCTTGCTCATCCGGATGGTGTTGAGCCGCTTGCGCGCGCCGTCGGTGAGGTGCTGCTTGAGCAGCGCCTGTTTCTGCTGTTCGGCCTGCTGCTGGGCCTGCTGCTGTGCCTCTCCCTGGGCGCCCCCGCCTCCCTGCTGTTGCTGCTTGAGTTTCTCCATCTTCTGTTCACGGAGTTCGTCGAGCCGCTCGTCGTCTGGGTTCCCACTCATGTTAGTCGGACCTTTGCTTCGTATCCCGTTAATTGTTGCGCACCCGGTCGGTGGTCGCGTGGCTCGGCGGCGGAGAAATCGGAGAAATTGCGTCGAACGCTACTTCAGGCGTAGCGCTCGAGTTCGGGACGGTCCAGGTTCTCGATGACCGTGTTCGCGGTGTCGTCGAGGAGGCTGCGGCCCTCCGCGGTGACGACGCGGCCGCGGTCGTGCTGCTGTTCGACGAGCTCCGCGTCCTCGAGCTGCTGGAGGATGGTGCGGATGATGTTCCGGGAGCCGGCGGCGCTCTCGGAGGGCGAGACGACGTAGCGGTTCGACCCGTCGCGGGTGTCGCCGTACGCCGTCGAGAGGCGCTTGACGCCGATGGGGCCTTCCATCGCGACCTTGCGCAGGAGGCTGGCGGCGCGGGTCGCCCAGAAGTCCTCCTGTTCGGGCGGGAGTTCTCGGCCGGAGCCAGTCTTCGCGAACTGTGCCCAGTCGGGCTCGTCGAGTTCGTCCTCGAGCTCCTCGGCGAGCTCGGCGAGGAGCTCGTCCGCAGGGGCGTCGTAGAGGGTTGCCATTGGGCCGAATTCACGGTGGATTCGTTTAAAGCCATCGTTAGGCGCGTGGACGAACGCAGTGAGTCCACGGCATGAGCGAGCGGAGCCAGCCGCGAGCCGCGTGGACAAACGCAGTGAGTCCACGGCATGAGCGAGCGGAGCCAGCCGCGAGCCGCGTGGACAAACGCAGTGAGTCCGCAGACTGAGCGAACGGGGAGTGGAACGACCCGTGAGCCGCGTGGCCGACCGGCGGGAGACCACTCCAGCATCCACGGCGTTTTAGTCGCGGGCGGTGAAGGGCCGGTATGGACGAACGGGCGGCGCTGGACCTCGTCGGTGGCCTCGTCGCGAGCGCCGGGGACGACGCCGCGTTCGTGGACGGGACGGTGCTCACCGTCGACATGCTCCACGAGACGACGGACTTCCCCGAGGGGACTACCCGCTACACCGCAGGCTGGCGGTCGGTCGGCGCGTCGCTGTCGGACGTGGCAGCGATGGGCGCACGGGTCACCGCAGCAGTGGCCGCCTACGCCGCGCCCGACTTCGACGACGAGGAACTGGGCGCGTTCGTCGAGGGCGCGTCGGCGGTCTGCGAGGACGCGGACGCGGCGTACGTCGGCGGCGACCTCGACAGCCACCAGGAGTTCACGGTGGCGACGGCGGCGGTCGGCGAGACGGACCGCCGCATCGGGCGCGACGGCGCGAAACCCGGCGATAGCGTGGTCGTGACGGGAACGCTCGGGCGGAGCGCGGCCGCACTGCGGCTGTTCGAGTCGGGGGAGACCGGACGCGCGAACGAGCTGTTCCGGTTCTCGCCGCGGGTCGCGGCGGGAGTGGCCCTCGGCGAGTACGCGACGGCGATGATGGACTCCAGCGACGGCCTCGCGCGCTCGCTCCACCAGCTATCGGAGGCCAGCGACTGCGGGTTCGCGGTGGACGCCGCGGAGATTCCCGTCGCACCGGAACTCGACGCACTCGTAGACCAGCCCCTGGAGGCCGCCACCACGTTCGGGGAGGATTTCGAACTCGTGGCGACGCTTCCGCCAGAAGCAGTGGACGACGCGCGCGAAGCGACACCGGTTCCACTGTCGGTCGTCGGCGAGGTCGTCGAGGACGGCGTGACGCTGGACGGGGAGCCGCTGGCGGACCGCGGCTGGACCCACTAACCCACGATCTGAATGGGGATGGGCATGAAGCAGAGCGCCCCGAGGACGAACGTCAGCACGCCCAGCGCGGAGCGGCGGCGGTCGAGGGGCTGGTCGTCGATCGGGTCGACGCTCCCCATGAACGTGACGAGCATGGAGAGGAACCCCCATAGCACCCAGATGCCGGCGGCGTTGCCGGCCTCGCCGACGAGCCAGAGGTAGCCCGCGAGCGCGAACAGGGTCGTGGGGACGAGCGGCGCGATGCGGTCGGCGGTGTCGCCGACGAGCGACCGGAGGATGTGGCCGCCGTCGAGCTGGCCGACCGGGATGAGGTTGAGGAACGTGACGAACATCCCGATCCAGCCGCCCATCACCACGGGGTTGATAGAGCGACTCGGGTCGCTGTAGGAGAGCGGCTCGCCGACGACCGTCGCGATGGCGCGCAGCAGCGGCGGGTAGGCGAACTGGATCTCCACGGCGGACGTGGAGTTGACTATCTCCGGCGGGACGTGCACCGGCGGGAGGAGGAGTCCGACGACAGTGACGACGACGGCGGCGACGAGTCCGGCGAGCGGGCCCGCAGCGCCGATGTCGAAGAGAGCGTCGCGGTCGGGCATCTGTCCGCGCATCCTGATGACCGCGCCCATCGTGCCGAACAGCGACGGGAACGGGATGAAGTACGGGAGGCTGGCGTCCACGTCGTGGTAGCGGCTCATCGCGTAGTGGCCGAGTTCGTGGGTGCCCAGCACGCCGATTACCGCGAGCATGAACGGGAGCGCGCGGAGAATCGCCGGGGAGAACGGGTCGACGTAGTACCACTGCGCGCCCACGAACAGCGTCGAGAGCACGGTGGCGACGAACAGCGCGACGTTCTTCCACGGGAAGTCACCCGTGTTCGTCTCGTGTGGCTCCGCGACGAGCACGAGTTCGCCGGTTCGGCGGGCGAGTTCGACCTCGTAGCCCCGCTCGCGGAACAGCGGCCAGACCGTCCGGATGACCGTCTGTCGGTCGGTCGTGGCGTCGCCGAAGTAGAGCACGCGGCCGTCCTGCTGGCTCACCTCGTAGACGTCGAAGACGGAGTCGAATCTCGCCGGCGCGGGCGCGTCGTCGGGCGGCTGGGCCGACATCACGCCGTAGTTACGCCCACAGTGGTTTAAACGCCTTGTCACCGGCACCGGCCAATCGCCGGACGTGGGACGGGAGCCGGAGCGGAGCGTCGGAAGGGGGAATCCGACGGGAACGGGCGTCGAGAAAGGGAACGGGAGCGCGAGCGGGGACAGTAGTCGGGGAACGCCGGCTTACGCGGGCTGGACGCGCCACGTGGTGGCGCTGGTGTACGACCACTTCTCGATGTCCAGGTCGGTCGCGGACTGCGAGAGCTTCACCATCAGCGCGCCGATCTCCTTGGGGGAGAGGTCGACGTCGTCGGCGATGAACTTGCTCTTGAAGTAGAGCTCACCGTCTTCGGCCTTCTCGCGGAGGTAGGACTTGAGGCGGGTCTCCTTGTCCTGCGGTTCGGGGGTCGTGGAGGACTGCTGGGTTGCGCTCATCTTCATCCCACCCTACTGCCCAGGAGAGGTTATAAAGGGGTGAACGTTAGCGGCTGTTCGCACGTTTTCAGCAGTAAACGGAATCAGTTGGACGTTTCACGACATTTTCAAACTCCCTTAGACGTTTTATAGGACCCCCTTACCGTTTCTTTCTCGTGGATTTTTGTAGCATCAAACGTCAGACAGTTGCGCCGGATTTCGACCATCGGACGCCTCAGTTCGGGTCGTGAACCCAGAACTCCTCCTCGACGGTCACCTCCTTCTTGAATATCGGCACCTCCTCCTTGAGGCGGTCGATGCCGTCCTCGACGGCCTGGAACGCCTCCCCGCGGTGGCCGGCGAGCACCGCGACGAAGACGATGTCCTCGCCCGCCTCGACGCGGCCGACGCGGTGGTGGAGTCGTACCCCCAGCACGCCGTCGCGGACCTCGAGTTCCTCGCGAATGGTCGCCGTGCGCTCGGCGGCCACCTCGTCGTACTTCTCGAAGGTGAGCGACTCCGTCCACTCGTCCTCGTCGTCCTCGAGTGCGCGCACCTGGCCGGTGAACGTGGCGATGGCGCCCGCGTAGTCCGCTTCCGGGCTGCGTTTGAGTTCCGCGACGAGCGAGGATAGCGTCTCGAACGGCTCCGCGTCCTCGACGGCCGCGACGGCCGCGTCGAGGTCCGGGTCCGCTGCGATCGTCGAGAGCACGGGGTCCTCCACGCCGGCGTCACCGACCGCAATCTGGGGGACGCGGGCGTCCGGGAAGTTCACGAGGAGCGCGTAGTCGTGGTCGCGGGCCAGTTCGTCGAGTACGTCGTCGACGGAGCGCTCGCCGCCGACGCCGGTCCAGCCGTCGCCGACGACGTAGGCGGTCCAGTCGGGCGCGTCGGTGTCGCCCTCCCGGACGACGGCGACGCGGCCCCGGTCGGCGAGCCGGTCCGCGAGTTCGTCCGCGACCGGGTCGGCGCCGGGCCCGGCGATGCCGAGCAGTTGCATACGTCGAGGTGCGTGTCCGCGGGGCTTGTAGGTGTCGCCGCGACGCTGCGAGCAAAGGTGTTCCGCAGCCGAACGAACCCGAGTTGACAACCCTTAAGGCCGCTTCGGAGGTATCACGCTGTAGTATGCGAGTCGTGGTTTCTATCGGCGGGAGCGTGCTCGCGCCCGACCTCTCACACGAGCGGGTCGAGGAGCACGCCGCCGCCATCGAACAACTGGCCGACGCCGGCTGCGAGGTCGGAGCCGTCGTCGGCGGTGGGGGTGTCGCGCGGGAGTACATCGGGACGGCCAGGGAGCTAGGGGCCAACGAGATCGAACTCGACGACATCGGCATCGACGTGACGCGTATCAACGCACGCCTGCTCATCGCGGCGCTCGGCGGGCGGGCCGCCCCCAGCCCCGCAGAGAACTACGAGGAGGCCGGAGAAGCGATGCGCCGCGACGACGTCGCCGTGATGGGTGGCGTCGTCGCCGGGCAGACCACCGACGCCGTGAGCGCGGCGCTCGCGGAGTACACGGACGCCGACCTCCTCCTCTACGCGACCAGCGTGCCGGGCGTGTTCAGCGCGGACCCCAACGAGGACGACGACGCCAAGCACTTCGAGCAGATGACCGCCGGCGAACTCGTCGACATCATCGCGGACATCGAGATGAACGCGGGTTCCTCCGCGCCGGTCGACCTGCTCGCCGCGAAACTCATCGAGCGCTCGGGCGTGCGCACCATCGTCCTCGACGGCACCGACCCCCAGCGCATCGTGGACGCGGTGCTGTACGGCGACCACGAGGGGACGGACATCATCCCGGACGGCGCCGACGACCAGATGACGTACTGGGCGAGCGAGTAGATGCAGTCCGAGGACGACCCCTACGCGCTCGCCGACGACCGCGACTTCTGGGCGGACGACGTCGCCGACCGCATCCTCGAACGCGACCCCGAGGAGCCAATCGTGATCAAGGGCGGCATCTCGCCGTCGGGTGTTCCCCACCTCGGCAACATGAACGAGATCGTCCGCGGCTACTTCGTCGCGGAGGCGCTCCGGGATCGCGGCTACGACGTCAGGCAGGTGTTCACGAGCGACGACCGGGACCCGCTCCGGAAGCTCCCGCGGAAACTCGCCGACCTCGACGGCAACATCGTCGACCTCGGTGACGTGAACGCGGGCGCGCTCGGGAAGAACCTCGGCGCGCCGTACACCGCGATTCCGGACCCGTTCGGCTGCTGTGACTCCTACGGCGACCACTTCTCGAACCTCATCGAGGAGTCCGCCGCGCTGCTCGGCATCGAGGTGGAGATGGTGTCGAACACCGCGCTGTACGAGGACGGCGACCTCGAGAACGTGACGGGGTTCCTCCTCGAGAACCGCGACACCGCCCGCGACGTTCTCGGCGAGTACCAGGACAAGGTCGACGAGGACTACGTGCCGTTCCGCCCCATCTGCGAGAACTGCGGGCACGTCACGGAGACAGACGCCGTGACCGCCATCGACCTCGACGCCGGCACCGTCGACTACGAGTGCGCGGACATCGAGGCCGGCGACCAGACCATCGAGGGCTGTGGACACGAGGGCACCGCGAGCCTGCGCGACGGGAAGCTTCCGTGGCGCTTCGAGTGGCCCGCCCAGTGGCGGGTCCTCGGCGTGGACTTCGAGCCGTTCGGCAAGGACCACGCGGAGGGCTCCTGGCCCTCGGGCGTCGACATCGCGCGCAACGTCCTCGGCGACGAACCGCCGGTGCCGATGGTGTACGAGTGGTTCACGCTCGACGGCGAGGCGTTCTCCTCGTCGTCGGGCCACGTGGTGCTCGTCCAGGACGTCCTCCGGATGCTCGAACCCGAGGTCGTGCGCTACTTCTTCAGCAAGGACCCGAAGAAGGCGCGGGACTTCTCCGTCGAGCGCCTCGACCAGCTCGTCGACGAGTTCGACCGCCTGGAGGCCGTCTACTTCGAGGACGCCGAAGCGGACGAGGACGAGCGCGAGCACGCCGAGCGCGTCTACCCGCTGGTCGCCGGCGAGGAGCGCCCCGAGCGCGTCCGCATCCCGTTCACGTTCGCGGCCGTCCTCGGGATGACCGACGACCCAGACATCCGCGAGACCATCGCCCGGAAGGAGGGCCACATCCCCGAGGACGCCTCGGAGGACGTCGTCGAGGACGCGCTCTCCCGCGTCGAACTCGCCCGGGAGTGGGCCCGCCGCACGGACAACGAGTTCAACTACGACCTGAAGCGGACCGAACTCCCGGACGCCGAGTTCGACAGCGTCACCGAGACGGCGCTCGACGAACTCGCCGACTTCATCGAACGCGAGGACCCCGACAGCGAGGCGCTGCAGGGCGAGATATACGAGTCCGCGAAGCGCCACGACGTCGACATCGGCGAGTTCTTCTCGGCGGGCTACCGGCTGTTCTTCGACGAGGACCAGGGGCCACAGCTCGGTCCGTTCCTCGCGAAACTCGACCGCGAGTTCGTCCTCGAGCGCCTGCGCCGGGAGCGGTAGGCGGGCCGACCGGACGCCGGCCGGGCGAATCCCACCCCGAACGTCTTTTGTCGCCACGCCACTGACGTTCTCATCAATGGACATCTGGACGGTACTGCTCGTCGCACTCGTCGTCTACTGGGCGGGCGTGGCGTGGGCCCGCAGTTCTGGGCTGCTGCCGTCGTGGGTCTCCGCGACGGGGCCGGTGCTGACGCTGCACACGAAGCGCGGGAAGCGGTTCCTCGACTGGGCAGCGACGCCGAAGCGGGCGTGGCGCGCGTGGGGGAACTTCGGGCTCGGCATCACCGCCGTCGTGCTCGTGAGCGTGCTGTTCGTCCTCCTGCTGTCGGCCGTTTCGACGCTCGCGAACCCGCCGGAGCCCTCCGCCGTGAACGAGCCACAGAACACGCTCATCATCCCGGGCTTCAACGAGTTCCTCCCCGCGTCTGTCGCGCCCGAAATCGTGCTCGGTCTCTTCGTCGGGATGGTCGTCCACGAGTTCGGCCACGGCCTGATGTCCCGCGTCGAGGACATCGAGGTCGAGTCGATGGGCGCCGTGCTGCTCGCCATCCTCCCCATCGGCGCGTTCGTCGAACCCAACCAGGAGAGCCAGAAGGAGAAGTCCCGCGGTGCGCAAGCGCGCATGTTCGCGGCGGGTGTGACGAACAACTTCCTCGTCGTCGTGCTCGCGTTCGGCCTCCTGTTCGGCCCCGTCGCGGGAGCCATCGCCGTCGCCGACGGCGGCCTCGTTGGCGCGGTGTACGACGACTCCGCGGCGGCCGAAGCGGGCATCTCGGGCGGCGACCGCATCGTCTCCGTGGGCGGCGAAGCGGTCGAGAACAACACCGAGTTCCAGCGTGCGCTCGGCGAGACCGGGGACCGCTCGGTGTCGGTGACGCTCGCGAACGGCGACCAGGTCGACGTCGACCGGCGGCTGCTGGTCGTCGGGAACTCCTCGGAGTCGCCGCTGGCCGCCATCGAGCGGGGCGACACGATAACCGAGGTCAACGGCACCGCGGTCCACACCGAGGCCGGACTGCGTGATGCCATCGAGAACAACACCGTCGCGACGTTCACGACCGAGGGCGGGAAGTCGGTGACCGGGCCGGCGGGCGCGTTCGTGACCGTCGCGCCGAACAGCCCCGCGGCCGCCAGCGGACTCCCCGCCGAGGCGACCGCGGTCATCGTCTCCGTCGACGGCGAACGAGTGACGGGCCGTGAGGACCTCCAGACCGTGCTGGACGCCCGCGCACCGGGCGAGACGGTCAGCGTGGTCGCGTACTTCGACGGCGAGCGCCAGACCTACGAGGTCGAACTCGGGACCCAGCCCGACGGCTCGAGCTACTTCGGCGTCGGCATCGCGCCGGGCGTCAGCGGCCTCACCGTCTCCGGGTTCGGCGCGAACCTCTACCCCGCCGAGCAGTTCCTCACGATGGTCTCCGGCGACGCCACCGGGTCGGCGTACCTCTCGGCGGTGTTCGGCTCCGGCGGCGGCCCCGTCCTGGGCTTCATTCAGGCCATCGTCGGCGGGCTCTACCTCCCGCTCATCGGCCTGCTCGACCCCTCCATCGGCTTCAACTTCCCGGGTTTCACGGGCGTGAACACGAGCTTCTACGTCGTCGAGGGGGTGCTCGGCGCGCTCCCCGCCGGCGTCGTCTTCGTGTTCGCGAACGTCCTGCTGTGGACCGCGTGGATCAACCTCAACCTCGGCTTCTTCAACTGCATCCCGGCGTTCCCGCTGGACGGCGGCCACCTCCTGCGGACCGGCGCCGAGGCGGTCACTTCGCGGCTCCCGGTCGACAACCAGCAAGCGTTCATACGCGCCATCACGACGAGCATCGGGCTGCTGATGCTCGCGAGCCTGGTGTTGATGCTGTTCGGACCGGAGCTGCTGAACTAGCGGTAGTCGCTTGTGCGGTTTTTCTTCGACCGTGGACGAGTCGTTCGGTAGGCGTGTGAATCCAGCGAGCGCCCGTTGGCAGTGAATCCGCAACCAACGTGCGAGCAACCACTTTCGGGGCAGCACCGTACGGTGCGTATGGACCATTCCGACTCCTACCGGCGTGAGGTCACCGCGAAGGTCGAATCGGGCTGGCGGGTCGAGGAGGAGACCCGTGAGCGAGTCACGCTCGTGCAGCGTGACTTCGGGAACCCGGGCATCCACCTCATCATCGCCATCTTCACCATCTGGTGGGCGATGGGCGTCCCGAACCTGCTGTACGCCGCGTACCGGTACTTCGGGAGCAACCAGCGCACCATCGTCTGGAAGGACCGGGGTGAGACCGACGCGGACGAGCAGGCAACGACTGTGGAATGATGCAGTATCGACGGCGCTAGAACCGGCGTTCCAGACGGAGAGACCGGCGATGCACAGGCGGCGTCAGTTCCTGGTACTGCATCTACGCCCTCAGGCGAGCGGCTGTGTCACTGTACGCTCTGAACACCGAACCGTTCTGACACCTGCCGGGAGCTATTCTGAGAGGCCCATCCGCTCGGCGAACTCCTCGGGGGTGTCCTCGACCCGCTCGAACTCCTCGAAGTAGTAGTCGTGGTGGCGGATGAGCTGTTCGACGATCCAGGCGGAGAACGCCTCGTCGAAGCGCCACCCCTCGCCCGGTTCCGGGTTCGTTATCTCGAAGCGTTCGTCGGTGCCGAGCACCGCGAACACGTGGTAGAAGCCGAGGATGACGTCGATGAAGTCGTCGCCCGTGTCGCCCACCTCGTCGCGCTTGTCCGCGAGTTCCGCCCGGCCCTCGTCGGTTATCTCGAAGTACTTCCGGTCGGGTTCGTCCTCGCGCTCGATCCGTTCGGCGTACCCCTCCTCCTCGAACTTGTAGAGGATGGGGTAGACGGAGCCGTAGGAGGGCTCCCAGTGACCGCCGCTGAGTGACTCGATCTCCTTGAGAATCTCGTAGCCGTAGCGGGGCTGTTCGTCGAGCAGTTCCAGGACGAGATAGGAGACGAGTCCCTTCGGTGGCCCGCTCTTTCGCATCTGCCCCCACGTTCCGCGGGTCGGCGGGAAAGGGTTTCGGTCGCGGTGACCCGCTCAGGAGGGGGACAACGGTGGGTTCACCCGACGAAACCGGCGCTCTCAGAGGGCGGGGCGGTGGCCCGAACGTGTCACTTCGGTAATTTCTCGTGGTCCTCGGTAGGAAAACCCTTCTACGCGGATTCCGAACCCCCGAACATGGTAGACGCCCCGCAGACCGAGGAGGGCTGGTTCGCGCTCCACGACTTCCGCACCGTCGACTGGGACGCGTGGCGGGACGCCCCGGAGCGCGACCGCGAGGCCGCACTCGAAGAAGCCGAATCGTTCCTGGAAGACCGCGAAGCACTCGCGCAAGCGGAGGATGGGGACTCCGCCGTCTTCTCCATCACCGGCCACAAGGCCGACCTCCTGTTCGTCCACTTCCGGGAGAGCCTGGACGAACTCGACCGCATCGAGCGCTCCTTCGAGCAGACGGCGTTCGCCGGCTACACCGAGCAGCCCCACTCCTACGTCTCTGTCACCGAAATTTCGGGCTACACCTCCCCTGAGTACTTCGAGGACCCGAAGAGCGTCGACGCGGGCCTGCGGCGCTACATGGAGGGGAAGCTCACGCCCGACATCCCCGAGGACACCTACGTCTCGTTCTACCCGATGAGCAAGCGCCGCCAGCCCGAGCAGAACTGGTACGACCTCTCGATGGAGGAGCGCGCCGACCTGATGGCGGGCCACGGCGAGGTCGGCAAGCAGTACGCCGGGAAGATCAGCCAGGTCATCGCGTCCTCCGTCGGCCTCGACGACTGGGAGTGGGGCGTCACGCTGTTCGCCGACGACCTCACCGACGTCAAGGACATCGTCTACGAGATGCGCTTCGACGAGGCGTCCTCGAAGTACGGCGAGTTCGGCGAGTTCTACGTCGGCCGCCGCTTCCCGCCCGCCGACCTCCCGGCGTACATGGCCGGCAAGCCGCTTCCGACCGGGGACGAGGACCAACAGAACGAACTGAAGGAGGCCCACCACCACGGCGACACCGGCCACCACCACGGTGAGGGCGGCGAGGACGAGGCCGAGGACCAGGACCTCCGCGGCGAACTCGAGGACCTGAACATCTACGCCGGCAAACCCCACGGCGAGGACGTTCACGCCACCGTCCTCTACTCCGAGGCGGACGTCGACGACCTCTTCGAGGAGGTCGAGGGGCTCCGCGGGAACTTCGACCACTACGACACGCACGTCAAGACCGCGGTGTACGAGGGCCGGGCGACCGACCGCTCCGCGGTCGTCTCCATCTGGGACACGGCGAGCGCCGCGGACACCGCCGCCGGCTTCCTCTCTGAGCTCCCCGACGTCGTCTCGCGAGCGGGCGAGGAGTCCGGCTTCGGGACGATGGGGATGTTCTACGAGACCAAACCCGAGCACACCGACGACTTCGTCGAGAAGTTCGACACCGTCGCCGACGTGCTCGCGGACATGGACGGCCACTTCGAGACCGACCTGATGGTCAACGTCGAGGACGAGAACGACATGTTCATCGCCAGCCAGTGGGCCTCGAAAGAGGACGCCATGGCGTTCTTCCGCTCGGACGCCTTCTCGGACACCGTCGACTGGGGCCGCGACGTGCTCGCCGGCCGGCCGCGCCACGTCTTCCTCGCGTAACTTTTTGCGTCGGGGGTTCGCTGCGCGAATCCCACTCGCAAAAATTTACATAAAAAGCCGCTCGCTATGCCCCTGACTCTCAGTCCGCGGAGCCGACGATACCAGCGTCTCGCAGGTCGTCGCCGTCGACGCTCGTCCGGTAGTCCTCCTCGGCCATCCCGTCGAAACGGTCGACACCGAAGTTGTCGGCGTAGAGGTCCGCGACGCGCTGGCGCTCCTCGTCGCTGACGGCGGGCGTCTCGGGTGCAGCCGCCCACTCGTCGATGTCGTCCTTCGAGCGGAACGTCGGCGTGACGGACGCGACCTCGTCGAAGCTGAGCAGCCACTGGATGGCGGCCTGGCCCAGCGTTCGGGCTCCGTCTCGTTCGAGGAAGCGCAGTTTCTCGATCTTCTCCCAGCCCGTCTCGTACCACTCGTCCGGGCGGAAGCCGCGGTGGTCGCCCTCGCCGAGCTCCGTCTCGGGCGTCACCTGCTCGTTCAGGAGCCCCGAGGAGTGTGGGACGCGGGGGATGAGCGACGTGGCGGCGCCCGTCTCGCGCACCGTCTCCACGAAGTGGTTGTGGACGTCCTGCTCGAGGAGGTTGCCGACGTACTGGACGCCGTCGAAGGCTTCCTCGATGGCGAAGTCGCCCTCCGCGAGCCAGCCGATGGACGGGCCGAGCGCGACGCCGATTGCCTCCGCGCGGCCGTCCTCGCGGAGTTCGTCGAGGAGTTCCAGCACGTCCGGCGTGAGCTCCGAAACGTCCGGATTGTGGAGCTGGAGGTAGTCCACGCTGTCGACGCCGAGTCGGTCGAGACTCCCCTCGACGGCGTCCCGGAGGTACTCGGCGTCCATCTCCTTCGGGAGTTCGCCGTGGCCCGCCTGCGGGTTGTTGTAGAAGTCGTAGCCAACCTTCGTCGCGACTGTCATCTCGTCGCCGCGCTCGGCGAGCACCTCACCCAGCAGTTCCTCGCTGCGGCCGTGCCCGTAGACGTCGCCCGTGTCGAAGTACGTGATACCCGCGTCGAGCGCGTACTCCACCATCTCGAGCGCGTCGTCCTCGTCGCGGTCACCCCACCAGTCGGTGCCGACGACCCACGCGCCGAAGCCGACCTCGCTGACCTCGACCCCGGAGTCCCCGAGTTCGCGGTGTTGCATGCGCGGAGGTTGGAGGGTCCGTCACTTAGCGAGTGCGGTTCCGGCGTCACGAGTTGTACCAAGTTTCTCTGCCAGATTCATCTATACCACCCCGAAAGCCCCGGCCAGGTACGGTCGCGCGCCTCGCTGTGCTCCTCGCTCCCGCTGGTCGCTGCGGTGCTTGCTTCGGCGTGCTTCCCGTACCTGGCCGCCCCTTTCAGTCCCACCGACTGACTGACCAACCGGCAGGCTGGGACTGAAAGGGGCGAGGCTGTGGACAAAGACGGACGACGCAAGCACCGCAGGGAGCGACGCGACCGAGGCGCGCAGCGAGTCCATCGAGTCCACAGCCTCGGGGCTTTCTACGCGGTAGAGAGAGTCCCACCAGCTGACTCCGAATACACGCAGTCACAACAGTAAAGCGGGGGTTCCCGTCGGTACGGAAACCACTATCTGTGACCACGGCCCACTACGACGCATGACCAAGCGACGCGTCTCGCTCCCCGACGGCGCGGAGGCCACGCTCCGCGGGTTCATCGCGGAGGTGGACGACCGGCTCGCGGCGGCGAGCGACCCGGACGCGCTCTCAGAGGCCGTCACCGAGATCCTCGTGGACCTCCACGGCGACCGGGACGCCTACGAGGCGTGGCGGAACGACGAGAGCGTCTCGCCCGTCGAGGCGGCGCGGCTGTCGAACTACGACCCGCGGAACGCCACGCTCGAATCGGAGTACTACGCCGAGAAGGACGAGGAGGCGTTCGCCCGCTCGAAGCCACTGCAGTGGCTCTGGCGGCAGTTCGACAACTCGCCGCTGGCTGACAACGTGGAGTTCGCCCACCGGTTCCGCCGGACGGTCGCCGACCACCTGTTCGCGGACGTCGGCGAGGACGTCCGCCTGTTCCGGGGCATCTCGATGACGTACGGCCACAACATCGAACTCGGTGACAACGTCGTGGTCCACGACGACGTCCACCTCGACGACCGCGGCGAACTCGTCGTCGGCGACCGCGCGAGCGTCAGCGACGGCGTCCACGTCTACACCCACGACCACGACATCGTCGACCAGACCGCGGTGGACAACTTCCGGACGATCATCGGCGACGACGCCCGCGTCACGCAGGGCGCGATGGTCAGGGCTGGCGTCCGCATCGGGACCAACGCCATCGTCGGCGCGCGCTCCGTCGTTCAGGCCGACGTCCCGGACCACCACGTCGCGGTGGGGATGCCCGCGAAGAGCGTCAAGGTGAAGCCGGGCTGGGAGTCGGACGCCGACCCGCTCGAGGACGCCAACGAGAACCGGCGAGAGGAGCGCCGCCTCCCCGTCGACCTGTCGGCTGAGGTCGACACGTACGACGAGTTCCAGCGCGACCTCCAGCCACCGGACGCGTGAGAACGTCCGCATCGCCGACGGTTGCTTCCCCCGACGACAGCGGCGATTCCGTCGCTCCCGGCGGGCCAAGGCTGAATAGGCTCGGCGTGTTAGCTAGACACATGGAATGGGGGCTGTTCGTGCTCGCGATCGTCTTCGTCGCGGTGCTCCAGTTCGCGGTGTGGCGGCGCCTCCAGAGCGGCGACGTCGGCGCGACGGACTCCCCGATGCCGCGGGAGAGTGCCCACTTCACCGACCACCCGGCCCACGAGGAGTCGGAGCCGGACGTGGCGCTCTGCCCGGAGTGTGGCGCCGAGAACGACCCCGACTACAAGTTCTGCCGCGACTGTGTCAGCGTGCTCCGGGCGTGACGCGGGCCGTCGCCATCAACGTCGCAGCCAACACCAACCAGCCGGGGTTCCGCGGGCCGCTCCGGTCGGACGGCTCGTTCGTCTACGTGCCCATCCCGGAGTCCGAGCCCACGACGGAACCGGTGCCGACGTACGCCGACCTCGACCTCCCCCTCGACGTCCCGACAGACGTCCTGGAGACGCCGGTCCACCTCGACCCCACGTTCGCGGAGTATACCTGTTGTGACCGCTACACGTACGGCGACCCCCACGGCGTGAAGGCCCGACCGCTCTCCGCGCTGTCGGCGGGCGACCGGGTCTACTTCTACGCGACCCTCGACGCCCCGGGCGACCCGGCCGACTGGATGGCCGCAGAGTGGGGAACGTACCTCATCGGGGAGTTCACGCTCGCTCGCGACCCAGTGGACGGCGACGCGTTCGCCGACCTCTCCCACGCTGAGCGCGAGGCCTACGCGGGGAACGCGCACCTGAAACGCGACCCGTTCGATGCCGCGGTGCTGCTCGTCGGCGACGACGGTTCCAGGCTGTACGACCGGGCGGTCCCGCTGAGCGGCGCGCGCGGCGTCGACGCCAACCACGTCGTGACGGAGTGGTCGGCCGACTCCGGGAAGGGGCCGTGGTGGCGCCGACCGCTGCGCTACGACGAGGACGGCGCCCGGAATCTTCGGGAGTGGGTCGGGCGGGAAGACTACCCCCGCGTGCGCTGACGCTTACGTGGCTCGCGACCGTAGGACGGTGTATGCTGGAACTCTACCAGTCCGAAGGCTGCCCGCACTCCCAGAAGGCTCGCGAGACGCTCTCGGAACTCGGCGTCTCCTACGTCGCGCACAACCCCCGTCTGCCCGGCGACGAGGGCGGCGACGTGACGAACGAGCAGACCCACCACCAGCTCACGGCCATCGGCGGCGAGGACACCATCCCGTTCCTCGTGGACACCGACCGCCAGGAAACGGTGTACGACTCCGAGGAGATCGTCGACTACATCGAAGAACATTACGCGTAGTCACGGACGACGGCGTCCACTCACCGCAACACTGCCGTCACACCACCGTCCGCGCGCTCGTAGGCGCCGTCGTCCGTCACCCGAAAGGCATCGATTCTGACGACGAGTCGGCCGCCGTCGAGCGTCGCCCGCAGCAGCGGCCCCCGACTCGTCACGACCACGTACGGCGGGGCGGCGACGGGGTCGGCCTGCAGACGCCCGCCGGCCGCGTCAACGGCGCCCGCGAGCAGGTCCGGGAGTCGTTCGAGCACCCCGTTCGTCGCGAGACACGCCTGCAGTCGGTCGGCGGCGGCGCTCGCGTCCGTCGTCCGGGGACCGTCCCAGGAGTCCGTCACGGCGTCCGCGCACGTCTCGACGGCCGCAACCACCTGTGCGTGTTCGGACGCGACGTGGTCGCGGGCCGCACCGGGGTCGAGCGTCGTCACGCTCCGAGTTGGTCGGTCGGCGACAATGAGCGTTCGGGACGGTCTGCGCGCGTCACTCGGTGTCCTCGTACACCGATTCGACCGCGTCCACGACCGGTTCGACCGGCTCCCCGCGGTCGAGTGAGAGGAACAGCCCCTCGTCGCCGAAGTAGACGCGGACGACGGTGAACACGTCGAACCCCGTCGCGAGGTAGCGGACCCGCTCGGACAGCGGGAAGATGTCCTCCTTGTAGAACTCCTTCTCGGTGAAGTCGAGGTGGACGTAGGAGTGGATCTCCTCGAAGTGCGTCTGCATCTCGTCCTCGTCCTCGTAGAACTGGAGCGTGAGGTCGTCGACGTACAGCGCGTTGAACTCGTCGGCGTCGAACTCGACGAGCGATCGCAGCGACCCCTCGACCGCCTCCTCGATTGCCGCCTGCATGGCCGCCACGTCGAGCGACACGACACGTGGGTCGTTCGAGACTGGCATCGTTCCCCGGTGTCGACTACAGCCGCTTAGGTGTGAGTGTTAGTAAAAAAACATGAGTTGCGGGGTAGAGAACACTCAGTTGTGAGAACGTCTGCCGGCGGGGAGTAGCCCGAGCTGGATAGCTGACAATCCGCCAACTTGATTCGGGGGCCTCGAAGGAGAATGCGCCGGCCGGGAGGTCACCGAGCGAAGCGAGGTGACCATCGGCCGGCAAACGACCGAAGGGAGTGCGCCGGCCGGAAGTTGAACCCGGGCCACCAGAAGATTCGCCGTGCTCGTCTTCCGAGGTCGCAAAACTTCGCTTCGCTCAGTTTTGCTCCTATGAACTTGGGAACCTCGAAGGGAGTGCGCCGGCCGGGAATCTCGTGAGCGAAGCGAACGAGACATCGGGCGGCGGAGTCTCTGTCGCAAACGAACGTGAGCGACGAGAATGCGCCGGCCGGGAGTTGAACCCGGGCTATGAGCTTGGGAAGCTCATGTCCTACCACTAGACCACCGGCGCTCACTGCGTTCGCGCCGAGCATCGGCGAACTCCGTTCGCCTCAACACCGACGCGGGTGCCTCGCGCCCGCGGATAGCGGGGCGCAAGGGAGCTTCGGACGTTACTAGCCGCCCGCCGCCACTTGAACGTAGCGTTTCCCGAAGTGGACGAACGTTCACGAATCGGGGGCGGTGAGTGGGTTTTAGTCGGTGCCGGGAGAATCGCGGGGTATGGCCGGTCCAGACACCATCGAGCCTCTCGACCTGCGGTTCTCCGAGACGGAACTCGCCGAGCGCCGCGACCGCATCCAGTCGTTCATCCGGGAGACCGTCGACGCCGCGGACGCCGACCGCTGCGTGCTCGGACTCTCCGGGGGTATCGACTCGACGACTGTCGCGCACCTCGCCGTGGCGGAGCTGGGGTCTGACGCGCTCCACGGGCTCGTGATGCCCGGGGAGGTGTCCAGCGAGGCGAACATGAGCGACGCCGAGCGGGTCGCCGAGCTGCTGGACATCGAGTACGACGTCGTCGAGATCGACCCGTTCGTCGACCTACTGACTGAGCTCTACCCCGACGCAGAGGGCGACCAGCTCGCGGTCGGGAACGCCCGCGCACGCACCCGCGGCGTGCTCAACTACCTCGTCGCGAACCACGAGTCCGGCGTCGTGCTCGGAACCGGAAACCGGACGGAGGCACTCGCGGGCTACTTCACCAAGTACGGCGACGGTGCCGTCGACTGCCACCCAATCGGCAACCTCTACAAGATGCAGGTTCGCCAGCTCGCCCGGGAGCTGGACGTCCCCGAGGACCTCGTGACGAAGACGCCGACGGCGGAGCTGTGGGCCGACCAGACCGACGAGGAGGAACTCGGCGTCGACTACGACACCATCGACGCGGTGCTCGCGGTTCACGTCGACGGCGGCGTCCCGGCGAGCGCGACGGCCGGCCACCTCGGCGTCCCGGACAGCGTCGTCGAGAACGTGCGGGGGCTCTACGAGCGCAGCGAGCACAAACGCGCGATGCCGCCGTCCCCCTGAGTCAGAACGGGTCCCGAGAGAGCAGTTCGCCGAACGCCTCGGCCTCCAGACGGTCGGTCTCCTCGCGGTCCGCGTCGACAGCGAGCAGCGCGTTCAACTCCTGGAGCGCGGCCGCGTCGTTCGCCGCCACCTCGTCGGCCACGTCTCTCGGCTCGGAGACGACACGGGAGACGAGACCCATCTCGCGGGCCGCCTCGGCGTCGACTGCCCGTCCGGACAGCGAGAGGTCTGCGGCGTGGGTCGCACCAACCGCTCGCTCGAGTCGTCGCGTCCCACCCCAGGCGCCGAACAGTCCGAGCGTGACGCCGGTCTCCGCGAACGTCGCGTCGGGCGTGCAGACGCGGAGGTCGCAGGCGAGCGCGAGTTCCACGCCGCCGCCACGGGCCGCGCCGTCGACGCCCGACGACGACCACGCTGTCGGCGTCCGCGATGGCGTTCATCGTGCGCTGGCCGCGCCGGGCGAACGCCTCGCCGCGCTCGCGGTCGAGGCCCCTGACCGTGTCGAGGTCCGCGCCGGCACAGAACGCCGCGCCCGCCCCGTGGACGTAGACGACCGGCTGGTCGGCGCCGCGGACTGCGGCCCGCAGGTCGTCCAGGCCGGCGGGCGTGAGCGCGTTCCGCCGGTCGGGGCGGTTGAGGGTCACCACCCTGACGCGGTCGTCGTCTGTGACTGCGAGCATACCGGACCGTCGCGGTGCTTTCCAAAGGTCTTTGCCGTTCCCGCCGCTACCCTCCCGCGATGGAGGAGGCCGAGCAGGCACGGGCCGCCGCCCTCGAAGCCGTCGCGGACATCGAACCCGACGGGCTCCGGGCGGTCATCGACGACCACGTCGCGTCGTCCTCGATGTTACCGGGCGTGTTGACGATTCTGAGTGCGCGCGTAGTCGACGGCAGCGCCGACGAGCACGCGGTCTCGCGGCGGGCCGCCGGCGTGCAGCTCATCTACGAGGGGCTCCGGGTCACCAGAGACCTCGTCGCCACCGAGCCGTGGGCGGACACCGACGAGTCCGACCCGGACGACGACCTCGACGTACTCGCCGCTGACGTCCTGGTCGCCCGGGGGTTCCGCATCCTCGCGCGCACGGAAGCGGCCAGCCACGCGGTCCAGACCGTCCGGGAGTTCGGGCGC
Organism: Halobacterium sp. DL1; assembly: GCA_000230955.3. Lineage (NCBI taxonomy): Archaea > Methanobacteriati > Methanobacteriota > Halobacteria > Halobacteriales > Halobacteriaceae > Halobacterium > Halobacterium sp. DL1. The sequence goes on from CP007060.1 coordinate 2,517,772, forward strand.
GAGCAGACTGACGCCCAGGAAGGGCGGACCTCGACCGCCCAGACCCTGGAAGCCAACGTCTTCGAACTCGCGGCCATCGCTGGCGCCACGGCTGCGGGCGGCGAGACGCCGGTGCCACTGCGCCAGTACGTCGTCGGTCTCGCGGCCAACCACGGCGCCCCGCCGCTCGCCGACGCGACGGACGCGCTCCCGGAGGGCGTCGAAGAGGTGATGACCCGCGTCGGCGGCCCGACGGCGGACGACAGGGTCAGCCCCACCTCGGTCGGGGACCGCTGAATCGAAACGAATAAAGAAGACGCCGTCCCTTGATACTGATGCGTGCCTGGGTAGCTTAGCGGTAAAGCGCGTCCTTGGTAAGGACGAGACCCCGGATTCAAATTCCGGCCTAGGCTCTCCACGTTCTCTCCGGTTTCTCGGCCCGTTCTACGCTTCGATAGCGACAGGTCTCGGCGACCCGTCAGTTGAGCTGATACTCAGAAAACGGGTTGCGGCCCGGAACCGGCCGCCTCGCTGCCTGGAGCGAGCGAAAGTGGGAGTGGGGAGTGCCGGACGCGTGGGGGGAGGTGGGGAGTAAGACGCGCGTCCAGTCGGCTGATTCTCGCCGGGTTACATAAGTGTACGTCAGACGCATGCGGCGACCGGAAACGACTACGGGGCCTGGGGTCGTGGTCGCCCCATGGACGGACTCGGCGTTCCACTGGCGACACCGTTCGACGACACGGGTGACGTGGACCACGACGCGCTGGCGGACCTCGTCGCGTGGGTGACCGACCGCGGTGTCGACTTCCTCGTGCCCTGCGGGTCGAACAGCGAGGCAGAACTGCTCACCGCAACCGAACGGGCGGCCGTCGTGGAGACGGTCGTCGATGCCGCACCGACGGACACTCCGGTGCTCGCGGGGACCGGGAGCCCGGGGCTGCGGGAGACCCTCGAGGCGACGGAGCGGGCGGCCGAGGCGGGCGCCGACGGTGTGCTCGTCGTCACGCCGTTCTACTACAAGCACGACGAGACCGACGTAGCGGCGTACTACCGGGAGGTCGCGGACGCCGCCTCCCTCCCGGTCTACCTCTACAGCGTTCCGAAGTACACTGGTCACGCGCTAGTACCCGAGACCGTGGCGTCGCTGGCCTCGCACCCGAACGTCGCCGGTATGAAGGATTCGTCCGGTAACCTGGGCGCGTTCCAGCGCATCCGGGCGGCCACCGCCGACGAGGCCTTCGACCTGTTCGTGGGGAGCGGGAGCCTGTTCGCGCCGGGGCTCGACGCGGGTGCGGACGGCGGCGTCCTCGCGCTCGCGAACGTCGCGCCGGAACGCGCTGCGGAAGTCGCCGAGCACCACGCCGCCGGCGACGACGACGCGGCGCGAGCCGTGAACCGGTCGGTGGTGGAACTCGACCACGCGGTGACCGCGAAGTACGGCGTTCCCGGGCTGAAAGCGGCGATGCGCTACCGCGGCGCGCCGGCGGGCACCGTGCGCTCGCCGCACCGACCGGTCGACGACGACGCCATCACTGTCCTCGAGACCCTCGTCGACGACGCGCTGTAGCGTGCGGTAGGCCGACCCTGTTCCACTCGCATCAGCGTTCTGCCACCCGTCGGAAGACACATTACCCAGTAGCGTCGGACTGTTGGGCATGAACCGCCGTAGATTCCTCGGAGGAGCGGGCGTCGTTGGGCTCGGGGCGCTCGCTGGCTGTAGTAGTGCTGTCGGCACTGTCGCGCCGCCGGACGTCCCGCAGGCGGAGATCGACGAGGGCGGCTGGGAACGGACGGACAAGACGGAGCAGACGGTCTTCGAGGAGTCCTACGGCCCGGTCACCATCACCGGGAAGTCGACGACGCTGACGTTCGCCGACGAGGCGCTCGCCGCCGAGGTCTCCGAGAAGACGCTCGACCAGATCGACGGCACGCTCGCCATCTTCGCGGCCTCCCACATCAACTTCTCTCCAGACCTCAACAACCTGCCCGGTGGCGTCGGTCAGAAGGAGGTCGTCGAGCAGGCTGAGACCGCCGCGCGCGAACAGTTCAAGCAACGGATGCGCGACCAGGGACTCGAGAACGTCCAGGAGACCGGTGAGGAGCCCTTCCAGACGGACTCCGGGGCGAGCCCGGGGCTCGCCACGTTCACCGCCGAGTTCCCGGTCGGGAAGATGGCGTACGACACCGGCGAGGAGACGTTCAACATCGACGTGGGCACCATCGAGGTCGCGGGCGACCTCGCGGTGTGGAACGTCGGCGACTACGTCGTCGTGGCGGGTGGGGCCTACCCCGCCGAGAGCTTCGCGACGACGACGACCAAGGAGCTCTCCGAGGCCATCAGCGTGACCGTCGACATCGACCTCGGACTGACGCCCGGGGAGTACCGCCAGGAAGTGCGGAGCCTCATCGCCGGCACACAATGACGACGTGGCAGTCGTTGTTCGAGCGCGCGGCCGAGTACGACGTCGACGTCGAGGACGTGCGAGACGCCCTTTCTGAACGTCGCGATGAGTGACGTCGACCCGGCCCGCGTCGTCGCCGGCGCCGACGTGCTCGCCGCCGACCTGTTCGTCGACGGCGACGCTCGGCGGGCGCTTGACCACGTCCGCTCGCACTCGTGGGTCGGACTCGTCGCGAGCGAGCCGCTACTCGACGACGCTGCCGCGATCGTCGAGGAACTCGGCGGCGCTGCACTGGCGGCCGACTGGAGAGAGAAGGTCGAAGCGACGGCGACGCTCGTCGAGCACCCAGCGGGCGACCACCCGGCGCTCGCGGTGGCCTACCACGGGAACGCCGCCCACCTACTCACGTACGACGAGGACCTGCAGTCGGCGCGGACGGGGATGGAGCTACAGAAGCGCGTTGACGTGAGCGTGAAGTCGCCGACGGCGTTCGCGGCCATCTTCGACCCCGAGCGGCTCTACTCGGCAGTGGTCGGCGGGGAGTATCCCGGTCCGGACCACGACCCGCGGGACTGAGGGGCTGACAGGTGGCGCGCGACTCGCTCCCGGGCCGGTGCGCCGCCGGTTTCCGCGTCGCCGACCCGGGCTGTTCTCAGGTCACCCGCCGGGTTAGTCCCGGCTTCCCACTTGAATCTCAGCGTTCGGCGAGCCAGTCGGCGAGTTTCGCGAGCGCGCGGCCGCGGTGGCTGAGCGCGTTCTTCTCGGCGGTGTCCATCTCGGCGAACGTCTCGCCGTCGTGTTCGAAGATGGGGTCGTAGCCGAACCCACCGTCCCCCCGCGGTTCGACCAGTCGGCCCTGGACGGCCCCCGAGAACGTCTCGGTGGTGTCGCCGTCGGTGAACGCCACGACGCAACGGAACGCGCTCCGGCGGTTCTCCAGGGACTCCGCGAGGTTCCAGACGCGCTCGACACCCAGCGTGTCCTCGACGTACGCGGAGTACGGGCCGGGGAAGCCGTCGAGTGCGCGGACGAACAACCCCGCGTCGTCCACGATGACGGGCACGTCGGCGTCCTGGTCCTCGTAGGCCTCCTCGGCGCCGCGGGCGGCGATGGTGTCGAGGCTGACGCTCTGCACCTCGGTGTAGTCGTAGTCGAACTGTTCGACGTCGTAGACGTCCTCGAGATACTGCTCGGCCTCCCGGACCTTCCCGGGGTTCGTCGTGACGAACCGGAGCGTGCGCATGTGCTCCGCGTCGCGGGCCAGGGAATTGGGTGCGTCGATTCAGTCGTCGTCGACGACGACTTCGACCGCTTCGTCTCGCGTATCCCCGTCGTCGTCCCCTTGCTGTTGCTGCCACAGCAGTCCCCCGGCGACCGCGAGCACGATCCAGGACCGCCAGTTCGCCAGGTTCAGCGTGTAGCCGACGCCGAACGGCTTGTCCACGAGCATTCCCTCGCCCGGCTGCCAGTACGAGGAGAGCATCCGGCTGATGCTGGGTCGCTCGAAGTTGTACGGCACTCCGAACAGTTCACCGCGCGTCGATTTCTCTGCCATGGGCGGACCTTCGGCGTGACGGCCCAAATCAGTTTGGGGCGGCCTGGTAGCGGCCTCGGCCCTCGATAGCCCGCAACTGGTCGACGACGCTCTCCACCCCGTGTTCCAGGTAGGCCGCCTCGAAGGCGGTGGCGAGCGCGTCGGCGTCGTCGGCGGTGCCCGCGAGACTCTGCTCGAAGACGTGGCAGTCCATCGCGTAGTCCTCCTCGTCGTCCGTGTAGTAGCCGAGGCCGAAGTCGATGAGGTAGGTGCGGTCGTCGCTCGCGTTCGCCGCTCGTTCGTCCCGTGACGTCTGCGACGTCACGCGCACGTTCCGAGTGGTCGGGTCGCCGTGGACGAACCCGGCCCGGTGGATGGTTGCGAGGTGGCGGCCGACGTCCCGCACCCGGGATTCGGTGAGCGCGTCCCGGAGGTCGGCATCCCCGACGCGCTGGAGCGTGAGCGTCGCCTTCGGCACGTCGACGTCCCACACGAGCGGCGTCGGCACGCCGTGGCGCCGCGCTTCGCTCGTGAGTCGTGCTTCTAGGACGGTGCGGTCCCGCCGCAGTCGGGCGTCCAGCGTCTCGTGGCGGTAGGTCTTCGGGAGGCGGGTCTTCACCACGCGGTCGTCCTCGAAGGTGATCGTCGCCTCCGCGCCCTGTACGACGTCGCCGTCCCGGAGTGGCGGCGGGTCCGGTCCCCGCCACGTCACGGGCACCTCGTCCGGCCGGAAGTTCGAGTCGATACCGGAGTCCTCGATAGCGAGCGTATCGCCCGCCGCGGCCATCTTCGCGCCGAGCACCGCTATCATCCCCGCGTTGTCCCGCAGGAATCGGGGTTCGGGCGCGAAGAACTCCGCGCCGCGCTGCTCACACATCGACGCGAGCATCCCCCGAAGGCGGTCGTTCTGGCCGACGCCGCCGCCGAGGACGAGTTCGTCGCGGCCGGTCAGCGAGAGCGCGCGTTCGGCGACTTCGGTCAGCATCGCGAAGACGTGCTCCTCCAGGCCGCGACAGACGTTCTCCACCCGTTCGCCGTCGTCGTACGCTGCCTTGGCGGCGCTCATGATGCCCGAAAAGGAGAAATCCATCCCCTTCACGACGTACGGGAGGTCGGTGTACTCGCCCTCCTTCGCGTGGGCCTCGACCTTCGGGCCGCCGGGGTGGGTCCAGCCGACGTGGCGCGTGAACTTGTCGAGGGCGTTGCCGACGCCGGTGTCCATCGTCTCCCCGAGCACGCGGTAGCGGCCGTTCCGGTAGGCGAGGACGTGGGCGTTCGCGCCGCTGGCGTTCAGGCAGACCGGCGAGTCGAACCCCGAACGGTGGCGCCCGACCTCCAGATGCGCGACCATGTGGTTGACGCCGACCAGCGGCACGTCCAGGGTCTGGGCGAGCGCGCGCGCTGCGGAGCCGACGATGCGCAAGCAGGGTCCGAGACCCGGCCCGCGGGAGAAGGCGACTGCGTCGACGTCGCCGTCGCTCTCGTCGAGGATGGTTTCGACGACGGAGGGAACCGCCGACCGCATGTGTTCTGCGGCCTCTCTCGGGTGGATGCCACCGCTCTCGGGCTGGTAGGCACTCGACTCGATGAGGACAGAATCAGTCCCGGAATCGTAGAGGGCGGCGCTCGCACACCAGGCGGTTCCCTCGATTCCGAGAACGCGCATCTACCGCGCTACTCCCACTCGGTGTAGCCGCACTTCCCGCAGTGCTTGCGGTCACCGTGGTCCGCGAGGAACGTGTCGCCACAGCGGGGGCAGTGTTCTCGGGCCTCCTGGCCGTCGTCGTCGTAGTAGTCACCGCGGGGCATTATTCGGCCTCCTCCGCTTCGCTGTCGGCGTCCTCGCCGATCTTGTTGCGCTTGAGCATGTGCTCGTGTTCGACCTCGGCGGCCTCCTCGGGGGAGTCGTACACCTTCGACCGGCCGACGGTCTGGCGCATCCCGAACTTCGTATTCAGGTTGTGGACGACGACCTCCTCGGAGTCCTTGTCCAGTTTCGCGGCGAGGCTGTCCCGCACGGAGAGGCGGGACGGCGTCTCCTCGTCGTGTTTGATCTCGAATTTGACCTCGGTCCGGTGGAGCAGCGGGTTCTCCTCCTGCTCCAGAATTTCGATTTCCATGGTCAGTTGTGTGTACATGGACGCGAAATCAGTAAAAGGATTTCGAAGGGACTGTCGGGCGCTCGAACCCGAAACTCAGTCGAGAACCGCCCAGAACTCCTCGGTCGTCTCTAGCAACTTGGCCAGTTCTCGGGCCCGCGCCTTCGTCTCGCTGTCGACGTTCACCAGCACCATCCCCTCGTTCGGCTGGCCGTAGACGACGCTCGCGCCCGTCGGCGACGCGAGCACTGCTGGGAGCGTCGCGAGGTCCTCCTCGCCGGCGACGGTGACGAGCGTCGACCCGTCGGCGTCGATGGCGTCGACGAGCGCTTCCAGCAGTTCGTCGGATACCGTCGCGGGCTCGCTCGCGACCTCGACCTCGCGGTCGGCGTCGGGCACGCCACTGCGGACTTCCTCCGATGCCTCCTCGCGCTTGGTCTTCCCGTCGACGAGTGCGACTTTCGGCGGCGCGCCCGCTGCGACGAGGTGGTAGGTGACGACGTCGCCTACCGCGATGACCGGGTCGCCAGCGTCCGCGAGCAGTCGCTCGGCGTCCTGGTAGACGGGTCCGAGGGGGTCCTTGAACGCGCCGCGCGCGTCCGGCGGCAGCGTGGCGACCGGTCGGGGCACGCTATCTGACTTTCAGCGCGTACTCGCCCGACTCCGCGACCTCCATCTTCTCGGCAATCTCGGACTGCTCGGGGTGCGTGATGACCACGTAGCCCGCCCAGTCCTCGGTGAGACTCGTCGAGGAGCAGTACGGACACATCTCCTCGTCGGGCTCGACGATGTGGTGGCAGTCGTGGCAGGCGAGACGGTTCGATGCCATTACTCGGCCTCCTGGTTCTGCTCCTGTTGCTCGCGGTCGGCCCGGAGCCAGCCGTGCTTCCCGAGCCCGGGCTGTTTCGCGGTCAGCCCGATCTTCGATTCGCGCGGGTTGCGCTCGTCGATGCTCTTCGTGACGATTCGCGCCCGCACCGCGTCGCCGGTGCCGATGACGCTGTTGGACTCGCGGGACGCGAGCTGCTGGTTCTCCTCGTCGAACGCGAGGTACTCGTCGGAGATCTGGGAGACGTGCAGCAGGCCGTCGACCGGCCCGATGCCGACGAAGGCGCCGAAGCTGACGACCTCGACGATCTCGCCGTCGACGACCTCCTGCATCTCGGGGTCGAACGTGACCGCGTCGAACTCGGCATCGTAGTAGACGCCGGGTCGACTCGGCAGCACCGCGCCGTCACCGAGGTCGTGGACCTCCGTGACGGTGACGATGCTCCCGATGTCCTCGTCCATCCGTCCCTCTAGTTTGTCCTGTAACAGCCGCTTCACGAGGTCCGGCCCCACGTCTCCGAGGTGCTGGGGCGGAACCTCCACCGTGTCCTTCAGCCGTGCTCGCTTGTACATCTATGGTTGAGTGATAGTCAGTTGATTCCGACCCCTTAAATGAATTACCGGGACGCCCGCGTCGAGCAGGCGCTCCTTCAGGGGGCCGTCGTTCGTGACGACTGCGTCCACGTCGCCCCGCGTGGCGAGTCCGTAGATCGCGTCGTCGGCGTACGGTTCCTCGGTCTCCACGGCGTCACAGCGGGTCGCCAGGTCCGCCCCCACGCTCGCGGCTTTCCCCTCCTCGCCGCCGCGTTCGGCGAGTTTCGAGAGCTCCGCGACGACGCAGTCGGGCACGACGGCGTCGTAGCTGCCGAGGGTGCGGTCGAGTTCCTCGAAGAGGCGAACCCCGACCTCCACCGGCATCATCAGCGCGTTGGCGTCCATGGCGACTCGGGTCACTCCGTGAGCGTTCCCACGCCGATGAGCCGCCAGCGGGCGCCCACGCGGCGGTTGATGGCGATCTTCGCGCCCGGCGGCGCGCACACCGGCCGCTTGAGTTCTACCTCGCACTCGTCCTCACGGGCACTCGTCACCGCCCCGACGGTCGTCGCGGTGCCGACGGTGAGCATCAGCGGCTCACCGGTGGAGATGTCCTCGATCTCCTCGCCCTCTTCGGCGCCGACGAGGCGCTCGAGCAGGTCGACGTCCATCGTGAAGGAGTTCCACGTCGGCGGGAGCGTGCCGGGCGGGCCGGCGACCTGTCCCGCGAGCGCGTCGCCCTTCGTGAGACTCGGGTCGAGACCCGTGCCGACGCCGAGCAGGCCGCCCGGCGACACCGAGTCGACCGTCTCGCCGCCCGCCTGGAGGCTCCGGACGTCCGTGCTGACCGAGCGCCACTCCGTCTGGCCGCCCTCGTCGACCTCGCGGCCGGGGCGGAGTTCGATCTCCTCGTCGACCTCGAGTTCGCCGGCGACGAGACTGCCGCCGAGCACGCCGCCGGTCAGGCCGTCCCAGGTCGTGCCCGGGCGGTTGATGTCGAACGACCGCGCGACGTACATCTGGGCGTCCGCGTCGGGGTCCCGCTCGGGCGTGGGGATCTCCGACTGGAGCGCGTCGATGACGAGGTCGATGTTGATCTCCTGTTCGGCGGAGATAGGGACGATGGGCGCGCCCTCCGCGACCGTGCCCTCGACGAACTCCTGGATCTGCTCGTAGTTCTCGCGGGCCTGCTCGGCGTCCACGAGGTCGATCTTGTTCTGCGCGATGACGATGTTCTCGATGCCGATGATGTCCAGCGCCATCAGGTGCTCCTCAGTCTGGGGCTGAGGGACGGGTTCGTTGGCGCCGACGACCAGCACCGCGCCGTCCATCAGGGACGCCCCCGAGAGCATCGTCGCCATCAGCGTCTCGTGGCCGGGCGCGTCGACGAAGGAGACGGTCCGCAGTACCTCCGTCTCCGTCTCGTGGTCCGGGCACGTCTCTTCGACCGTGTAACACTCGGGCTCGTCGCAGTCGGGACACCGGCGCAGCGTGGCGTCGGCGTATCCGAGGCGGATGGAGATACCGCGTTTCATCTCCTCGGAGTGCTGGTCAGTCCACTCACCGCTGAGTGCGCGGACCAGCGTCGTCTTGCCGTGGTCCACGTGGCCGACCAGTCCGATGTTCACCTCCGGTTGTCGGTGGTTGTCTGCCATGTTCACAGAGTAATCTTGCGTGAATTTCGCCCCGAACGACTGATAAACCTACTGTTACAGAGGCGGCCGAGACGCCCCCGCGGGCGCCGAGACGCGGCCCTCGGCAGTCGGCGGTCTCCGGCCGCCGGGGACGCGGCGTTTAACCGGGCCGGCCGCCTACGCCGGCCCGTGCGAGAGTTCGGCTTCGAACTGCGGCTGTGCGCCCACCTCGAAGCAGCGGGCGTGCCGGGCGTCGGGGACGCTGGCGTCGTCTCGCGGCAGCTCGGCACGAGCGTCCACGCCGCCGGCGGCCGCATCGTGGACACCGTCTGCGTGCTCCCGGGGCCACAGTTCGACGCACGGACCGAACTCACCAGCGAGACGATTCCGCCCGCGATCCTCGACGGCGACGTGCGCGTCGGCCAGTGGACCCGCGTCACCCGCGCCTTCGACGGGCCGCCGGAGCGCGCCCGCTCGCTTGCCGAGCGCGGCGCCGACACGGGGTTCCTCGACCTCACCCGGCGGAGCGGCCAGCACGTCGTCCGGCAGACCGCGCGCTACCCTGACTGGGTCGGCGGCCTCGTCGGCGTGGAGAACAAACCCGATCTCGGCCGCCCCGGCGACCTGCGACTCCAGATGCGCCACGACGCCAGTCTCGGGGTCCTCGACTACGCCGTCCTCGCCACCGCGTCCCACGTCACGCGCGCCCACCTGAATCGGCTTCCAGACGAGGTGGGCGTCTGGCGCGTCGACTTCGACAGCGAGGACCCAGTCGAAGTCGTCCGCGAACCGCAGCGACTCGACGCGGCGGGACCGGGTCTGGAGGTGCTCGACGAACAGCCCGGACGGACGGACGTGCAACCCGTGACCGCCGCCGAGAAGGCCCGCCAGCGCCGCAGCGTTGCCGAGCGCGCGTACGGCAAGGGGTGGAGAACGTTCGACCTCCCGGCCTGCACGGAGGCTTCCACTGGCGAAGGCGACACCACGCTCCCGTTCTGCGCGTTCAAGGACCGTCTCGTGGATGCTGCCGCGGAGTGCGGCCCGGACTGCCCGGGCTACGCCGAAGCGGACCCGCCGGAGACGGACCTCGACAGCGAGCGCGAGGCGGCGACGGCGTGGCGTGCGGACGCGGGCGGCCGCAGGAGGCAGTCCGGTCTCGACCAGTTCTGAGCGGATTCACGGAGAAGTGGCTACGCATCGAGAGAGCGCTTCGATAGCCCACGCCAGGCGGGTTCTGTCTTCTACGTCACGAGGCCACCAGCGACTGAACGTCTTACGGTGCATCGGTCAGATATGGAACGTCTCGCCGTCCACCGCCAGCGCGTCGTCGAACGCCTCGTCGACGGGGTAGAAGTGTGAGACGTGGACGAGTCGGGTCTGGCTGGCACCCAGGTCGTCGGCGAGCGCCAGCGCGCCCTCTCTCGTCATGTGCTTGGTTCCGAACGTGCGCGGAACCCCGTTGTCACCCTCGTGCTGGCCGCCCGCGGGGTGGTACTCGCAGAGGTGTGCGGGCACGATGCCGTCGGCGAGCAGGAGGTCGGGGTCTCGCATCGCGTCCCTGGATTCCTCGGGAATCGCGTACGTGGTGTCGCCCGAGAGCACGAGTTTCGCCCCGCCGCGCTCGACCACCACGCCGTAGCACAGCAGCGGCGGGTGGTCGACCGGAACCAGCGTCACGTCGAAGCCGGCGGCCTCGAAGGACTCGTGCGGCGAGACGGCGCGGGGATGGACGTTGTCGAGGTAGTCGTACTTCCGGGCGACCGTCTCGGCGACGGACTCCCCCGTCTCCGGGTCCGTCTCGTCGGCGGCGTACACCGGCAGGTCGTCGAAGAGGCGGTAGGCGTTCCCGAGGCCGTCGAGGTGGTCGAAGTGGACGTGTGTGACGACGCCGGCGTCCGGAAGCGGGACGTCCTCGCGGAGGAACTGCGTCCGGAAATCTGGACTAAAATCGAGGAGGAGGGAGTCGCCGCTGTCGGCTTCGACGTGGACGGAGAAGCGCGTGCGTTCGACGCCGCGCTCGACCGCCGCCCGGCAGGTGTCGCAGTCACACCCCGGCGTCGGGGTGCCCGTCGTGTCGCCGGTGCCGAGCAGCGTGACTCGCATCAGTGGTCGTGCGCGTGGTCGTGGTCGTGTCCCTCGTGACTCTCCGCGGTGGTGCCGTCCTCGAGTGCGTCCTCGAGCGTGTCGAGGTTCCGGAGGTGGTCGCGGTCCTCGAAGTCCTCGACGGCGGCCATGAGGTCCTCCTGGGTGAGCGTGCGGCGGTCCTCGACGAGCGCGTCGAGGACGGCCTCGCGGAGCACCAGTCGGAGGTCGCTGCCCGTGAGGCCCTCCGTCTGGGCGGCGACAGCGGCCGGGTCGAACTCCGCGATGTCGAGTTCCCGGGTGACGAGCGCGAGGATGTCCGCGCGCATCGCCTCGTCGGGCCGCGGGAAGGAGAGAATCTCGTCGAAGCGACGCCACGCCGCGGCATCGAGTTCGTCCGGGTGGTTGGTCGCGCCAATGAGCAGCACGTCGTCGTTGACGAGGCTCACCTCGTCGATGCTCTTCAGGAGCGTGTTGACGGCGCGCTTGATGGCGTTGTGCTCGTCGCCCGTGCGCGTGGTGGCGACGAAGTCGAACTCGTCCATGAAGAGGATGCACGGCGAGAGCCGTTTCGCCACCTCGAACACCTTCTCGACGTTCTTCGCCGTCTCGCCGAGATACTGGCTCGTGATCATCGAGAGCTTCACCTCGACGAACGGGAGGTCGAGCTGGTGGGCGAGCCCGCGCGCGGTCGAGGTCTTCCCCGTCCCCGGCGGCCCGACGAAGAGGAGCTTCCCGATCTCGCTGAGCCCGATTGTGGCGAGGTAGTCGCGGTGCTCGATGGCCTTCGCCACCTTCGACATCTCCTCCTCCTGCTCCTCCGTGAGCACGATGTCGTCGAGGGTGACGTCGATCTCCGCGGGGGAGCGCACCTCCACGAGGTCGAGCATCTCCTCGTCCTCCTCGTCGAAGTACTCCGCGAGCAGGCCGTCGATCCACTTCCGGTCGGCCTGCACGGAGCGGTTGTCCGTTCGTGCGGTCTCGTAGTCTACACCGAAGTCCTCGCCCATGACGAACGCCAGCGCGGGGTTGTCGTGGACCCGCTCCGCGTCGGCTCGCTCGGCGAACCAGTCGATCGCCATGTCGTCGTCGACGAGTTGCATACTGCCCGCGAACGTGTCGCGGTCGGTGAACATCAGCCCGGACACCGCCTCCCAGGGGTCCTCGACGCCGGCAGCCTCGCTGACTGCCTCCTCGGTCGCCTGTGGCGGCCGCGGAACGCCGTCGTTCTCCCAGAGTGCGCTGCGGTGTGCGGGCGGTAGGTCGTTCTCGTCGAGTTCCCGGTGCTGGTCGTAGACGCGGGCCGTGAGCAGGAATTCGACGACGTCGAGCGCCTCAGTCACTATCCGGGAACTATCCACCCGGGCGGCTTAAGAGCGTCGCAGTCGTCCCGGGAGTTTCTGGTCAGCCAGTCGCGTTCGCTCGAACGTAGAACACCACCGGCTGGCCGTGCTGGTAGCCCTGGTGGACGGTTCTGGTGTAGCCGCGCTCCGCGAGGTCCACCTCGAGGTTCTGCTCGTCGGACTCCAGCGTGACGACGACCGGCGGGTCGTGTTCGATAATCTCCTCGGACTGCATCGTGCTGGAGACGTTCGCGTCGTAGATGCCGAAGTACCACGGCAGCGGCAGGCGACTGAACCAGCCCTGGTAGCCGCCGCCCGTGTCCGTCTCGTTGTCGTAGTTGTCGATGCGCAGCGTCTTCTCCACCCCGAGTTCGTTCGGCGAGTAGTACTCCTCGCCGTAGAACATCACGTCCACGCCGTCGTTGGTCGCCGACACCTCGCGAATCTCCGCGAGCGTCGGCTGCATCTCCCCGGAGGGCTGGGCGTACTGGACGAGCGGGTTGTCCGGCCCCTGGGCGTTCGCGTAGGACGTCTGTGCCGCCACGGCACCCGTTCCGGCGGCCGCGACGAGCAACACGACGGCGGCGGCGCGGGCCTGCGCGGTGTTGCCGGCGGCGAGGGCGCGGCGGCCGTGGTCGAAGACGAGCGCGGCGCCGACGCCCGCGGGCACCGCCAGCGGGACGAGCGCGTTGACCATCGTCCACCCCGCCGTGATGTCCGACACCGCGGGGTAGCCGAAGACGGAGAACGCGCCCCAGTAGAAGCAGAACGCGACGACGGCCCGCGGCTGTTCGGTGGCGTAGCGGTCGTAGAGGAAGCCCAGCAGTGCGAACGACACGAGCGCGAGACCACCCACCCCCAACACAGTGAGGTCGTGTTTCAGGAACGCGATGTAGGAGTGGGCCTGCATCCCCGTCGACCCCCAGAGCCCGGCGAACTCGTCGTAGGTGCCGAGCGTGGCCGCGCGCAGCACCTCGGGGACCAGGTCGGGGTTCGTGAACATCCGGTAGAAGTCGGGCTTCGGCGCGTAGAACGAGACGACGACGACGGCGAACTCGACGGCGGCCAGCGAGAGGTGGAGTTTGTAGCGCCACGCGTCACGGAGCGCACTGCGGGCGTACGTTCTGGCCGTTTCGTACCGCGACGCGTCGTCGCTCGCGCCCGCGAGCACGAGCCGGCCGTCGAAGACGAGGACGAGCGCGCCCAGCCAGCAGACTGGGTAGAGCAGGCTGTTCTCCTTGGTGGTGAACGCGAGCGCGAACGGGAGCGCGCCGGCGTAGAGGTAGCGGGCCTTCCCGGTGGAGAGCGCGCGGAGGAACAGGCCGAGCGCGGTGAGCATGAACGCCGCGAGCAGCAGGTCGTTGCGCATGAACCGCGAGTAGTAGAGCAGGACGGGGTTGGCCGCGAGGAAGACGCCGACGGCGACCATCTCCGTCCCGCGCAGGTGGTCGCGGTAGAGCCACGCAGCGAGCGGCAGCAGGCCGCCAACGAGCGCGACGACGAGACGCATCGCGAAGTCCGAGGGTCCGAGCAGGTCGAAGACGATGCCGTTGACGTGCGGGAGGAACGGCCCGTGGATGATGGCGCGGTACTCCCAGCCGCCGACGTCCATGTAGTGGCGGATCCAGTCGGCGACTCGCGCCTCGTCCTGGTGGGCGACCCGCCAGCCGAGCGCCCAGAGGCGTGCGACCAGTGCGACTGCGACGACTCCGAGGAGGGCTGCGACGACTCGGATGCGTCCGCCCGAGTCGCCCCGCGGCCGTGACATACCCTTGTTGTCGGGCCGACGTGGGTAAACGCTTTCCGGAGTGGGTGGACGAACGAAGTGAGTCCACCGAATACACGAGCGGGGAGCACAGCGACCCGCGAGGTGCGCACACGGAGCACGTTGACGCGAACGGCGACCAGCGGGAACCGTGAGCAGTATTCTCTACGACCGGGAGGCCCCCGCGGCTGAGACGCTCGATAAACAGCGAGCGACTGGCGTCCGGTTGTGAGAGGTTTATGGTTCGTCGTCCGCCACGTCATAGTATGGCAAGTGAGAGCACTCCGGTCGTCGCGGCGGCCTACCGAACCCCCCAGGGGAAGGAAGGCGGCGCCTTCGCCGACACCCGCAGCGAGGACCTCTCGGTCCCGCTCATCGACCACATTCTCGCGGAGAACGGACTCACGAGCGACCACATCGACGACCTCCAGTGGGGGGTCGCCCAGCAGCGCGGCGAGCAGGACAACAACGTCGCGCGGGTCATCGCGCTCCTCTCGGACCTCGGCGAGGACGTGCCCGCGGCGTCGGTCAACCGCTGGTGTGCGTCCTCGATGGAGGCCATCATGCGCGCCGCCGACTCCATCACGGCGGGGCAGCGCGACGCCATCATCGCGGGCGGCGTCGAGAACATGAGTCGCGTCCCGATGGACGGCAACTCCTACGAGCACCTCCACCCCCGACTCGCGGAGCTGTACAACGTCCCCCAGCTCCAGATGGGGATGACCGCCGAAGAGGTCGCCGAGCGCTACGAGATCAGCCGCGAGCAGCAGGACGAGTACGCCCTCCAGTCCCAGCAGCGCGCGGCCGACGCCACCGACTCCGGGCGCTTCGACGACCAGATTGTGCCCATCGAGACCGACAGCGGTCTCGTCGAGGAGGACGAGGGTATCCGCCGCGACACGTCGATGGAGGCGCTGAGCCAGCTCCCGACGGTGTTCAGGAGCGACGGCACGGTGACGCCCGGCAACGCCAGCCAGATATCCGATGGCGCGGCCGCGACGCTCGTCACCAGCGAGGCGTTCGCCGAGGACCACGGCCTCGACGTGCTCGCGTACGTGGGCGACCACAACGTCACGGGCGTCGACCCCGAGGTCATGGGCATCGGCCCGGTCCCCGCCACGAGGGAACTCCTCGACCGCACGGGCGAGGACATCGACGAGTTCGACGTCGTGGAACTCAACGAGGCGTTCGCGTCCCAGACCGTCTACGCCCGCGACGAACTCGGCGTCGACAACGAGAAGTTCAACGTCAACGGCGGCGCCATCGCGCTCGGCCACCCGCTCGGCGCGAGCGGCGCGCGCCTCCCCGTCACCCTGATTCACGAACTCATCGAGCGCGACGCCGACAAGGGTCTCGCGACGCTCTGCGTCGGCTTCGGCCAGGGCGCGGCCATCACCTTCGAGCGGTAACGCGACACAGTCACTTTTTGGCGGAGATTTTCCGAGGGAGCAACGCGCGGAGCGAAGTGACGCGCCTCGGACTGTGCGAACGGTGAGCAACGCGAACCGTGAGCAGAGCGACCGAGAGAAAAGGTCCTCGCGCCAGGGCGCGGCCATCACCTTCGAGCGGTAAGACCGCACTCCCCCTCACGGCCGTGAGCGTATCCTAGCTGTCACTTATTTCGGCCTGGCGCGCGTTAGCCAGTGACGTGACCCGCTCGCGAACGGTGGGCCTGTTCGTCGTCGTGACGCTCGTCTTCGGAACGGCGTTTCCGGCGGTCAAGACCGGGCTCTCCGACATCCCACCACTGCTGTTCGCCGCGGGTCGGAGCTACGTCGCCGCCGCCGTCCTGCTCGTCTACGTGGGTGCGACGGTGGAGTACCGGAGCCCGCAGTCGCGTGAGGACTGGCAGGCCGTCCTCGCGGGGGGCGCGTTCCTCATCGGCGGGTCCGGGTTCGCGTTCGTCGGCCAGCAGTTCATCACGAGCGGCGTGGCCGCCGTCATCTTCAGTCTCTCGCCCATCGTCACGGCGCTGCTCGCCTGGGCTCTGCTCCCGGCGGAGCGACTGGTCGGCCGCGACTACCTCGGTGTGGTGCTGGGCTTCCTCGGCGTGGCGATACTCCTCAGACCGGACCCGGCGAGCCTCCTCGACCCGGCCGTCGTCGGGAAGGCGCTCGTCCTGACCGGGGTGAGTACCGTCGCGTTCGGGGCCGTACTCGTCCGTCGGAGTGGGTCCGCGATGCCAGTGCCGGCGCTGACCGCCTGGTCGATGGTCGTCGGGGCGACGATACAGGGGACGTTCGCGTTCGCGGTCGGGGAGTCCCTGGCGAGTGTCCGGCCGACTCCGCTGGCGGTCGTGTCGGTGGTCTACCTCGGTCTCTTCGCCGGTGCCATCGGGTTCGTGCTCTACCTCACGCTGATGGGGGAGGTGGGCGCGCTGAAGGCGAACCTCGTGACCTACCTCACGCCCGTCGTCGCGCTCGTCCTCGGGTGGCTGCTGCTCGGGGAGCGCGTCGAGGCGGTGACGCTGCTCGGGTTCGCCGTCATCGCCGCCGGGTTCGTGCTCCTCGAGAGCCGGGAGTTGGCCGCGGAACTGGCGAAGTACCGTAGCCTGTACCGGTGAGCGCGTCGCTGACTCGGATTTCGGAGTTTGGCGAACTCAGCCACGTCTCCCACCGTCGAAGACGACCCCGACGACGAGGCCCACCAGAACCGCCGCCGAACCGGAGCGGCGACTGGAACAGTGCTGTCCGGCGCAGCCGAATCCGGCTCCTTCGGCGTCCCGCCGGTCGACGGTCGGTGGAGTCACGATAGCCGAGACACCGTAGCCAGATAGGGATGTGTTCACGTGACAGTGGCGTCCCGAGCCACGAAACTGATACCGCTTGCACACGTTCTCCTACGGGATGCCCTCCCTCGGAATCGTCGTTCCAGCCTACAGCCCGAACGTCCAGGTGCTCGTCGAGTACCTGCAGTCGCTCCGCGAGACCCTGGACCCCGAGCGCCTCCACGTCGAACTCGACGGTGGGCGGACGGAGACAGTCGAGCGCGTCCGGGATGCGGGTGCGACGGTGAACAACGCCTACCGACGACGCGGCAAAGGAGCGGCCATCACCGCCGGCTTCGAGGCACTGGAGACCGACGTGCTCGCGTTCGCGGACGCCGACGGCAGCACGGGCGCCGACTCGCTGGGCGACGTCGTCGCGGCCGTCGTGGACGGCGGCGCGGATCTGGCCGTGGGCTCCCGGCGCCACCCCGACGCGGAGGTGACGAGCCACCAGACGTTCGCCCGCCGGTTCCTCGGCGACGGGTTCGCGTGGCTCGCCGGCAACCTGCTCGCGGTCGACCTCTACGACTACCAGTGCGGCGCGAAGGCGCTCACCGCCGGGGCCTGGCAGCGCGTCCGCGACCACCTCCACGAACCCGGGTTCGCGTGGGACGTCGAACTGGTGGCGATGGCCGGCGCGCTGGGGCTGCGCGTCGCGGAGGTGCCACTGGTCTGGGAGGACAAACCCGGTTCGACCGTCTCGGTGGTCCGGACGCCGGTGGAGTTGTTGGAGACGCTGGTGGCTGCCCGCCACCGCGCGAAGCGACTCGAGGACAGTCGACTCCACGAGGCCATCGCCGCCCGGCGCCAGGAGTCCGCGGCCCTCGTCGAACGAAACCATGAGTAGCGGCGACCGCCTGCGGGGCGTCGTCCCCGAGCGCTTCGACTCGCTGGTGTCGGGCGCCCGGTTCGGCCAGTTCGTCTCGGTCGGCGTCGTCGGCGCGGTCAGCGACAACGCAGTGCTGGCGGCGCTCCGGCTCGGCGCCGGCGTGCCGGAGATGTGGGCGAAGGCAGCGGGCGTCGAGACGGCCATCCTCGTGATGTTCCTCGTCAACGAGCACTGGACGTTCGCGGGGGAGGGCGCCACCGGGCGCAAGGCGTTCGCGAAGCGCCTCGGAAAATCCCACCTCGTGCGCTCGGGCGGCGTCGCCGTCCAGCTGGCGGCGTACTGGCTGCTCACGCAGCGGCTCGCCGTGACGCTCGTCGTCGCCGGCACCGACCTCTGGTTCCTCGCCGCGAGTCCGCTCGCCATCGCGGCGGCGATGCTCGTCAACTACGTCTTCGAGAGCGTCTTCACCTGGCAGGTCCACCAGGACGATCCGGCGTAGCCGTCGGGTCGGGTGGCCGACCAATCAGCTATGTCTCACGTCCGCGGTGAGCTTTTCCGGGTGTCGACAGTAGCAGACCCCATGGACGAACGAGCGGGCATCGGTGACGTCGGGTTCTGGGCAGACGCCGACGGCGCCGAGGCGCTACAGCACTACCGAACGCTCGTGAACCTGGTCGACGACGGCATCTACCAGCTAGACGCCAGCGGGCGGTTCGTCGCGGTGAACGACGTCATCGTGGACCTGACGGGGTACGACCGCGAGGAGCTCATCGGCAACTCCGTCGCGCTGCTGCTCGACGAGGACGACTACCGGCACATCGAGCGCGGGATCGTCGAGCAGCTCGCGACCGACGCGGGGCAGATGCAGACGTTCGAGCTGACGGTGGAGACGGCCGACGGGACGCTGATTCCGTGCGAGCTCAGGGTGAACCTGCTCGTGGAGGACGGGGAGTTCCGTGGGACCGTCGGCGTCGCCCGCGACATCAGCGCGGAGGAGCACGGCCAGGAGCTGCTGCGCAAGCAGCGCCAGTACGACGCCATCTTCAACGACCCGAACATCCTCGTCGGGCGTCTGGACCCTGACGGAACGGTGCGGGACATCAACGAGACGGCGATGGAGTACATCGACGCCGACCTCGCCGACGTCGTCGGCGAACCGTTCTGGGAGACGCCCTGGTGGGGTCGCGGGAACAGCGTGGAGGCCGACGTCCGGGAGTGGGTCGAGCGCGCGGCCGCCGGCGAGTACGTCGACTTCGAGGCCGACATCGCCAGCCTGAGCGGGGAGGCCCGCACCGTCAGCGGCTACTTCCGGCCCGTGACGGACGACGACGGCGAGGTCGTCTCCCTCATCGTCTCCGACCGAGACGTCACCGAGCGCCAGGCCCGCGAGCGCGAGCTCCGGGAGGTCGAGCGGCGATTCCAGACCCTCGTCGACAACTACCCGGCGGGCGGTGTCTCACTGGTCGACGAGAGCCTCCGCTACGTCATGTTCGTGGGAACACCAGGTGGTAACGCCGGCCTGACGAGAGACGACCTGGAGGGAGAGCGCATCTCGGACGCACTGCCGGAGGCGGTCGCCGACGTCGTCGTCCCCTACTACGAGGCTGCGCTCGACGGTGAGAGCACCGAGGTCGTGGAAGCCATCGGGGACAGGGCGTACCAGCTACACTTCGTCCCCATCCGGGACGACGACGGCGGCGTCACGAGCGTGATGGGGATGTCCCAGGACATCACCGAGCAGACGGAACGCGAGCGGGACCTGCGCGAGGCGAAGGCACAACTCGAGGCGGCGACGGAGGCCGGCGCGGTCGGCACCTGGGAGTGGCACGTTCCCGAGGACCGGTTCGTCGCGGGCGCGTCGTTCGCCCGAAAGTTCGGCGTCGACCCGGACGCCGCCCGTGAAGGTGTGCCCATCGACCGGTTCGTCGCGGCAATCCACGAAGACGACCGCGAGCGTGTCGAACGGAAGATCGACGCGGCGCTCGAGTCCTGCGGGGAGTACGAGGCCGAGTACCGCGTGCAGAACGCCGACGGGGAGTGGCGGTGGGTGGTCGCCCGCGGCCAAGTCGAGTGCGACGAGGACGGCGACCCCGTCACGTTCCCCGGGGCCGTCACCGACATCACGGAGCGCAAGCGGGCAGAGCTCGAGCGCCAGCGGACGAAGCAGGAGCTGGAGACGATCTTCGAGATTCTGCCGGTCGGCGTGATGGTGGCGCGCGCGGACGGCCACCTCGAGCGGGTGAACGAGGTCGCGACGGAGATCTGGGGCGGGGAGGTGTATCCGGCAGAGGACCAGAGCGACTACGACGAGTACCCGGGCTGGTGGGCCGACACCGGCGAGCGCGTCGGGCCCGACGAGTGGACGATGGCGCGGGCCCTCGAGGGCGAGGCGGTCGACGACCCCGACGTGTTCGAGATCGAGTCGTTCGACGGCGAGCGCAGGACGATCGAGGTCCGCGGGAAGCCGATCACGGACGCCGACGGCGAGGTCACCCGGGCGGTCGTCGCGTTCACCGACGCCACGGAGCGTCGGGAAACCCAGCGCAAACTCGAGGAGTCCAACGAGCGCCTCGAGCAGTTCGCGTACGCGGCGTCCCACGACCTCCAGGAGCCCCTGCGGATGGTATCCAGCTACCTGCAACTGCTCGAGAGTCGCTACAGCGACGAACTCGACGAGGACGCCGAGGAGTTCATCGAGTTCGCCGTCGACGGCGCCGAGCGGATGCGGGAGATGATCGAGGGGCTCCTGGAGTACTCGCGGGTCGAGACGCAGGGCGACCCGTTCGAGCCAGTCGACCTCGAGGACGTGCTCGCGGACGTCCGCGAGGACCTCCGCGTGAAAATCGAGGAGAGCGACGCCGCCATCCACAGCGACTCCCTCCCCCGCGTGCTCGGCGACCCGAGTCAGCTCCGGCAGGTGTTCCAGAACCTGCTGGCGAACGCCATCGAGTACAGCGGCGACGGGCCGCCGCGGGTCGACGTATCCGCCGAGCGCACTGGCGACCGGTGGCGACTCTCGGTCAGCGACCAGGGCATCGGCATCGACCCCGCCGAACGGGAGCGCGTCTTCGAGGTGTTCCAGCGCCTCCACAGCCAGGACGAACACGCGGGGACGGGCGTGGGGCTCGCCCTCTGCAAGCGCATCGTCGAACGCCACGGCGGCGACATCCGGGTCGACTCGGAACCGGGAGAAGGGACGACGTTCTCGTTCACGCTGCCGGCAGCCGACGACTGACCGCCGCCGGGGCGCGAGAAAATATACCTCAGTCGCGCGGGTGGGACCACTCCAGCGCCTCGCGGACCGCCTCCGTCCGACCGAGGAACGTGAGGTGGTCGCCGTGCTGCAGCGTGAAGTCCGGGTCCGGCACCTGGTTGTCGCCGTCGCGGCCGACGAGCGCGATGATGCAGCCGTTCGGGAGTTCGGCGTCGACCTCCTCGATGGTGCGGCCGACGAGGTCCTCCGAGGTCACTTCGACCTCCTGGACGTCGCCCGAGCGCCCGATCTCGGTCATCCAGTTGGCGAGCGCGGGGCGCTCGATGATGTTGTCGATGCCCCACGCGGTCGCCAGCGACGAGGAGACCGTCCGGACGCCGAGGTCCTCGAAGGCGTCGACGTTGTCCGGGTTGTTCGCGCGAGCGATGATGGTCTCGACGTCGAACTTCGACTCGGCCAGCTGGGCGACCAGCAGGTTGGCGTCGTCGTCACCCGTCGCGGCGACGACGATGCGGGCGCTGTCCGCCCCCGCCGACCGGAGTTCGTCGGTGTCCGTCCCGTCGCCGTGGTAGACGGTGAACCCCTCGTTCCGCGCTCGTTCGACCATCGATACGTCCCGTTCGACGATGACGACGTTCTCACCGCGGTCTTCGAGGCGCTCAGCGAGCGCACGACCGACGGTGCCGCCGCCGACGATGATGACACGCATTGGTATGACGTCGAGTGCTTCCGCGATGTGTCTTGCGAGACCGCCCTCGAAGACGACCGTCAGCAGGATGGTGAGGAAGACGATGCCGACGAGGAGGCTCGCCGCTGCCTCCATGCCGACGTTCTGGAGTTCCACGGCGAACAGCGTCGCGACCGACGCCGGGATGATGCCACGAGGACCGACCGCGCTCATGAACGTCCGCTCCGCCCACGAGTACCGGCCGCCGTACGTGGAGAGGTAGACGGCGATGGGGCGGACGATTGCCGCGATGACGACGACCGCCGCGAGCCCCGCGAGACCGAACTGCGTCAGGTCGTCGAAGGACAGCAGCGCCGCCAGCGCGATGAACACGAACGAGAGGACGACGAGCGTCACGTCGCCCTTGAACGACTCGATCTCCTCCTCGTAGGGGAGGTTAGCGTTGCCGAGCACCATCCCCGCCGTCGCCACCGCCGCGATGCCCGCTTCGCCGCGGAGCGTGTTGGCGGCACCGTAGGAGACCAGCGCGCCCGCGAGTACGATGAGACGGGCGCTCTGGGGTGCGTTCCCCCGCGAGAGGTCGACGTGGCGGAGCAGGTACCAGATGACGGCCGCGACGACCAGGCCGACCAGGACGCCGACGCCGAGCCGGGTCATGAAGTCCTGGAGCACCGCCATCGCCGGCAGGTCGGGGTTGACGACGACCTGGAACACGACGATGGCGAGGATGGCGGCCGTCACGTCGTTGACCACGCCCTCGGTCTCCAGGGCCGCGCCGACGCGGTCCCGGACCGGGACCACCTCGAGGATGGGCGTGATGACCGTCGGTCCGGTCGCAACCAGCAGGCTGCCGACGAGGAAGGAGACGTCCCAGCGGGCGTCCAGCAGGTAGTGGACGGCGAGTGAGGTGCCGACCAGCGAGATGACCGCCCCGATGGTGACGAGCCGGAGCGTCGCGCCCGGCGCCTCCCGGAGCTTCGAGGCCTTCAGGTGGAACGCTCCCTCGAAGACGATGATCGCGACCGAGAGCCCGACGACGCCCGCCAGCGGCTCCACGCCGCCGAAGGACTCGATGGTCACGACCCCGAGCACTTCCGGCCCGACGACGATACCAGCGAAGATGAGGAACAGGACGCTGGGCACCTGGAGTCGGTCCGCCAGCACCTGCGCCGCGACCCCGAGTGCGATGATGGTCGCGACGATGGGGATGATCGCCGAGCTCATGAGTTACCCTCCTGTGTCGGCATCGGTGGGGACTTGTCGAGGGGGCCGTATAAAGCGCGTGGGTTGCGGCCCGAACTGCTCTGTTTCGCCCGTCGCCGCTCGGGTTCGACTGGTCGCCGGCTACTCGTACATGTCGCCGATCTGGTCGGCGAACGCGTCGAGGATGTTCCGGCGCTTCTTCTTCATCGTCGGCGTGAGCATCTCGTTGTCCTCGGTGAACTCGGTGGGGACGAGCCGGAACTGCTTGATCTGCTCGTAGCGCTCGAACTGCTCGTTGACGTGGTCGACCTCCTCCTGGATGCGGGCCTTCACCCGGTCGTCGCGGCAGAGTTCGGCGTCGTCGGCGGGCACGTCGACGTCCTCGTTGTGCGCCCACCGGCGGACGCCGTCGAAGTTCGGGACCACGATCGCCGAGACGAACTTCTGCTCGTCGCCGACGACCATGGCCTGCTCGACGAGCGGGCTGGCGGCGAACGCGTCCTCGATGGGGCCGGGGGCGACGTTCTTCCCCGTCGACAGCGTGAGCAACTGTTTCGCGCGCTCGAGGAATCGAACGTAGCCGTCTTCGCGGATCTCGACCACGTCGCCGGTGCGGAACCACTCCTGGCCGTCCCGCTCGACGAACGCCTCCTCGGTGGCCTCCGGGAGCTCCCAGTAGCCGTCGAACACCTGCGGACCGCGGACCAGCAGTTCGCCCGCGCGGCCGGCGGTCCGCTCCTGCTGTTCCGGGCTGGCGACTGACTCGTCGAGTTCGAGGTCGGTGCCCGGCACCGGCGGACCGATGGTGCCGACCTTCGGCTCCTCGGCCGGGTTGACGGAGACCACCGGACTGGTCTCGGTGAGCCCGTACCCCTCCAGGATGGGGAGGCCGATGCCGTGGTAGAGCGCGCAGAGCTCCGGAGAGAGCGAGCCACCGCCGGAGATGAAGAACTCCACGTTGCCGCCGAGGGCGTCCCGCACCTTCTCGAAGACGAGTCTGTCCGCGACGGCGCGCTTCCCGCGGAGCACGAGGCCGGGGTCGTCGGCCTCGTAGTACTCGCGGCCAACGTCGACGGCCCACTCGAAGATGCGCTCTTTCGTCGGCGACTCGGTGGCTTGCTCGCGGACGGCGTCGAACAGTTTCTCGTAGACGCGCGGGACGCTGGTGCCGGACGTCGGCTGGACCAGCCCGAAGTCCTCCTGGAGGGTGTCCGGGGACTCCGCGTAGCAGACGTGGGCGCCCGAGGCGAACATCAGGAAGTGGCCGGCGAGGCGTTCGAGGACGTGGGCGAGCGGGAGGTAGGAGACGACGCGGCTGGTCTCGTCGATGCTCTGGCCGTCCTGCTTGTCGGGACGCGGCCCGAATCGCTTGCGGGACTGGTTGAGGTTCGCCCGGAAGTTCTCGTGGGTGAGCGTCACGCCCTTCGGCTTCCCGGTGGTGCCGGAGGTGTAGATGAGGCTCGCCAGGTCGCCGTAGTCCCGCTCGTCGATCCACGACTCGTAGGCGTCCCGGTCGTAGGCCTCGCGGCCGCGCTCGTAGAGGTCGGCCAGCGAGAGGGTGTCCGCGTCGGCGACGTGGTCCATCGTGACCACGAACTTCACCTCGAGGTCGTCCTCGACCTCGCGGAAGCGCTCCAGTTCGGACTCGCCCTCGACGACGACGCCCGTCGCGCCACTGTCGCCGAGCAGGTGTTCGACCTGCCGGCTACTCGACCCGGGGTAGACGGTGGTGACGGCGCCGCCCGCCGCGAGTACGCCGAAGTCGCACTGCGCCCACTCCATCCGGGTGTGTGCGAAGATGCCGACGCGGTCGCCCGGTTCGATGCCCAGCTCGCGGAACCCCGCGGCGAGGTTCCGCACGATCTCCCGCATCTCGCCGTAGGAGACGTTCGCGTAGTCGCCGTCGGGCGCGGGCGGGAGTACGTCCGGCGTCAGCGTCCGGTCGTAGATGCCGCCCTTGTAGCCCTGCGCGGGGCGGGCCGAGTGGCGTTCGGCCGCGTTCTCGAACATCCGTGGCAGGGTGTCCTCCACGGTCACCTCGTCCTCGTAGTTCTGCTCGGCCTCGCGCCAGTTCATGGGTATCCCTCTCACTCCCGGTTCTTAAGATAGTGGAGAACTCCACGAACGTTCATTTTCGTTTCCGCTTCCGCCTTGCGGTCGCCCCAGACCCCGGCGACCTCGTTGGTCGCCGCGAAGTGGTCGGCGGTGGCCGTCTCGCTGCCGCGTTCGACGACCTCCGCCTCGACGGCGTCGACCCACTCTCGCAGCACCTGCTCGTACTGCTTCAGCACGGCGTCCGTCTCCGCCGGCCCAGGACCGAAGTGCGCGTACAGCAGCACGTCGGGGTCGATGCGGCGGATCATCTCGACGTCCGTGACGCACTGCTCGAGGTCGAAGTTCGGCGGCGGACTCGTCTCCCGCACCTGCTCCTTTGCCGGCACCCAGATGCCGGCCGCGTCCGCGGTGAACACCGCGTCACAGGAGTGGTCCTCGTAGACGACCTGGTGGGGCGCGTGGCCGGGGGCGTGGTGGACCGTCAGCTC
This sequence comes from Halobacterium sp. DL1, assembly GCA_000230955.3. Taxonomy (NCBI): domain Archaea; kingdom Methanobacteriati; phylum Methanobacteriota; class Halobacteria; order Halobacteriales; family Halobacteriaceae; genus Halobacterium; species Halobacterium sp. DL1. The sequence continues at coordinate 2,543,216 of CP007060.1, forward strand.
CCGGGAGCCCAGGTCGACGGTGTCGCCGTCGGTCAGTTCCACGATGCGCTCGGCGGGGACCGGCTGCGGGTCGGTGTAGAACTCCCACTGGTCGCCGACCGCGCGCTTGGTCCCCTCGACGAGGCGTTCCGGGTCGACGAGGTGGGGCGCGCCGACCTCGTGGACGTAGACCTCCGCGTTCGGACAGGCGTCGGCGAGGAAGCCCGCGCCGCCCGCGTGGTCGAGGTGGACGTGCGTGACGAGGATGGCCGCGAGTTCGTCGCGGCCGATGCCCGCCTCGTCGAGGGCCTCGAGGATGCGCTCGTAGTTCGTGCCGATTCCCGTGTCCACGACGGCGGGGCGGTCGGCGTCGACGACGTAGACGGAGCCGTACGCTTCGGTGTCGTACATCCCGGTGTCGACGTAGGAGATCCCGGGGCACTGCTCGACATCGAAGACGTCACCGATACTCATGTGTCAAAGCAGGGGCGGCCGCGGGCAAAAGCGTTCGCGTGGGAGAGCGGCCGAGGACCACGAACCGACCGCCCGACTGCTCGATGGCGGCGAGGCGGTCGAGGTGCGGGTAGAGGTAGCGGCTGATGACGGCGCCGAACCAGAAGCCCACGACGGGCGCGATGAGCCACCAGACGACGATCTCGCCGAGCACCGCGAGGTCGAGGGTGTCGGTCGCGAGACCGAGGCCGGCGATGGCCCCGACGGCAGTCATCGACGTGGAGACGGGGACGCCGTAGAGGTTCGCGACGGCCATCCCGAGGCCGATGAACCCGAGCACGACGATGCTCGCCTCGATGGTGAACGCCGACCGGCGACGAGGTCGCCGCCGAGCGTCGCGATGACCTTTCTGCCGACTGTCCACCCGCCGAGGAGGACGAAGAACGTCATCAGCGCCGCGGCGGTCGTCTTCCGGGTGACGCCCGCGCCGACCGGCGGCCCCCAGACGACGCCCGTCGACGACCCGCCGATGTTGAACCCGACGAACCCGGCCACGGCCAGGCCGACCAGCAGGAGGGTCGAAACCATGCCCGGCCGTTCGTATCCCCCGAAGTATAGATTCTGGGTCGGTCGTCGGCGGGACGCGGGGTTTGCCACGCCCTCCCGGGGATGCGACACGTTCTTGCCGCGTCCCGGTGAACCAACAGGAAAATGCTGAGCAGACAGTTCGTCCGGGAGCACCCAGAGGCGGTCCGCGACGCCCTCGCGAAGAAGGGCGTGGACGCGGACGTGAGCCGGATTCTCGAAGTCGACGAGGAGTGGCGGGAGCTGAAGAGCCGCGGGGACACGCTCCGCCACGAGCGCAACGAGGTCTCCTCGAAGATCGGCCAGCTCAAACAGGAGGGCGACGAGGAGGCAGCCCAGGAGGCCATCGACCGCTCGGGAGAACTGAAGGCGGAACTGGAGGAGGTCGAGGACCGCGCCGACGAACTGGAGGCGGAACTGGAGCGGAAACTGCTCACGCTCCCGATGATCCCCGACGACGACGTCCCTGTCGGGGCCGACGAGACGGAGAACGTCGAGCGGCGCCGCGAAGGCTTCGACGACCTGCGCGACCTCCCCGTGGAGGTCGTCCCCCACTACGACCTCGGGGAGGACCTGGACATCCTCGACTTCGAGCGCGGCGCGAAAGTGTCGGGCGGCGGCTTCTACTTCGCGAAGGGTGCGGGCGCTCGCCTCGAACACGCGCTCGTCCAGTTCATGCTCGACGTCCACCGCGAGCAGGGCTACGTCGACGTCTTCCCGCCCATCCCGGTGAACTCGAAGTCGATGGAGGGCACCGGCCAGTTCCCGAAGTTCGTGGAGGACGCCTACCGCGTCGGCGACGTCAACGAGGCCGACTACGAGGACGACGACCTCTGGCTGCTTCCGACCTCGGAGGTACCGGTGACGAACATGTACCGCGACGAGATTCTGCTCAGCGACGACCTCCCGCTGAAACACCAAGCGTACTCGCCGAACTTCCGGCGCGAGGCGGGCGAGCACGGCACGGAGACGCGGGGCATCGTACGAGTTCACCAGTTCAACAAGGTGGAGATGGTGAACTTCGTCGAACCCGAGGAGTCCTACGAGCGCTTCGAGGGTCTCGTCGACGAGGCCGAGGAGGTCCTCCGGCGCCTCGAACTCCCCTACCGCATCCTCGAGATGTGCACGGGCGACCTGGGGTTCACGCAGGCGAAGAAGTACGACATCGAGGTGTGGGCGCCCGGCGACGAGATGGACGAGGGGCCCGCGGAGGGCGGCCGCTGGCTGGAGGTCTCGTCGGTGTCGAACTTCGAGGACTTCCAGGCGCGGCGCGCTGGCATCCAGTACCGCCCCGAGCGCCACGAGTCGGCGGAGCACCTCCACACGCTGAACGGGTCGGGGCTCGCCATCCCCCGCGTGATGGTCGCCATCCTCGAGTACTACCAGAACGACGACGGCACCGTCGACGTACCCGAAGCGCTCCAGCCGTACATGAACGGCCAGGCGGTCATCGAGGGGACGCAGAAAGTCGGCGAGTCGGCGCTGGGCGACGGCGAACGCGAGGCGTGAGCAGCGAGACAACGAGCGAAGCGAGTTGTCTCGCTACAAGCGAGCGGGGAGCACCGCGACCCGCGTGGCCGACCGGAGGGAGGCCACGGACTGAGCGAACGCCTCGGAACGCGCGAGCGGCGAACGTAGTGGGCCGTGAGCGCCGCGGTAGCGAGTAACGCCGCGTCGGCGGCGAGCGAAACTAACCTGAAACTACACTCTTTCCGGTTCGTGCCGAACTGTGGAGGCGATGGCACGAATCCTACCAGCGAGGTGGCCGTAGATGGTCGACCTCGGCTACACGCTCTCCAGCGAGGAACACCCGCCGAACGACCTCGTCGCCGACGCGGTCCGCGCGGAGGACGCCGGCTTCGACTTCCTCGGCATCTCCGACCACTTCCACCCGTGGACGAGCCAGCAGGGTGAGAGCCCGTTCGTCTGGTCGACGCTCGGCGGCGTCGCCCACGCGACCGACGACATCCCCGTCGGCGTCGGCGTCACCTGCCCCATCATCCGCTACCACCCCGCGACCGTCGCGCACGCAGCGGGGTCCGTCGCCGCGATGCTGCCCGGGCGGTTCGCGCTCGGTGTCGGCACCGGCGAACTCCTCAACGAGCACGTCTACGGCGACCACTGGCCCGAGCACGCGGTTCGCCTGGAGATGCTCGAGGAGGCCGTCGACGTCATCCGGAAGCTCTGGACGGGCGAGCAGGTGAGCCACCACGGCGAGTACTACACCGTCCAGAACGCGCGGCTGTTCACGCTCCCCGAGGAGACGCCACCCATCCACGTCTCCGCGTACGGCGAGCGAACGGCGAAGGTGGCCGCCGACATCGGCGACGGCTTCTGGTGCGTCGGCCCGCAGGACACCGTCGAGACCTGGGAGCAGGCGGGCGGGGAGGGGCCGCGGTACACCCAGCTCCAGATGTGTTACGCTGAAACCGAGGAGGAGGCCGTCGAGACCGCCTACGAGTGGTGGCCGAACGACGCGCTCCCCGGCGAGTTGAGCGCCCAGTTGCCGACGCCGGTCCACTTCGAGCAGGCCTGCGAGATGGTGTCGAAGGAGGACATCCGTGAGGGGAGCATGGTCACCAGCCCCGACCCCGAGGACCACGTCGAGAGCATCCGGGAGGCCGTCGACGCGGGCTACGACCACGTCTACGTCCACCAGGTCGGCCCCAATCAGGCGTCGTTCGTCGAGTTCTACGAGGAGGAGGTGTTCCCCGCGCTCGAGGACGCCGGGCTGGCGTAGGTCCGCAGCCCGGTTATCTCGCCGTCGCCCACCTCGAAGACGTCGACGAACGCGAACAGTTCCCCCTCGGCGTCGAGCAGTCGGCCGCGAGCGGCGACGCCCTCCTGTCCCTCGTACACCGCGTCGACGACGTGCCGGGTGTCCGTCCGCGGCCGGTCGTCGCGCATGAACGAGACGAACGCCTCGCGGCTGGAGAACGTGCGGTCGGGGCGGACCTGCTCGAACTCCGCGGCGAGCAGCGCGGCGAGCGCATCGTACTCCCCGTCGTCGATGGCGTCGTAGTAGGCCTGGGCGAGGGCGGCGGCGTCCATACCGTGGCTGTGGGCGCGCCCCGCCAAGAAACCGAGGGCTGGAATCGGCATCCGCCACAACCGGTAGTGGGCGGACTGAAAGGGGCGGCACGCTCGCGCTTGCTTGTTCTCTCGCGACGCAAGGACCGCAGGCCGTCAGGCCGAGGACCACAGCGAGCGAGCGGACGCGAGCGTACCGGGGCTTTCTACGGGTTCTAGCGCCAATGCGAGCGGACGCGAACCGTTCTCGGGTCGGGGCGCTTTTGCCCGGTGGCCGACAATCGAACCCGTGGACCTCCACGTCAGGTACGAGGGCGACGACGACCCCGAGAAGTGCACGGCACGGAAGCTCGCGCGCTTCGACATGGCGACGCTCCACGAGTCGGCGCGAGCGACGCCCTACGGCGTGGTCCTCAACCCGCACGCCGAGCAGGCGCTGTCGCCCGCGGACGCCGACCACGCGAACCTCGTCGCCCTCGACTGCTCGTGGGAGACGGCCGGGCGCGCGATGTTCGAGATGAAAGGGGAACACCGCGCGCTCCCGTTCCTCGTCGCGGCCAACCCCGTGAACTACGGAAAGCCGTTCCAGCTCAACACCGTGGAGGCGTTCGCGGGCGCGCTCTGCATCCTCAGGGAGCGCGAGCACGCCGAGGAGATTCTCTCGAAGTTCCGCTGGGGCCACACGTTCCTCGAACTGAACGAGGAGCCGCTGCGCCGCTACAGCGAGTGTGTGAACTCCGCGGACGTCGTCGCCGTACAGGACGACTACCTGACCGACGAGGAGGCGGCGGACGCGGCCGAGGAACTGGAGGGTGACACGTGACGGGCGACCTCTCGGACACGTACGTCGCGGCGCTCCAGCACGACCAGGCGGACCTCCCGGCGGACGTCACGCTCGTGGGCGTGGTGCGTCGGCCGACCGGCTGGTTCTCGGCGGCCGTCGACGAGAACGTGCCGGCGGTCGCCCCGCCCGAGGAGTTACTGGACGACGCGAAGGCCCGCGAGGCCGAACTGGAGGGCGACGGCGTCGCTGACGCGGCGGCGAACCGGCGGGCGTGGGCAGACGTCGACTTCGCCGACCGCTACCGCGAGCACCTCGAGCGCGACCCGGAGGCGCAGGCTGCCGTCGACGCGCTCGCCGAGCGACTCCGGGACGGCGAGTCGCTGGCGCTGGTCTGCTTCGAGAACACCGACGAGAAGCGCTGTCACCGGACGATTCTCCGCGATCGGCTGGCTGCGGTACGCTAAGCGGTGGGCCGCACTCACAGCGTCGCGACGGGGTTTTTCCGTGCGTCCGCAGTAGCGCCGCGCATGGACGCACCGCCGACGAGCGTCCTCCTGCCGACGACGCGGTGGACGCCGGCCTGCGAGGAGGTAGCGACACAGCTCGGCCCGGAGGACGAACTGCTGGTCGTCTGCGACACCGAAACGGACCCCGTCGCCGAGCGGGTCGCCGACGAACCCGACCGCGTTCGGCTGGTGGTCGCCGGGGAGCCAGAGGGCTGCTCGGGGAAGGCCAACGCCGTCGCGGCAGGGATGGAGGCAGCCCGCCACGACCGAGTCGCCTGGACCGACGACGACTTCCACCACCCGCCGGACTGGCTCGACGGTCTCCAGGCCGACTACGAGCGCCACGGTCCGGTGTCCGAACTTCCGGCGTTCGTCGGGCGGGACCCGCTCTCGGTGCTCCTGGAGCCACTGTACGTGCTCGGCGGGACCGCCGGCGTCTACGCCGGGGACAAGGTGTGGGCCGGCGCCGTGCTGTTCGAGCGCGGCGACCTGGACGTCGACGCCTTCCTCGCGGACCTGCGGCGCACCGTCAGCGACGACGGTCTGCTCTCCGAGCACCTCGACGCGACCGCGCTCCGCCGGACCCGGCGGGTGGCTGTCGGCGGGTCCATCCGGGAGAGCCTTGAGCGACACGTCCGGTTCTCGAAGATAGCCTACATCCACGACCCGCGGGGGATGGTCGCAAGCAGCGTCGTGACCGCCGGCCTCGCGGCCGCCAGTCTGCTCGCGCCGCTGTACGCGTTCGTCGTGGCGGCGCTGCTGTTCTCTGGCCTGTACGCCGCGTTCGGCAACCGGCGCTGGACGGCGGTCCTCGCGTACCCCGCGATGCTCGCGTCGTTACCGCTGCTCGTGTACGCTCACGCCCGCCGGACGTTCGTCTGGGGCGGCCGGCGCTACCGCTGGCGGAGCAAGTTCGATGTCGAGGTGTCGTCCTGACCACCGCCTCGTTCCGAACCGCTTAAACGCGGCGCGGGCGAACCCGGTGGCATGACCGAGACCATCGAGGACCGGCTGCTGGGCAAGCAGATCTGCATGCGGTGCAACGCGCGGAACCCGAAGGACGCCGAGAGCTGCCGGAAGTGCGGCTACAAGAACCTCCGCCCGAAGGCCAAGGAGACCCGTTCGACGTAACCGCTACTCCTCCTCGCGCCACTCGTCTTCGAGCACCGCGTAGTACCGCACGTCGAGGTAGTCGCCGTCGACGAACACCTGGTCGCGGTGGGTGCCCTCCAGTTCGTAGCCGAGTTTCTCCCAGATGCGGGCCGACGCCTCGTTGCCCTCGAAGACGCGGGCGACGACGCGGTGGCGGCGGTGCTGGTCGAACGCGTACTGCGTGGCGAGCCGGCCGGCCTCCGTGCCGTAGCCGTTGCCCCAGTGCTCCTCGGCGAGGAAGATGCCGAGTTCCGCGCTCCCGTTGGCGTCGTCGACGCCGTGGATGCCGAGGCTGCCGACCGGGTCGCCGTCGACGGCGACGACGAAGTTCACGTTGCCGTTGTCCGCGCTCGCGCGCTCCTCGTACCACTCCCGCTCTTGTTTCTCCGTGAGCGGCGTCCGCATCCCGGTCGTCCGCCAGACGGCGGGGTCGTTGACGGTGTCCAGGAGGAACTCGACGTCGTCCTCCGAGACCGCACAGAGGTCCACGCGCTCACCTGAGACGAAGGGGCGTCCTGGCATACGAGAACAGAGGGAGAGTCCGGCCAAAAGGGTTCCCGTGGTCTGCCAGGCGTTCGCTAGGCTACTCGTCGGGGTACTTCGGTTCGCGGCGCTCGGCGCGCTCCAGCGCGCGTTCGACGACCGCCCGCACGTCGCCCTCGTAGACGCCGCCGTGTCCCGAGTACATCTCGGAGACCGACGCGGGCAGACGGTCGAGCAGTTCGCGGATGCTCTCGATCAGGCGGTCGCGGGACTGGCCGGCCATGTCCGTGCGGCCGAAACTCCCGTCGTCGAAGGCGCCGTCGTCGTGGACGACGACGTCACCGGAGAACAGCGCCGCCTCGGAGACGAACGAGACGTGGTCGGGGGCGTGCCCGGGCGTGAACACCACCTCGAACTCGTCGTCGCCGATGGTGACGTGGTCCCCGTCGTCGAGCGCGTGGGTCCGCAGCGGGTGGTCGTCGTAGGCGTACACGTCAGGGTCGAAGGCCTCGCAGACGGCCTCGAGTTGCTGGACGTGGTCGCCGTGCTGGTGGGTAAGCACCACTGCGTCCAGGTGGTCCGTGTGCTGGCGAATCTCGTCGACGACGCCGTCGTACGCGCCCGCGTCGACGAGCGTCGTGTGGTCGCCGGGCGCGAGGAACGCGTTGCAGGTGAACGTCTCGGCGTCGCTCGTGACGTGTTCCACGTTCATGGTGGGAGGGTGGCGCGCTGGCCCCTTAAACCGGCGGGAAATTTTAGTGGAACGCGGTCGTACCCACGAACATGGGCTTCGGGAGCTACGACGAATCCGAACAGGAAACCCAGTCTCTCGACTCCGAGGAGATCGACACCGAGGAGAGCCTCGACACGGGCGAGTTCGAACACGCGGGGGACGTGAGCTACGAGATCGGGGCGTCGAACGACGAACTGCTCGACCGCCTGCAGGACATCAAGGAACAGTAGCGCCGTGAAACCCGGGACGCGGGCCCTCGGGGTCGCCGAATCCTACCGGGGCGACAGCTCGACGCTCGCCGGAGCGGTGGTGCGGGCGTCCCGTGTCGTGGACGGTTTCTCGTTTTCGTCGTGCACGGTCGGCGGCACCGATAGTACCGACGCCGTCGTCGACGTCTACCGGCAACTGGACCGCGAGGACGTCCAGTACGTTCTCGTGTCGGGCATCGCGCCGGCGTGGTTCAACGTCGTGGACCTCCAGGCCGTCCACGAGGCGGTCGACCGGCCGGTGCTCTCTGTCTCCTTCGAGGCGAGCGAGGGGCTCGAAGACGCCATCGCGCGAGAGTTCGAGGGCGACGAGCGCGAGTGCCGCCTCGCGGTGTACGACGCCCAGCCAGACCGCGAACCCCTGGCGGTCAACGGCGAGCGGGTGTTCGTTCGCGCCGTCGGCTGTGAGAATCCGGCGGACGTGGTGCGGGCGTTCACCCCCGAAGGCGGTCGTCCGGAGCCATTGCGAGTGGCCCGACTGGCGGCGAGGGCGGCCGACGAGTACGCCCAGATGTCCGTGGGGCGTCCGGGCGACGACCACGCTTAACAGCGCACGCGTGGTAGCCAGGCCATGGACAGCATGGACGGCCTCGAGGTGACCGACTGCACGAAGTGCGAGGAACTCGTCGAGTCCCGCAGCCAGATCGTCAACGGGGCCGGCCCCGCGGACGCCGACGTCCTGTTCGTCGGCGAGGGTCCGGGCGCCAACGAGGACGAGCAGGGCGAACCGTTCGTCGGGCGCAGCGGCAGCGTCCTCGACGACGCGCTCGCGGACGCCGGCCTCGAACGGGCGGATATCCGCATGACGAACTGCGTGCGCTGCCGGCCGCCCGAGAACCGCGACCCGACGAAGGAGGAGCTGAATAACTGCCGGCCGTACCTCGCGCGCGAGGTGGAGCTCGTCGCCCCCGAGGTGGTCGTCACGCTCGGGAAGGTGCCGGGCGAACACCTCCTCGAGCGCAGCGTCGCGGTCACGAAGGAGACGGGAGACGTCGAGCGCGTCGAACTCGGCGGCGAGCCACGCGACGTGCTGCTCTGTCTCCACCCGGCGGCGACGCTGTACGACGCGAGCCAGAAGGAAGCGTTCCGCGAGACCATCGAGAAGGCGGCCACGATGGCCGGCGTCGAGGGCGGCCAGTCGCGGCTGGGCGAGTACTAGTTCTTCGGGTCGCCGCGACCGAGCCACTTGTCGCCGTCGAACAGACCCTTGACGGCGTCGACGATCGACGTGTCCTGGCTCTCGCCGGGACGGAGGCGGGCGCGGATACGCGAGGAGAGCAGTTCGACGCTGATGACGATGACCACGACCATCAGCAGGCCCGCGGCCGCCTGCGCGTAGGCTTCCGGCGTGCCGAACTGGATCTTCAGGCTGATGTACTGGCCGAGGCCGCCGGCACCGACGACGCCGAGGCTGATGGCGATGCGGGTGTTGATCTCGAGGACGTACATCGTCCACGCGATGAACGACGACGAGACCTGACTGAGCATCCCGAAAATGACCGTCTGTGGGCGATTCGCGCCCGTCGAACTAATGGCCTCGATGGGGCCGTCGTTGATCTCTTCGAGTTCGTCCGTGAACAGGCGGCCGAGGTTCCCGATGGTGTCCGTCGCGATGGCGAAAATGGCGGACTTCGGGCTGATGCCGAACAGCGGGATGTAGATGAGGATCCAGACGAGCGACGGCACGGCCCGGATGGTGGACATCGTGCCGCGGAAGATGAAGTTGAACGGGAACGGCGTGACGCGTTCGGAGCCGAGCACGCCGAGGAGGAGTGCGAGCGGGAAGCCCAGTACGGTGCCGGTGAAGCCGACGATGATGGTCATGACGGCTGCCGCGACGAGCACGGACCCGCTCGACTGGGTCGCTCCTGCGCTCTCGACGATGGTACTGGGGTGTGTGAGACTGTACCAGAGGCCGTCGAGACCGCTGATGCCCTGGTTCTTCGACGCGATCGTGAAGTCGACGAAGTCCGGGTTGAGGAACTCCGTGACGAAACTCAGCCAGATCGGGAACTGTCGGACCAGTTCTGCGACGGTGAACCCGACGTACCGCATCCCGAGTGCGGTCGCCCCCACTACGAAGAAGACGCCGAGTGCGCCGAGGATGCGTCGGCGGCGCTGTCGTCGTTCGATCCTGTCCTTGACTCGTTGGATGTCGCTCGATGCCATTGTCAGTTCCCCGTGATGTGTTCGACGCCGTGGTCGGTAGTGTCGCCGTCGCCGTAGTAGATGCGGTCGACGACATCCATCGTCAGTTCCTCCTTCCCGCCGTCGAAGACGACTTCGCCGTCCCGGAGACCGATGAAGCGTTCACCGAACTCGCGTGCGATGTTTACCTGGTGCAGCGAGACGATAGACGTGAGATCGCGCTCGGTCGCGGCGTCCTTCAGGTACTGCATCACTTCCTGTGCCGCGCGCGGGTCGAGGCTGGCGACCGGTTCGTCGGCCAGCAGCAGACCCGGGTCCTGCGTGAGTGCGCGAGCGATGCCGACGCGCTGCTGTTGGCCGCCGGACATCGACCCGGCGCGCTGGTCAGCCTCCTCCAGCAGGCCGACGGTGTCGAGGGCGTTCAGCGCCATCTCCTTGTCCGGTTCGTCGTAGTGCGTGAGCACGCTGTCGACCGTCTCGGTCCGGTTCAGCGCGCCCGTCAGCGAGTTCCGGTAGGCGCTCATCGACTCGACGAGGTAGTGCATCTGGAACACCATCGCGACGTCCGAACGGGTGCCACTGACCACTTCGTCGCCGATAGTGAGGGCCCCTTCGGTCGGCTGCGTCAGACCGTTGAGAATCCGGAGGAGCGTCGATTTTCCCGCGCCCGACGGCCCCAGCAAGACCACGAACTCGCCGTCGGGGATCTCGAATGATACGTCGTTCAGCGCCACCGTATCCTCGCCGTAGACCTTGGTGACGTCCGATGCGGTTACTGTCGCCATTCTCTCGTTCTTGTAAGGAGGTGGCCTGAATAGGCCAAATGTTGTGTTTTTCAGTTCCGCGACTGCGTTACTCGCCGGAGTCCTCGAAGACGTCCTCGCTGTAGCCCAGTTCCTGGGCCACGTCGATGACTGGCTGGTACGTGTCGACGCCACGCTCACGCACGCCGGAGAACCAAATGTCGTCGTCGGTGCCTTCCTCGCCGTCGGCACCGTAGTACATCTCGTCGGGCGCCTCCGTGAACGCCTCCGTGATCGTGTCCTTCTCGTCGTCCGAGAGCTTCGGACTCACTACGATGGGGGCGCGCGGGATGCCATCCTCGGAGGCGACCTCTCGGATGCCCTCCGCGTACTCGCTCTCGTCGCCCGAGGTGATGAAGTAGCCGACGCCTGCTGCGGCGGCCTGCTCGTTACGGAGTGCTTCCATTGCGGACGCGTGGCTCGACCAGTTCGGGTCGAAGTTCGCGCCTGCCGTGCTGCCGGGTTCGTCGGGGATCTCGAGACCCGCGTCCTTCAGCATCCACAGGGGGTACAGCGAGCCGGACGCCGAGAGTGCGTCGGCGAACGCGACTGTCTCGCCTTCGAGGTCGGACAGCGATTCGATGTCGGAGTCCTCGCGGGTGACGATGACGGACTTGTACGTCCAGCCGCCGTACGCCTCTCGCTGGAGGATGATGTCCGCCTTCTCGGAGTTGACGCCGAGCGCGGCCGCGAACGGCCCCGTCTCGGCGACGTCGGCAGTGCCGGAGTCGAGCGCGTTGAGTGCCGCCGCGTAGTTTGCGGCGTACTTGATGTCGATCTCGTCGACGGCGTCGATGGTCTCCGCGAGGCGCTCCTGGACGGGTTCGTACTGCGCCGTCATCTGGTCCTGTGGTTCGGTCGGCGACATCAGGAAGCGCACGTCGCCGTCGACGTACGGCTGACTACCGAACTGCCCGAGACATCCTGCCGTGAGACCGGCTGCACCCGCTGCGCCGGCCGCTTTGAGGAAGTTTCGACGGTCCATGGGGATACAGGCAAAAATTCGATAGAAACGTCAAAAGCTTTTCTATACCATCTAACGTCGTGTACAGACGACACAAAGGCGCTCGGGAGTGGTACGTACCGCCGGGTAGCGGAGGGGAGTTGGCAGACATCGTTCGGAGGGAAAGGGACTTGCAGCGGGTCGTCCTACGGTGAGCCATGAGCACGCCGCCACCCGAGCAGACGTCCGCCTCAGTCGTCGTCGTGGACTACGGCCTCGGGAACCTCCGGAGCGTCACGCGCGGCCTCGAGCGCGCGAACGCCGAGGTCTCCGTCGTCGACGACCCGGCGGCCCTCGACGACGCGGACGGCATCGTCCTCCCGGGCGTCGGCGCGTTCGGCGACGGCATGGAGAACGCCGGTCCGTTCCGGGACGCGCTCGTCGACGCCGCCGAGGACGGCCGCCCGCTGTTCGGCATCTGTCTCGGGATGCAGATGCTGCTCACCGAGAGCGAGGAGGCAGAACGGGCGGGGCAGGGCGACGCCCGCGGCCTCGACCTGATTCCGGGACGCAACGTCCGCTTCAAGGGTGACGTGAAAGTCCCGCACATGGGCTGGAACGACCTCGACGTCGTCCGGGACCACCCGCTCGTCGACGGGGTCGACGGGGAGTACGCCTACTTCGTCCACTCCTACTACGCCGAACTGGAGAGCGACGACCACGCCGTCACGGAGACGGAGTACGGCACGCGCTTCCCCTCCATCGTCGCCAACGACGAGGGCAACGTCTTCGGCACGCAGTTCCACCCCGAGAAGTCCGGCGAGACCGGACTCCAGATTCTCCGCAACTTCGTCGACATCTGCGCCGAGCAGTAGGATGAGCGACGCCTCCGTCAGGCGGTACCGGCCCGACGACGCCGAGCGCAGCGCAAAAGGTCCTTAAAGGAAATCCCGGACTTCGCTGTAGAACATGTCGTGGTGGTCGACCGCACCGACGCCCTCGGCGACATCGACAGCGAGGGCGTGCCAGCAGAACTCGTCGGCCGCGAGGTTGTACTGGCTGTCGCGGCAGGTGCAGCCGCCGTCCTCGATGATGTACTCGTCCTCGTGGCCGACGACGACGGTGAAGTCGTTGTACTGTTTGACGCGGCCCTCGCTGGCGGCCTCGATGGCGCGCTGGCCGCGGTCCCCGTGTTCGGCGAGGAGGCGTTCGGTGATGGGGGCGGAGAGTTCGCCTTCGTCGGCGAGTGACGCCCGCCAGTCGTCGACCTCGGGCACGCCCCCCTGTTGAACGGGCCGTGGTTTAGCCGGTTCGGTTGCACCAGCCGGAGTCCTTAATGATTATTAATGGCCTTGCCCACATACCCGCATTATTAATCATTAACTTTATTCGGCTCTCCGCCGCCTCTCCTGTCGTAGTGCTCCCAACCCACCGCCGCAGACGAACCAGCACCGCCCGCCGACCACCGAGCGACCCGCGGAGGACCAGCTAATGCCCAGATACACCGACATCGAGAACACCGGGCTCCCGGTCGTTCCAGACCTCAGACCCGACGCCGACCGCGATGAGTGGCACGAAGAAGCCCGCAGCCACCGACTCCCACCCACCGATGACTGACGGCACCGACTACACGCGACGCGACCTCGACAACCCCGCGGGCCGCCAGTTCCGCGACCTGCTCGACGACCAGGAGTACGTGTTCGCACCCGGCCTCTACCACGCGCTGGACGCCCGCCTCGCCGAGAAGGCGGGGCTGGACGCCGCGTACATGAGCGGCTACTCGACGGTGCTCGGGCAGTTCGGCCTCCCGGACCTCGAGATGGTGTCGATGACGGAGATGGTCGAGAACGCCAAGCGCATCGTCGACGCCACCGACCTCCCCGTGGTCGCGGACGCCGACACCGGCTACGGCGGCGTCCACAACGTCCGCCGGGCCGTCCGCGAGTACGAGAAGGCGGGCGTCGCCGCCGTCCACATCGAGGACCAGACGACGCCCAAGCGCTGTGGCCACATCGCCGGCAAGCAGATCGTCTCCCGGGAGAAGGCCCGGGCGCGCTTCGAGGCCGCCGTGGACGCCAAGCAGAGCGATGACACGGTGATAATCGCGCGCACGGACGCCTACGGCTCCGCGAACGGCGACTGGGAGGAACACCTCGAACGCGGCCGCATCTACGCCGACGCTGGCGTCGACCTCGTCTGGCCCGAGATGCCCGACCCGAGCCGCGAGGACGCCGTGGAGTACGCCGAGACCATCCACGAGACTCACCCGGACCTCGACCTCGCGTTCAACTACTCGTCGTCGTTCGCGTGGAGCGAACAGGACGACCCGCTGACGTTCGAAGAGCTCGGCGACCTCGGGTACAAGTACATCTTCATCACGCTGTACGGCCTGCACTCGGGCGCACACGCGGTCTACGAGGACATGGCGAACATCCGGGAGAACGCCGAGGCGGCGCAGTTCGACCTCGAAGACCGCTACCTCGGCCACGAGACGGAGAGCCACCACGAGCTCTCCCAGGTGTCCCGCTACCAGGACATCGAGACCCAGTTCGACCCGGAGGCCCGCCGACGCATCGAGCAGTCGGAGGGGTACGCCGAGGACGAGAGCGACCCCATCACGGCCGACGACGCCGCGCCCGAAGCCAGCAACGATGACTGATTCGAACCCGACCGACCCGACCGCTCGCCACTACGACCGCGAGTTCGTCCGGACGTTCTTCACGTCCCCGACGGCCGTCTCGGGCGAGGACGATTCGGCGAAGCTGCTCCGCCGGGCCGCCCAGCTCCGGGGCATGCAGGCGCCGGACGTCTGGGTGCCGGACAACGAGGACGCCACCGCGCCGTCGATGCGCGAGGAGGGCGTCCAGAACGTCGTCGACGTCGTCGCCGAGTACGGCGCAGACTTCCGGGGCGAGATCCACCCGCGCATCGTCTGGCACCGCGACGACCCCGCGACCCGCTATCAGGGGTTCCAGCACGCCATGGACATCGCAGACCCCGACAACGGCGCGGTCGAGCACGTCGACGGCTTCGTGATTCCGGAGGTCGGCGACCTCGACGACTGGAAGAAGGCCGACGAGTGTCTCACCATCGTCGAGCACGAACACGGCCTCGAACCCCGCTCGCTCTCGATGTCCGTCATAATCGAGAGCGGGGAGGCCGAACTCGCGATGGGCGACCTCCGCGCGGAGCTGGGGAAGCCGTCGAACAACCTCGAACGAATGTTCCTGCTTGTCGACGGCGAGGTCGACTACACGAAGGACATGCGCGCGTCGACGCCCACGGGCGAACTCCCGCCGTGGCCCGAGTTGCGCCACAACACGTCGCGTGGCGCCAGCGCAGCCGGTCTCGTCGCCGTCGACGGCCCCTTCGACGACATCCGCGACGTAGAGGGCTACCGCGAGCGCATGCGGGAGAACCGCGCGAAGGGGATGACCGGCATCTGGTCGCTCACCCCCAGGCAGGTCGAGGTGGCCAACGCCGCGCCGCTCCCGCCGGAGTCCGGGTCGTGGCTGCTCGACGTCGACGGCGAGCCGGTCGAACTCGGCACCGAGGACGGCCAGCAGGTCTACCGCGGCGACGCAATCGGCCTCGAGGCGACCGACAACGGCCGCTACGTCCTCCGGGACGGCGACGACGAGCGCGAACTCGACGGCGACGAACTCCGCGAGGAACTGCTCGACCGCACGTCCTACGTCCCGAGCATGGACGACCTCGTGGACTCCATGGAGGAGTTCGAGGCCGCCAGGGACGCGGGGCAGGGCGCCATCGCGATGACCCAGTCCGCGACCATCGCCATCGACGACGTGGCGGTCGACGTCCAGCGGGACCGGATGTGGGACGAGGCCACCTACCAGGCGGCACAGACGCCCATCGCCGTCTTCCAGGACGTCTACGAGCACCGCCCCGACCAGCACAGGGAACTCGAGGAGCGGTACGGCGCGGACGTCGTCGAGCGCGCGACGAACGTCGGCAACTGACGCCGCTCGCGCAACTGCCTCGCTCACGGCTCCCTGCGGTCGCCGCTCACGCAGTCCGAGGCGCGTAGCGCCTCGTGACTCACGGGTCGTTCCACTCCCCGCTCGCCGTACTCCGAGGACTCGCTGCACTCGTCCCCGCAACCGCGGCCCTTTTTTCGGCCCCCCACCGAGTAGCGGTATGCTCGTCGAGGAGGGCGGCGTCACGGTGGAGGTCCCGCGTGAGTCCGGCGGCGGCGAGGGCGCCGCAGAGGGCGTGTTCTTCAACCCGACCCAGGAACTCAACCGCGACGTGACCGTCGCGGCGCTCGCTGCGTACCGGGAGCGAGAGCCACGCGCGGCCACCTACCTCGACGCGATGGCGGCGAGCGGCATCCGGGGCGTTCGGGCGGCCGCGAACGGCTGGGACGCCACGCTCGCGGACCTCGACCCCGACGCCGTGGAACTCGCGCGCTCGAATCTCGCGCGCAACGACCTGTCGGGTGAGGTGGTCGAGCGGAACGTCAACAGCCTGCTGCACGACGACGACCGGTTCTTCGACGTGGTGGACGTCGACCCGTTCGGGACGCCCATCCCGTTCGCGGACGCCGCGTTCGCCAACGCGCGGAACCTGGTCTGTATCACAGCGACGGACACCGCGCCGTTGTGTGGCGCCCACTTCGAGTCCGGCGTGCGGAAGTACGGCGCCGTTCCCCGGAACACGGAGTACCACGCCGAGATGGGGCTACGAGTGTTGCTCTCAGCGCTCGCTCGCACCGCGGCCCGCTACGACGTCGGCGTCACGCCCGTCCTGAGCCACGTCAGCGACCACTACGTGCGGACGTACCTCGACCTCTCCCACCGCGCGACGGACGCGAACAGCGCTATCGACGAACTCGGCTACGTCTACCACTGCCAGCAGTGTCTCCACCGCGAACACGAGCACGGCCTCATCGCGGACCCCCGCGACGAGTGCCCCCACTGCGGAGGGAACCAGGTGCTGCCCGCCGGCCCGCTCTGGCTCGGTCCCGCCCACGACGAGTCGTTCGTGGCGAGCGTCCGCGAGCAGGTCACCAACGAGATGGGGGCGGCGAAGCGTGCGCGGAAGCTCCTCGACACCATCGGGGGCGAACTCCACGAACCCACTCACTTCGACCAGCACCGCCTCTACGGGCAGTGGTCCGAACCGGCCGTCGGGATGGACGAGTTCCTCGACGAACTGACAGACGCCGGCCTCGCTGCGTCCCGCACGCACTTCGGCGGCACGACGTTCAAGACCGACGGGACGCTCGCCGACGTCGAGGCCGCCGTCCGCTGACCACCGGACGCGTCAGTTCGTGCGCATGACCCGATTTATGCGTCGGGCGGTCGAAGGTGCGGACGTGACAACTCTCGGGAACGCCATCGGACTCCTCAAGCAGATGGGGCGGACCGCGCGCGACGAGCAGGTGACGTTCCTCTCTGCCGCTGTCGCCTACTACGCGTTCGTCTCGATCGTTCCACTGTTGTTGCTCGGCGTCGCCGTCGGCACCGCCATCGGCGGCGAGGTGCTCGTCGACGCCGTCGTCGGGAGCGTCGACCAGTTCCTCACCGACACCGGACAGGACACGGTCCGGAACGCGCTGACGAACGCTCGCGGACAGGCCAGCGTGACGGCGGTCGGTCTGGTGTTGCTGCTGTGGTCGGGACTCAAACTGTTCCGTGGCCTCGACGTCGCGTTCTCCCGGGTCTATCGCGTCTACGAGGTGGAGTCGCTCCCGAAGCAGGTGTTCGACGCGGCGGTCGTGCTCGTCACCATCCCGCTGGCCGTCGCCGCGGCCGTCGGCGTCGGCTTCCTCGTCCCCTCGCTCGGCGTCGTCGCGTACGTCAACCTCGCCACCGTGGTGACGCTGGTCGTCTCGCTGACGCTCATCTTCCTGCCCGCGTACTACGTCTTTCCGAACGTCCCGATGACAGTTCGCCGGGCGCTCCCCGGGGCGGTGTTCGCGGCGTCCGGATGGACGGCGCTCTCCCAGTTGTTCCGCGTGTACACCGGCTTCGTCGGGGGGACGGAGGTGTACGGCTTGCTGGGAGCGGCGCTGTTGCTGGTGACCTGGCTCTACGTAGGCGCCATAATTATCACCCTCGGTGCAGTACTTAACGCTGTGTTGTCGGGACGAACTGACGACGACGACGAATACGCCCGCGTGCCCCCCGAGGAGGCGCCCGACATCGCCGAACTCGGAGCCGAAGTCGAGGCGCTGCGGTCGGAACTGGACGCCAAAACGGTGAGCAAGGAGGACCTCGAGAGCGACCTCAAGCGGTACGTCCGGAGCCGGGTGCGCCGCGGGAAAGCCCACGGCTGGGGCCCGTACCTCGTTCTGCTGTACGGCACCGCGATGACCATCGGGGCGTTCGTCTACCTCGCGGGTCTCTGGGCGATCCTCGCGATGGTCGTCGTCTGGCTCTCCACCCTCGGCCTCTACACGCTGATGGTGCTGGTTGGTCTCGGTGTGAACGCGGTCGGCCTGCCGGGACGCCTCGCCGACCGCGTCCGCTCACTGCGTTCATGAGTGGCCGCGGCGTCGGCGTCACGAGCGCGGTCACGGCGGCAGTCCCCGAGGTTCTCGTCCCCGTTCTCTCGGTGCTGACGTTCCTCGGAGGAACGTTCTTCCTGGTGTCGGTCGGCCCGGCTATCTACTGGTTCGGCCCGACCCGCGAGTGGCTGACGCGCCGCGACGGCGCGCGCCTGCTCGCGGTGACGCTCGGCGGACTCGCGCTCGTGGTCGCAACGAAGTCACTGTTCGCGATGCCACGGCCCCCCGAACACGTGATGCTCGTCGCCGAGGAGGGCAACGGGTTCCCGAGCGGGCACGCGACGGGTGCGGCCGTCTTCTACGGCGCACTCGCGGCACTCACCACTGTCTGGTCTCGGGCGCGGCGCTGGCTCCTCGCGGCCGGGTTCGTCCTGCTCGTCGGCTTCACGCGCATCGCGCTCGGCGTCCACTACCTCGTGGACGTGCTCGCGGGTTTCGCGCTCGGCGCGGCGTTCCTCGCCGTGGCGCTCGCACTCACCAGGCGACGCATCCACTACGGGTTCGCGCTCGCGGCCGTCATCGCGGGCGTCGGGTTCGTCATCGCCGGTCCGACAGACGACGCCGTCGGTGCGCTCGCCGCGACGGTGGGCGCGCTCACGGGGTGGGTCGTAATCGGACGCCGGGAAGCACTCGAGTCCCACGTGCACCCCGTGGCGGGTGCGGCGGCGCTCGGTGCGCTCGGCGGCACGGCTGCGGTCACGCTGCAGTTGAACGTCGCCGTCCTGGTCGTGGCCGCCACGCACGCAGTGGCGGGCGCGGCGTTCGTCGCGCTCCCGGCGATACAGGACCACTGGCGCGACGACGAACTGACGGTGTAGCGCGGAGAAAAATCGGGGGCGGGGCCGCTCAGAACGTCTCGAGGTAGCGGTCGAGTTCCCAGTCGGAGACGTCGACGCGGTAGTCGTCGTACTCCGCGGTCTTCGCCTCGACGAACTTCTCGGCGACGTGCTCGCCGAGCGCGTCGGTGACGACTTCGTCCTCCTCGAGGGCGTCGAGTGCCTCGCCGAGGTTCGACGGGAGCGTCTCGATGCCGTACTCCTGGCGCTTCTGCTCGTCGAACTCGTAGATGTTCTCGCGGACCGGTTCGTCGCAGTCCAGGCCGCGCTCGATGCCGTCGAGGCCGGCGTGGATGAGCGCTGCGAACGCGAGGTACGGGTTACACGACGGGTCGGGGAAGCGCGCCTCGATGCGGCTGGCGGCGGGCACGCGGGCCGCGGGCTTGCGGATGAGCGCCGAGCGGTTGCGGTCGGACCACGCCACGTAGACGGGCGCCTCGTAGCCGGGGACGAGGCGCTTGTATGAGTTCACGGTCGGGTTCGTGACGGCGGCCAGCGCCTCGGCGTGTTCGAGGATGCCGGCGGTGAACTGCTTGGCCTCCTCGGAGAGGTCGAACTCGTCGTCGGCGTCGTGGAACGCGTTGACGCCGTCGTCGGTGAACAGCGAGATGTGGGTGTGCATGCCGGAGCCGTTGATGCGCGGGATAGGCTTGGGCATGAACGTCGCGTGGAGGTCGTGCTGGGCCGCGATGGCGCGCACGACCGTGCGGAACGTCCCGACGTTGTCGGCCGTGGTGAGGGCGTCGTCGTACTCGAAGTTGATCTCGTGTTGCCCCTCGGCGACCTCGTGGTGGGAGGCCTCGATCTCGAAGCCCATGTCCTCGAGACCGTAGATGATGTCCCGGCGCACGTCGCTCGCGAGGTCCTTCGGCGCGAGGTCGAAGTAGCCGCCGGCGTCGTTGGTCTTCGTCGTCGCGCGACCGTCCTCGTCTTCCTCGAAGAGGAAGAACTCGGGTTCCGGCGCAGCGTTCACCGTGTACCCCATCTCGTCCGCGCGGTCGAGGGCCTGCTTCAGGACGTAGCGCGGGTCGCCCTCGAACGGTTCGCCCGTCGAGGTGTTGATGACGTCACAGATGAGGCGCGCGGCGCCGCCCGCCTCGCCCTCGCGGGTCCGCCACGGGAGCACCGAGAACGTCTCGGGGTCGGGCTTGAGACGCATGTCGGACTCCTGGATGCGCACGAAGCCGTCGATGGACGACCCGTCGAAGTAGATGCCTTCCTTGAACGCCTTCTCCGCCTGCGAGGCGGGTACTGAGACGTTCTTCACGGTGCCGAGGATGTCCGTGAACTGGAGGCGCAGGAAGTCGATGCCCTCCTCGTCGATCTCCTCGAGCACTGCCTGTTCGTGTTTTCCGAATCCGCCGTCCGGGTTTGCGTTCGTCATTTCTATGGACAGCGTGTACGACTACATCCACGGTAAAAACGTTACCGCTCAGGGTAAGTATAGGTTCCTCTCGGTTAGAACTGGACATTCGTAAACTTCTATACGGGGGAGCCGGTATCGGGGTGTATGACGTACGAGAATCTCGACGCGCGACTCGTGAACGAACTCCTGGGCGACGGCCGCGCAAGCCTCCGCAGTCTCGGCGAGGACCTGGGCGTGTCGGTCACCACCGTCTCCAACCACCTCCAGACCCTCGAGGACGGTGACGTTATCCAGGGGTACACGCCCGTCGTGAACTACGACGAACTCGGCTACGACGTCACCGCCATCCTGCAGTTGAAGGTCGAGGGCGGGGCGCTGCCGGACATCACGGGTCGCCTGCGCGGCCACAAGCAGATGGTCTCCGTCTACGAGGTGACCGGCGACTACGACGTCGTCGCCGTCGGCAAGTTCCAGGACACCGACGACATGAACGCGCTCATCAAGGAGCTGCTCGCCGACGCCGACATCAGGGAATCCAACACGAGCGTCGTCCTCAACGCCGCCGCCGAGAACGAGCAGTTCCAGCTCGACGTCGACGACGAGTAAGGAGGAACGCGCCAGTCAGGTACGTAGCGGCCGCGAGATTCCACGCCAATCGCGGGGGACGGCAGCCCGTCTTCGCCGGCGAAACCGCGAGTCAGTCGTCCGGGGGGTGCCGAACGACCGTCAGCCAGAACTCCTCGACTGACTGCACGAACTCGATGAACTCCTCTGCCTCCACCGGCTTCCGGATGTAGTGGTCGGCGTCGATGGCGTGGGACTTCGCGATGCGCTCGCCCACGTCGGAACTCGTCAGGACGACGACGGGGATGTCCGCGAGCGCCGGCTCGTCGTTCAGTTCGGCGAGCACCTCCGTCCCGGTCTTCCCGGGCAGCCGCGGTTCCAGCAGGATGAGGTCGGGTCGTGGCATCTCCGCGTACTCGTCGCGCTGCTGGACGAAGTCGAGGGCCGACTCTCCGTCCGTCACAGTGTGGAAACAGTTCAACAGTTTACCGTCGGTGAACGACTCCGCGAAGAGGCGGGCGTCCCCGGGGTTGGGTTCGACCAGCAGAATGTTGATCTGCTCGCTCGCCTGGTGGTCCGGGGCCATTACAGAGCCTAGAGAACCGGCCGACATAAAGTAGTGGTCGAGAGCAATCCTCGCACCGCCCACGGAGAACTGCGCTGTGGAGCCGACCCAGAGCTGTCGCTCCGGAGCGAAACGCCGAAAGAAAACGTGTGTCGGTGAGCGAGCGGTACGGGAACAGCGGTCGTCGGCTGGCGTGAGGTCGGTGCGTGCCGATCTTACATCATGCCGCCCATGCCGCCGCCCATGCCGCCCATGCCGCCGGCGCCGCCCTCGTCGTCACCCTTGTCGGTGGAGAGGTCGCCCGCGGAGATGATGTCGTCGATTTTGAGCACGAGGTTCGCGGCCTCGGAGGCGCTCGTGATGGCCTGCTCCTTGGCGTGAGCGGGCTCGACGACGCCGGCCTCGAAGGTGTCCTCGAGGTTGCCCGAGAGGACGTTCAGGCCGGTGCGCTCCTCGCCGGACTCGTGGGCCGAGCGGAGGTCGACGAGCGTGTCGATGGAGTCGAGGCCCGCGTTCTCTGCGAGGACGCGGGGGACGAGCTCCAGGGAGTCGGCGAACGCCTCGACGGCGAGCTGCTCGCGGCCGGAGACGGAGTCGGCGAAGTTGCGGAGGCGGTCCGCGAGTTCGACCTCGATGGCGCCGCCGCCGGGAAGCACGCGACCGTCGCTGAGCGTCTGTGCGGAGACGTCGAGGGCGTCGGTGACGCCGCGCTCGAGTTCGTCGACGACGTACTCGGTGGAGCCACGGAGGAGGATGGTGACGCCGTGGGCCTGGTCGTCAGTACCCTCGACGTAGAACAGTTCGTCCTCGGCGTCGCGCGTGACGGAGCCGCTGGCGACGTCGGCCTCGCTGACCGCGTCGAGGTCCGTGACGACGGACGCGTTGAGCACGTTCGTCAGGAACTCGATGTCGGACTTCTTCGTGCGGCGGACGGCGAGGATGCCCTCCTTCGCGAGGTAGTGCTGGGCCATGTCGTCGATGCCCTTCTGGCAGAACACGACGTTGGCGCCGGTGTCGACGATCTGCTGGACCTTCTCCTTGAGCTGCTTCTCCTCCTGGTCGAGGAAGGACTGGAGCTGGTCGGGGCTCTCGATGTTGACGTTCGTGTCGGCCTCGGCCTCCTCGACCTCGACGGCCTCGTTGAGGAGGAGGATGCGGGCGTCCTTGACGGTGCTGGGCATCTCGTCGTGGACCGGGTCCTTGCTGATGGCCGCGCCGCGAAGGAGTTCGGACTCGCTGGAGCTGCGGCCGGTCTGGGTCTCGATGTTGATGTTGGCCGCGTCGACGACGACTTCGCCGTCCTCGGTGTCGACGGAGACCTGCTTGATCGCCTCGTAGATGATGCCGGAGAGGAGCTCCTTGTCGAGTTCGGCGCCCTTGCCGGTCATGGAGGTCTCGGCGACGCTACGGATGAGGTCCTCGTCGTCCGGGTCGACGTTGATGGCGACGTTGTCGACTTCCTCGCGGGCCTGCTCGGCGGCGAGGTTGTAGCCCTTGATGATTGCCGTCGGGTGAATGTCGTTCTCGAGGAGGTCCTCGGCGTTCTTGAGGAGCTCGCCCGCGATGGCGACAGCCGTGGTCGTCCCGTCGCCGGCCTCGTCCTCCTGGGTCTCGGCGACTTCGACGATCATCTCGGCCGTCGGGTTGTCGATGTCCATCTCCTGGAGGATGGTGACGCCGTCGTTCGTGACGGTGACGTCGCCCATCGAGGAGACGAGCATCTTGTCCATGCCTTTCGGGCCGAGTGTGGATCGTACCGCGTCGGCGACGGCGCGCGCCGCGGAGATGTTGTGTTCCTGCGCGTCCTTGTCCTTCACGCGCTGTGCGTCGTCGCCCATGATGATCATCGGCTGACCCTGCATACGGTTTCGTTGTGCCATAGGTACTGGATAGATTGAATGTGCTTCTATATAAAACTTGGCCACACCCGACTGAGGCCGACCGTCGGCGCAACTGCCGGGAGAGCCTGAAACGGCCGCAATCTCACTGTGACAGCGAAATAGTGTGTCAGCTGTTCACACGAGACAACCGGCAGAAGCAGGTCTTTAAGTAGCTCTCCGGGTCGGCCCGGTTACGCTTCCTCCTCGGCCGCGTAGCCGAGGGCCTCGACGTCGGAGAGGTTGCCGACGGGCTTCGTGGTGTCGCGGTCGCCGTCGTACTCGTCGACCAGCGGTTCGAGCCAGCCGTTCGCCCACTGCGTCTCGATGCGGAACACGCGGTCGTTCTCCGTCTGCACCACCACCCAGAGTTCGCTGTCGTCCACGCGCTTGCGGTGTGAGTACCCCTCGAACTGCTCGCCCGCCACTTCGAAGCGGAGGCGCTCCAGCATTCCCAGGTCAGCGAGCGTATCCGCCGGGTTCTCGCTACACGTAGCCATACCACCTCACGGCGCCTCCGCCACCTTGACTATACGTCGGCTACCGTCTGTTACGACGGTGCTAAACTCGTCTCAAGGCGAGCCTACTCGACGGCTCGGCGACAGTTGACGCTACCTGTAGCCCCACTCGGATGTGGCGGGCCGCGCTACGATTCCCGTGGCGGAGTCACGCCCCGCGGCGCTCGCAGAGAACTCACGCTCGCAGCGCGATGAAACGCGCTGCTTGGTGGTGAGTCCACAGAGAAACGCCGGGACTGGGATTTGAACCCAGAACCCCGTAAGGGGACACGCTTTCCAGGCGTGCGCTTTGCCATTCGGCCATCCCGGCCCACTCTACCGTATCTCGGTCCGGCGTTTAAACCCTTCTCTTCGGCGTCAGTACACCGCGTCGTGGAGGGCGTAGGAGGTGACGGACGCGGCGGCGAAGACCGCCAGGGCGACGCCGAGCGTCGGGAGGAAGCCGATGCCGCGCTCCGCGACGAGGAGGTACGCTTGCGCGAGCACGAGGAAGGCGAGCGCGCCGACGAGGCCCCAGAGGAGGCTCCCTCTCGTGCGCGCGTCCATGCCTAGTTCTGCGTGGCGATGGCTTCGATCTCGACGCCGGCCCCCTTCGGGAGGTTGGCGACCTCGACCGCGGAGCGGGCGGGCGGGTTGTCCTGGAAGTACTCCTTGTAGGCGTCGTTCATCTCGTCGAAGTCCTGCATGTCGTCCATGAAGACGGAGACCTTCAGCACGTCCTGCATCGTGAGCCCCTCGTCCTCGAGGATGGCCTTCACGTTCTCGAGGCTCTGGCGGGTCTGAACCGCGATGGCCTCGTCGTCGAGGAGGTCGCCCTCCGGGGTCATGGGAATCTGGCCCGCGGTGAACACGAGGTCGCCGTCGGTCGTCGCCTGGCTGTACGCGCCAACCGCGGCCGGCGCGTCGGGGGTGTCGATGATGCGCTTCATACTCTGTCGCTCTCGTGCAGACCCCTTAAACCCACGTAGTCCGGCGCTCTCTCACCCGACAGCGCGCAGTCAGTTCTGCGGGCGCGGACCGTTCAGCACTGTCACCTCGAACCCCTCCTCGCGGATGCGGTCGAGCAGGCCGTCGACGTGTTCGGGGCCGCGCGTCTCGAGGTCGAGTTCGACCTCGGTGGCGTTCATCGCGATGTCGCGGTTCGTACGGTCGTGCTGGATGGCGTAGATGTTCACGCGCTCGTCGGCGACGACGTCCAGCAGGTCGTTGAGCGACCCGGGACGGTCTTTCAGGACGGTCCGCACCTTCACGTAGCGGCCCTGGTCGACGAGGCCGCGCATGATGACCGTGGTGAGGAGGTTGAGGTCGATGTTCCCGCCGCAGAGCGCGGGCACGATCGTCTCGCCCTCCTCGTAGTCGAACGTGTCCTCGAGGACCGCCGCCAGCGGTGTCGCACCGGCGCCCTCGACGAGCGTCTTCCCGCGCTCGAGCAACAGGACGAGCGCGGTCGCTATCTCGTCGTCGGAGACCGTGACGACCTCGTCGACGCGCTTGCGGATGACGGGGAACGTCCGCTCACCGACCCGTCGGACGGCGATACCGTCCGCGATGGTGTCGACGGAGTCGACGCTCTGGGGTCCCCCTTTGTCGAGGGAACGAGCGACGGTGGAGGCGCCCTCGGCCTGCACGCCAACCACGCGAACGTCGGGGTCGTGAGCCTTCACCGCGGTGGCGATGCCCGAGATGAGGCCGCCGCCGCCGATGGGGACGACGACGGTGTCGAGGTCCGGGAGGTCGTCGACGATCTCGAGGCCGAGCGTCCCCTGCCCGGCCATGATGTACTCGTCGTCGAAGGCGTGGACGTACGTGCGGCCCTCCTGCTCCTCGAGTTCGTGGGCGTGGGCCTGTGCTTCGTCGTAGTCGACGCCGTGGAGCACGACCTCTGCCCCGTAGCTCTTGGTCGCCTTGATCTTCGATATGGGGGCCGCCTCGGGCATCACGACCTTCGAGTCGACTCCCGACCGACTGGCAGCGAGTGCGACGCCCTGGGCGTGGTTTCCGGCGGAGGCGGTGACGACGCCGGCGGCCTGCTCCGCGTCGCTGAGCGTGCGGATGCGGTTGGTGGCGCCCCGTATCTTGAACGAGCCCGTGCGCTGGAAACACTCCAGTTTCAGGTGGACATCCGCGCCCGTCAGGTCGGAGAACGTGTGGGAGTAGTCCAGGGGGGTGTGCCGGGCGACGTCCGCGACGCGGTCGCGGGCCGCCAGCACGTCGTCGAGTTCGATCATGTCTGCGGCTACGCGGCAGTCGCTGTTAACGGTTGGTGATGTCGCCCCCAAGGAATGGGGAAAACCAGCGTGTGACGACTGGACCGAAAGCCGGGACGGTAATAAAACCGAGCAAAGCGGAGTGAAAGTGAAACTGGGCTGCCGAAAGACCGACACGCACTTTCCGACCGACTGCGACGGACCACCGTGTACTCGCGACTGCGGACGGTGTGGCGCCGCGTCTTCGCACTCGCGTGGCCGGTGATGGCCGAGCAGACGCTGCGCACGCTGATGCGGACGGTGGACGTCGTCGTCACCGCCGCAATCTCCCCGGCAGCCGTCGTCGCCGTCGGTCTCGCCGACCTCTACGCCCGGTTCCCGCTGCGCGTCGGCCTCGGACTCGGCGGGGGCGCCATCAGCCTCTCTAGCCAGGACACCGGCCGCGGCGCCACCGTCACCCGCGACGAGGCCATCACACAGGCCATTCTCCTCGGCGCGCTCGCCGGCCTCCCGTTCGCCGCGTTCGGCCTCCTGTTCGGTCCGGCGGCCATCCGCCTCCTGGGCGCGGACCCGACCGTCGTCGACCTGGGTGGCACCTACCTCGCCGTCGTCCTCCTCACCGCGCCCGCCCGCCACATCGCCCTCATCGCGGCGCGGTCGCTGCAGGGGACCGGTGACACCCGCACACCGATGTACGTCAACGCCGTCGCGAACGTCGGCAACATCGTCGGCAGTTTCGGCCTCGGGCTCGGTTACTTCGGGCTCCCGGAACTAGGCGTGCTCGGCGTCGGCGCCGCCACTGCCTCGGCGAACGTCTTCACCGCCGTCGTGCTCCTGGCGGCCATCGCCTCCCGCCACACCGCCGCCGGCTTCTCGCGCCCGCAGTCGACGGTCATCACGCGCCAGCTGCTCGTCGTCAGCGCGCCGAAGGCCGCCGAGGGGCTGAGCTCTGCGCTCGCGGAGTTCCCGTTCAACGCGCTATTGCTCGGGTTCGGCACGAACGTCAACGCCGCCTTCCAGATCGGGCGACGGGTCTACCAGCAGGTGACGGGTCCGCTCTCCCGGGGCTACAGCGTCGCCGCGAACGTCGTCGTCGGCCAGTCGCTCGGCGAGGGCGACCCCGACCGGGCGCGCTACGACGGCTGGGCGGTCGCCGCGCTCGGCCTCCTCACCGTCGGCACCGTCGGACTCCTCCTCGCGTACTTCGCCCGGCCGCTAGTGATGCTCCTCGACGACACCCCGGAGGTCGTCCGCTACGGCGTCTGGTTCGCCCGCGCCTACGGCCTCAGCGCCCCGTTCCTCGTCGTGTTCGTCGCGCTCTCTGGTGCGCTCCAGGGCGCCAGCGAGACGCGCGTCCCGCTGGTCGCTCGCGCCACCGGCATGTTCGGCTTCCTGCTCGGCTTCTCCTACCTCGCCGGCGTCGTCCTCGGCTGGGGCGTCACCGGCGCGTACTGGGGCGTCGCGCTTGCGAACGTCTGGATGGCCGTCGTCGTCACCGCCGGCTTCCACCGGGGCGACTGGGCGAGCAGGGCGGCAGCGATGATGGCGGAGCGGGTAGACAGTTGAATTTCCAGTAATCTCTGGATTCGGTTTTGTACCTTCACAGTCCACCATGTAGCAGTACCAGCCGATTCTTCCCGCCTAACCGAAACGCATAATTGAGAGTTTGCTCAATTGTTCTGCAATGGCACAAGCCACGGACCGACTACGCCGCTACCTCGACGACGAACTCGAGGAGTGCCGGAGCGAGGACGTCGAGCAGCGCCTCGACGAACTCGGCACCCTCGAGGCCGCTCTCGGCTCGGGCCGGGTCGAGGCGGAACTCGACGTGCTGTCGGCGCTCGCCAACGAGACCCGCTACACGCTCGTCCGCGTGCTCGTCGCCGCGGGCGAGGAGCTCTGCGTCTGCGAACTCAACGCGGTCGTCGACGTGACCGAGAGCGGCCTGAGTCACGCGCTCTCGGCGCTCGTCGACGCGGGGCTCGTCGAAGGCCGGAAGGACGGGCGCTGGAAGAAGTACCGGGCGACCAACCGCGCCGTCGCGCTCGTGACCGTACTCGAGGGGAGCGTCGGTGAGTGAGGTCGCCCACGACCACGGGCCCGACTGCGGCTGTGCCGACTGCGGCGAGCCGCGCTCGATGGACTTCCTCGACCGCTACCTCACCGTCTGGATCTTCGCCGCGATGGCCCTCGGCGTCGGCCTGGGCTACGTCGCGCCGTCGGTGACCGGGCCGATACAGGACCTCCACCTCGTGGAGATCGGACTCGTCGTGATGATGTACCCGCCGCTGGCCAAGGCGGACTACGGCCAGCTCCGGGCCGTCTTCAGCAACTGGCGCGTGCTCGGGCTGAGCCTCGTGCAGAACTGGCTCATCGGGCCGACGCTGATGTTCGGGCTCGCCGTCTTCTTCTTCAGCGGCCTCGTCCCCGGCCTCCCCGCGCGCCCGGAGTACTTCCTCGGCCTCGTGTTCATCGGGATGGCGCGCTGCATCGCGATGGTGCTCGTCTGGAACGAACTCGCGGAGGGCTCGACGGAGTACGTTACCGGGCTCGTCGCGTTCAACAGCCTCTTCCAGATTCTCACCTACGGCGTCTACGTCTGGTTCTTCGGGCTCGTCCTCCCGCCGCTGCTCGGGATGGACGCGCTCGTCGCCGGCATCACCACCTTCGACGTCACGCCCGCGCAGGTGTTCGGGGCCATCGTCGTCTTCCTCGGCATCCCGTTCCTTGGCGGCTTCCTCACGCGCTACGTCGGCACCCGGGCGAAGAGCGAACAGTGGTACGACGAGGAGTTCGTCCCCCGCATCGACCCGCTGACGCTGGTCGCGCTGCTGTTCACCGTCGTCGTGATGTTCGCCACGCAGGGCGAGACCATCGTCGCCACGCCCGGCGACGTCCTGCTCATCGCCGTCCCGCTCACCATCTACTTCGTCGTGATGTTCCTCGTCAGCTTCGGGATGGGGCGGGGCATCGGTGCGGACTACTCCACGACCACCGCCATCGGCTTCACGGCCGCCTCGAACAACTTCGAACTCGCCATCGCCGTCGGCGTCGCCGTCTTCGGCGTCGGCTCCGGCGTCGCGTTCGCGACGGTCGTCGGCCCGCTCATCGAGGTCCCGGTGCTGCTCGCGCTCGTCAACGTCGCGCTGTACTTCCAGGACCGCTACGACTGGAGCGCGCGCGGCGCCGCCGCCGACGGCACAGCCACTACCGACTGACTAAAATGTCCACTGAAGCACCCACCGACGACCGGACCCGCATCGCCTTCGTCTGCGTGCAGAACTCCGTCGCACCTGCGGCGCGACGTGCTCAGCACGGTGGGCGAGGGGTGACCGCGTGACCACCACCGTCGCCTTCGTCTGCGTGCAGAACGCGGGCCGTTCCCAGATGTCGGCCGCGTTCGCCGAACGGGAGCGCGAACGCCGCGACCTCGACGTCGAAATCATCACCGGCGGCACAGAGCCCGCCGACCACGTCCACGACGAAGTGGTCGCGACGATGGCCGACGCCGGCTTCGACCTCTCCGACCGGACGCCCCGCGAGATACCGCTCGACGAACTCCGCGCCTGTGACTACGTCGCGACGATGGGCTGTTCGACGCTCGACGTCGACGAGGTACGGGACGACGTCGACGTCCGGGACTGGGCGCTCACTGACCCCGACGGGAAGGACCCCGCCGCGGTCCGAGTGATTCGCGACGAGATAGCGGAGCGAGTCCGCGTGCTGTTCGACGAGGTGGCACGGGCGACGGAGACGCGTAGCCACGGCGAGCGGTCGGAGTAACGCGTTCAGTCGCTGCCAGAGATAGTCTGGTCACCGGACTGCTGCGCTGATTGTTCCTCGAGGTCAACCTGACCACTGCCGTCGACGGTGATGGCGTACCCCCGGTACGTCAGCGTCAGTGAGTCGACCTCACCGCTCGCTGGACCCGACTGCGAGGCGAAGAGCGCGTCGACGGCGTCCGTGTCCACGACGTCTGCGAGCGGCGGCGCGAGTTCGACTGGGTCGACGTCCTCACGGGCAGCGACCGCCCTCACCACCGCCATGCTCGTCGATTCGGCGCGCTCGTCGGTGGAGTAGTCGTCCGCCACGCTGACCCCACCGTCCACGATGTGCTTCTGGCGTTCCAGGTAGTCGAGGCGCTGCTCCGCACGGTACTTCTCGACGAGCGTGTGGACGTGCCGGGCGAGGACGGCGTACTGTCCAGTTCCGACTTTCTTCTGGTGGTACGCGTCCACCCCCGCGTTGACCGCTTTCGCCGCGATCTCCTCGGATCCCTTCCCCGTGAACAGGATGAACGGGAGGGCGACGGACTCCTCCCGGACCAGTTCGAGAAACTCCAGGCCGTCCGTGTCCCCCATCTCGTAGTCGCTCACCACACAGTCGACAGCCCGTTCCTGAATCCGCTCGAGGGCGTCGCCCGCCGAGGGTTCCGAGAGCACAGAGAGCGAGGAGTTACTGCGTTCCAGATACGTTCTCGCGAGTTCGCGAAACTGCGGGTCGTCGTCGACGTGCAGGACGGTGGTCGTGTTCTCTGTCATGTAATGCTGCCGCGCTTACCAGGCACAACCTAACCAGTTAGTAAAAATCTTTATACGGGATTATCACGCCTGAGAGATTCCGCAGCGAGCTTGAGGAACGCTACGTTGTTACGAAACGATTGGTCGAGCAATCGGGTCAGTGCCGAACAGTGCCCAGAAACAGAACGAGCCACGGTGTCCGAGGAATCGGAGCGGGACGGCGGGAGTAGTGCGGAAAGTCTCGTCCACCGGGTCTGCGGTTCCGGCCACATCCCTGGCGGTGGCTGGGCGCTGGACCGTCGTCACGCGGGCGTGGCCTGTTCGACGTTCGTGAACTCGAAGCGCGCACCGCCGTCGTCACCGTCGGTGATTCGCGTCTCCCAGCCGTGCGCGAGGGCGATCTGTTTGATGCTCGGAAGGCCGATTCCGGTCCCGCCCGCTTTCGTGGTGTAGCCGGGTTCGAACACCGCGGTTCGGTTCTCCGGGCGAACTCCCGGTCCGTCGTCCTCGACGAAGAACCCGTTCGCGAGCGGACCGACGCGGACGGTCCGCCCCTCACCGCCGTGCTCGACGGTGTTCCGGATGAGGTTCTCGAAGACCCGCAGCAACGCCATTTCGTCGGCCCGGATGCGCATCCCCGATTCGACGTCGCTCTTCGCGTCGTTCGTCTCCTGGGTCGCCCACGCCAGGTCGAAGACGTCGCCGACGTCGAGGTCTGTGACCTCGTCGACCACGCTCCCTGCTTTGATGGCGTCCGTCAGGTCGGCCAGGATGTCGGTCGCGCGCTGCAGCGAGTCCTCGACCGCCTCGAGGTTGGTACTGTCGCCCGTCTCGCGGGCCAGTTCGAGACGGCCGACCGCGATGTTCAGCGCGTTCCCGAGGTCGTGGGAGAGCACCCGCCCCAGCCCCTCTAGCTGGCGGATCGTCTCCGCCTGGTGGCGGTCCTTGACTCGTCGATTCGACTCGTCCGAGAGGACCGCGACGACCTGGTCCGAGGAGGGCGCGTCGTCCCACAGCGGCGCGGCGTTGATGGAGAGCCAGACGAGTTCGCCGTCCGGTCGCCGGATGCCGTGCTCGACGTCGAAGATGGGGTCGCCCGTCTCGGCGACCTGCCTGAACGGCAGCGCGTCGTCCGAGACCGGTTCCCCGTTCTCGTCGACGATCCGCCACTTGTCGTCGTTGAACGTCCGTTCCGCGATTTCGGCTTTCGACAGGCCCAGGGTGGTCTCGGCGAGTTTGTTCGACCGGATGATGCTGCCCTCGCCGTCGAGCACGACGACTGCGGCGGGGCTCAGGTCCAGCACGCGGTCGAGGAACGCGCGGCTCCGCTCGAGTTCGTGTTCGGTGCGGTAGCTCCGAACGCTGTTCTGTATCCGGTTGCCCAGCACCTCGTACTGCTCGGTCCCGCTGCTCTTCTGCAGGTAGTCGGTCACGCCCCGGCCCACCGCCTCGCTGGCGATCTCCTCGCTCCCTTTGCCGGTAAAGAGGATGAACGGGATGTCGGGGTGGGACCCGCGCACGGTCTCCAGGAACTCTAGTCCCTTCACCTCCGGCATGTCGTAGTCGCTCACGATGCAGTCGATGCGGTCCGTCTCGAGTCGCTCGAGCCCGTGGCGGGCGTCTACCTCCGTAATGACCTCCAGGCCGTCGTGTTCCTGCTCTAGGACGGTCTTCACCAGCGCGCCGAACGCCGGTTCGTCGTCGACGTGGAGAACCCGAATCCGGCCCGTTCCGGCCTCTTTCCCCGAATCGACACTCATGACCGCCTCTCTGTCGGACCACCACATAACAGTGTGGGAATTGTTCACACACGCCCCGGGATAGCGTTAGTTCCTGTCGTCGTTCGTCCAACGGTATCGTGGCACTGATGGGAACACTCGTCAACGCGACCTACTGTCCGGACCTGGTCTCCGCCGACCCGCCTGGGGGCTCGCAACGACGGCCCTGACTCGGCTCGGAAGGATTATCGTGACAGCCATCCAATGACTATCCGATGGCTCCCGCAGAACGACAGACGCGCTCGCTGGGCGTCGCCTCACTCGCCGGTGTCGCGGTCGGGCTGGGCGTGTTGAGCCTCTACATCGCCGGGGGACTGGTCGTCGCCAACTGGAGCGTCACGGATTTCCTGGGCCACCTCGACGCCGAAGTCGCCGGAACGCTCCTCCTCGCCGGGGCGATTGCGGTCGCGTGCTTCGCCGTTCCGGTGGCGGCGTACCTCCGGCTCCGCCTGGTCTCGCCGCTCGTCGTCCTCTCAGTGGTCGTCCTCGGGTGGCTCGGCTACGCCGAGTCGACCGGGCTCTTGACGGCACAGACCGTCTTCGGGCTCGCAGTGTACGCGATATACCTCGTCCCACTGTACTTCGTCCTCTACGCCGTGGCCGGCGGCGTGGAGTACCACGTCCACCGCTAGAATTCGGGGCGTCGAAACCGTCGAGAGCGCGGTGAGCGTTCGGAACTGCTAGAGAACAGCCCTGCTTACCGCTCGTCGACGCTCGGGAACTCGCGGTCCTCCTCGCCCACGTAGCGAGCACGGGGGCGGATGAGGCGGTTGTCCTCGTACTGTTCGAGCACGTGGCCGACCCAGCCACCGACGCGGGACATCGCGAAGATGGGGGTGAAGATGTCGACGGGGATGCCCATCTGGTAGTACGTGGAGGCGGAGTAGAAGTCGACGTTCGGGGCGAGGCCCTTCTCGTCGGCCATGTACTGCTCGATGGTGACGCTCATCTCGTACCACTTCGTGTCGCCGGCGGCCTCGCCGAGGTCCTCGGACTGCTCGCCGAGAATCTTCGCGCGCGGGTCCTTGACGTTGTAGACGCGGTGGCCGAAGCCGGCGACGCGATTGCCCTCCGCGAGAGCGTTCTTGACCCACTCGAGGGGGTCCATATCGCTGTCGTCGACCTGCTTGAGCATGCGCATCACGTTGGCGTTCGCGCCGCCGTGGAGGCTCCCCGAGAGCGTGCCGATGGCGGAGGTGACCGCGGAGTGGACGTCCGCGAGCGTGCTCGCGGTGACCATCGAGGAGAACGTCGAGGCGTTGAGGCCGTGGTCGGCGTGGAGCACGAGCGCCTGGTCGAAGACGTCCGCGAGCACGTCGTCGGGCTCCTCGTCGTTGAGCATGTAGAGGAAGTTCGCCGCGTGGTCGAGGTCCTCGCGTGGTTCGACGGGGTCGTCGCCGTTGCGGAGGCGCGTGAACGCGGCGACGATGGTCGGCATCTTCGCGGTGATGCGCTCGCCCTTCCGAAGGGTCGCCTCGCGGTCGGTCGGGTCGACGTCCGCGTCGTCGTCGAACGCGGAGAGTTCGGAGACGGCCGTGCGGAGCGCGGCCATCGACTCCTCGTCGGCGTCGGCGAGGTCCGCGACCAGCGAGAGCACGTCGTCGTCGACGGCGCGGTAGCCCGCCATCTCGTCGCGGAAGGCCTCGAGTTCTTCGCGATTCGGGAGGCGGCCATTCCAGAGGAGGTAGAGCACCTCCTCGTAGCTGGCGTCCCGCGCCAGGTCTTCGATGGTGTAGCCGCGGTAGACGAGTTTCCCCGCGTCCCCGTCGATGTAGCTGAGTTCGGACTCGGCCACGAGCACACCCTCGAGACCCTTCTTGAGTTCGTCTGCCATAAGGTCTGATTCTTCGGTGTCGCTCCTAATGGGTGTCGGTTTCTGACGCGAGCCGTGGTATCTCGTTCCGGGTCCTAGCCGGCCGCCCCCACGCGAACGTTTTTCGCCCGGGGGCCAGAAGGTGTCCCCATGAGCGGCCGCGTCGAGTACGAACCCGCGAGCGTGAAGGCCCTCCTCGCGGAGATGAAAGACACCGCCGAACTCCTCATCGACCTCTCGTTCTCGGCGGTGCTCCACGGCAGCGACGACGTGGCCGCGGAGGTGCTGCGCCTCGAGGAGCGCATGGACGTCCTCCAGTTGCGGGCCCGGATGAGCCTCCTGATGGCCGCGCGCAACCCGGAGGACGCGGAGACGCTGGCGCCCGTCCTCGGGGTCGTCGGCGCCGCCGAGAAGATCAGCGACGCCGCGGGCGACGTCGCGAAGGTGGTGCTGGAGGACATCGGCGTCCCGGACGCGATGCGGGCGGCGCTCCCGGAGGCAGTCGAGTCGCTCGTTCGCGCGGAACTCGCGGCCGACTCGCCGTACGCGGGCCGCACGCTCGGCGACGTGAACCTGGAGACGGAGACCGGCGTCCGCGTCATCGCCATCCGGCGGGGTGGGGAGTGGATACTCAACCCCGACCGGGAGACCGACCTGCGGGCCGCCGACGTGCTCCTCCTGCGCGGCCCGGAGGCACGGGTCGGCGACGTCTCCGAAGCGGCGACCGGCGAGCGCTACGAACAGCCTGACCCCGTCGAGCCCGACATCGAGGACCTCGAGCGCGCCGTCGACTCCGTGGTGCTGATGAAGAACATGAGCGAGCTCGCGGTCGACCTGGCGTACGGCGCCGTCCTCTTCGACTCCGAGGACCTCGCCAGCGAGGTGGTCGAACTGGAGGCGGAGGTCGACGCCCTGAAATCGCGCTTCGAGGCGTGGACGCTGCGGGCCGCGAGCCGCGTGGCGGACCCGGTGTCGCTGCGCGGCCTGGTCCACATCGCCACCTCGACGGAGGTCATCAGCGACGCCGCCCTCGAGATCAGCGAGGGCGTGCTGCGCGGCCTCGACACGCACGTCGTCGTCCAGGAGGCCGTCGGGGAGTCCGACGAGGTGCTCGTCCGGGTCGTCGTGGACGACGACAGCGAACTCGCGGGGACGACCCTCGGCAGCGAGCAGGTGGAGACGGAGACGGGAATGCGAGTCATCGCGGTGCGGCGACCGGACGCCGACAGCGACGAGTGGGTCGTCCAGCCGGGGTCGGCGACGGGCATCGAGGCCGGCGACGTGCTGCTCGCGAAGGGGACGCGGACGAGCGGCGACCGCCTGCGAACACTCGCGGCGGGCTAACGCAGCGCCTTCCGCTCGGCGACGACCGCGCGCAGCGCGAGGTCCGGTAGCGGGACCAGGAGGTAGTCGCGGCCGTCGTCGTAGCCCGTCACCGTCACCATCGACGTCTCCGACGTCTCGAAGCGGAGTTCGAAGCCCGCCGGGTCCGCGGTGGTGCGCGCTGTCGTTACGCGGTTCACGATGCCGTCGTCGACCAGGGTCTTCCGGCGCTCGGCGAGTTCCGTTGCGACGTCGGGGTCGACGCCGAGCGCGTCGTAGCCGTCGTCGCTCCCCCGAACCCGTGAGAGCAGGCCACCGCTCTCCGGCGGTTCGACGCCGGAGCGGGCGTAGACGTGGCCGTCCTCGCGAGACACCACGAGGCGAGTGGTGCAGTCCTCGCCAGCGAAGCCGACGTCGCAGGTGAAGCTGTATCGCTTCTCGGCGTGGTCGGTGGACTCGACGTCGAAGCGGTGGCCGCCGGGGGACTTCTCGGCCCCGCGGAGCGGCGCGAGCAAGCCCGCGACGACCGCCGACGGCGTCGGTAGCCCGTCGCCACCGTCGCCGTCGGCGCCCATCGACGCGGCGAGGCGCGTCGGGAAGTCGTCGTCCGCCATCTGCGAGATGGAGCGCGTCCGTCTACAATAGGTTTACTTCTAAGAATCAACTAGTCGAGAGACTGCGAGAGGCGGTAGGCGGCGCCCAGCGTGAACGCGAGCGTCGCGAGCAGACCAACGGTGAACGCCAGCACGAGAGCGAGCGCGAGCAGGTACGGCGTGGAGTACGGCGACCCGCCCGAGGAGACGACGAAGAGGTAGTACGTCCCGACTGCGGCGAGGAGCCCCACGAGGAATCCGCGTTTGGCCTGCGTCGCCACGTCGAGCGCGCGCACGAAGTTGTCGACACCCGGCCGCTCGGACATACCCGCTGGTTGTGCCGGATTCGGGAAAGCCTCGTCGGTTCCGGGACCGAATCGCTCAAGGCCCAGCCCACGCCTTCTGTACGTAATGACTACGCTCGGCACGGCGTCCGCGGCCCCCGGGGAGCTCGACACGGGGCGGCTGACCGTCGGCGAGACCCGGGACGGCACGGCGGTCGGCCTCCCGGTCGCGGTCGTGAACGGCGAACGCGACGGGAAGACCCTCTACGTGCAGGCAGCCAGCGACGGCGACGAACTCAACGGCGTCGGCGTCGTGCGGCGCGTCGTCCCGCAACTCGACCCGGCAGAGCTCGCGGGCGAAGTGCTCGTCGTCGGCATCACGAACTACCACGCCTTCCAGGTGGGCGAGCACCGCAACCCAATCGACGACACGAAGCTCAACCGCGCCTACCCCGGGAAGGCCAACGGTTCCTCCTCCGAACGCATCGCGCACGCGACGTTCTCGGCGGCCGAGGACGCCGACCTCATCCTGGACCTCCACCAGGGCTCGACCTCTCGGATGATCAACGAGGTGCGGGTGCGCTGTGGCCGCCACCACCGCCTCCACGGCGACTGCCTCGAACTCGCGAAGGTGTTCGGCTGCGGCCACGTCCTCGACCAGAAGGGGCCGGAGGGCCAGCTCGCCCGCGCCGGCCCGGACGAGGGAATCCCGACCGTCGACCCCGAACTCGGCGGCTGCGTCGGCCTCGACGAGGAGTCCATCCAGTACGGCGTGAACGGCGTGTTCAACGTCCTCGAGTACTACGGCTTCCTCGACGGCGACGTCGAGACCCAGCCTCAGACCCGCGCGAAGGAGTTCGACCGCTACGGCTCCCCGGTCGGCGGCCTCCTCCAGTTCCGGGCAGACCTCGGCGAGGAAGTCGAGTCCGGCGACACCCTCTTCGAGGTGACGGACGTCTTCGGCACGCTGAAGGCCACCGTCACCGCCGACGACGACGGCATCTTCTGGCGGACCTGCCGCCGTCCCCAGGTCGCCACCGGCGAGTACGTCTGCTCGGTCGGGACGGACGTGGACCAGTATTAGGTCCTGAGGAAGAACTTTGTAGAGAACCTCTTTCCTAGACAATATGCCAGTATTTGAAATGATAGTTGAGGTACTAAGTAGTGATGCAGTTGGGAACCTAGCACTACTCCTGGCGGCTATCGTCGGGGTTCTGGGAAGTTGGTATCTCCAAGAGAGACGGAGAAAGATTAGAAGAAATCGCCTGAGGAGAGCTCTGGTTGCGGAGATAATGAGTATGCAACCGATGGTTCGGTCATTAGACCATCGAGAGCTAGAGGGAGACAAAGACCCAGAACTATTCTTCAGTAACAACGTCTACGACTCGAATACTGACAGAATAGGAGACCTGTCAGAGAAGGAGGTTACTGCGGTGATAGACTTCTATTCTGCCGCTGCAAAAGTTCAGGGAGTGGGGAACAAATCTGACGGGAGAGTGTTCATTGAAGCGACTGAGCGGGACGTGTACTCCAAGCTACTGAAGGCGTTATCTGCTCTAAAACAGAATACTAGTGGTTTTGGCCCCCAAGTCGATGAACTGGAGGAACCACTTCCCGTTGCGGAACCCGGCGAGCCAATCTAAAACAGGAAACGATTCACGCGATAAATCGGTTCTAAAACTATGCAAAAATTACTCGAATGCCGTTCCTGTGGCCGAACGTACGACTCCGGGCCGAACGAGCCGTGGCGCTGCGACTGCGGTCACGCGCTTGACTTCGCGGAACATCCGCTCCCCGACAGCGACGAACCCGACGTCGACCCGCGGGAAGGGCTGTGGGCGTTCGAGGAGTTCCTGCCCGTCGGGCGGGAGGTGACCCTCGGCGAGGGGTGGACGCCGCTGGCCGAGGCGCCCGACTGGGGCGCCCAGTTCAAACTCGACCACGTGTTCCCGTCGGGGAGTTTCAAGGACCGCGGCGCGGCGCTGACGCTCTCCCGGGCGGCGGAACTCGGCGTCGAGCGCGTCGTCGAGGACTCTTCGGGGAACGCGGGCGCGGCCATCGCGCAGTACGCCGCGCGGGCCGGCATCGACGCCGACATCTACGTGCCGGCGGACGCCAAGCAGTCGAAACTCGACGCCATCGAGGCGGCGGGCGCGACGCCAGTCCGGGTCGAGGGCAGCAGGCAGGACGTTACAGACGCATGCGTCCGCGAGGCCGTGGGCGGCGACGCGTGGTACGCGAGCCACGCGTGGAACCCGGCGTTCTTCGCGGGCACGTCGACGTTCGCGCTCGAACTCGCCGCCCAGCGCGACTGGGACGTGCCGGACGCCGTCGTCCTCCCGCTCGGCCACGGCACGCTGTTCCTCGGCGCCTACCGGGGGTTCCGCGCGCTCCGCGACGCCGGGTGGACCGGGGAGCTCCCGCGCCTGCTGGGCGTGCAGGCCTCGGGCGTCTCGCCCATCGTCGAGGAGCTTCACGGGCGCGAGGGTGAGCGGAGCGAACCCTCGAATGGGCGAGCGAGGAGCGCAGCGACCCGCGAGGCGGGGACGAACGACGTCGCCGACGGCATCCAGATCCGGGAGCCCGCGCGGCGCGGCCAGATTCTCGACGCCATCGAGGCGACGGGCGGCGACGCAATCGCCTGCGGCGCCGAGGCGACCGGCGACGCGCTCGCAGCACTCCACGAGCGCGGCTTCTACGTCGAACCGACGAGCGCCGTCGGCGTCGCCGGCCTCGGGACCTACCGCGAGCGCGGCGAACTCGACGACGGGGACGACGTGATCGTCGCGCTCACCGGGAGCGGACTGAAGACGTGATTCCGTCGTACTGCCCCCAGTGCGGGACCGAACTCGGCGAGCGACGCGTCGAGGACCGCGACCGCAAGTGGTGTGGGTCCTGCGAGCGCCCCGTCTACCGGAACGCGGTTCCCTGTGCGGGCGTCACCGTCCTCGACGGCGACCGGGTGTTGCTCGTCCAGCGGTCAGTGCCACCCGGCGAAGGGTCGTGGGCGACCCCCGCCGGTCACCTCGAAGTCGAGGAGGAGCCCCGCGTGGGTGCGGCGCGGGAGCTGGAGGAGGAGACCGGACTCTCGGTCGACCCCGCGGCGCTGGTGCTGCTGGAGGCGACACAACTCGAACAGTTCGGAGAGAAACACGTCGTCTCGGTCGGCTACGCGGCGAGCGCGGCGGACGTGACCGGGACGCCGGAGGCAGGGTCGGACGCCGCGGCCGTCGAGTGGGTGCCACGGGAGCGACTCGCGGAGCGGCCGCTACGTCCACACGTCGAGCGGCGGGTGGAGGCCGCGGTTCGCGCGCTGTCCGACTAGCGGATCGTCTGGAGGTCGACGAACGCGTCGTCGGCGGCAGTCACCCACGTAGTGACCAGTTCGTCGGCGGAGGCGTGGGCGGGGAACAGGGTGCACTCCTCGTGGCCATCCTGGGACTCGATGCGAGCCAGAAGCCGGGAGGAGACGCCGTCGCTGCTGGCGCCCTGGGCGGGGTCGGGGTGGGAGCGGTGTCCACCGGTCATGGTTCCAGTTTCGACTGACAGTGAATAAAGTGTTGTGGTACGGTGCTACTGGTTCGCACGCCAGCCCAGCGCGTCGTGGCAGTGCCGTCCCCGGATTACCGCTCCGGGTGGACGGGCGCGTCCCACTCGCCGCGGACGAGCGGTCTGGCGACGTGTCGGCGGGCGCACGGCGGTACCTCGTACCAGCCGACCGCGAGGTCGCGGTCGAGTGGGCGGGGGACCTTGCCGGGGGCGTCGGTGCCGCAGTCGCGACAGCGGTAGCCCTGGTCGGCGCCCGCGCTCTCCATCCGGTTCCCGCAGGTCGGGCAGGTCGGCGTCTCGCGCTCGGTGGTCACGAGGTCGCGGACCGCGAACTTCTCCAGTTTGAACGTGCCGTCGCTCACCTCGCCGCAGACCGTGAGGTAGTCGCCCAATCGGAGCGCCCGCACCCGGTCGCGGAAGCGCTTCGTGGGTTCGAAGGCCGCACACTGCACGCGCTCCCCGTCGGCCTCGACGGGCACGAAGACGTGGCCGCCGCGGCGGGTCTCGGGGTCGCCCCCGACAGTCACGTCGACGCGGTAGGCGCGGCCGTCCTTGACGTCTGCGAGGTCGGCGTCCGCGAGGTGGGCGTCGGTGCCCTGGTTCGTCACGAACAGCTGGCTCGCGTGGACGGGTTCACTGTCTATCTCGTCGGCGACCCACGCGACCGTCTCCAGGTCGTCGCCGCGGATGCCGTAGAGGATGGGGCCGGGCGTGTGCGGGACACAGACGGTCTCGCCCTCCCCGCGGTCGACGGTGTCCCAGGCGTCCGGGTAGGCGGCGTCGGCGGCCGTGAAGACGCTGTCGGCGTCGACGCGGCGCTCGGTCCCCCAGCGCTCGGGTTCGCGGTAGTCGATGTGCTCGTACGTCCAGTCGTCGAAGGCCGGCCAGGCGCCCACCGCCGCGAGCGCCCCGACGACACCGCGGCCGTCGCCCCAGCCCGCAGTCTGGTAGCCGTGGGCGGCCGCCAGCGAGTGGGCCTCACCGGGGTCGAGGTGTTCGCGCATCGCCCGCCTGGCGAACTCGGCGACAGCGTCGGGGGCGTCTCGCTCGTGGGCGACGACGACGCCCGGGTTCGTGCGGGGGTCCGCCGTCTCGGCGTTCGCCCCGACCACGTCCGTCGCGACATCGAAGGCGACGGCGGGGTCGACGTCCACGTGGACCGCGAGCGCCGCGTTCCCGCGGGTCTTGTACTCGACCGCGGGGTTGAGGCGGACGAGCAGCAGGCGCTCGACGGTGGCGCCGCGCTCGCGCAGTCGCTCGGCGACGAGGTGGGCGGCGTACGTCGTACACATCCCGCGCTCGCGGGAGTCCGTGTCGTCAAGCGCAACGACGGTCATCCCCTCGGCGTACGCCCCGGGAACGTTTCGCGTTTCCGGTCCGGGCAGGTCCCCGATTCGGGGATAGTGGGCCGAAAACGCGTGGAAGCGGGGGTTTCCCGGCACAACGCATATATGTGGCCACCGGCTTACCTCACCGTATGTCACGGTCGGCACTCATCGAGAACGTCACCGCGATGCTCGGGGACGCGGGGTTCACGGTGAGCGAGCGCTGTGCGACCCGACCCAAGAGCTTCGACATCGCGGCCCGCCGCGGCGACGACGTGGTGCTCGTCAAAATCCTCGGCAACATCGACGCCTTCGACGGCGAGACGGGCGCCGAGATGCGCCGCATCGGGAGCTACCTCCAGGCCACGCCGATGGTCATCGGCCTGCGCACCCGCGACGAGGAGCTGAAACCCGGCGTCGTCTACTTCCGGCACGGCGTCCCCGTGCTCAGCCCGGACACCGCGATGGACTTCTTCGTGGAGGGCGTCCCACCGCTCATCTACGCGGCGCCCGGCGGCCTCTACGTCAACATCGACGGCGACGTGCTCTCCGACCGGCGCAAAGACGACGACCTGAGCCTCGGCCAGCTCGCCAACCAGCTCGGCGTCTCCCGGCGCACTGTCTCGAAGTACGAGGACGGGATGAACGCCAGCATCGAGGTAGCGATGGAACTCGAGGACCTGTTCGGCGGCGACCTCACCGCACCCGTCTCCGTGATGGACGGCGCCGAGGAGGTCCGGGACGCCGACCCGACGCCGGAGGACCCCGAGGCCGCGCCCGAGGACGTGCCCGTGCTGAGCGTGCTCGCGCGCGTCGGCTTCGAGGTCCACCCGACGCTCCGCGCGCCGTTCAAGGCCGTCGGCGAGGACCTCTCGCGGGCGGACCGACTGCTCACTGGCCACTCCGCGTTCACGGAGGCCGCCGTGAAGCGCGCCCGCATCATGAGTTCGCTGGGCGAGATTACGCACACGCGGGCGGTGTACGTCGTCGACGAGGCGAGCCGCAAGTCCGTCGATGGCACCGCCATCGTCGAGCGCGAGGAACTCGAGGACGTCGAGGGCGCCGAGGAGTTCCGGGACCTGCTGGCGGACCGCGGCGACCCCCAGGAAGCCTGAGGGGTCGCCCGCGCCGGGCCGATATCGTTCTCCCAGGAACAGGGACAACGTTTAGACGAAAGCAGCAACGGCTCCCCCACGACATCGACACTCCACTAATACCGAGCAGTACGACTACGTGGTGCTACCGTCGAACTGACAGTCAATCTGTCGAATCACCCGCCTGCGGGTGGGTAACGTCCCCCTACGCGCCGCCACGTTGTCCATCTTCCCCGTCCACGTGTCGTCGTCGTTGTTACCAGCTGCCGGCACAATGGTCACGAAAGTTATATTTAGGAGAGCGTCACAGTACTGGGCGTAGATGTCGGGTACGAATGTCAGAGAGCACGCAGACGAAGCACACAACTCAGGAACGGCGTCTCCGATCTCCGATTCTGTCACCAGGACGTACAACTGGGCGGACGTAGAGCCGACCACCGGAGTGGTCGAAACGACCGCCGCCGCGACGGGCGTCAAACAGACCGACCTCGAGGTTCTCCACGACGCCGTCGACACCACGGCGTTGAACGCCTTCCTCCGGTCGGACGGGGACGACGAGGACCTCCGAGTCTCCTTCGACTACCACGGCTGTACCGTCGTGGCCCGACAGAGTGGCCACGTCACTGTGTACCCCATCGACGGCTGACGGCCCAGACTGCTGATTCGTTCTCCGGGAGCCAGCGACACCGGAAAGGAAATTGTTCGAAAGCGTCGTCTACGGATGCTGTTCTCCGCTCACCACACGGCAAAAAATCCGGCCCAGACCGTTACGAGCCGTAGGTCTCTTCGAGGTACTCGACGATGTCGTCGCTCTCGTTCATCCCCTCGACGCCGTTGTCGGTGTCGACGAGGACGGGGACGCCGCGCTGGCCGCTGACCGCCTCCACCTCGTCGCGTTCGGCGTGCGAGCTCGCGACGCCGTGTCTCTCGTAGTCCAGGCCGAGTTCGTCGAGTTTCGTCTCGACCTTCGCGCAGTACGGGCAGCCGTCGAGTGCGTACAGTTCGAGCGTCATGCTCGTTCGTTGTGGCGTCTCACTGAAGAATCCGGGGGTCGGAGCGGAGCGGGCCGCTACACTGCGGCGGAGAGGACGCCGCTGGTCCGGACGTAGAAGTAGAGGACGAACAGACCGGCGAGCACCCACTGGCCGGGGTGGACGTCGTCCCACTCACCCACGGCGCCCTTCACGACGGGGTAGGAGACGATGCCGGCCGCGAGGCCGTACGCGATGGAGAACGTGAACGGCATGACGAAGATGGTGAGCGCGGCGGGAATCGCGAACGTGACGTCCTGCCACGCGATCTCCGCGACGTTCGCGAGCATGATGATGCCGACGACGACGAGCACGAGGTGGCTCGCGTACGTCGGGACGGCGACGGCCAGCGGGACGACGGCCAAGCTCAGGATGAACAGCACGGCGACGACGAGCGCCGTCAGACCCGTGCGGCCGCCCTCCTCGACGCCGGTGGCGGACTCGATGTACGTCGTGACGGTGGACGTGCCGAGCATCCCGCCGACGGTGGTGCCGATGGCGTCGGCCATCAGCGGCTTGTCGATGTCGGGGAGGTCGCCGTCCTCGTCGAGGAAGCCGGCGGCCTGCCCGACGCCGGTGAGTGTGCCGGCGGTGTCGAAGAAGTCAACGAAGAAGAACGTGAAGACGATGAGCGCGAACGACACGCCCTCGATGTTCTGCAGTCCCTGAACGAACGCGCCAGCCAGCGGCGTGATGTCGTAGCTAGCGGCGTTGTACGCGATGGGGACGTCGGGCGCGAGCGGGACCGGAGACTGCAGGGTGGCCCCGTACAGCTCCATCGCCTGCTCGGCCGGGTAGGCGGCGTAGTCGAGCGCGCTGGCGGCGTAGCCGAGCAGGCTCGTCGCGATGATGCCGATGACGATGCTCCCGGTGACGCCGCGGGCGTACAGTGCCAGCGTCAGCAGCAGGCCGACGACGCTGACGACGGCGACGGGGTCGCTAGCGAACACCGGGCTGAACTGGACGAAGGTGGCCGAGGAGCCGGCGATGACCCGCATCTCCTGGAGGCCGATGATGGCGAGGAACAGTCCGATACCCGCGCCGACCGCGAGTTTGACGGGTTCGGGGAACAGCCGGATGATGTACTCGCGGGCGCCGACGGCGGTGAGCACGATGAAGACGAGGCCCTCCACGACGACGGCGGCGAGTGCGGTCTGCCACGGGATACCGAGGCCGAGGACGACCGTGAACGCGAAGAACGCGTTGAGGCCGAGGCCGGGCGCCTGCGCGAACGGCCGGTTGGCGTAGAACGCCATCACGAGCGTCGCCGTGGCAGCGGCGAGCAGCGTGACGACAGCGAT
The DNA here is from genome assembly GCA_000230955.3 of Halobacterium sp. DL1. NCBI lineage: Archaea > Methanobacteriati > Methanobacteriota > Halobacteria > Halobacteriales > Halobacteriaceae > Halobacterium > Halobacterium sp. DL1. The sequence continues at coordinate 2,588,157 of CP007060.1, forward strand.
CATCTGGAACGTTCGTTCCGGACCGATGCCGTCGATCTGGATCGCCGCCGAGAGGATGGCCGGGTTGACGACGACGATGTAGGACATCGTCAGGAACGTGGTGATGCCAGCGACCAGTTCGGTGCTGACGTCGGTGCCGTGTTCGTCGAGTTCGAAGTAGTCAGCGAGCCCCATGATGCACGTTCGAGCACATCGATACCAGAGTATTAAGCGTTGTTATGCACGTTCGTACTTCTTGCACTCAAACAGGTTCTGGGGAGCGATGATAGACACGTACGTGCACAGAACCGGCCGATTCTGGGGCCGAGCGGTGTGTCAGTCGAGGTGGGCGAGCGCGCCGACCGGTGCGTCAGTGAGTTCGCGGGCGCGTTCGACGCCCTCCTGACCGGCCGCGATGAGCGTGAACACGCCGGTGACGTCGGCGTCGGCGGCGTGTGCGATGTCGAGGAGGAGTTCCTGGGTCTCGCCCGAGCGGATGAGGTCGTCGACGACGAGCACCGTGTCGCCCGCGCCGATGGCCGACGCCGGCAGGTAGTAGGTGAGTTCGATGCCCGAATCGAGGCGCTGGCGGGCCTCGATGAACTCCTCGACGGCCGTCTCCTTGGACTTCTTGGCGTACGCGCAGTCCGCGCCGTAGTAGGAGGCCAGCGCGGCGGCGAGGGTGATGCCGTCGGTGGCGGCAGTCAGCACGACGTCGGGGCGCTCGAAGTCGAACGTCTCGGCGGTGACCGGTGCCGCCAGGTCGAGGAACGACTGGTCGAAGACGACCCCCGAGTTGTCCACGTAGCCCTCGTCGTCGACGCGGACGCGGGAGGTCAGTTCCTCACGGAGCAGGTCGGCGCCGGCGTCGCCGACGACCGCCTGCGCCCGGTCCGCGCTCGGGAGCACGTGACCGTTGACGTAGCGGTTCAGGTCGCCCGCGGGGAGCCCCGTCTCCGCGGAGAGTTCGTCGTAGGTGCGCGTCTCCTTCAGGGTCCGCAGGACCGCGACGGCCTGCAACTGCAGGGCCGCCTTCTCGGCTCGGTTCATACAGATACGCACGTTTCCACAAACTTGAATACCTCGAAACGCTGCTGGCGGGAAGGAACCACGAACGCGCTGTTTCAGGTGGCAACCGGGGTCCCGCGGCGACCCCAGACCGGGCGATTGGTCACGCCGAGTCGAGCAGGTCGCTCGCCGTGACCAGCGCCTCCATCTCCACGCCGTGGTCGGCGAGCAGTTCCCGGCCGCCCTCCTCGCGGTCCACGACGAGCAACGCCCGGTTCACCGTTGCGCCGGCGTTGCGGAGCGCCTCCACGGCATCCACGGCTGACTGGCCGGTCGTCGCGATGTCCTCCACGACGACGACCTCCTCGCCGTCGTCGAGGCGGCCCTCGATGCGGTTGCCCGTGCCGTACTCCTTGGCCTGCTTGCGCGCGATGACGTACGGGACGTCCGCAACCACCGACGTGGCCGCGGCGAGGGGTACGCCGCCGAGGGCGACGCCCCCGAGTTTCGTGTCCGCGTCGATTCGCTCCGCGAACGCCTCCGCGATTGCGCGCAGGCAGTCGGGGTCCGTCTCGAAGAGGTACTTGTCCACGTAGTACTCCGAGGTGCCGCCGTGGGAGAGTTCGAACTCGCCGAACTGCACGGCGTCTGCGTCACGCAGCGCCGCGATGAGGTCGTCGTTCGCCATTGCCAGAGACGGCGCGCCGGTCCAGTAAAAGGTGTCCGGTCACCGCCGCCGTCGTGGGGCGCGGTGCCAGGCGGCGAAACCGGTTTGGTGGGCGCCGCCGAACCGACCGTTCATGCAGGTGCGGGAAGCCACACCCGAGGACGCGGAGGCGGTCCACGGCGTCGCGGAGGCCGCGTGGCACGACGCCCACGGGCCCATCGTCGGGACTGAGGCGGTCGACGCGTTCCTCGCGGAGCACTACGAACCTGAAGTCCTCCGAGAACGCTACCGCGACGCCGACAGTGTGACGTTCGTCGCCGAACGCGGCGGGGAGGTGGTCGGCTACGCGAGCGGCGTCCCCTCCGACGACGGCTACACGCTCGGCTCGCTGTACGTCCACCCCGACCGCCAGGGAGCGGGAATCGGGAGCCGACTGCTCGCTCGCGTCGAGGACGCCGCCCGGGATGCCAACTACGACGCCGTGGACCTCGTCGTGATGGCCGAAAACGACGACTCCATCGGCTTCTACGAGTCGAAGGGGTACGAGCGCGTTGGCGACCACCACGACGAGCTGCTCGACGTCGACGGCTACGTGTACGAGAAACCAGTCTGAGGGCGGTGCTCACGCGGTTTCCCTGTTCAGGCAAGGTCGAAGCAGACGAACTGCCGGCCGCGACCTACAGCGGGGACAGCGACCAGTCGCTGACGGACCGCTCGAGAAGAGCGAGCAGGCCGGCCAGGACGAAGAACAGCGGCCACCCGAAGAGAAACGCCAGCGAGTACATACCGGGGCTGGACGCTCCCCCGTCGACGCCACCAGTAGGTAGCAGTCCGAGCAGCAGAACGAGGATGGCAACCGAGAGGGGCGTGACCAAGCCCTCCCGCCCCAAGGCGAAGCCTGCCAGGCCACCCATCGCGAGACCCCCGGATGCGACCCACACGTAGAACGTAACCGGGGAGCCCGAACCCAGTCCGAACACCGCCAGCCAGACGCTCGCGTAGAGCACGGCCCCGAGCGCGAGGCCTGTCGTCCCCCTGTTCACCCCACCTGTCTGGTTCTGCACGGGTTCGAGAACCGACAATAGCGTGGTAAGTTTTTCGTGTTTGTCAACTCCCGTCACTCCAAGCAAGCATCCGCGACCCGAGCGGCTCGAAGAGCCCGGGAGGGTCGCGGTTCACGCTGCGAGCGAACGTAGTGAGCGAGCAGCGGCCGACGACTGAGGGACGCGAAGCGGACCGAATGAGGAGTGCTTTTGGCCGAGCTTTTGCTCTGCGGGCGCGGCGGAGCCGCGCCCGCAGAGCAAAAGGTCGCTTACCAGGGCTCGTCTTTCAGACCCAGCTGGTAGGCGCCGACGTTGGTGCCGACGTGGAGGAGTGGGGTGAGGACGAGAACGGCGGCGATGACTTCGAGGGTGAATGTGTCGCCGAACCAGGCGGGGGCGGCGACGGCGGTGAGCGCGAGCGCGACGACGACGAAGTCTAGCTGGTCGACGAGCGGGAAGGCAGCGCCGCGCTCGCGGCCGGTGCGGCGCTTGACGAAGGAGGCGAGGATGTCGCCGAGCATCGCGCCGGCCGGGAGCGCGACCATCGCGGCGAGCGGGAAGACGGGAATCGGGACGCCGAGCCCGTCGGCAGCAGCAGGTTCGAGAGCATTGAGTACGAGGGCGAGCACGACGCCGGCGAGGATGCCCACGAACGTGCCGCGCCACGTCTTCCCGTCGCCGAGGACGCGGCGTCCGTTCCAGGTGCGGCCGCCGTCGATGGGGCGGCCGCCGCCCGCGAGCACCGCGACGTTGTTCGGGACGTAGGCGGGGAGCATCGCCCAGAACGCGACGGCGACGGTGGCTGCGAGGTCCATGCTCGCCGGTGCACGCGGCGGCCGCAAAAACCCGGGGGTTTCGAACAGACGGGTCGTTTAAGGGAGGGGGAGACACAGACATTGGTATGATACCGCCCATCGCGAGTCAGTTCGTCGCGGGAGAGTCTCCCGCGGCAGCGCTCGACCACGTCGACGACCTGAACGACCGGGGGGTGAAGGCCATCCTCAACCTGCTCGGCGAGCACTACGAAGAGCGCCCCCCGGCCGACGAGGACGCGGCAGCGTACGAGGACCTCGCCCGGGACATCTCGCGCAGCGACCTGGACGCCTGTATCTCCGTGAAACCCTCGCAGATCGGCCTCGACGTCGGCGACGACGTGTTCGCCGAGAACTTCGCGGACATCGTCTCAGTGGCCGACGAGCACGACGTGTTCACGTGGGTCGACATGGAGGACCACGAGACGACGGACGCGACGCTGGACGCCTTCGAGGCGCAGACGACGGAGTACGGCGGGAACGTCGGCATCTGCGTGCAGGCGAATCTCAAGCGCACGGAGGAAGACCTCGAACGGCTCGCCGACCTCCCCGGGAAGGTGCGCCTCGTGAAGGGCGCGTACGACGAACCGAAATCACTCGCGTACAAGAAGAAAGAGCGCGTCAACGAGGCGTACCGCAGCTACCTGGAGTACATGTTCCGGGAGTTCGACGACGGCGTCGCGGTGGGCAGCCACGACCCCGAGATGATCTCGCTGGCCCGGGAGCTCCACGACGAGTACGGCACCGACTACGAGGTCCAGATGCTGATGGGCGTGCGCGACGACGCGCAGGTCGACCTGTCGGCGGAGGGTGTCGAGGTCTGGCAGTACGTTCCGTACGGCGACAAGTGGTTCTCGTACTTCTACCGGCGCGCGATGGAGCGCAAGGAGAACATGCTGTTCGCCCTGCGCGCCGTCCTCGGGCGGTAGCGCCGCCCAACCTCGCAATCACTTTACGTCCTGCCTCTATGGGTTCGGGTATGACCTCCTGGAAACGGGACTTCGCGAGCGGTCTCGTCGTCCTCGTGCCGATTCTGGTCACGGCCTACGTCATCTACTGGCTGTTCGGCATCATCGCGGGGTTCGCTGGCATCGCGACGTCCATCGACGACCCGGTGACCGCGGTGGGGCTGACGCTGCTGGTGTTCGTCTTGCTGGTGTTCTCGGTGGGCTATCTGATGCGGACGGCCGTCGGGAGCATCGTCGAGGGCATCATCGACGACCTGATGAACCGGCTGCCGATTCTTCGCATCGTCTACAACGCGTCGAAGATGGCCGTCGAGACGGTTCTCTCCGGCGGTACGGGCGAGTTCCAGAAGCCCGTGAAGATCTCGCCGTGGCAGGGGATGCGGATGACGGCGTTCAAGACCGGGAAGACGACAGACGACGGCCGCGAGGTGGTGTTCATGCCGACCTCCCCGAACATCACCACGGGCTTCGTCATCGAGGTCGACCCTGACGACATCGTCGAGACCGGCGAGAGCGTCGAAGACGCGCTGACGCGCGTGTTGAGCGCGGGCTTCGGGGAGAACGAGAAGAAGAAGCAGAGCGTCGAGCAGTTCGTCGGGGACGACGAGTAGCGATTCCGGCGGTCGGCCGTCGGCGGTGTCTGTTCTTCGTTCGAGCGCAGAAGGAGAGTCGTCGGGTCGTTCAGCGTTCGGTCGGCGGTTTCAGACGTAGTGGAACCACTCCTCGCGCTCGCCGGCTTCGACGAGGTCGAAGAACGCAGTCTGGAGTTCCTCGGTGACGGGGCCGCGGCCGCCGTCGCCGATCTCGACGTTGTCGACCTTGCGGATGGGGGTGACCTCGGCGGCGCTGCCGGTGAAGAACAGTTCGTCGGCGGTGTTGAGTTCGCCCCGGGAGATGGAGACGTTGTCGTGGACGGTGTAGCCGCGCTCCTCGGCCAGCGTAATGACCGTCTCGCGGGTGATGCCGTCGAGGATGCTCTCGGAGAGGCCGGGCGTGTACAGTTCGCCGTCCCGGACGAGGAAGAGGTTCTCGCCGGGACCCTCCGCGACGTTGCCCTCCTTGTTCAGGACGATGGCCTCGACGAAGCCGTTGCGGCGGGCTTCCTCGCCAGCGAGCATGGAGTTGACGTAGAGACCGGTGGTCTTGGCGTTCGTCGGGATCTGGCTGGAGGAGTGCTTGCGCCACGAGGAGACCATCACCTCGACGCCGTTCTGGAGGGCGTCCTCGCCGAGGTAGGCGCCCCACGGCCACGCCGCGATGGTGACGTCTGTCGGGCAGTCGCCCGGGGAGACGCCCAGCGTGTCGTAGCCGTAGTAGGCCAGCGGGCGGATGTAACAGGACGCGAGGTCCTGGCGGTCGAGCAGTTCGGTCACCGCCTCGGTGAGCTCCTCGGGCGTGTACTCGATTTCGAGGTCGTAGGGCTTGCAGGAGTTGTAGAGGCGTTCGAGGTGCTCCTCCCAGCGGAAGATGGCGGGGCCGTTGTCCGTGTCGTAGGCGCGGACGCCCTCGAAGACGCCGCTGCCGTAGTGGAGGGCGTGCGTGAGGACGTGGACTTTCGCCTCGTCCCAGTCCACGAACTCACCGTTCATCCAGATCGTGTCAACGTCCATCTCGTCGAATCCGCTCATACTCGCCGGAACGGCTCGCCGTATCATAAAACCACGAGTGACGCTCCCCGCGGCGTTTGCTGGTTTCTCCAACACGCGGCAGAAATGCCCGATGATAATCTAACCAACGTCCTTAATTACTGGAGTGAATTAGGCCGCGTCGATGAGCGAGTTCACGCCACTCACCTACGACGACATCGACGAGGCCCTCCGGCCGAGCCTGCGCGAGGCGCTCGTGCCCGTCCTCGCCGTCGTCGTCTTCCTCGGCGTCGGCTCGGGCTACCTGGAGCTCGCGCCGCACGCACCGCTGCTGTGGAGCATCGTCTTCGCGGGACTGTTCGCCCGCTACCGCCTCGGCTACGACTGGGAGGGCGTCTACGACGCCGCGGCCGCCGGCCTCCGCATGGGCCTGCAGGCCATCCTCATCCTATTCGTGATCTACGGGCTCATCGCCACGTGGACCAGCGCGGGCACCATCCCCGGGCTGATGTACTACGGACTGGACGCGCTGTCGCCGACCGTCTTCCTGCCCGTCACCGCCGTCCTCGCGGGTGTCGTCGCGTTCGCCATCGGCTCCTCGTGGACCACCGTGGGGACCCTCGGCGTCGCGTTCATCGGCATCGGCAACGGCCTCGGCGTCTCCCCCGCGATGACCGCGGGCGCCATCGTCTCCGGCGCGTACGCCGGCGACAAGCAGAGCCCGCTGTCGGACACCACCAACCTCGCGGCCGCCGTCACCAACACGAACCTCTACGACCACATCAACGCGATGCGGACCGGCACCGCCATCGCCTTCGGGCTCTCGGTGCTCGCCTACGCCGTCCTCGGCGTGTTCGTCGTGAGCGACGCGGGCGCGAACGTCGCCACCATCAGCGGCCCGCTGGCGGAGTCCTACGCGCTCGGCGCCGTCGTCTTCCTGCCGCTAGTCGTCACGTTCGGCCTCGCGGTCCGCGGCTACCCGCCGCTGCCCTCCCTCGTCGCCGGCGTCTTCGCGGGCGCGTTCACGACGATAGTCGCACAGGGCGCGTCGTTCACGAAGGCGTGGGACGTCTTCCTCAACGGCACCAGCCCCGCGACGGGGAGCGAACTCGTCGACGGCCTGCTGACGACGGGCGGCATCGCCGGGTCCGCCTGGACCATCGCCGTCGTCGTCGCCGCGCTCGCCCTCGGCGGCATCCTCGAGCGCACCGGCATCCTCGCTACGCTCGCCCACCACCTCACGGCCGCCGTCTGGTCGCCCGGGTCGCTGGTCGCGGGCACCGGCGTCTCCGCGATGGTGACCAACGCGTTCTCCGCCCAACAGTACATGAGCATCGTGGTCCCGGGGATGAGCCTCCGGAACCTCTACGAGGAGTACGGTCTCGAGGAGCGTGACCTCTCGCGGGCCGTCGAGGCCGCCGGCACGCCCACCGGGCCGCTGTTCCCGTGGCACGCCGGCGCCGTCTACATGGCGGGCGTCCTCGGGCCCGCGTTCGCGACGTCGTGGGACTTCGCGCTCTACTACTTCTTCGGGTTCCTCTCACCGCTCGTGCTGTTCGCGATGGCGCTGACCGGCCACGGCTACAGCCAGACTCGCGCGGAGGCCGACCCCGCGGCGCCCGCCGACGACTGACGCGCTACGGCGCCGCGAACAGTTTCCCGTTGCCGTCGGCTCTGAGGTGGACGCGGAGTCCAGCGAAGGAGAACTCGATGTAGGCGTTCTGTTCGGGGCGCGAGTCGAACAGCGCGTCCAGCGCGTCGGGTTCGACAGCCGTGTACAGCGGCTCCATCGACGTCGGGTCCCGGCCCCTGTAGGCAGCCACGGCCCGGACGACGGCCGCACTCGCCGACTCGTCGTCGTCCCACGTGAACGTCTGGAGGGGCGTGCGCTGCGAGTCGTCCTGCAACATGATAGCAGAGTACGCACGGACCCTGCCAATAGCTAGTGGTTCCCTCGAGAAGGGAGTTTAAGTGGGGCCGTTCGAATCGCCCCGCGTCGTCGGGTCGAGCAGGGAACTGGTGACGAGGTTCCGGGTCCCGCGACGGAGCCGGTTGGAGACGGCCCGGCCGCTGATGCCGAAGTGGTCCCCGAGTTCCGCCTGCGTGACTTGCCGGGGTTCGTCGAAGTAGCCGCGCTGGTAGGCGAGGAGCAGCGTCCGGCGCTGCTCCGGTGTCAGCAGACGGTCGTCGCCCAGGAGCTCCGCGAAGCCGTAGATGCGGCCTATCTCGACGTCGACGCCCTGGTCGGTGAGCAGCTGCCGGAACGCGCCGAGATCGTCGCGGCTCCCGCCCCGCACCTGGAACGTCCAGCCGTCGGCGGTCCCGGTGGCGTCGAGGATGGTCACCCGCAGGTCAGACATCCCCTGGACGACCACCGCCTCGGACGCCCACTCCGCGCGGAACAGCGCGCCCGACTCGACCTCGGTGAGTATCTCGACGGCTGCGACCCCTTCCTCCGCCTGGAACCGCTCGCGGAACCGCTGCGGGTCGGCGTCGACTACCCAGAAGAACGGGAGCGCGGCGTCGCCCATCGGAACCAGTCGTTCGAGTTCGATCGTCGCCTCTGGGAGGGACTCGAGGGTCTCCCCGCCGGGTATCGCCCGGGGCGGGAGACTGAACTCCGCGACGATGCTCATCGGGAGCGCTGTGCCGACGCCCCCGTCCGGGTGGCCGTCTCGGCGAGCGGTCGTGGACGAGCGGGCGGCGCCCGACTACTGGACCGCAACGCGATGGCTGTCCGGGTCGTAGTCGAGGACGCCCACGTCTTCGAGCACGGGGAGGTGGACGTGGTGGAGCGACACCGCCACCTGCTTCCGTGCCGGCGGGTCCTCGCCCGGGCCGGCGAGTCCTCGCCCGGGCCGGCGAGTTCCCGTTCGAGGACCGCCGTCGTCAGTTCCTCGAGGGTCAGTTCGTCGGTCTGCTCGGGGAGGACGTCGAGGACGACCTGCCGCCGCTCGTTGGCCAGCAGTCGGTGACGTTCGCTCTCCGTGAGTTCGGTGTCATCCCCTCGTTCCAGCCCGTGTTCCAGTTGTGCCTTGCTCATTGTAGGTGTTCACGGCACCCAGCCGTGAGTTCGTGTATCGATAGAGGGGTCGTTCCCGGGTAAGGATTGACCATAAGCAATTAGGCTGCCGTTTCGCCGTCTCCTCGGCGTCGTGGCGGTGATTTGACAGCCACGTGGTACTGATTGGTTACCAGTAGATTTCGACGTGGACAGGATTGATTGCAGCGTTCCCGGACTGTTACTTCCGTCCACGGAGGCTTAATTAGGTATGCGTTCTACAGGGGAAACTAATGGCCAGTGGTACACTGAGTGATGGGCTGCGTGAGGCGCTCGCAGTCTTCGAGACGGTCGACGGCACGGGTGAGCCGTTGACCACGAACGAGGTGGCCGAGGAGTTACCCATCTCCCGTCGGAGCACGTACGCCCGTCTGGAGCGCCTCGCCGACGACGGGTACCTGCAGACGAAGAAGGTCGGGAGCAGGGGCCGCGTCTGGTGGCAGCCAACGGCGGCCACGAGACCCGGAACGGCGGCCGAGAGCGGCGTCGAACTGGCGCGGCTCATCGACAACACCCCGGGGATGGTCTACCGGTGTCTACACGAGTCCGGGCAGCCGATGACGTTCGTCAGCGACGCCTGCAGCGACATCACCGGCTACGACGCCGCCGCCCTCGAGTCCGGCGACGTGAGCTGGACGGACGACGTCGTCCACCCGGACGACCGGGCGGACGTCCGCGAGGACGTCGCCGCGCAGTTGCGCGAGGACGACGAGTTCACGGTCCGGTACCGCGTCCAGACCGCCGACGGCGAGGTCCGGTGGGTGGCCGAACACGGGACCCTCGTCGACGACGACGGCCGTGGGTTCCTCGAGGGGGTCGTGACCGACGTCACCGAACAACAGACGGCCGAGCGGGAACTCGACGAGCGGACGCGCGAGCTCCGGGAGGAGACGGCGTTCGTCGAAACCATCCTCGACAACCAGCGGGACATCGTCTACGCGGTGGACACCGACGGGCGGCTCACGCGCTGGAACGACCGGCTCGTGGAGGTAACCGGCTACGACGACGAGGCGGTGGCGGGGATGCAGGCCAGGGAGCTCCTCGCCGACGAGGCAACTCGGCGGGTCGAGAACGCTATCGAGGCCGCCGTCGAAGAACGGGAGAGCGTGACCCTCGAACTGCGACTCGTGACCGCCGACGGCACGGAGATACCGTACGAGTTCACCAGCAACCCGATTCTGGACGACGGGAAGGTCGTGGGCATCGTGGGCGTCGGCCGTGACATCACGGCGCGCAAGGAGAAGCAGCGACAGCTCACCCGCCACCGCGACGACCTGGAGAGCGAACTCGAGGAGATATACGGCCGCATCACGGACGCGTTCTTCGCGCTCGACGAGGACTGGACGTTCACGCACTTCAACGAGCGCGCCCAGGAACTCGTCGACCCGGACGGCGACGGCCTCGAAGGCGAGAACATCTGGGAGTCGTTCCCGGACGCGGTCGACTCGCGGTTCGAGGCAGAGTACCGGACGGCGATGGAGAGCCAGGAGCCGACCACGTTCGAGGCGTACTACCCCGAGCCGCTGGACGCGTGGTTCGAGGTCCACGCCTACCCCTCGGAGACCGGACTGTCGGTGTACTTCCGTGACGTCACCGACCGGAAGGAACACGAGCAGGAGCTCGAACTGCACAAGACCATCGTCGAGACCATCGACGACGGCGTCTACGTCCTCGACGGTGACTTCTGCTTCTCGCAGGTGAACGACGCCTACGTCGAGATGACCGGCTACAGCCGCGAAGAACTGCTCGGCTCGCACTGCTCGCTCGTCGTCGACGAGGCGGTGCTCGAGCAGTCCGCCGAGGACCTCGAGCAGATTCTGGAAGAGGAGACGGGGAGTGCGACCATCGAGGCCGACCTCAACCGCGCAGACGGCAGCCGTCTACCCGCCGAGAGCCGGTTCACCGCGCTGCCGACCGTGGGCGAGGAGCCGGCGCGGAAGGTCGGCGTCGTCCGCGACATCAGCGAGCGGCGGGAGCGCGAGCGCGCACTCGAGGAGTCCGAGCGCCGCTACCGCACCATCGCGGAGTATTTCCCGAACGGCATCGTGGCCCTCTTCGACGACGATTTCACCTACACGCTCGCCGCCGGACAGGGGTTCGCCGACCTCCCCGTCGACCCCGAGGACGTCGAAGGCCGGAGCGTCCGCGAAGCGTGGGGCGACGAGACCGCCGACGAACTCGAACCCGTCTTCGAGGCCGCACTCGACGGCGAGGAGCGGTCGGTCGAACTCTCGTACGCGGACGCGGAGTGGGTGGTCCGCGGGGTACCTATCACCGACGAGCGCGGCGACGTGTTCGCGGGGATGACGACGGCCCAGAACATCACCGAACGCAAGGAGCGCGAGGACGAACTGGTCCGGCAGCGCGAACAGCTGTCCGCGCTCAACGACATCAACCAGGTCGTCCAGGAGATAACGGAGGCGGTCATCGAGCAGTCAACGCGCGAGCAGATCGAGCAGACGGTCTGCGAGCGCCTCGCGGCCGCGGACTCCTACCGGTTCGCCTGGATAGGGGACGTGGAACCGAACTCCCGAACCGTCGACCCACGCGCCAGCGCGGGCACGGACGGCTACCTCGACGACGTCACCATCTCGGTGAACCCGGACGACGAGCACAGCGAGGGACCGACCGGCAGAGCCCTCCGCACGGGGAAGATGCAGACCTCCCAGGACGTCCAGCACGACGCGGAGTACGCGCCGTGGCGCGACGTCGCGGAGACGTACGACTTCCACTCCTCGGCCGCGATACCCATCACCCACCAGGGCACGGTGTTCGGCGTGCTGAACGTCTACGCCGACCGCCCGCACGCCTTCAAGGGCCGGGAGCGGGCGGTCATCGGCCAACTGGGCGAGATCGTCGGCCACGCAATCGCGGCGGTCGAGCGCAAGCGCGCGCTGATGAGCGACGAGGTCGTCGAACTCCGGTTCCACATCCCGGCGCTCTTCGAGGCGCTCGACACCGACACCACCGCCGACGGCCGGTTCACCATCGAGGAGACCGTCCCGATAACCGACGCGGAGTACCTCGTCTACGGCCACGCCACCCAGAACGCCGTCGAGAACCTGGAGGCCATCGTGGACGCCGTCGACCACTGGAAGGACGTGCGGTTCCGCGACACCGGCGGAGACGGGGTGGCCTTCGAGGCGCGCCTCTCCAGCCCCCCGGTGTTGTCGGTGCTGGCCTCGCTGGGCGGCTCCGTCGAGGAGTTCGTCGTCGAGGACGGCGACCTCCAGATGTCGCTGCATCTGGCGCCGAGCGCGGACACCCGGGCGCTCGTTGACGTCGTCCGCGACGCCTACCCCACGGCCGAGATGGTGGCGCGGCGCCAGACCACGCGCCCGGGGACAGGCGCCGAACAGCTCGACCACGTGTTCACGGAGTCACTCACCGACCGGCAGCGGGCGGCGCTCCGGGCGGCCTACCACGCCGGCTTCTTCGAGTGGCCCCGCGAGGCCTCCGGCGAGGACGTCGCCGCGTCGCTGGACGTCGCAGCGCCGACGTTCCACCAGCACCTCCGGAAGGCCGAACAGCAGATCTTCGAGTCGCTGCTGTCGTCGTCGGTCTGACTACGCCTCGAACGCCGCGAGCAGGTCGCTCCCTTCGACGTAGACGAGGTCGTTGCGCTCGGCGTACGCCTTCGCGTCCGCGACGGACAGCGCCTCGCCCGTCTCGTCGTCGAGCATCTCGCAGACCACGGCGGCCGGCGCGACGCCAGCCGCGCGGGCGAGTTCGACGGCGAGTTCGGTGTGGCCCTGGCGGTCCGCGAGCGAGGGCGCGGCGCGGAGCAGGTGGACGTGGCCGGGCGCGCGGAACTCGTCGGCGAAGTCGACGCCGTCCGGGTCGGCAGCCGCCCGGCCGAGTTCCGAAATGGTGAGCGCGCGGTCGTCGTCAGTGATGCCCGTGTACGTGTCGCGGTGGTTGACGGACAGCGAGAACGACGACCGCTCGTCGTAGCCGAGGTGGTCGTGGTCGGCGACGTCGTGGTCGATGACGTCGGCGACGAACGGGAGGTCGAAGGCGTCGGCCACCTCGTCGGCGAGCGCGACGCAGACGAGTCCGCCGGCGTCATTGCGGAGGCGGACCACGTCCCCGGGGGTGACGGATTCGGCGGGATAGACGAGGTCCACCTCGCCCTCGCGGTCGGCGGCGTCGTGGACGAGCACCGGCTCGCCGTCGCGGAAGGCGGCGACGGCGCGCTCGACGGCGGTCACGTTACCGCTCTTCGACACGGATGGTCACCTCGTCGTCGTCGAGCAGGCCGAGTTCGTCGCGGAGCTTCTCGGGCGCGATGAGCTCCATCTGGCTCTCGTCGTGGTGGGTGCGGTCGGGGACGATGACGTGGGCCGGCGAGAACTCGCTGTCGTCGCCGGCGACGGCGCAGGGGTAGCAGGTGGCCGAGCCGTAGGTGCGGTCCTCGTCCTCCCACTCCTCGATTTTCACGCCGGTCATCGCCTCGAGGGCCGACCGGGCGCGCTGGCTCTCGGCGTCGAGGTCGACGTTGAGCGTGCCGGGATAGGGTTCGTAGCCGAGGTTCTCCTGGAACTGGCGGTTGTAGCCGGGGAGGCTGATGTAGTGGCGGCCCTCGCCCATGCCGCTGGTGACGGCGCCGGAGAGCGCGAGTTCGCCGGGGTCCTCGAAGATGCGGCGGTAGTCCTCGTACTCGTGTTCGAGCGCGCGGCTGCCGTCCTCCGTGATGGCGACCCACTGGCCGTCGCTGACGAGGTCCCGCTCCACGAGGCCGGCGTCGTCGAGTGCCTGCAGGCGCCGCGACGCGGTCTGGTTGGAGGCGTCGAGGTGGCCGGCCAGGTCCCCGCAGGAGACCTTGGTTTCGCCGCGGCGCGCGCCGTCGAGCGCGAGCAGTTTCAGCACGGCGAGTTCGTCGAACCCGACCTCGCGCGTGCCGGTGGCGTGTGACATGTTCGTGGCTACTGTCGGCCGCCGCATAAGCATACCGGATATGGAACGCGTCCCGGAACTGGAAGTCAGTCCGCGCTCGCCGGCTCGTCGCTCCAGAACTCGGAGTCCGCCGCCAGTTCGGGCACCCAGGTGTCCCGCTCGCGGGCGAGCAGGGCGACGCGGGAGACCTCCTGGTCTTTCAGCACCGTGTGCTCGGGCATGTGCGCCTGGATGGCCTCCGCGAACTCCAAAACGTCCTCGTGGTTGGGCATCGCCGAGCGGTCGAGGCGACTCCGGGAGTTGCCGACGTGCATGTACGCCTTCAGCTCCACGAAGTCGGGGTCCGCGCGCTCGAAGAACGCCGCGTACCAGTCCGGGTTCGTCATGTTCTCGCCGCCGACCAGCGTCGTCCGCAGGACGGTGCGGGTCTCGTCCTTCTCGTGGAGCACGTCCATCGTGTCCACGAGTTTCTCCCACGCGTCGTCCTCCGTCGCGCCCACGACGTCGTCGAACGTCGCGCGCTCGGGGGCGTCGACGGAGACGTACAGCTGCGTTGGGTCGCACTCCCGGAGCACCTCGGGGCGGGTACCGTTCGAGACGAGGAACGTCGTCAGCCCGCGGTCGTGGAACGCCTCCAGCAGTTCCGGGAGGTGGGGGTAGAGCGTGGGTTCGCCGTCGAGCGAGATGGCGACGTGGCGGGGTTCCATCGCCTCCTCGAAGCGTTCCCTGGGGACTTCGTCGTTGCCGCCGAACCCGGAGAGCAGTTTCTTCTGGAGTTCGATGGAGGCGTCCACCACCGCCTCCGGGTCGTCCCACTCCACGCCGTCGAGTTCGTACGTGTGGCCGGCATGGTCCCGCCAGCAGAACACGCAGCGCTCGTTGCACCGAACAACTGGTGTCATCTGGATGCAGCGGTGGGAGCGAATACCGTAGAAGGCGTGCTTGTAGCAGGTGCCCTCCCCGCGGAGCGCGTTCGCCGTCCACCCGCAGGTCTGGGCCGCGGTGTGGTTCTCGTGGTGGTAGTCGGGGTCGTCCACCTGCTTCGGCATGAGAGCGGGTTCGGCGCTCGCGTGCAAAAGCGTGGCGCTACCAGGGCCGGGAACCACGCGACGACCGCCCGACGCGGAGCGGGGGCGTTTGCCACCAGGAGAGATACCAAGTAACGGGGGCGAGTAGGTGGGCGCATGAGCAGCACACGCTCTCTGGAGCGACACGACCTCCTCATCGGGGGCGAGCGCGTCCCGCCCGCCAGCGACGACTACGTGGAGACCCTCGACCCGGCGACCGGCGAGGCGTTCGCCGAGGTAGCCGTCGCAGACGAATCCGACGTCGACCGGGCCGTTCGGGCGGCCAGCGAGGCGTTCCCCGACTGGCGGGACACCGACCCCGTCGAGCGCGGCCAGACGCTCCACCGGGTCGCGGAACTCGTGCGCGAACACGCCGACGAGCTCGCCGACCTCGAATCGCGCGACCAGGGGAAGCCGCTCTCGCAGGCGCGCTCGGACATGCTGAGCGCGGCGCGGTACTTCGAGTACTACGCGGGCGCCGCCGACAAACTCGAGGGGCGTTCGGTCCCCGTCGGCACGGGACAGGTGGACTACGTCGTCCGGGAGCCCTACGGCGTCTCCGCGCAGATCATCCCGTGGAACTTCCCGGGGAACATCTTCGCGCGCGGCGTGGCGCCGGCGCTCGCCGCCGGGAACACCACAGTCGTCAAGCCCGCGCCGACGACGCCGCTGTCGGCGTACCGCCTCGCCGAACTCTGCGCCGAGGCGGGCGTTCCCAAGGCGGCGGTCAACGTCGTTTCGGGCGCCGGCGAGACGGGCGCGGCGCTGACGAACCACGCGGACGTCGACACCATCACGTTCACCGGGAGCGTCGCCACTGGCCAGCGGGTGATGGAGGCGGCGGCGGGCAACGTCACGCCCGTGACCCTGGAACTCGGCGGGAAGAACCCGGCCATCGTCTACCCCGACGCCGACCTCGAGGAGGCCGTCTCGTGGGTCGAGCAGGGCATCTTCGCGAACGGGGGGCAGGTCTGCTCGGCGGCCGACCGCGCCATCGTCCACGAGGACCACTACGACGAGTTCGTCGAGCGCATCGTCGAGCGCGCGTCGGCGTACGAACTCGGGCCGGGCACGGACGACCCGGACATGGGGCCGCTGAACAGCGCCGAACACTTCGAGCGCGTGCGGGACTACGTCGACGTCGGTGTCGAGGAGGGGGCGACGCTCGCCACCGGCAGGGAATCGCCGGACCGCGACGGCTACTTCCTCGAACCGACCGTGCTCGTCGACGTGGACAACGGGATGCGGGTCGCCCAGGAGGAGATATTCGGTCCGGTGTTGACCGTCATCCCGTACGGCGACGACGAGGACCCGGTCGACATCGGCAACGACGTCGACTACGGCCTCGTCGCCGGCGTGTTCACGAACGACGTGCGGCGCGCCCACCGCGCCGCCCAGCGATTGGAGGCGGGGAACGTCTACGTGAACAAGTGGTTCGCCGACACGAACCAGACGCCGTTCGGCGGGTACAAGAAGTCCGGCATCGGCCGAGAGAAGGGCCTGGAGGCGCTGGACTCCTACCTCCAGTCGAAGAACATCGCCATCAACCTGGAGGAGGGGTCGGGCGGCGACCTGCCCGGCGCGTAACGAGAACTGCCGGTGCGCCCCGGCTTTTTGTGCGTCGGCGCCCTCCGGTGACTCATGACAGTGAGTGACAAAGTGGTGGCTGTGACCGGCGCGGGCGCCGGGATGGGGCGGGCGACCGCGGAACTGTTCGCCGAGCGCGGCGCGTCGGTCGTGGTCGTCGACCTCGAGGAGGACGCCGCCGTCGAGACGGCCGACCGCATCGCGGCCGACGGCGGTGAGGCGACCGCGGTCCGCGCGGACGTCTCCGACGCCGACGACGTCGAGGGGTTCGTCGAGCACGCCGTCGACACCTACGGGCGTCTCGACGTCCTCCACAACAACGCCGGCATCCCCCAGCGGTCGACGCCCGTCGAGGACGTGACCGAGGAGACGTGGGACCGCATCCAGGACGTGAACCTCAAGAGCGCGTTCCTCGGTGCGAAGTACGCGGTGCCCCAGATGCGCGAGCAGGGCGGCGGCGTCATCCTCAACACGGCGTCCACGGCGGCCATCCGCCCCCGGAACGGGTTGTCGGCGTACTGCGCGTCGAAGGGCGGGATGGTGACGCTGACGAAGCAACTGGCCCACGAACTCGCCGAGGACGGCGTCCGCGTGAACGCAATCTGCCCCGTCGCGACTGACACGGAGATGCTGCCGGAGTTCACCAGCGAGGGGCTCTCTGTCGACGAGATGGCGGCGACGATTCCGCTCGGGCGTCTCGCGGAACCCGACGACATCGCGCAGGCGGCGGCGTTCCTGGCGTCCGACGACGCCGACATGATCACGGGGACGGCCCTGGAAGTCGACGGCGGCCGCGACCTCTGAGCGGCGACCGCTCTCGCTGCTCCATGAGCATCGCTAGCGGAGTGGGTGATTGTTACCAACACCAGAATGCTTTTAGCCCTATCCTGTGAGAAACATTCACATGAGAATCGACAGACGGCGATTCCTTAAACGAACTGGCGGCGTAGCAACAATCGCGGCCCTGGCCGGCTGTACCGGCGGCGACGGTGACGGGGGCGGCGACGACACGACAACCAGTAGCGGTGGCGACACGACGACCACGAGCAGCGGCGGCGGCGGTAGCTCCGACCCGCTGAAGATCGGCGTCCTGCTGCCGTTCTCCGGCGACTACGCGTGGGTCGGCGCGAACGTCCTCCCGGTCGTCAACATGATCGTCGAGGAGATCAACGCGGAGGGCGGCATCGGCGGCCGCAACCTGACCGTGGTCCAGGGCGACACCGAGGCCTCGCCGGACGCGTCCGTGTCGGCGACCAACCGCCTCGTCAACGTCGAGAACGTCAGCGGCGTCATCGGCCCGACGAGCATCACCATGTCGGCGGTCATCGACACGCTCGTCGAGAACGAGGTGCCCGTCGTCACGCCGACCGCGGGGACCACGTCGCTGGACTCCCGGGGCGGCGAGTACATCTTCCGGACGGTGTCCTCAGACTCCCTCGGCGGCCGCGCCATCGCGAAGGCGGCACGCGAGCAACAGTACAACTCCATCCAGGACTACGAGCGGATGGCGCTCATGGTCGGGAACAAGGAGGTGTTCCAGTCGTTCAAGGAGCCGGTACGCTCCTCGTTCGAGGAGTTCGGCGGCACCATCACCACCGCGATGGACATCCGAACGGGCAAGGCCTCCTACACCTCCGAGGTCCAGCAGATGATGGACTCTGACCCGGATATCACGGTGCTCATCGCCTCGGTCGAGGACAGCATCAAGATCACGGAGGCCGGCTTCCAGGCGGGGTACGAGGGCAACTGGTTTGCGACCCAGGACCAGACCAACCAGGACTTCCTCTCCCAGAGCGAGAACCAGGTCACTGACGGGATGCTCGGGCTGAACGCCGCGACCTACCAGCCAGCCCAGGAGGCTGGCCGACTCGAGAGCTTCTTCGACCGCATCACGGAGTACGCCGGCTGGGAGGAGGGCGGGAAGGTGTTCGCGACGAACACCTACGACGCGATGAACGTCATGGGGCTCGCGATGAAGCAGGTCGCGGCCAACGACGGAGACCTCTCCGGGCCGAACATCGCGTCGGCCATCCCCGAGGTCGCCAAACCACCCGAGGAGCAGGTCACCAGTTACACGCAGGGTGCCTCCTCCATCGAGGGCGGCGCCGACGTCGACTACGAGGGGCTCGTCGGCCCCATCAACTTCGACGAGAACGGCGACATCGTCGCGCCGTTCGCCATCAAGAAGGCACAGGACGGCAGCTGGACCGAGGCGGGTCGCCTGCCACCAGAGGCACTCTAAGCGCGCCCTCCCTCCAGCATGGTTCTCGACAACCTCCTGCAGACGGTCGTGTTCGGCCTCATCGAGGGGAGTGTCATCGCCGTCGGCGCCGTGGGGCTAACGCTCTCCTACGGCGTGACGCGGTTCATCAACTTCGCGTACGGGGAGTTCCTCACGTACGGCGCCTACCTGACGGTGTTCCTCGCGGGCGGCCTCTTCGGGCTCTCGGTGCCGCTGCCGGCCGCCGCCGTGCTCGCCATCGTCGTCGTCGGCCTGCTCGGCGTCGGCGTCTCCCGCGTGTTCTTCGAACCCATCTCCAATCGCGGCGCGCTCCCCCTGCTCATCACCTCCATCGGCGTCTCGTTCGTGCTCCGGAACCTGCTCCAGGGGTGGGTCGGCGTCAGCGCGCGCCAGCTCCCCATCCCCCTGATGCGGCGCACAGACTACTTCGGGCTCGTCCGGCTCACGGACCTCGAGCTAGGCGTCATCGTCGTGAGCGTCGTCACCATGCTCGCCATCCACCTGCTGCTCCAGCGAACGATGCTCGGCAAACGCATGCGGGCGACAAGCGGCAATCGGGCGCTGGCCGAGGTGGCGGGCATCGACACGACGAACGTCGTCCGCCAGACGTGGTTCATCTCCGCCGGGGCGGGCGCCATGGCCGGCATCCTCTACGCGGTGCTGTTCTCGCCGTTCCGGCCGGGCGTCGGGTTCGAGTACCTCATCGTCGTCTTCGCGGCGACGCTGCTCGGCGGCATCGGGCGGCCGTACGGCGCGATGCTCGGGGCGGTCTTCATCGGGCTCGCGATGAACTTCGGGTCGACGTACCTCTCCGCGAACTACACGCGAGCCTACGCGTTCATCATCCTCGTCGGCGTCCTCCTGTTCAAACCGGAGGGCATCCGCGGAGGTGAGTTCTGATGGCGCTGCTCACGGGGTGGGCGGCGTTCTTCGTCGCCGTCGCCACCATCGGCTGCATCTACGGGCTGCTGACGCTCGGGCTGAACGTCCACTACGGCTACACGGGGCTGCTGAACTTCGGCCACGTCGCGTTCTTCGCGGCGGGCGCGTACGCGTCGGCCATCGTGACGATGCCGCCGCCGTCGACAGTGACGAACGCCAGCTACGTCGTCTGGTTCGACCTCCCGATGCCGTGGGGGTTCCCCGTCAGTCTCGCCGCCGCAGCGCTCGTCGGCGGCGCACTGGCGCTGCTCATCGGCCTGACGAGCGTCCGCCTCGGCACCCACTACCTCGCCATCGCGACGTTCGCGCTGGCGGGCGTGTTCAGCGACGTGCTCGTCAACGAGGCGTGGCTCACCAACGGCTCGTTCGGGATGAACAGCGTCCCGAAGCCCGGACAGGCCGCGCTCGGTCCGGACGCCTGGCAGCTCGCGTACCTCGCGTTCGCCGTCCTCAGCCTGCTCGCGGTCTACCTGCTCGTCGAACGCGTGCTCGAAGCACCGTTCGGCCGGCTGCTGAAGGGCGTCCGCGAGAGCGAGGCCGCCGCTGAGATGCTCGGGAAGAACACCACCGTGGTGAAGCTGAAGTCGTTCGTCATCGGCGGCATGATCGCGGGGTTCGCGGGCGGCGTCTACGCCCACTACCTCGGCAGCGTCGTCACCGCGCAGTTCGTTCCCCACGTGACGTTCACGGTGTGGGCCGCGATGCTGCTCGGCGGCGCGGCGTCGAACACCGGCGCGGTCGCCGGCGCCCTGCTGGTCGTGGCGTTCGAGGAGTCGACGCGGTTCATCACGACGGCCTACAACTGGGTCCAGGGGACGCTCCCCGACCCGCTGACCGGCGTGCTCCCCGCGCTCGCCGGCCCGCTCCCGGACAACCCGTCGTTCATCCCGAGCATGCGGTTCGTGGTCATCGGCCTGCTGTTCGTGCTCGTCATCCGGTACCGACCGGAGGGACTGTTCGGCGACCCCTCGGAGATCGAGGCGCTGGGGGAGGAGGAGTGACCGATGTCCACTGACGACACACCGGCCGGCGGGCAGCCGGCCGACGACGGTACGGAGTTGCTCGAAGTCGACAACGTCGTGAAGACGTTCGGCGGCCTGGTCGCCGTCGACGGCGCCACCTTCGGCGTCGAGCGGGCGTCCATCACGGGACTCATCGGCCCGAACGGCGCCGGGAAGTCGACGCTATTCAACTGCATCACGGGCGTCCACACGCCCGACAGCGGCGAGGTGCGCCTCGACGGCGACCCGATCCAGGGGCTCTCGCCGACCGAGATCGCGCGCCGCGGCGTCGGGCGGACGTTCCAGACGCCGAAGACGTTCCGCGGGATGACCGTCCGCGAGAACCTCGCGTTCGCCGCGAAGGGACAGCTCGGCGAGCGAGCGCTCAGCACCATCTTCCGGTCGGGCGCCGTCGACGACCAGGAGGCCGACATCCAGGCGACGGTCGACGAGACCCTCGAGTTCCTCGAACTCGACCACCTCGCCGAGGAGTACGGGAGCGCCCTCTCCGGCGGCCAGCGGAAACTGCTGGAACTCGGCCGGGTGCTGATGATGGACCCCGAGATCATCCTGCTCGACGAACCCATCGCGGGCGTCAACCCGTCGCTGACCGACGAACTACTGGCCCGGCTCCGCGAACTCAACGACCGCGGCCGGACCATCCTGCTCATCGAGCACGACATGGGCGTCGTGATGGAGAACTGCGACCGCGTCGTCGTGATGCACAACGGCCAGACGCTGGCGTCCGGCCCGCCCTCCATCGTCCAGGAGGACGAGCGCGTCGTCGAGGCCTACCTCGGGGGGTACGACCGATGAGCGACATCGAGACCGTCCGGCGGTACGACGACGCGGTGTTCTCCGCGCGCGACGTCGAGACCGGCTACGGCGACCTCCAGGTGCTGTACGGCGTCGACATCGACGTGCAGGACGACGAGATCGTGCTGGTGTTCGGGCCGAACGGCGCCGGGAAGTCGACGCTGATGCGCGCGCTGTTCAAGCAGCTGCCGCTGTGGGCGGGCACCATCGAGATCGGCGGCGAGGACTACTCGGGCCTCGAAGCCAACCAGATGGTGTCCCACGGGGTCTCCTACGTCCCGCAGACGTCGAACGTCTTCCCCAACCTCACCGTCGCGGAGAACCTCGACATCGGGGCCATCCACGCTAGCGACGCGGACGACCGCCGACAGCGGATGTTCGAACTCTTCCCGCGTCTGGAGGAGCGCCACAGCCAGGACGCGGAGACGCTCTCGGGCGGCGAGCGACAGATGCTCGCGATGGCGCGCGCGCTGATGCCCGACCCCGACGTGTTGCTCATCGACGAGCCCTCGGCGGGGCTGGCGCCCCAGCTCATCGAGCGGACGTTCGAGCACGTCGACCAGATCCGGCAGACGGGCACGGCGGTGTTGATGGTCGAGCAGAACGTCGACGCCGCGCTCGACGTCACCGACCGCGCCTACGCCCTCGACATGGGCGAGAACAAGTTCGAGGCCGACGCCGAGACCATCCGGAGCTCCCAGCGCGTGCGGGACCTCTACCTCGGCAAGTAGGTCGCTCGCGTCCGGACTTTCAGAACACCTTTTGCCGCCGCCCACGACCCACCGGACATGTTCATCGCTTTCCGCCGGGAGGTCGAGACGGCCCTCGCGGCCGCACTCGACGACCTCGGCTACCCGACCGGGGACCTCGGCATCGAGGAACCACCCGCGGACGTTCCCGCCGTACTCGCGTCCAGCGCGGCGTTCCGGCTCGCGGGCGAGGCGGGGGCACCGCCGCCGCAGGTCGCCGCCGAACTCGTCGACGCGCTCGACTTGACAGAGGCGGACTACGTCGGCGGCGTTAGCTCGCAGGGCCCGTACGTGAACTTCACGCCGAGCGAGGAGTACTACGCAGCCACGCTGGAGTCCGCGCAGGCCGACGACTGGGGGCGCCTGCCCGACACCGGCGACTCCGTCGTCGTCGAGCACACGAGCGCGAACCCGACCGGCCCCGTCCACGTCGGGCGCGCCCGCAACCCCATCCTCGGCGACGCCGTCTCCAGGGTCCTCGACTACGCCGGCTACGACGTCACCCGCGAGTACTACGTCAACGACGCGGGCCGCCAGATGGCCGTGTTCACCTGGGCCTACGAGCACTTCGACGAGGACGACCTCCCGGAACCCGGCCGCGACAAGCCCGACTACGACCTCGTTCGCTACTACCGGGCGGGCAACGAGTTCTTAGAGGAGGGCGAACCGGAGGCCGTCGAGGAGGCCGAGACGGAGATCGCGGCCATCATCGAGGGCCTCGACCGGGGCGACGAGGAGACCTACGAGCGCGTCGGCGAGGTCGTCGAGGGCGTGCTCGGCGGGATGCGCCAGACCCTCGAGCGCCTCCCCGCGGAGTTCGACGAGTTCGTCCGGGAGACCGAGTTCCTCCGGGACGGTTCGACCGACGAGGTGGTCGAGGACTTGAAGACGTCGGCACACGCCTTCGAGGAGGAGGACGCCTGGCAACTCGACCTCGAGGAGTGGGACATCGAGCAGTCGTTCGTCTTCCTGCGCTCGGACGACACGACGCTGTACACCACCAGAGACCTCGCCCACCACGAGTGGAAGTTCGACACGTTCGACCGCGCTATCACCGTGCTCGGCGAGGACCAGGAGCTCCACGCGAACAAGCTCCGTGCCGCCCTCGACATCCGCGGCAACGACACCGACCAGCTCGAGGAGCTGTTCTACGCGTGGGTGAACCTCCCGGGCGGCGAGTCGATGAGCACCCGACAGGGCACCGGCGTCGACATGGACGACCTGCTCGACGAGGCCGTCCTGCGCGCCGAAGAGGCGGTCCGCTCCCGGCTGGACGACCGCATCCGCGACGACGACCTGACCGAGGACGACGTCGAGCGCATCGCCCGCCAGGTCGGCATCGGCGCGGTCCGCTACGACATCGTCTCGAAGCAGCCGACGAAGGCCATCACGTTCGACTGGGAGGACGCCCTCGACTTCGAGGGGCAGAGCGCGCCGTACGTCCAGTACGCCCACGCTCGTGCTTGCGGAATTCTGGGTGAAGCTGGCGACGCGAACGCGGCGCTCGACGCGGACCTCCTCACGACGGACGAGGAGCAGAACCTCCTGCAGGCGGTGGCGCGGTTCCCGGTCGTCGTCGAGTCCGCGGCGGACGAACTCGAACCCCACCAGGTCGCGACGTACGCCCGCGACTTCGTGGACACGTTCAACGCGTTCTACCGGTCGTGTCCGGTGCTCGCCGACGACGTCGACGACGACCTGCGGGACGCGCGCCTGGCACTGGTCGAGGCGTCGCGGACCACGCTCGCGAACGCGCTGTCGGTCCTCGGCATCGAGGCGCCAGACTCTATGTGACCTACAGCGCGCCGACGAACGCCAGCGAACCGTAGAGGACGGCGAGCGCCAGCAGGACGTAGAGAATCAGCCAGCCGGTCGAGATCGAGTTGTCGGTTGCCATACCCAACCTCCGTCGTGCCGTTCGCTTAATCCTTCCCGTTCGACCCGAGGAAGCCGCCGGTCACCCGGGAGAGCAGCGACGGACTCCCGGTTTCGGACTCGTCTGTGACCTCCGCGAGCGCGGCGCCGGCGGCCGCCGACGCCTCCTCGTCGTCCTCCTGGAACGACAGCGGCGGCGACTCCCCGAGCAGTTCGTAGCCGAGTTCCCGGTAGGACTGGGCCGCGGGGCTCTCCTCGGCGTGGACGACCAGCGGTTCGCCCGCGTCCTCGCTGTCGGCGACGCCGCTGTCCTCCGGGATGGCGGCCAGCAGCGGGACGTCGAGGTCCGCGACCGCGTCCTCGGTGTCGGCGCTCCCGCCCTCCCGCGTCAGCACGAGTCCCGCCACCTCGCCACCGACGCGCTCGGCGAGCGCCAGCGTCTTCGCGGTGTTCTCGAGGGCCGCGACCTGCGGCGTCGACACCAACAGGACGTCGTCGGCGAGGCCGAGTGGCACCGTCGTGTCGTGGCTCAGGCCGCCGCCCGTGTCCACGACCACCACGTCGTAGGCCTCGCGGAGGTCCGCGGCCACGTCCCTGAGCTTCGAGGGGTCCGCGCGCCCGAAGTCCTCGATGTCCGTCCCGCCGACCATCACGTCGATGCCACCCGGCGCCGACCCGACAGCGTCCAGCGTCTCGGCGTCCCCCGCGAGGACGTCGTGGAGCGTCGCGTCGGCCGGTTCGACCTCGAGGACGGTGCCGAGGTTCGCCATCCCGAGGTCGTAGTCCACGAGCACCACCGACCGGCCGGCCTCCGCCATCGCGGCCGCGGCGTTCACCGCGGTCGTCGTCTTGCCGACGCCCCCCTTCCCGGAGGCGACGGCGAACACGTGCCCTGTCATGTGCCCGCATACGCAGAGCGCGACTTAAAGCGTTGGGCGCGAGTGGGGGTCAAAGCTTACTTACACGCTGGCCGGCTACTTCCGAGCAATGAGCGAGCAGGAGGGCGTACCGTCCGAGGACCGACGAAAGTACGAGTTCCAGAAGGTCATCGAGGAGCTCAAGGACTACTCCGGGAGCGGCACGCAACTCGTCACCATCTACATCCCCCCGGACAAGCAGGTTTCGGACGTCGTCGCCCACGTCACGCAGGAGCACTCCGAGGCGTCGAACATCAAGTCGAAGCAGACCCGGACGAACGTCCAGGACGCGCTCACCTCCATCAAGGACCGCCTCCGCTACTACGACACCTTCCCGCCGGACAACGGGATGGTCATCTTCTCCGGCGCCGTCGACTCCGGCGGCGGCCGCACCGACATGGTCACGGAGGTCCTCGAATCCCCGCCCCAGCCCATCGAGTCGTTCCGCTACCACTGCGACAGCGCGTTCCTCACCGAGCCGCTCCAGGAGATGCTCGGGGACAAGGGCTTGTATGGCCTCATCGTCCTCGACCGCCGGGAGGCCAACGTCGGCTGGCTGAAGGGCAAGCGCATCGAGGCCGTCAAGTCCGCGAGTAGTCTCGTTCCCGGGAAGCAGCGGAAGGGGGGCCAGTCCGCACAACGGTTCGCCCGACTCCGCCTCGAGGCCATCGACAACTTCTACCAGGAGATCGCGGGGATGGCCGACGATCTCTTCGTCCCGAAGCGCCACGAGATCGACGGCATTCTCGTCGGCGGCCCCTCACCGACCAAGGACGAGTTCCTCGACGGCGACTACCTCCACCACGAACTCCAGGACCACGTCCTCGGCAAGTTCGACGTCTCCTACACCGACGAGTCCGGCCTGAAGGAGATGGTCGACTCCGCCCAGGAGACGCTCGCCGAAGCCGACCTGATGGACGACAAGGCGGACATGGAGGAGTTCTTCCAGGAGCTCAACGGCGGCGACCTCGCCACCTACGGCTTCGACCAGACCCGCCAGAACCTCATCATGGGCTCCGTCGACCGCCTGCTCATCTCCGAGGACCTCCGCAAGGACGTCGTCACCTACGAGTGTCCGAACGACCACGACGAACGGGAACTGATCGCCCAGCGCGCGGACACCCCCGAACACGAGTGCGCGGAGTGTGGCGAGGAGGCCGAGATCCTCGAGCGCGAGGACGCCATCGACCACCTGATGAACATCGCCGAACAGCGCGGTACGGACACCCACTTCATCTCCACGGACTTCGAGAAGGGTGAACAGCTCCTCACCGCCTTCGGTGGGTTCGCCGGGCTGCTGCGGTACGGAACGGGCGTCTAAGACGCACTTTTTGCGCTGCACGGGGTAGCCTGCGGCCACCCCGTTCGGCAAAAACTTGTGGAAAAAGCACAGCGTCGCTCCCGATGGTCGCTCCTCGGCCCGAGCGCTCACTTCGTTCGCGCTCGGTGAACCGCGACCCTTCCGGGGTCTTCGACCCGCTCGGGTCGCGGATGCTCGCAGCCGGCTCTTTCTCGGTCAGTCGTCGGCGTGGGCCAGTTCGAACGGGTACGGCGGGAGCCGTAGTTCGTCGAGGCCGGGGAGGTGTTTGACGTCGTAGACGACTTTCAGTTCGTCAGTGACGGGGACGCCGTTGCAGGAGAGGCGGAACCCCTGGTCGAGGAGGTCCGGCGAGAGGATGTGGTCGATGGGCTGGGAGAGGTCGCCCTCCGTGACGGCCACCGCGCAGTTCGCGCAGGCGCCGCCGCGGCAGGCGTACGGCCACGCCCACCCGCGGCCCTCCGCGGCCTCGAGGAGGGACTCGCCGGGTTCGACGACGAACGTGCCGTGGTCGACGGGGCCGAGGTCCGCGTTCGCGGCCTTCTCGAAGAGGTCCGCATCGTCGAGGGCCCAGCCGCGTTCGTCGAGGGCCGTGTGGCTCAGGTACTCGACGGTCGTCTCCGCGGACACCGGCTGGTCGTCGACGTCCGCGGCGCTGTCGACGTCGCGGGGTTCGATGGCCTCGTCGCTCTCGATTGCCTCGTAGGCCGCCCGAACGAGCTTGAACTCCTCGACGGACCCGCCCTGGTCGGGGTGGGTCTGGATGACGCGGCGGCGGTAGGCTTCCCGGATCTCGTCGTCGTCCGCGCCGGGGTCGACGCCGAGAATCTCGTGTGGGGAGTCCACAGAGGGGGTTACGGCCAGAGCAGAATAAGTCTCACCGCTCCCTACACCATCGCGTCACTGGAAATATCGGGGTTGGCGTCGACGTAGGCGGCGAGTGTCTCGACGTAGCTCTCGAATGCCGGGCAGGCGGCGCCGCTGCCGGCGAGCGCCCGACGCGCGTTCGGGTTCACGTACCGCGTCGGGTGGGTGAAGTAGTCCAGCGTCTCCGGCGGGATGCCCGTCAGCGACCGGCCGAGCCCGGTGCCGAGCAGGCGCTTCGAGAGGCCGGGGGTCGACGGAATCGGCAGCACGCGCGTGTCCGTCGCTGCGGCGAGCAGGCGGGTGAGTTCCGGAATCGTCGGCGGGTTCGGGTCGCAGAGCTGGTAGACCGCGCCGGCGTCGCCGTGCTCGGCGAGGTAGTCGACGGCGTCCACGACGAAGTTCCGCGGAACGACGTTGAGTTCCGTCGAGCGCGCGCCGGGGAAGACGGGCAGCGGCGCGACGCCTGGACAGCGCCGAAGCCACCGAAGTACGAAGTACGGGCCGTCGTACTTCTGCGTCTCGCCGGTCTCGCTGTCTCCGACCGTGATGGCGGGGCGGTAGACGGTCGCCGGCAGCCCCTCGGCCATCCGCTCCTGGACCAGCACCTCCGCTTCGAACTTCGTCGCCTCGTAGTGGTTGTTGAACGACTGCCCGACGTCCAGGTCGCCCTCGCCGAAGACGCCGTCGTGGCGCCCGCTGACGTAACACGTGCTGACGTACTGGAAGCGACGCAGGTCGCAGTCCGCCGCGAACGCCAGGACATTGCGGGTGCCCTCGACGTTGACCGCTTCGCCGACCGCGCGGTCGACGGCGAGGTCGTAGACCGCGGCGAGGTGGAACAGTTCCTCGACCTCCCGCTCGAGCGCGGCGCGCGCGCTGGCGTCGAGGCCGAGGTCCGGGTCCGTGATGTCGCCCTCATGGACGACGATGCTGTTCTCCCACTCCCCGCCCGCGAGTTCCCGCGCCCGGGATGCCGCGGCGTCCCGGTACTTCGGCTGGACGAGGCAGTGGACGGTGTCGGTCCGGTCGAGCAGTCGATCCACGAGCGCGGACCCGAGGAACCCCGGGAAGCCGGTGAGGAAGACGCTCACCGCAGCCACCCCGGGAACCGGGAGAGCGTACGCGTCCCCGCGGTCATCAGGCGCGTCCACAGTTCTGTCGGGAGCGGTCCGGGGTCGATGCGGGCGCCGCGCTGGACGGCGACGGTCTGCGATTCGGTGTACTTCAACAGCCCTTCGTCGCCGTGCCGGCGGCCGATGCCGGAGTCGCCCATCCCGCCCATCGGCGCGTCCGTCGAGGCCCACGCGGCGGCGTACCCCTCGTTGACGTTGACGGTCCCACAGTCGACGCGCCGGGCGACGCGCTCGCCGTGCTCCCCGTCGCCGGTCCAGACGGACGCGTTCAGGCCGTACGGGGAGTCGTTCGCGAGCGCGACCGCCTCGTCCTCACCGCCGACCCGGTAGAGGCTCACCACCGGGCCGAACGTCTCCTCGGCGTAGGCTGCCATCTCCGGCGTGACGTCCTCGAGGACCGTCGGTTCGTAGAAGTACGGCCCGAGGTCGGGGCGCTCGCGTCCGCCCACGAGCACCGACGCCCCCTGCTCGACGGCGTCCTCGACGTGCCGGGTCGTCTTCGCCAGCTGGTCGGCGTTCTGAAGCGACCCGATGTCGGGAGCGTAGTCGAAGCCGGTGCCGAGACGGAGCGCCCGGGTTTCGCCGACGAACGCGTCGCAGAACTCGTCGTAGACGGCGTCGTCGACGTAGAGCCGCTCGGTGCTGATGCAGAGCTGTCCGGCGTTCGCGAAGCAGGCACGGACCGCGCCGCTGGCGGCCCGCTCGGGGTCCGCGTCGTCGAGGACGAGCAGCGGGTTCTTCCCGCCGAGTTCCATCGAGCAGTCCACGAGGTTGCGGCCGGCGCGCGCGGCCACCTCGCGGCCCGTCGCCGTCGACCCCGTGAAGCAGACGTAGTCCGTGTGGTCGACGAGCGCCGTGCCGACCCGGTCGCCCTCCCCGGAGACGACGGCGAACAGTTCCGGCGGCAGCCCGGCCTCGACGAGCAGGCGGCGCACGAGCAACGCGACGTGTGTCGTCTGCTGGGCTGGCTTGAGGACGACGCCGTTCCCAGCCGCGAGCGCCGGCAGCGCGTCCGAGATGGCGAGCGTTACCGGGTAGTTCCACGGCGAGATGACGCCGACTACGCCCACCGGCCGGTGGTGGACCGTCGTCTTCGTGAGCCCCGGGAGCGCGCCCCGCCGGCGCTCGCTCGACAGCAGGCCGGGCGCCGCGTCGGCGTAGTGGCTCGCCGTCGCCGCGACGTCCAGGACTTCCTCGAAGGCGTCGCGGCGGGCCTTCCCGGTCTCCAGTTGCGCGAGGTCCATCACTGCGCCCTGCTCGTCGAGTACGTCGTCGGCGTACCGGTCGAGGACGGCGACGCGATCTTCGACCGGACGGTCGGCCCACTTAGCCTGGGCCTCCCGGACCCGTGTAACGGCGGCCTCGACGTCCGCCTCAGTGCCCGCAGGAATCTCGGCCAGCGGCTCGCCAGTGTACGGCGCTTCGACCGTGATTCGTGGCCGCTCGCCCGTGACGACGAGGTCCTCGCGGAGGCCGGCGAGCGTTTTGGCGTCCGTCCACTCCGTGTCCATACGCGGTCTTGGGAGGCCAGCCTGTTAACTGCGGGCGCCGGCAGTCACTCGCGGCGCGCCACCGCCGCTGCCGCCAGCGCGGCGACGACTGCGGCACCGACGTCGAGTCCGGGAACGTCGGTCCCTGTCGCCTCTCCGGACGTCGACGGCGTTCGACTCGACGTGGGCGTCCTGGGGTTTGGCGTCGTGGACCCCCGTGTCGTCGTGGTCGTAGTCGTCGGCGGTGTCTGGAGCCTGAACTCGACGCTCGCAGTCGCCTCGACGGGGTCGCCGTCCACCCGGTATGCGGCGTCCGTCTCCCGGTCGAACTCGCCGTCGTCGTCGGTGTCGTGGACGACGGTCGCGGTGAACTCGCCGTCCGTGGCGGCCGCCCGCGGAATCTCTACCTGGGGGTGGGCGGCGCCCGCCGCGAAGTGGTCGCTGACGCCGACCACGCGCCCGGACTCGTTGCGCACCACGACGAACCCGCCGTCAGTCGTCACGAGCCCCACCTAGTAGAGGTCCAGTTGCTCGGTCTCCTGGTCGGGGAACCCCAGGGTCGCGCCCGAGGCGTCCCCGGCAGCGACCAGCAGGTCCGTCGGTACGATGCTCGAGGCGTTGACCGCGTACACCCCTCTCGGTACGTCCAGGGTCACGGAACCAGTGCGGTTCGCCGTCACCACTGCGCTGTCGCTGCGGGTGACGTTCCCGTCGAGCGAGCGGAGTTCGACCGTCAGCTCGGTTCCGGGCGCGACCGTGGTCTCGAAGGCGAACGGCTGGGTCTCGCCGGCGTCGGTCCACAGCAGGTCGTCGTCTGCCGCCTCGAAGGACACGGTGCGTGTGTCCGTGTGCCACTGCGTCTCGCCGGCGGCGTCTACCTCGTGGCCCTGGACTGTCCCAGCCTCCAGGGAGAGCGAGTGCGGGCCGTAGTTCCAGCGGTCGGCCCGCGGGTTCGAGGCGGACTGTCCGACGAGGTACCGCTCGGAGTCGAAGACCAGGTACAGCGTCTCCCGGTCGACGTCGGGGACGACGCGAATCGCGTCCGCGGCGAGCGACGCGTTCAGTGCGAGCTCCGGCGGGCACGCGGTCGGCCCGCGGAACGAGAGGTCCACGCCGTCGCCCGCGACGAGTGCGCGGAAGTTCGCCGCTGGCGACCCCTCACCCTGCGTGGACATCGCGTCCAGGACCGCGGTGGCGTTGCCGGCGAACGACACCCGGTGCAGGACGACGTCTCCGTACGCGACCCTGTTCTCGGCGTATTCGGCCTGTGCAGGTTCGACGAGCGTCCCGTCCGCCACAGCGTCCCGGATCGCGGACGCGTTCGCCAGGCGCGCGTACGTTCGCCCGGGGGCCGTCAGCGTGGTAATCGTGAGGTTGTCGCCCGTCGAATCCGCGGCGGACGGGGTGCCGCAGACGGGGGTACTGTCGGTGGTCCCTGTGGTGTCGACGGTTGTCGCTGCTGTCGGCACCGCGACCCCGGCGACGGCTGCCACGGCGAGGAGCAGACGGCCAGAATGGCTCTGGAGGGCATTTCGCCTGACTTCTGGCGGGTCGAAAATAAGCCTTGGCCAGACTAAATCAGTTGTTCGAGCTGATCGCGGCGCCGCTCGACGTCGAGTTCCGGGTCGACGGACTGGTCGGCGGCGACCCTGTCGAGGAACAGCAGCACGTCCACGCCGCGGCGCTCGGCCTCGGTGGCCACCCTGTCGGCGTCCTCACGGTGGAGGACGAGGCGGTCGAGGAGCGCGAGCAGCACGGCGAGGACGGCGCTCGTCTCGCCGTCGTCCGGAAACGCCTCGCTGACGGTCGAGAAGTCGGGGTAGTCCTCGGGGGCCTCGTCGGCGGGCGAGACCCGCAGGCAGTGCGCGCAGATGGTCGCCCCGACGCGGTCGTCCGGCAGGTGCTCGCGGACCGCTTCGAGGACGGGGAAAACAACTTCGTCGCCGCCGCAGTTCGGACAGGTCATGGCTCGACGTGGGGCGGACGGCGACTTAGCCGACCCGGACTAGTCGTCCGAGGACAGCTCGGCCTCGGCAGCGGCTGCTTCCTGCTCCAGGCGCTCCTCCTCCTCCTCTTCCTCGCTCTCCTCCTTCTTCGCCTTCACCTTCTTCATGCGGAAGATCTCCTCGCGCTCCTGCTCCTCGAGTTTCTGCTCGATGTACTCCTGGCCCTCGTAGAGGTCCGGGAGGAGCTTGAACTCCAGGGCGTTGACGCGGCGCTTGGTCGTCTCGATTTCGGTGAGCATCTTCTTCATCGCGGTCTCGACCTCCGCGGCGAGCACGATGGACTCGAGGAGTTCCTCGTAGGCCTCGGCGGCCTCGTCGATGCGGGCGCTCGTCCCGAGGATGCCGTAGCCGCGCTCGTCGAGGCTCTTCTTCACCTTCGAGGACTCGATCTGGGGGACGACGACGCCCATGATGTTGCGGGACTCGACGGTGATCTCGGGGTGCTCCTCGAGGGCCGCCGCGGCGCCGCGGACCGTGATGTCGCCCTCCATCGCGCGCGCCATGTTGATCTTCTTCTGGGCGGTCTCGTAGTTCCCCTCCAGGTCCTCCCGGACGTCCTGTGCCTGGTCGAGAATGTCCATGAACTCCATGATGAGGCCGTCACGCTTCTGCTCGAGCGTGTCGTGGCCCCGCTCGGAGAGTTCGATGCGGTCCTCGATCTCCATCAGATTCTTGCGGGTCGGCTTGATGTCCTGAGCCATGCTGTCTCTTGGACGGGGCTAGTTCTCGCAGGGAGGTAAACGTTTTCAGTCCCGCCCGAGAGCGACCCGCGAACGGCCGACGAAGACGACGCCTCCTCCCGGCGAACGCGTCGCTAGTGGTGCGGGAGAACAGAGAGAACGGGGAGAGCCTCAGTCGGCTGCCGCGGCTTCCTCGGCCTCGGCGTCCTCGACGTAGTACTCCTCGATGAGCTCCTCGTCGACGCGGTTGAGCTCGTCCTTCGGGAAGATGGAGAGGAGGTCCCAGCCGATGTCGAGGGTCTCCTCGACGGAGCGGTCCGTGTCGTAGCCCTGGTCGACAAACTCGTCCTCGAAGCTGTCCGCGAAGTCGAGGTAGAGGTTGTCGCGCTCGGAGAGCGCCTCGCGTCCGACGATGTTCACGAGGTCGCGGAGGTCCTCACCTTCCGCGTACGCCGCGTACAGCTGGTCGGAGACGTCGCCGTGGTCCTCGCGGGTGAGGCCCTCGCCGATACCGTCGTCCATGAGCCGGGAGAGGCTCGGGAGGACGTTGACCGGCGGCGTGACGCCCTGGCTGTTCAGGTCGCGGTTCATCATGATCTGGCCCTCGGTGATGTAGCCGGTGAGGTCCGGAATCGGGTGGGTGTCGTCGTCGCCCGGCATCGTGAGGATGGGGATCTGGGTGACAGAGCCGTCCCGACCCTTGATGCGGCCGGCGCGCTCGTAGAGCTGCGCCAGGTCCGTGTACATGTAGCCGGGGTAGCCACGCCGACCCGGCACCTCTTCGCGTGCCGCGCCGATCTCGCGGAGCGCCTCACAGTAGTTCGTCATGTCCGTGAGGATGACGAGCACGTGGTAGCCCTTCTCGAAGGCGAGGTACTCGGCGGTCGTCAGCGCCAGCCGCGGCGTGATGGTCCGCTCGACTGCGGGGTCGTCCGCGAGGTTCATGAAGACGACAGACCGTTCGAGTGCGCCGGTGCGCTCGAAGTCGTCCATGAACTCGTTGGCCTCCTCGGCGGTGATACCCATCGCGCCGAAGACGACTGCGAACTCGCTGCCCTCCTCGTCGCCGCCTTCCTCCTCCTCCGGCACGGAGGCCTGGCGGGCGATCTGGAGCGCGAGGTCGTTGTGCGGCAGGCCCGAGGCCGAGAAGATCGGTAGCTTCTGGCCGCGGACGAGCGTGTTCATCCCGTCGACCGCGGAGACACCCGTCTGGATGAACTCCTCGGGGTACTCGCGGGCGTGGGGGTTGATTGCCTCGCCGACGATGTCCTGGCGCTCCTCGGGAACGATGTCTGGACCGCCGTCGATGGGGTCGCCGGAGCCGTCGAGGACGCGACCGAGGAGGTCCTCGGTCACGGGCATCTTCAGCGTCTCGCCCAGGAACCGGACGGACGCGTCCTGGCCGATACCTTCGGTGCCCTCGAAGACCTGAATGGCGACGAACTCGTCGCTGGACTCGAGCACCTGGCCGCGCTTCACGTCGCCGTTAGGGGTCTCGATCTCGACGATCTCGTCGTAGGCGACTGGCTCGTCGACGTCGACGAACACCAGCGGGCCACTGATCTCGGTGATTGTCTGGTACTCTTTCATTAGTACTTGTCACGCAGTTGCTCGGTGAGCTCTGCCTTGAGGTCCTCGATGTACGTCTCCCAGTCCTCCTGGACGCCCATCCGGTTCAGCTTCGGCGCGGCGTCGACGTCCTGGATCTCCTCCGGGGGAACGCCGGCGTCGAGTGCGTCGAAGGCCTCGTCACTGAACGTCTGGATGGCCGTGAGCATCTTGTACGTCTTCGCGGGCTCGCAGTTCGTGTCCACGTCGTGGAGCGCGTTCTGCTGGAGCCACGCCTCACGGAGGTAGCGAGCCACCTCGAGGGTGAGCTGCTGGTCGTCGGGCAGCGCGTCCTTGCCGACCAGCTGGACGATCTCCTGGAGTTCGGCCTCCTCGTCGAGGACGTCGACGGCCCACTGCCGGACCTCCGGGAAGTCCTCGGAGACGTTCTCGCGCCACCAGTCGTCGAGCTGGTCCTTGTACAGCGAGTACGACTCGGTCCAGTTGATGGCGGGGAAGTGCCGGCGCTCGGCGAGGTCCGCGTCCAGCGCCCAGAACGTCTTCACGATGCGCAGCGTGTTCTGGGTGACCGGCTCGGAGAAGTCGCCGCCCGGCGGGCTGACCGCACCGACCACGGACACCGACCCCTCGTCGTCGTTGAGGGTGGTGAAGAGGCCGGCGCGCTCGTAGAACTGCGCGAGGCGGGCGGCGAGGTACGCGGGGTACCCCTCCTCGCCCGGCATCTCCTCCAGTCGGGAGGAGATCTCGCGCATCGCCTCGGCCCACCGCGAGGTGGAGTCGGCCATCAGCGCCACGTCGTAGCCCATGTCGCGGTAGTACTCCGCGATGGTGATGCCCGTGTAGATGCAGGACTCGCGGGCCGCCACCGGCATGTTCGACGTGTTCGCGATGAGGCAGGTGCGGGCCATCAGCGGGTTCCCGGTCTGGGGGTCCTCCAGTTCCGGGAAGTCCTCGATGACCTCGGTCATCTCGTTGCCCCGCTCGCCACAGCCGATGTAGACGACGATGTCCGCGTCGGACCACTTCGCCAGCTGCTGCTGGGTGACGGTCTTCCCGGAGCCGAACGGCCCCGGAATCGCGGCCGTGCCGCCCTTCGCGAGTGGGAACAGACCGTCCTGGATGCGCTGGCCCGTCACGAGCGGCGTCTTCGGCGTGTGCTTGTCTGTGGTCGGTCGCGCACGGCGGACCGGCCACTCCTGATGCATCGAGATCTCCTCGCCGGAGTCGA
Organism: Halobacterium sp. DL1; assembly: GCA_000230955.3. Lineage (NCBI taxonomy): Archaea > Methanobacteriati > Methanobacteriota > Halobacteria > Halobacteriales > Halobacteriaceae > Halobacterium > Halobacterium sp. DL1. The sequence continues at coordinate 2,623,664 of CP007060.1, forward strand.
GGACCGCGACCGGCTCCTCGACGGTGAACGAGCCGGCCTCGATCTCGGTGACCTCGCCGCCGTCGCTGCGGGGCGGCACGAGCACCTTGTGCTCGATGCTGACCGTCTCGTCGACGGTGCCGAGCACGTCGCCGGCCGAGACCTCGTCGCCGACCTCGACGGTGGGCTCGAACGCCCACTCCTTCTCGAGGTCGATACCGGGCGCGTCGACACCGCGGTCGAGGAATGCGCCCATCTCCTCTTCGAGCACGTCGAGGGGGCGCTGGACGCCGTCGTAGATGGAGTCCAGCATCCCGGGTCCGAGGTCCACGGTGAGGGGTTCGCCCGTGTTGTCCACGGGACCGCCCGGGCTGACGCCCGAGGTCTCCTCGTACACCTGGATGGTTGTGATGTCGTCTTCGATTTCGATGACCTCGCCCATCAGACCCTCGTCGCCCACGTAGACGACGTCGTTCATCTGGGCGTCGAGGCCCGTGGCGGTCACGACCGGACCACTCACGCTCTCGATTTCGCCGGAGTCAGTGATTACTTCTGCTTGGCTCATTCGTTCTCACTCTCACCTTCCTCGTCGGCCATCAGGTCGATCCCGATGGCGCGCTTGATCTGGTCGCGCAGTCCACTGCCGCCGGCGGCGCCGCCGCCGATAGTCACGAACGTCGGTTCGACGCTCGTCTCGACGCTCTCACGGACCTTCCGCGAGAGGTGGTCGAGGTCCTCGTCGTGCATCACGGCGATGCCAACGTCTTCGTCGCCGAGGACCGACTCGACTGCGTCGTCGAGGCTCTCGTCCTTGTCGTCCTGGGGGACGTTCTCGAACTTCCGAACGCCCGCCAGTCGGAACCCGGTGGTGAACTCCGGGCTCCCGATGACGGCTATCTCCTGGCTCATAGGATGACGAGTTCCTCCTGAATTTCGTCCTCGCTCAGGCCGGCTTCCCGGCCGCGAGCGATGGCGCGGATGTTGTCTACTTCACGTTCCTTCGCGAGTACGTATGCGAGCACCGGACAGACCGACAGCGGGTAGACGTACGAGAGGTGGTCGGAGTACTCCAGCAGCGCCCGGTCGAGGGCGTGCTCGAAGCCGATGAGGCTCTCGGCGGTCTCCAGGTCGTCCAGTGCTCCCGAGAGTTCGTCGCCGTAGCGGCTCTCGCGGATGCGAGTGACGAGCTCCGAGCGGTTGCCCACGAGCTGATTCATCTCCGAGCGCGAGAACAGCGTCCCGCCCTCGATGAAGTACTCGCCGGGGTCGACGTCGGCGCCCGAGCGGGCGAGTCGGAGCGCGTTCCGGGCGTTCCGGAAGTCGATCTCGGCCTGCAAGAACTCCGCGTACAGCGCCTGCGGGCTGTCGCTGTCCCCCACCGTCCGGGGGACGAGATTCTCGTAGTACGCACGGTCCACGGCGTTCTCCAGGGGGACGAGTGTTCCGGTGGCCTCGTAGTCGCCGAACGCGGGTTCGACGTACGGACCGAACATCGTTCCCTCGAGCAGGTCGACGACCGCCTCGATGTTCTCGGCGGCGACCAGTCGGTCGAGGAACGTCTCGTCGAACTCGCCCGCGTCGATGAGGTCGGTGCGGATCTCGTCGTTGGTCGCGTCGGAGTACCGACCGCGGAGCACCGTCTTGACGTTCCACGCGTCGAACTTCCGGAGGTAGCGGGCGACCTGCTCGTACAGGCGGCCCTCGCTCCAGCGGAGCAGGTCGTCGAACGTCTGTGCGAGCGTCTCGTTGAGTGCGTACTCGATGAGGTCGACGCCGCTGTGGCGCGACCCGAGCGCGTTCACCGCGTCCTCGTACACAGACTCCTCCATGAAGCGGGCGATCTCGCTCGTCCCCATGCGGAGGAGCTTCCGGTAGTCGTCGTCGCTGAAGAGGCTGGCGCGGCGGTGACGGACGCGGGCGACCACGTACTCGTAGTTTGCCGTGCCGGACGCGCTCATTGGTCCTCGTCGAACAGTTTGGTGCTGATCTCCTTGAGGTTGTTCTCCCAGACGTCCTCGAGCACCGAGTCGAACGTGTTGTTCACTCGGACGCGAGACGCCTCGCTCTCTACAACCACGCCGCCGAGACAGTCGTACTCGCCGGCGTACTCGTATCCGTCGTAGTCGTCGAGGATCTCCGAGATGAGCGCCTCGTCGTCCGAGCGGCCGTGGACGCGGACGTCGTCGCCCTCGTCGAACTCCTCGGCGGCGGCGGCGAGCAGGTCGCGGGTGAGCGCGTCGCGCTGGTCGCCGTCGATGGCGGCGATGCGCTCGCGGACGGTCTCGCGGACCTCCTCGAGGGCGTCGCGGCGCGCTTCCAGGCGCATCTGCTTGGCCTCCAGTTTCGCACTGGATAGCTGCTGTTCGCGCTCGCGCTCGATCTCGCGGTCGGCCTCGGCTTCGGCCGCCTCGAGGGTGGCTTCGGCGTCAGCCTCGGCCTCCGCGACGAGTTCGTCGGCGCGCTCTTCCGCGTCTGCGCGAATCTCCTTCGCGCGCTCGCGGGCTTCGTCTCGGATGTCCTCAACTACTGTTTCCAGGCTCATGGAATAGGGGAAAACGGGGGAGTTACGCCGCGAACACGACGACGAGCGCGAGAATGACGAGAGTCTCCGGGAGGACCGTCAGAATGAGGCCCGTACCGAAGAGGTCGCGGTCCTCGGCGATTGCGCCGACGGCCGCGCTACCGATACCGCGCTCCGCGTACCCTGCGCCGAGAGCCGCGAGGCCGACTGCGAGTGCTGCGGCGGCGCCCTGCGGGATTGCCGGAGCTGCGCCACCGTCCTGTGCAACGATCGAAGCGATCTGAGCGAATGTGTCGAACATTTTACTTAGTCCTCAGTGGTGTAGTTTCGCGTGTAACCGAACGGGTTGTACTTCTCGCCACCGCCCTCATAAAACTTGTTAAAGAACTCCACGTATTCGAGGCGTAGAGACTGTAAGCCGGCCGATGTGACGCCCAGCCCAAGTACGAGAGCGTGGCCTGCGACAAGCACGATGACGCCGCCGAGAATGCCGGCGGGGCCCTGCCAGAGCAGACCGGGGAACAGCACCTCGCCGTGCGAGACGCCGTTCAGCATGAAGTGTGTCACGTGTCCGGGCATCTCGATAGTCCACAGCCCGAAGAAGTACGATACTGGTTCGCCCGCGTTGGCGGGCACCTCCTCGTAGGCGCCGAACACGAGCAGGTTCACGACGTACGCCATCGCCGCCTTGGCGAGGAGCACCGCCGCGAGCCGCGTGTACGACACCGTGTGGACGAGGGCGTACGTCGGGCTCTCGACGAACCCGACCGCGCCCTCGCCGATGGTCAGCAACACGAGACCGACGAGCGCCACGACGAGGGCAGCCAGCCCCACTTCGGGGGAGAACTGCGCGACCTCGTAGAGGAACTCGGGGCGCGGACCGCCCTCGCCCTGCACGTGCGTGCTGAACAGCCAGACGGTGACGCCGGCCATCAGCATCAGCTTGGCACCGGACTCCGTCATCGCGGTCTTCACGCCGTGTGCGCGGCTCTCGTTGACGAACCCGAACACGTACGCGACGACGAGGTGGAGTGCGCCCGCGACGAGGCTGAGCGTGAGCCACAGACTCGCGAAGGCGCTGACGTGGAGCCCCTTCTTCATGGGCGCGTCTTCGAGACCGACGACACCGTGCCACAGGTACTCCGTGATCAGGTGGAGTCCGAAGAACTCACCGTAGAGCACGCCGAAGATGGCGGTCGCGATGCCAGCGAGCATCGCCACGCCGCCGAGCTTGTTGATCATGTCGCTGTCGAAGCCCGCGTACAGCCAGTAGCCGATGGCCGTGTACAGAATCCCGTAGCCGAGGTCCCCGATCATGAAGCCGTAGAACGCCGGGAACGTCAGGAACAGGATGACCGTCGGGTCGATCTCGGTGTACTTCGGTCGGTTGATGACCTCCGTGAGCGCCTCGAACGGCTTCACGGGACCAGGGTTGTCCTGGACAACCGGCGGGCTCTCGTTGGATTCGAAGTCGACGGTCGTCCCGCCGTCGGCGGCCGCTGCCGGAGCGTCACCGTCGTCCTCGGCGGCCTCCGCGGCCTCCTCGTCCGAGGGCTGGTGGTGTTCCTCCGGTTCGTAGTCCGCCTGCTCGAGTTCCTCCACGGCGGCGTGCTCGCCGACCGCGGTCTGGACCGCGTCCTCGAACGTCGCGTACTCCTCGGTGGGAATCCAGCCCTCGGCGACGAACGCGTGGTCCGTCGTCGCGAACTGGAGCGGCACCTCGGTCTTCTGGACGTCGATGGAGAGCTTCTCCTCGGCGGCCAGCAGGAAGCCGGCGTGCTCCTTGCGGAGCTCGTCGAGTTCGCTCTCGACGCGCTCGAGGTCCGCCTCGACGTCCCGGCGCTCGGCGCGCAGGTCGTCGAGGTACGCCTCGGGGCGACCCTCGGCGTCCGGAATCTCCAGTCGTGCGAAGTCGACGCCGACGAGCGCGTCGTCGAGCGCCTCCGGGTTGCCGTCGCGCGGGTAGACGAAGACGCCGACCGTCTCGTCCCCCTCGAACACCTCGTACGCCTCGACGGCGTCGCTGGCGTCGAGTTCCGCGCGGATGTCCTCGGCGTCCCCGTGGCCGACGGCGACCTGCAGGCTGTCGTAGCCCGACAGCAGGTCGAGGTCGAGGCCCAGGTCGGCGAACGGCGCGACGCTGTCGATGCGCTCCTCGACCGACCGGAGGTCGTCCTCCAGTGCGGCGCGCTCGTCGTCGAGTTCGTTCACCTCGACGCGGATCTCCTCGAGTTCCGTCTCGAGGGCCTCCTCGCTGACGATGCGGGTCGGTCCCGCGTCCTCCGGCGAGACGTCCAGCATCGACTCCAGCGAGCGGACGGTGACGAGCTTGTCCGAGGCCTCGTCGGCGCCCGCGAGCGGGTCGCCGACGTCGAAGCCCTCGATGGAGCCGTCGTAGTCCGAGAGGTGGACCAGGTCGAGGTCGTGGATGGCCTCGATGACGTCCCCCTGCACGCGCTGGGAGCCCGCCACCGACACCTTGCTCATCTGCTCAGGTCTGAGCATCTACCGCCTCCGTGAACCGTTCGAGGGCGAACTCGACCGCGTCGTCGACGTTCTCCTCGGCCTGCGCCTGCAGCGCCTCGCGCTCGGCCTCGCCCTCCTCGAGGATGTGGTCGCGTTCGGCCTCGATGTCTTCCCGTGCCGATTCGATCCGTTCGTCCTTCAGTTCGCGAGCCTCCGCCTCCGCGTCGCTGCGGATTTCATCGGCTCGCGACCGGGCCTCGGACAGCCGCTTCTCGCGGTCCCCCTCGGCCTCCGCGACGATTTGGTCGGCGTCCGATTCTGCCGATTTGATATCTTCGAGAACCTCTGCTCTTGGCATGCGCTCTACCGGTTGAGGGTTTGCCCACGGCCTATATGGTAGTTGCGAAGTCCAGGCCGTAACGCAAGCTATTATGCTGGTACGGAGTCAATTCGGCGCCAATGGGAGTCCTGGAGAACAAGTCGCGGGCCCGCACCTTCTACAAGTACCTCTCGAAGGTGTACGACCGCGTCAATCCGTTCGTCTGGAACGAGGCGATGCGCGACGAGGCGCTCTCGATGGTCGACATCGGCGCCGACGACCGCGTCCTCGACGTGGGCTGTGGCACCGGCTTCGGCACCGAGGGGCTGCTCGAACACACCGAGCACGTCTACGGGCTCGACCAGAGCCGCCACCAGCTACAGCAGGCGTGGAAGAAGCTCGGGAAACACGACCCGGTGGCGTTCCACTTCGGCGACGCGGAGCGCCTCCCGTTCAAGGACGGGAGCTTCGACGTGGTCTGGTCCTCGGGCTCCATCGAGTACTGGCCGAACCCGGTGGCCGGTCTGCGGGAACTCCGGCGCGTCGTGAAACCGGGCGGGCAGGTACTGGTCGTCGGCCCGGACTACCCGAACTCGGCGGTGCTCCAGCGGGTCGCCGACGCCATCATGCTGTTCTACGACGAGGCGGAGGCCAACCGGATGTTCGCCGAGGCCGGCTTCGTCGACGTCGAACACCGCGTGCTGCAAGCCAAGCCTGGCAGCCCGCGGGCCATCGCGACCGTGGCCCGAGCGCCCGACCAACGGGAGGGCGCAGACTGAGCGAGCGGTGACCGGAGGGAACCGCGAGCCGCGTTGTCCGACGAAAGGAGGACAACGGAACGCTCGAACGGCGACCAGCGGGAGCCGTGAGAGTCGCGCGCCCGAGCAAGGAGTTGCCGAGTAACGCGACGGGCAGGCAGCACGAACACGTCTACGACCCTTCTTCGACTGTCGTCGTGGCGCCGGCGACGGGGCTACCGCGGACGCGCAGTTCGACCGCTACCTCGGCGCCCGTAGATAGCGCCGGGTCGTTGGTGGCTGCAACGCGGAACGATGCGGCCTCCCCCACCTGCCAGGTCGGGTCGGCGGCGAAGTTGAACGGGCCCGTCGGGCCGCCACGGAACCCGCGTGCCGCGAAGAACGGCACCGGCGGCTGGTGGCGCAGGGGCTCTCCGCCGACGACGACGCGCACGTCGAGGTCGCGGGTGTCTACCTCCGCCCCCGAGACGAGCGTCAGCGACACCCGTCCGTCGGCGGTCGCCTCGGCTACGACGCCGCGTTTCGGGGGCGGTTCGGCCGAGAGCTCCGGGAGCGCGAGCGCGACGCCTGCCGCGGCCACCACCGTGACGGCGAGCAGCAGGACGACGGCGACGGGTGCGTAGCCGCGAGCCACGCGGTCGGGTGGTCCCGTCCTCCGACAAGAACTCTCGCGTCGCTCGTGGTCGGAAGTGGACGTCTAGAACTGAGAAGTGGCGTCGGTCGTCGGGTTACGGCGCTGGGGTGGCAGTCACGTTCACTTCGAGCGTGACGTTATCGTAGGACGCCGTCACCGCGTACTCGCCCGCGGGGCTGAGCGTCCACAGCTCACCGTCGGCGCCGGTCGGACCGACCTCGTTATCGGCCAACGTGACGGTTGCGTCGACGGGCGCGCCCGTCGTGTTCTCAACCCGGACCTGGAGCGGACCGCCCGTGTACGTCTGCGAGACGAGCATCGTGGTGTTGTTCGCCGATGCGGTCGCCTGGACCTCCGCTGGGAGCTGGGAGAGGGTCTTCCACTGGCGCTCGACGAATATCCGCTCGGTCGTCGAGTCGCCGAAGACGACGAGACGGCCGTGGGCGTGGTCGACGCTCGATTCGAAGGCGTACCCCCGGAACACTCTCGTCGACGACGGGCCGCCGGAGGTGTTCCAGATCCACGGGTAGAGGTCCTTGATCATCGCTCTCGCGTCGGGGAGCGTGTTCGTGACCTCCGAGTCGAGGTTCCCCGGGCGGTAGGTCTCCCGGACGTACTGGCCGTCGATGGTCGAGAGCATCACGCCGTTCCCCACGGTGACGTGCAGCCGGAGGCTGGCCCGGTCGCCGGTGACGACCGCAGCGACCCGCTCGCGGACCGGCCCCTGAACGGTCGCGAGCTGTGCGCGGAGGTGGCTGATCCGCGTCCGGATGGAGTCGTCGACGATGGCGTAGGCGTAGAGCGTCCCCTCGCTCGTGGGGCGGCCGAGGTAGTCGCGCAGGCTCTCGGCCTCGGCGTGAATCACACCGATCTGGGTGACGTACGCCCTGGCGCTGATGTCGCCGGCGGCGAACGCAGCCCGCGCGTTCTGCTCGCGTTCACGGAGCGAGGCGACGCGCTCGGCGGCCCACGAGGTGGCGTTGTCGAGGATGGCGCGCTTGGCCGCCTGGTTCCCGGCAGAGTCGAGGCGCTGTTCGACGCGTTCGAGGCGGAACGACGCCTCGAAGTCGTCGTAACCGGCGTCGAGGGAGTCGGTCACCGAGGCGTTCGGCGACTGGAACCCGGCGGCCTGCGCGTCCGTCAGGAGGAGGACGCGGGTCGTGTTCTCGGAGACGCCGACGACCGGGTCGTCAGCCGGTTCGACGGGCGCCGTGACGGCCCCGCCAGCGGCGAGGGTGACGGCCGCGCTGGCGACGACGAGGAGGAGCGCAGCGAGCACGGGGCGGACGCGAGACATAGGGTGCCGTTCGGGGCGCCGGGTCAAAAACGATGCGGACGTGCCGTCGTTGAATTAACACGGATGGAAAGGACTTTGCCCGAGCGGGGTGGACGCAAGGACGTATGCGACAGGCCGCCCTCCTCGTCGCCCTGCTCTGCGTCGTCGCCGTGCCGGTGGCCGGTGCGGTAGGAGCGACGGGTGGGCTGTCGGCGGTCCAGCAGGACGGCCCGGCGAGGAACGGGACGGAGATCACGATCAACCTCCAGCCCGACGGGGACGCCCGCTGGAACGTCTCCGCCCGGTACCAACTGGACGACGAGAACGACACGGCGGCGTTCGGCCGGGTCGCCGAGCAGTTCAAGTCCGGCGAGACTGACAACGGCTTCTCCATCGACGTCTTCCGGGCGGTCGCGCCCCGGGTGAGCGAGCGTGTCGGGCGGCCGATGGAGATCCGGGACGCCCACCGGACCGCGAGGCGGGTCGAGCACGTCAACAACTCCACGGGCGTCCTCACGCTCCAGTTCACGTGGACGAACTTCACCCAGGTGAACAACGAGTCGCTGGTCGTCGACTCGTTCGCGGGGTCGTGGTTCGGCGACCTCAGCGAGGGCCAGACGCTAACCATCCGGCCGCCTGAGGGCTACGACACGCAGAGCGTCCAGCCGGCACACAGCACGGTCGGCGGCGCCTACCAGTGGGTCGGCCCGCAGGAGTTCGAGGGCGGGGAGCCGGTCGCAGAGTTCAGAGTGGCGACGTCGGGACCCGGTCTCCCGATCGGCAGAACGATGATGATGATGCTGCTCGGTGGGGCCGTGCTCCTGCTCGGCGGTATCTTCGCGTGGGCGTACGTCCGCCGGCAGCCGCCGTGGTTCGACAGCGGGGACGCCGACGAGGTGCACGCGGACGGCGACGGGGCGGCGACAGAGGCCGCAGTGGCGGGGGCGGCCGGCCGTGGGACGAGCGGTGACGGCGGCGAGGCTGCCATCGACCCAGAACTGCTGAGCGACGAGGAGCGCGTCGAGCGCCTGCTCCGCGACCACGGCGGCCGGATGAAGCAGTCGAAGATCGTCGAGGAGACGCGGTGGTCGACGGCGAAGGTCTCCCAGCTGCTCTCCGCGATGGACGACGAGGGGCGCATCGAGAAGCTCCGCATCGGCCGGGAGAACCTCATCTCGCTGCCGGGCGAGGGCGTCAACGACGAGTAAACAGCTCTCGTCGCCCCGGCTGTTCCGAAAACGTTTACGTCCGTCCTACCGATTCACGGAGTGATGAAGGTTCTCGTCACCGTCAAGGAGGTGGCCACCGTCGAGGACGACTTCGAGATCTCCGGCACGGAGATCGAGAGCACGTACCTCGACTACGACCTCAACGAGTGGGACGACTACGCCGTCGAGGAGGGCGTCCAGCTGGCCGAGGCCGGCGACGACGTGGAGGTCGTCGCTGTCACCATCGGCCCGGAACGCGCCGAGGAGACGATCCGGATGGCGCTCGCGAAGGGCGCTGACCGCGCGGTCCGCGTCTGGGACGACGCCATCGCGGACGTCGAACTGCTCGACGTCGAGACGAAGGCCCGCCTGCTCGGCGCGGTCGTCGAGGCCGAGGAGCCCGACATCGTGCTGTCGGGCGTGCAGGCCAACGACGACAGCTTCGGCGCGACCGGCGTCGCGCTCGCCGAGCAGGTCGGCTTCCAGTGGGCGGCGGTCGTGAACGCCCTCGACACCGAGACGGTGCTCGACGAGGGCCTCGCGTCCGTGCGCCGCGAACTGGAGGGCGGCGTCGAGGAGCTCACGGACGTGGAGCTCCCGGCGGTGCTCACCATCCAGACCGGTATCAACGAGCCGCGGTACGCCAGCCTGCGGGGCATCCGCCAGGCCCAGTCGAAGGAGATCGACCCCCAGAACCTCGACGACCTGGGGCTCGACGCGAGCGCCGCCGAGAGCAGCCTCGACGTGACCGCGATGTACGAACCGGAGAGCGAGAGCAACGCCCAGTACCTCGAGGGCGACGCGCGCGAGCAGGCCGCGAAGCTCGCTGACGTGCTCCGCGAGAAGGGGGTGGTCGGCGAATGACCGTGCTGGCCGTCGCCGACCACCGCCGCGGCGACCTCCGGGACGTCAGCTTCGAGCTGCTGACCGCGGGCCGCGAACTCGCGGACGCCGCGGGGACGGAACTCCACGCGGTGGCCGTCTCCGGGGATACCGAGGAGTTCGCCGACGACCTGAACCGCGAGGGCGTCGACGCCGTCCACACCGTCGAGTACGGCGAGGAGTTCAATCACGACGTCTACGCCCAGGCCGTCACCGCGCTCACGGAGGACCTCGACGCGGAGTTCCTGCTCGTGCCCAACAGCGTCAACGGCCTCGACTACGCGCCCGCCGTGGCGACCAGACTCGACCGCGCGTACGCTTCCGACGCGGTCGGCCTCGACTACGACGGCACGCTCGAGGTCACCCGCGAGATGTACGGCTCGAAGGTCGAGACCACCGTCGACGTCACGGAGAGCCCCTACGTGGTGTCCGTCCGCAGCGGCGAGTTCCCGCCCGCGGAGGGCGTCGGCGACGCCGAGATATCGGCGTTCGACTTCACGCCCGACGAGGACGCCATCGGCTCCACCGTGCGCGGCTTCGAGGAGGTCGGCGGCGGCGACGTCGACATCAGCGAGGCGGACTTCCTCGTCTCCATCGGCCGCGGCATCGAGGAGGAGGAGAACCTCCCGCTCATCGAGGCGCTCGTGGAGGCGACCGGCGCGACGCTCTCCTCCTCGCGCCCCATCGTGGACAACGAGTGGCTCCCGAAGAACCGGCAGGTCGGCCAGTCCGGGAAGCAGGTCACCCCGGACGTCTACCTCGCCATCGGCATCTCCGGCGCCGTCCAGCACGTCGCCGGGATGAAGGGCGCCGAGACCATCATCGCCATCAACACGGACCCGAACGCGCCCATCTTCGACATCGCGGACTACGGTATCGTCGGCGACCTCTTCGAGGTCGTCCCCGCGCTCATCGAAGAGTTCGGCGGCGAAGCGCCGAGTATCTAGGCTAGCATCCACGCCCGCAGGCCGCGGTTCACTCGCCTGAACGCAGTGAAGGCGAGAAGTTTTTAGCCCAGATTTTTGCGAGAAGCGGTCGCCGCAGGCGACCCGACGAGTAAAAAGGTGGTCGACCAGAGTTCGGCGGCGAACCACCGAGCATCGGAGCTAGCGGACAGTTCTTCTCACTCGCGCAGACCGTCTTCGAGACACTCCAGCACCAGCGGCCAGGCGTCCTCACCGGCGTGGGCGGTGGCGCGCTGGCGCGTCTCGTCACCCAGCGCGCCGAGTGGTGCGTACGGCGTGCCGACGTAGTGGCCGACGTCGTCGTAGGTGCGGTGCTCGAACTCGTGTGGGAACTCGTGCTCGCGGAGGCGCTCGGCGACGGCCTCGGAGAGCCGCCGGGCGTTCCAGACGTGATCGTCGCCCCCGGAGAGCAGGAGCACGGGGCCACCAGTCCGCTCGACGGCGGGGACGACGTCGGCGACGGGTTTGTCGTCGAGGTCCTCGAATCGCGGGGCTTTCTCGGCGGTGATATGGGGGACCACCTCGCCATCGTCGAGCCACGCGGGTTCGTCGCTCGGGGTGTCCCAGGGGACGCTCCCCGAGTAGGAGACGACGGCGCCGACCCACTCACGACGGGCGCCCAGCAGGAGCGCGAGTTCGGCGCCCCGGGAGACGCCGACGAGGGCGAGGCGGTCGCCCGCGACCGCCTCCTGGTCGCGGAGCCAGTCGGCGGCGGCGTCCACGTATGACAGTGGGATGCCTTCGAGTTCGTCGGGGAGTGCGTCGTGGTCGCCGAAGTAGTGGAGTGCGAGCGTCGCGAACCCCTTGTTCGCGAGGCGCCGCGGGCCGTTGTCGGACATGCGGCCGGCGGAGCCGTGGAGGTCGACGACGGCCGCGTCCAGTCGAAGGTCACTGACTACTGATTCTGTCCCGTGGCCGGGAACGCGTCCCGCCGCTGGGCGCGCTCGCGGCGAATCCCGTCATATATTTCCGCGCGAGTCCCCGAGGGGCGGGTAATGGAGTACGTGGAGGCGCGGCGTGACGCCATCGAGGAGCGCCTCGAGGAGACCGTCGCCGCGGTCGAGCCCTCGGAACTCGGCGCGGAACTCGAACACGTCGTGCTCGCGGGCGGGAAGCGCGTGCGGCCGACGCTCACGGTGCTCGTCTGCGAGGCCGCCGGCAGCGAGGGCGAGGACGCCCTGGACTTCGCGGTCGGCGTCGAACTCGTCCACAACGCTTCGCTGGTCGTCGACGACATCATCGACCAGTCGGACGTCCGGCGGGGGAAGCCGAGCGCGTGGGCGGCCTTCGATTACGGCCCCGCCATCGTCGCGTCGAACGGCCTGCTCGGGGAGGCGTTCGCGCTGTTCTCGCGGGACCCCCGGGCGATGGAGTGTGTCACCGACGCGCTCGTCGAACTCGGCGAGGGCGAGGCCATCGAACTCGTCGACCGCCCGGAGACCGAGACGGAGTACATGGAGCTCGCGCGCCGGAAGACGGGGGCGCTGTTCCGCGCCGCCGCGGAGCTCGGCGCCATCGCGGCGGGCGCCGACGGGCGCACGATAGAGGCGCTGGGCGAGTACGCCGAGCGCGTCGGCGTCGCGTTCCAGATCCGCGACGACGTGCTGGACGCGACGGCCGCTTCCGAGGACCTGGGGAAGCCGGCGGGCACCGACGAGGCGATGGACCGCCCGAGCATCGTCCGCGTGACCGACCGCTCGCCCGCGGAGTTGAACGCGCTCGCGGAGGCCGAGTCCGAGCGCGCGATGGAGGCCCTCGACAGCCTCGACCTGCCGGCGGGCGAGGCCTACGACTACCTGGAATATCTCGCGGAGTTCGTCGTTTCCCGGGAGGCCTGAGGCGGCTCAGGCCGCCTCCGGGTTGCCGCGCCACGACTCGACGACGGCGAACGTCAGCGTCGACAGCACGCTCACCAGCGTCCCCGCCGTCAGCACCGCGGCGAGCTCCGTGAGCGTCACGTAGTCGAGGAAGAACGCTGACAGCATGTGGAGCACCGCGGCTATCGAGAGCACGTAGAACGGCGCGTTGAGGTAGCGCCAGCGGAAGCGGTCCGCGAGATACTCGTCGGTGACCTGCCCGAGACTGGTGGTGAGCCCGGCGGCCGCGAACCACCGGACGGCGCCGAACGTGAGCGCCGCCAGCACCGTCGAGGGGGCGAGCGAGCCGCCCGCGGCCTGGCGCACGTCTTCCAGTTGTCCGAGCCCCTCGACGCCGCCGATGACGAGCAGCGCCGCCGCGACGACGTACGTGATGAGCGTCACTCTGCCCGTGTACAGCCCCGAGCGCACGCGCTCGACGGACCTGTCCACCGTGGACTCGAGGCCGAGCCCCCGGAACAGCACGTAGAGCCCGAACGCCGCCGAGGAGACGCCCAGCACCGCACCCGGCAACCCGAGCAGGTCCGCGAGCACCGCGAGCGGATAGATGAGCAGCAACACGCCGAGCGGGACGAGAATCGTCCCCCGCGTCTCGGGGTCGTTCATCACCTGTTTGAGCGTGTAGTACATCGACTCGAGGTCCTGGGCCTGCCGCACGACGACGCGCTTGACGGCGTCGATGGGGACCCGCGAGCGGATGACCGGGACGACGGACTCGTCCTGGGCGCCGTCCGTGACGACCACCGCGCGCACGGGTTCGTCCGTGCGGAGGGTGGCGAGCACCTCGTCGACCTCGCGGCCGACCTTCCGGTTGGCGGCGACGTCGCCGCGTTCGAGCCCCGTAACGGCCGCGACCTCGACGTTCTCCTCCGTGCTGTACTGGTCGTGGAGGTGGACGCCCTCGAAGAGGACGTTCACGTCGCTGTCCTCGGGGTCGGCTTCGGCGAGCGACACCGCGGCGTGTTCGACCTCGTTGCGACCGACCACCGGCGTCGGCACCCCCGTCTTCCGACCGAGGTCGTCGTCGAGGTCGACACACAGCACGAGCAGCATTCGCTGTACGGTACGGGAGGGCGGTATAACTGCTTTCGGGAGACTGTCACTCTGCGGGAGGGGGTGCTCGGCGTATCCCGAATCCGTGACGGTAGCGACCCGGGCCGGCAACCACGCGGCAAACGTCGGGCCGCCGGTGGATACGCCCGGCCGACCGCGAACGCCGTTTCGCACGCTTTTTGAGTCTGCGCGGAGTACGACTGCGTCAACGAATGATTTCCAAGGGCTGTGAGCAGTGCGCGGAAGGGGGGAAGATGGTCCTCTTCGTCTACGGCTACTGCGACCAGCGCGACTGCTTCTACTGCCCGCTGGGGGAGAACCGGAAGAACGTTCGGCAGGTGTACGCCAACGAGCGCCCCGTCGAGGAGGACGAGGACGTCGTCCGCGAGGCGAAGGCGATGGACGCCCTCGGCACCTCCATCACCGGCGGCGAACCCCAGGAGGCGATGAACAAGACGTGCCGGTACCTCCGCCTCCTCAAAGAGGAGTTCGGCGAGGACCACCACACGCACCTCTACACCGGCATCACGGGCGGCCGCGAGAACATGCGCCGCCTGAGTGAGGCGGGCCTCGACGAGATTCGGTTCCACCCGCCGTACGAGCAGTGGGGCGACCTCCACGGCACGGAGTGGGAGGAGATTCTGTACATCGCCCGCGAGGAGGGGCTCACCCCCGCCTTCGAGATTCCCGGCATCCGCGCCGAGGAGGAGTTCCTGGAGTTCCTCGACGAGGGCGCCGCGGACTTCTGCAACGTCAACGAGTTCGAGATGAGCGACGGCAACTACGAGCGCATGCAGGAGGAGGGCTTCGAACTCCAGGAGGACCACATGAGCGCCGTCGACGGCTCGAAGGAAGCGATCCTCGAGGAGATGGGCGACCACGAGCGCGTCTACTTCTGCACGAGCGTCTTCAAGGACGCCGCCCAGCACCGCTCGCGCCTGAAGCGCATGGCCAAGAATGTCCGCCGGGACTTCGACGAGGTGACCGAGGACGGCACGCTCGTCTACGGAAAGACGACGGTGAGCGCCGAGCGCATCCGGAACCTCGGCGTCCCCGAGGAGTTCTACACGGTGAAGACCAACCACGTCGAGGTGGCGTGGTGGCTCCTCGAGGAGATGGTCGAGAACGGCGACATCGACAGCGGCGAAATCGTCGAGCAGTACCCGACCTACGACGGCCAGGTCGTCGAGCGGACGCCGCTCGCGTAGCGGTCGTTTCCGCGGATTTCGTGGCGGAGGCTCCGAATATCGTCAGAAACGAGTACTCTCCAGAGCAGTACTCGGTCCGGAACGGCGCGCAAGCGGACACCAGGTGCTAGTATCGTTTTATCGCCTCTCCGAGCGTCTACAGTAACGGTGATAGATAATGTCAACCACAGACCGAACGATGCTGAACGGTGTCGATGTCTCCGCCCTCGAGGGAGCGGTCGAGACGATCAGCGACGACCACGACGTGGGTGCGTTCACGTTCCGGGCCGAGACGGAGTGGCAGAACTCCCTGCGGAGCGTGACCACTATCGACGAGTTCGACCAGGCCGGCGAGACGGTCCACAGTCGCAAGTTCACGCTCCAGGGTGACGAACCGGAGCAGATCCTCGGCGAGCGGACGGGTCCGAACGCCGTCGAACTCCTGCTCGGAGCGCTCGGCTCCTGCCTGACCGTGGGCTACGCGGCGAACGCCGCCGCCATGGGCATCGAACTCGACGACCTGCGCTTCGAGATGGAAGGCGGCGTCGATCTCCGTGGGTTCCTTGGCATCGACGAGGCCGTCCGTCCCGGCTACGAGACGATGACCTGCTCCGTCTACGTCGACGCCGACGCAACCGAGGAGCAGCTCCGGGAGCTACAAGAGCACGTCGAGTCCACCTCGCCGCTCGTGGACGCGATTACGAACGAGGTCCCCCTCGAGACCAATCTCGTCGTGGAGTGACCCGAACACCCCCCTACTTCTTCCCCAGCCGGTCGGGCGGGACACTATCACGAGGAGCGCGGTCCGCGGTTTCGCTCCCACGGGCGTCAGTCCTCGTAGCAGGTGAGGTTCGTCGCCGCGCAGGCAGCCTCTGGGTCGACGCTGTAGATGGTGACAGCGTCGTTCTGGAACACCTGCTCGACGCCGGGGCCGCCGAAGGTAGCGTCGGGGTAGCGCTCGCGCTCGACGGGGCCGTAGTAGACGTACTGGACGTCGTACTTGTCGAACAGGAGCGCCTGCGTCGCGCGGTCACCGGTGTACATGAACTGGACGTCCGTCGCGCGCTCCTCGTATGCGCCCTCGGGGCGGTAGCCCTTCTCGTGCTCCCAGCCGACGACAGTCGGGATGCCGGTGAACACCGAGGGTGCGCCCACCCAGGTGTAGATGGGTTCGCCGACAGCCGTCACCATCGCGGGCTGGCCGTCGACGTTCGCGCGGAGCCACTCGTACGCCTCGGCCTCCCGGGGGTGGTACGTCTCGACGAACCGCGTGGCGTCGAGTGTGGTGTCCCCTGAGTCGAGGACGCGGTCGCTGCCGAAGTGGTCCGACAGCGCGAGCGCGGGGAACGTCACCGCCGAGAGGACGACGAGCACGGCGACGGCCGCGCCCGCCACGTCGGACGCCGAGACGCGGCTAGTGGCGCCGCGGAGCCGGCCGGCGACGGGTTCTAGGAGCGCGGCGGTGGCGACGCCCGCACCGAGCCCCCAGAGCACCGATATCTGCATCGAGACCTTGTAGACGGTGTTCCAGCGGATGGCGTTCGGGTCGTGGGGCCACACCTTCGCGTAGGCGAGTTCGATGGCGACGAGGAGGCCGACGCCCGCGGCGGCGAGCACGGCGGCGAACCCGGCGCGGTCGGTGCGCCGGAGGTACCACGCGCCGGCCAGCAGCGGGAGCAGGACGGCGACCGAGGCAGCGTCGAGCAGCAGGCCGACGGCGGTGACGGCGACCCAGCCGACGGCAGCGAGGGCCGTCCGGCGTCCGGTGAGGCGGGCGCTGCGCGCGGGGGAGGGGGCGAAGACGGCGACGAATCCACCCCACGCGAGCAGGTAGGGACCGAGCGGACTGCGCGGCGGGAGCCAACCAATACCGTCGTTCGGCGGCGCCTGGAACAGCAGGAACGGCGACGCGAGCGCGGCGCCGCCGAGCGCGACCAGCACGCCGGCGACGGCGGCGAGGGCGTACCGCGACAGTTCGCCGCCCGGGCCCGCCGTCGGCACCCGGTTGCGGAGCCGTGCGGGCAACGAGCCGGCCGGATGGGCCGTGGCGAGCGCGACGGCGAGAAAGCCGATACCGGCGGCCGTCGGGAGACTCCACGTGCTCGTGATGGCGAGCGCACCCGCGAAGACGGGGAGCGCGCCGAACAGGAGCGCGACGCGGCGCCGGCGGTCCGTCGCGCGCCACCCCGCGAACGCGACGGCGACGGCGGGCAGCAGGAACGTGGGCGCGAGGACGTGGGCGTGGAGGTCCCCGTTGAGGTACGACCAGAACGGGTTGACGACGATGGTGTCCGGGACGACGTAGCGGGCGATCCAGTAGTTCCACGGGGCGAGCGTCGTGGCCTCGCGGAACGCGTCCGCGGTCGGCGCGCGGATGCCCGCGACGAGGAACCGGCCCCACTCGGTGACCAGTGACGCCGGGAGGAAGCCCGCGAGAATGCGGACGGGCGTCGCGAGGAAGCCGCCGAGGCAGACGAAGACGACACCAAGGACCCCCGCCAGCGAGCGCGAGCGGCCGCGGTCGTCAGCGATGGCGGCGGCGAGGCCGTAGGCGCCGGACGCGAGCGCCGCGTAGAACGTCGCGAGGCCGAGGTTGTAGGCGTACGACGGGGCGACGCCGACTGCGTCCGCGAACGCGGCGACCGAGAGGATGCCGCCGTAGTAGTAGCGCACCGGCCGGCCGGCGAACCAGATGTCCGGCGGCGGCAGGCGGTCCGCGAGCGTCATCGAGCGCAGCAGCCCGAAGTCGAGGAACTTCTCGCCGGCCGCGGCGTGGGCGGCCGGGTCGACGGCGCGCACGGCGACGAAGAACGCGAACGCCAGGACGAAGACGGCGAGCGGCGCGGCGACCGCACGCGGCTCGGGGAGGTCGGCGTCTCTGGCAGCGAATCCACCGACGGCGAAGACGGCGAGAATGCAGAGCGCTGCGACTGTCGTTCCCCAGCGCAGGTGTCCGACCCAGTAGGCGAGGAGGGCGAGGAGGGCGAAGGCGACGCCCGGCGCGAGTCCGGCGCCGCGGTCGGGGAACCCGGCGAAGAGGCGCGCGCAGATGGGGACCGCGGCCGCGGCGAACGCGACTGTCGCCAGCAGCCAGTAGGCGGCGATGGCGTACTCCATGGGCTGTATTTTCCACCGCCAGCCGGTATGTGTTTTGCGGCACGAGTCGCCCACGGGCGCCGACTCGCGGGTGGCGGTCCGCCGGCGCGTCGTCGAATGCGGCCCGGCACGGCCGGATTTTGCGAGTACGTGCCGCAAGGGTTTAGGCTGCCGGTCAGTAATCGCCAGTATGGCCGACTGCCCACTCGCCGACGAATGCCCCAGTTTCCAGGAACAGATCGAGGGGATGGGGTGCCAGCACTACGGCGACCGAGGGGGGATGGAGTGGTGTAACCACTACAGCCAGCCCATCTCGGACCTGAAGACCGCGCCCGTGGTGCACGGCGAGGAGGTCGTCGTCACTGTCGACGACATGCACGAGAGCGGCGCCGGCGTCGGTCGGCAGGCCGACAGCGGCTTCATCGTGATGGTCGACGGGGTGCTGCCGCCGGCTCGCGTCCGCGCCGAAATCTCGGAAGTGAAGTCGAACTACGCCCGCGCCGACCTCATCGAGAAACTCCCCGAGGAACCCGACGACGAGGACGAGGAGGAGGGCGAAGCCGACGACGACGGCGAGAACGACGAGGAGAGCGACGAGGAGGACGACGGTGGCATGCAGCGACTCGGCAGTCGCGACAACTTCTGGGGTAACTAGCGGAAGTCTTCGACCGAGAGGTCGTCAGTGAGGTGGAGGTCGTCGTCGAGTAACGTGGGCATGGTCACCGACTCGAGGTACTCTGCGAGGTTCTCAAACGACATCGCCGTCGACGTGGCCGACGCCGAGAGCAGATTGTGGCTGTCCGCCGTGTGTACCGACATCAACAGCGAGGCGAGACCGGTCTCCTTCCCGGGATAGCTGTGGCTGGTGAGCGGTACCGCGTCCGACGCGTCGGCCGTCTCGTCGGTCGCGAACTCGTACAGAACGGGGCTGCCCGTGAGTGGTTTCCGGAGCTGGAGCGTGGGGTCCCCGAGCACGGTGTACCGCTCGGTGCCGACTCCGGCGTGTGAGAACACGTCCAGCACCGCGTACAGCGGGAAGCCGTTGCCGAGGAGCACCGCGGCGTGGCGGCCAGCGGTACTGGCCACCGTGTCCTCGATGTCGTCGGTGGTGACGATGCCGCCCGTTGCGCCCGCGGTCAGCAGCGCGAATCCCTGCTCGTAGGACCGACAGCCGTTCAGGAAGAACGCGCCGACGCCCGTCGTGGGGAGCGTCCGGACGTCCAGGGTGCCGTCGGAGCACTCCATCCCGCGCTCGGTGACGTGACCGATGAAGTGCAGGAAGTCCGTCTCTGCCAGCAGCGCGTTCCGCAGTTCAGCCGTCGACAGTGACCGGGACACCTGCAGGTTCGTCTCCTCGGTCGCGTGGGTGTCGTAGGGCACCTCGTCGGGCGCGTCGATGCTGTCGTCGTTGTACACGACGTGGACGTCGAGGGGGCCGTCGTCGCGCGGCCACTCGAGCGCGCGCCGGAGCGACCCGAGCGTGGAGTTGATGGCGTTCGCGACGAACCCGTCCCCGAGCCAGACGTGGCCCGGAGTCTCCACGGGGTCGAGCGTACGGAGAGCGGTGGACTGCTCGGCGATAGACGTACGAACGGCAGCGTCGGGAGTGGAGCGCTCCGGCCCGTTATCGGGGGTCGGTGGCGGGCTGCGGACGGCGGCGAGTTCCGCGACGACGTGCGGGAGCGCGGGAGCGTACCGCGGGTCGGCGACGACGTCCGCGGTGAGGTGCCAGTCGATGAGACCGCGGGTCGCCGACCGCGGGACCTCCAGATACGCGGCCGTCCGCTCGTCGAGTGACAACTCGAAGAGGCGTTCGTAGTCGAGGGTCACGCGGTCGTCCAGTCGGTCGGCCTGCTCCGTCCGGAACGGGTAGCGGCCGACGGACCGCACGACGCTGTCGAGCGTGAACACGTGTTCGAGGCAGTCGCGGACGTCCGCCGCGAGCGCGTCGGCGTCGAACTCGCGGGTGGCGCCGGCCGCGCGGAGGCGGGGGGTGGTGCTCCGTTCGACGGTCGCGCCGAGGTAGTAGGCGAGCGGTGCGACCGTGAATATCGGTCCGTAGTCGGGTGGAACCTCGACGGTGACGCCCGACTCGGGGGGTTCGGCGGCCTCGGGGACCGCGAGGCTCTCCCCCAGTTCCAGGGCGGGTGGGTGGCCGCGCAGGGACGGCCACGAGCGGTCGGGGGTGAGGGTCTTCAGCGACGACCCGAACGTGGAGACCGCTCGCGCGAGGTCCTCCGGGTCGCTCGTCGTCCGAACCGTCGCTGCTGGGCGCTCGTGGTGGGAGCGGATACCGACCAGCACTCGCGTCGGCCTGCCAGCGTCGATGGAGACCTCGTCCGCATCGTCGTAGCGCGCGGCGACGGTCGCGTCCGTTACCTTCACGAACGTCTTCGCTGCGGGCACTGTCACTTCGATCTCGTACGTATCCCGAGGGAGGCGTTCGGTCGCGGCGGGGTCGTCCGTGTGGTGGACGACCTCGCCGTCCCGCATGAAGATGGCAGCGGCGAACACGGGGAAGTGGAGTTCGCCGGCCTCGATGGCGACGACTGCGTCGACCGGCATCGCGAACTCGTCGGTCGACGCGGGGGTCGGGTCGACGGTGCGGTCGGTCCGGAGCGTGAACTGTTCGCCCTCGGCGGCGTCCCGGACCACGAGCCCGTCACCGTCGTCGAGTGCGTCGATGTCGATCGTCACGTCCTGCCACGACCGGTGCGCGGGGCCCGGTGCATGGTCGAGGGTATCGGCGTTTCAGCAAAAACGTTCTGCCCCAGGCCCAGGGATTTTTGCGCCACGGCGACGAGCAACGGGTATGGATGGGGAGGTTCCGGACGCGGACGCGGTGCTGACCCGGGTCGGCTTCGACGCCGACGAGAGCGTGTTAACGCGCCGGCAGGCGGAGGTGCTGGCGCTCCGGGAGCGTGGCGCCTCGCAGGCGGCCATCGCCGACAGACTCGGGACGTCGCGGGCGAACATCTCGAAGGTGGAGTCGAGCGCCCGCGAGAACGTGCGGAAGGCCCGCGAGACGGTGGGGTTCGCGGAGGCCCTCGACGCCCCGGTCCACGTCGAGGTCGAACCGGGAACCGACCTCTACGACGTGCCTGACGCGGTGTACGCGGCGGCCGACGACGCCGACGTGAAGGTGCCGCTGTCGGCGCCCGAGGTGATGAAGCGCGTGAGCGACGTCAGCGAGGACGCCGTGACCGACCGCGAGGTGCACCGCCACCTGCTAGTCACGGTGACGGCCAACGACGAACTCCGCGTGCGGGTCGGCCCCGACGAAGCGCCTTAGGCGGTCGCCCGCCGAGAGAGGGTATGGAACGCCGACTCGACAGCGAACACTCGGGGCGCGCGAACGCCGCGACCCACTTCGACGGCGGGCGCAGGCGGTGACGGTCGCGGTCTCCTGGAGCGGCGGGAAGGACTGCGCGGTGGCGCTGCGGGAACTGCGCGCGACCCGCGGCGTCGACGTCGCTGAACTCCTCACCACGGTCCGCGAGGACGTCCAGCGCTCCTCGATGCACGGCGTCCGGCGCGAGCACCACGAGGCGCAGGCCACCGCGGTCGGCCTCCCGCTCCATGTCGTCGAACTGCCCGCAGACGTCGATAACGACGAGTACGAGGCCCGGATGCGGGCGGCCCACGACGCGATGGCGGGCGGCGGCGTCGAGCGCGTGGCGTTCGCGGACCTGTTCCTCGAAGACGTCCGCGCCTACCGCGAAGCGAACCTGAATGACTCTCCTATCGACGGCGTCTGGCCGCTCTGGGGCCGTGACACGAGGGAACTGGCCCGTGTGTTCGCCAACGACTTCGACGCGGTCGTCGTCTGCGTGGACGACGACGCACTCGACGCCGACTTCGCCGGGCGAACGTTCGACCGCGGGTTCCTCGCCGACCTCCCCGACGACGTGGACCCCTGTGGCGAGCACGGGGAGTTCCACACGTTCGTCCGGGACGGCCCGGGCTTCGAGGAGCGCGTTCCCGTCGAACCGACGGAGCGCGTCACGAAGACGGTCGGCGACGGCACGTTCCACTACTGCGAGCTAGAATAGCTCCTCCTCGCGGAGTTCGGCGACGACTTCGCGGACGCGCTGGGCGTCGTCCGTGGGGACGACCAGCACGCGGTCGTCGAACGCCGCGACGACGAGGTCGTCGGCGCCGACGACGGAGACGTGTTTGTCGTCGCTGGCGAGCACGTTCCCCGACGCGTCGATGGCGAGCGAGTCGCCCAGCGTGGCGTTCTCCCCGTCCAGCAGGCGGGCGAGCGCGTCCCAGGCGCCCACGTCGTCCCAGTCGAAGGCCGCGGGGACGACGCGCACGTCCGCCGCGCGCTCCAGCACCGCGTAGTCGACGCTCACCGGGTCGACAGCCGCGAAGGCCGCGCCGGGGTCACCCGACTCCAGGCCATCCACGACGGGTGCGAGCGGGCCGTTGCGGGCCTCGGCAAGGAACGTACTGGGCGTCCACGCGAACATCCCCGCGTTCCAGAGACAGCCCCGTTCGAGCAGTCGCTCGGCCGTCTCGGCGTCGGGTTTCTCGCGAAACTGCTCGACGGCGAAGTGGTCGCCACAGTCGTCGCCGGGTTCGATGTAGCCGTACCCCGTCGCGGGCCGGTCGGGTTCGACGCCGAGCGTGACCAGCGCCTCCGTCCGCTCGGCGACGTCGACGGCTGTCTCGGCCGTCTCGCGGAAGCCCTCGCCGACGACGTGGTCGCTCGGGAGACAGAGCATCGTCGCGTCCGGCGTTCTGTCCAAGACTTCACTGGCCGCGTAGGCGAGCGCCGGTCCCGTGTCGCGGCCCTCGGGTTCCACGAGGACGGTGGCCTCGGGGACTTCCTCGCGGACGCGGTCGGCGTACGACTCGCGAGTGACGACGAACAACTCGTCGGCGAACGCGGCGCGGTCGGCGGTCCGTCGGAGCAGGCTCCGGTCGTCGTCACCGAGCGCGAGGAACTGCTTCGGGCGGTGGCTCCGACTCGCGGGGTAGAGGCGGGTGCCGGTGCCGCCCGCGAGCAGGACGGCGGCGGTCCTGGTCACGCGCCGACGCCTCCGCGGGGTGCAGGGGTCACACCGGGACGTTGACGGGCCCAGGTGATAGGGCTGTCTCACCCGCCATCCACGTCCACTTTCACCCCGCTACCAAGGGATTAAATACGATAGGGAACCAACCCCGATACGTCTCCCATCGAAAACACGCGGAGACGGAATACGACCATGAGCGACCTTTCAGACACCGCTCAGGAGATCCACGACGAGTTCTCCGAGCACGTCGACGCAACCGTCGACGACGTAGAAGAACGGCTACAGACACTGGTTACCGAGTACAAAGTCCCGGTCGACGAGGCCCGGCGCTCCGTCGAGAACCACTACCTCGACGAGGCCGGCCTCGACCGCGACGACCTCGCCGGCGGGGGCGGCAACGAGACCGTCCAGGTCGAGGACGTCGACGAACCCGAGCAGTGGGTGGACCTCACGGCGAAGGTCGTCGAACTCTGGGAGCCGCGTTCGGACTCCGTCGGGCAGGTCGGCCTGCTCGGCGACCCGACGGGCACGATCAAGTTCACGAAGTGGGCGAAGTCCGACCTCGCGAACCTGGAGGAGGGCAAGACCTACCGCCTCGGAAACGTCGTCACCGACGAGTACGAGGGGCGGTACTCCGTGAAACTGAACAAGACCACGTCCATCGAGGAGGTCGACGAGGAGTTCGAGGTCGGCGACAACGAGGACGAGGTCGAGGGCGCGCTGGTGGACATCCAGTCCGGCAGCGGCCTCATCAAGCGCTGCCCGGAGGAGGACTGCACGCGCGTCCTCCAGAACGGGCGCTGTTCGGAGCACGGCGAGGTAGAGGGGGAGTTCGACCTCCGCATCAAGGGCGTGCTCGACGACGGCCGCGACGTCCACGAGGTCATCTTCGACGAGGAAGCCACCGAGGCCCTCACGGGCATCGACCTCGAGGCGGCCAAGCAGATGGCCAAGGACGCCCTCGACACCACAGTCGTCGCGGACGAGATGCGGAGTTCGATTCTCGGACGCTACTACCGCGTCACCGGCCCGACGTTCGGCCGGTACGTGCTCGCCAACGACACGGAGGAACTGGACGCGCCGGCCGACCCGGAGGCCGTGCTGATCAAAGCGAGGTCGATCTGAAATGAGTAACGCACCAACCCGCGAGGTCGCCCGCCGCGTCTTCGCCAGCGAGTTCAACGACGCCGAGTTCACGTTCAAGGAGTCCGACGACGAGCGCGCGCCGCTGTACGCGCTCCTGCCGACGGGGGAGCGCGCCAACCGCGTGTTCGTCGTAGGGACGCTCACGGAGACGGAGGACATCGGCGAGGACTCGGAGTACTGGCGAGGCCGCGTCGTCGACCCCACCGGGACGTTCTTCGTCTACGCCGGGCAGTACCAGCCCGACGCCGCGTCGGCGCTCCGCGAGATGGAGACGCCGACGTACGTCGCCGTGGTCGGGAAGCCGCGAACCTTCGAGACGGACGACGGCTCCGTCAACGTCTCCCTCCGGCCGGAGTCCATCACGCCGGTGAGCGAGGCCACCCGCGACCGCTGGGTCGTGGAGACGGCCGAGCGCACGATGGAGCGCCTCGGTGCCTTCGACGAGGAGGGCAACGAGTACGTCGAGCGCGCGAGAGCCGAGTACGGCGAGGACGTCTCCGAGTACCGGCAGGCCGTCCTCCAGGCGCTCGAGGACTTCGACGTTCAGGAGACGGAATCGGCGCCTGACGCCTGACGGCGGCCACGGAGCGCCGCCCTCACGCGGGGCGTGCGAGCGTCTGACAAATCCTTATTACGCTCCGCCCGAATAGCGTAGTAGACAGATGGGGAACAAGAACAAGACAATCTCGTTCCGCGTGAACGAGGACACGTTCGACGCGCTCCGCGACATCGCAGAGGAGCGCGACCTCTCGCTGTCCGCGGTGTTCCGGGACTACGTCGACTCGCTCGTCGCCCACGACGGCAAGGTCCGGGTCGTGCCCGAGAACCAGGCCGAACCGACGGACGGCGAGGAGTTCCCGCCGAAAGTCGAGGTCTCGAAGAGCTTCGTGCGCGAACACGAGCGCCTCGAACTCGAGGCCCAGCACCTGCGCGACCAGCTAGAGGAGCACAAGGGCTACATCGACCACCTCCGCAGCCAGGTCGAATCGGACGGCGACGTGGAGGAGGTCATCCAGCTCGAAGAACTGGACGAACAGAACGACGACGAACCGTACCAGCTGGGCTGACGCACCGCCCGGCGGGTCAGGCGAACGCGGTCCTGTTTCTGGCCGTCAGCGCGACGAACCCGAGCAGCAGCGCCGCCGCGACCCCGAGCAGCACCGACACCCACCAGTTCCCGGGGTGAGCGAGGTAAGCGCTCGTCGCCGCGGCAACCGAGAGGAACGCCGTCCCGAGGGCCATCACGGAGACCGTCTCGAACTCCATCGTCCATCCGTCTGCGGGCCACCGGTAAAACGTTGTCCAGATGATTGTATCGTAGCGATAGGTTGGTGGCCAGTAGCACGGGCCGGGAGCGCATTTGTGCCGCTGAACGAGGTGAACGGACGCGATGACGGCGAACTACCGAGAGTCGAAGACGGCTCGTGGACGCGTTCCGAGCGACGAATAGCCTGTTTTCTCCGACCGTAGACAAAGTATCCGACAGCGACGTCACCGCCAACGGAGGTGAGGCACGTGCGGCGTAGCGAGGCGTTCCTGCCCGCCAGCCGGGAGACGGTCACCGCGGGCGCTACCGAGTGAGTTCGCGCTTCCGGTCTGTCGCGCGCTGGCGGGCGTCCTGGCGCCCGTCCACGTCAGCGAGGTCCTCGACGGCTTCGAGCGTGCGCACGGCGTTGTCGAGGAACGAGTAGAGGTCGCCGGGGTAGGCGTACACCATGTAGTCGTCGGTCATCACGCTCACCATCGACTCGGGGTCGAGGCCCTCCGCGCGCAACTCGAGGAGGTAGCGGATGAACTTCCGCTCGGGGTGGCCGCAGTACGGGTTCGACTGGCAGCCGCAGTCGAGGAAGTCCTGAGAGAAGTCCAGAACCTTGTCCCGGGTCGCCTCGTTCAGCTCCGAGAGGTCGCCGCTGAACAGCACGTCGAGGGTCGCGCCGCTGAACGCGCCCTTCGGGAACCGGGTGTCGAGCTGGGAGGCGATCTGCCGGTGGTTCTTGACGTAGATCTTGTCCGTGACGGCCACAGTCACCCCGAAGTAGGCCGCTGGCCCGCAAAAGCGTGTCGTCTACGTCCCCGGCGACTCGTTGGCACGGCCGCCCCCATGTCGTAACGTATTTGAATTTCAGTACGCTACCGTTGGATGCAGTGTCCGGGTTGGGGTAGTGGCCTATCCTTCAGCCTTGTGGAGGCTGAGACGCGGGTTCAATTCTCGCACCTGGACCTCGTTCTTCGAACGGTCAACCGACGAGCACCTCGTGTGCTCGTCGTAACCGTGAGCTGTCGTGGATCCTGCGAGATTGAACCCTGTTAGCGGTAGCCCGCACAGCGACTGAAGGGAGCGAGCAGGACCCGCTGGCTCCGGTTCAATTCTCGCACCTGGACCTTCTCCGACGCCGAACCCAGGAGCGTGGAGCCCAGCGGGTGAGCGTTTTAGTGGATTCCCCGAGAACAGTGGACCATGAGCGTCCAGCACGACGACCTCACGTTCGAACGGCTCGGCCACGCGAGCGTCCGGATAGAGACCGGTGACGGCCTCGTCGTCTACGTCGACCCGTGGAGCGAGGTCCTCGAAGACGACCGCCGGGACGGCGACGTCGTGTTCGTGACCCACGACGACTTCGACCACTACGACCCCGACGCCATCGACGCGGTCGCCAGCGACGACGCCGATATCGTGGTGTACGATGCCGTCGACACCACCGACCTCGACCGGAACCAGACCGCGCTGGCCTACGACGAGTCCATCACCGTCCGGGGAGTCGACGTGCAGGCTGTGCCGGCGCACAACCGCGCCGACGGCGAACACGTCGACGACGACGGCGAGCCGTTCCACGCCGAACACGAGGGCGTCGGCCTCCTGCTCGGGTTCGACGGGACGACCGTCTACTTCACCGGCGACACGGACTTCCTCCAGGCCCACAACCACCTCGAGGCCGACGTGTTCGTCCCGCCGATCGGGGGGCACTACACGATGGACCGCCACGAGGCCGCCGAGTTCGCGGAGTCCGTCGACCCCGACCTCGTGCTGCCGGTGCACTACGACACCTTCGACGCCATCGAGACGGACGCGGGGGCGTTCATCGAGGACGTGGAGGCCAGGGGCATCTACGCCGAACTGTTCTGACGGCGCCACCGCCGCTGCCGGTGGTTCACCGCCGGGCAGTTCGCGCTCCTCCGTGCGAACGTCGAAACACCTAATCCGTCCACCACGTTCAGTCGATACGTATGCACCGCAGAGCCCTCCTTGCCAGCGTCACGGCTGGCGCAACCGCAGCGCTAGCGGGCTGTACCGGCCTGCTGGGCGACGAAGTCGTCCGGAACGACAGCCACGCGTTCGAAGCGTCGGGCGACAGCCCGCTGGACGTCAGGAACCGGAACGGCGACGTCGCGGTCGGGAGTCACGACGGAGAACAGGTCGAGGTGGACGTCGAGCTACGAGGACCCTCCGACGACGCAGTCGAGGGCGTCTCGGTCACCGGCGAACAGCGTTCGGACGCGTTCGTCGTGGCCGCGCAGGGCGACGGCACCGCCGAGTGGTGGACGAGCGTGAGCGTCGACCTCTCCATCCGCGTTCCAGCGGCGATGGCCGTCGAGCGCGTGCGGACCAGGAACGGCGACGTGGAGGTGACGGACGTGGCTGGCGGGGGCGCGTTCCGCACCGAGAACGGCCAGGTGACCGTCCGAGACGTCGAGACGTTCGCGAGCGCGGCCACGACGAACGGCGACGTGAACGTCGACGTGCCCGCGCCGCTGGACGGGGACGCCACGATAGAGACGGTGAACGGCAGCGTCGACGCCTCGCTGTCGCCGGACCTCGACGCCACAGTTGCCGCGTCGACGACCAACGGGGGCGTCGCACTCCACGAACTCCAGCTGGCGGACGCCGACGTGAACGAGACGCACGTGTCGGGGACGCTCGGTGACGGCACGCACGGCCTCTCCGTTGAGACGACGAACGGCCACGTCGACCTGCGAGCGCTCGAGAGGTAGCCTACTCGTCGGTTCGCTCGACGCCGTCCAGGGAGAGGACGAAGTCGGCGCCGAACGCCGTCGACGGCGTCTGGAACCCGTCGGGAGCCTCGCCGTCGAGCGCGCGCTGGGCGGTGGCGGTGGCAGCGTCCACGGTGAGCGCGTACGTCTCGGGAGTGACGAGCCGTGAGACGACCGTCTCCCCGGTCCGTTCGTCGCGGGCTTCCCCCCAGACGAACGCCCGACCCGAGGCACGCGTCTCGGCGTCCGGGCCGGAGACGAACCGGCGGACGACGCGCTGCAGGAGGTCGTTGACCGGGTCGAGGTCGAGGACAGGTGCGACGTAGCGAACACCCCGCAGGAGGCGGCGCGCGTTCGTCGGCACCGGGACGTACACCTCGACGTTCTCGACGCCCGTCGAGTGGTAGGCCGTCGACACGTCGCCCCACGGGAACGTGACCGCCGTCCGCTCGCCGTTCCCGAAGTCGATGCGGCGCTCGCGGTGGGCGGGGGGTACGGAGACGATACGACCGTCCCGGCGGACCGCGCCGCCGTCGCCGGCCTGACGCACCGCGGTCACCGCAGTCCCCGGCGAGAGGCCCCCGTGGGGCTCGAATCCGAGGGCGAGGTGGGTCGCGTCCGGGAGTCGCTCCACGAGGTGCGCGGCGAGACAGTCCGTCGGCACCACGTCGAAGCCGACGCCCGGGAGGAGCGTCACGCCGGCGTCCGCAGCGTCGTCGTCGTGGGCCGCCAGCGACTCGAACACCGGGAGTTCACCGGTGATGTCGAGGTAGTCCGTGCCCGTCGCGAGACAGGCGCTCGCCAGCGGGCCGGCGGTGTCGACGAACGGCCCGGCGCAGTTCAGCGCGACGTCGACACCGTCGAGGTGTGACTCGGGGCTCTCGTCGAGGGCGAAGGCTCGCGACTCGCAGTCGAGGCGGGCGGCCACCTCGCCGAGTTTCCTCGCGTTGCGCCCCGCGAGCACGGGGTCGAGGCCGCGCTCGACGGCCGTCTCGGCGACCAGTTCACCCGTGTAGCCGTACGCGCCGTAGACGAGCAGCGTCATACCACCGGCTATGCTCTCGGGCTCCTTACCAGTAGTTGCTAGCGCGGCTTCTTCACCCAGAATCTCCCGAATCGAATGGGCTGAATCGGTGAGTCGGCCTGCACAAATGGGCGCTGCGGCTTGTTGCCGTTCGAGCAGCGCTAACGGGCCACGACTGTTCGCTCGGCCACCGTCAGTTCCGCAGCCACTCTGGTGCCTGCACAGACTGCGAGGAGTTCTCGTGTAACTGCTTCAGGCACCGCGTGATGAACTGGACGATGTCGCGGCCGGCCTCCGGCGACATCGTGATGACCATGCCCGCGGCGTCGTCCTCGATGAAGTGGAACAGGATGGCGTCGTCGTAGAAGTTCACCGTGCAGTGGTTGTTGCCCAGGTCGAACGGCGCCACCCCCACCTGCTTGCGGTTCTGGTCGCGGTAGTACGCGAACAGCTCCGTAAGCTCCGCCTCAGTGTAGAGGTCTGCGACGTCGTCACGCAGGAACAGGACGTCGTGGTCGGTCTCCGTGTACGCAATCGCGCCACGCAGGTACTCGCCGGCCTCACTCCGCAGGAAGGACACCAGTTCTTCAGCTGCAGTATCCGCCATGCCACCCCTTCGGCTGGCGGGAGGTATCACTGTTCGTACTCCTGCATTGGTTGCCTCGATTCTACCGCCCGCTTGCGAACTCACGGGACTGGATTCTCCCCGTGGTCCGTCAACGAGCGGAACACTCGCCTCCTGTCCCGACCGGCTGATTCGACCTCCGCTCTGGATAACGAACCAGTGTTGGGAGCTACAGTTACAGTTGTGCGTGCTCGACGCCGTTCATCTCGACGAGCGTCTCGTAGAGGTCGGCGTACGTGTCGGCGCAACTGTCTGCAGGGTCGCGGTGGGCCGCGCGGCTACGCAGGGTGTCCCAGTCGCCAACGAGCGCGAGGTGCTTGCGGGCGCGAGTGAGCGCGACGTTCAGGCGCCGCGGCCCTTCGGCGGAATGTTCGAGGAAGCCTGCGTTCCCCTCGGGGTTGCTGCGCGCGAACGAGACGACGATAGCGTCGCGCTCGCCGCCCTGGAAGGAGTCGACGGTGTCCACCGTGAGGCCGTCGGTTTCCCGGTCGAGAGTCCCGAGGCGGGACCGTATCTCGCGCACCTGGCCGCTGTACGCCGCGATGACGCCCACGTCGGCGGGCGAGACGCCTGCGTCGAGCAGGCGGGTGACGCGATCGACGACAACCTCGGCCTCCTGGGGGTTGCGGACTGACGCGCCGCGCTCCTCGCGACGTTCCTCACCGGCGACATCCACCAGCGATACGGGCGGGAAGCCATCCAGGGTCCAGTCGGCGTTCCGGTCCGCGGTCTCCAGTCGGCCGTCGTAGAACGCCTCGTTCGGGAACGTTGCTATGGCCTCGTGCATCCGGTACTGGCGGCAGAGGAGAACGGCCACCCGGTCGCCGTAGCGCTCGACCAGGGTCTCGAACAGCGACGGCCGCATCTCCCCCTCGCCTGCCTCCGTGACGCTGTACGGCGGGAGCTGTCGGTGGTCGCCCGCGAGCACGAGTTTCTCGGCGCAGGCGTGTGCGATGGCGGTGGCCGCGCGGCTCGCCTGCGTCGCCTCGTCGACGACGGCCACGTCGAAGGCGTCCCGGTCGAACGCCGCTGCGCCGTTCGTCGTCGCCGCCACCACGTCGGCGCCGTCCACGGGCGTCCCCCGGTACTGTTCGGCGACGACGCGGTTCCGCGAGTGGCGGCCGTATCGGGCGACAGTCACGTCCGAATCGGCGGCGACGGCCGCGTGGAGCGTCCCTTCCTCGGCGTCGTCTGGCGTGCTGTCGCCGACGAGGAGGTTGTCCACGGCCTGGTTCGAGTGGGCGGTGACGAGCACGCGCTCGCCGCGCGCGACGGCGTGGGCGACGAACGCGACGAGCGTCCGGGTCTTCCCGGTGCCCGGCGGCCCGTGGATGCAGACCACGTCGTCGGCGGCGACGGCCCAACCGAGCGCCCGGCGCTGGTAGCCGTTCAGTTCGACGCCGGAGCGCTGTCCGCTCGGCAGCGCGCCGAAGGCGAGGTCGCGCTCGCCGGTGAGCAGGCGGCGCTTCGCGGGCGTCTCCCAGACCGCGTCGAGGGCGTCCAGCCGCCGGTCGTACGGCACCGGGTTGAGCAGCGTCCGCAGCCAGAACGGCTCCGCGTCGTCGAGCGCTGCGGCGACCCGGCCGGAGTCGTCCACCCGTTCCCACTCCGGCTGGAGCGTCACCACCGGGCCGTCGACGTCAGTGACACGCGCCGGAATCGGAAACGCCGCGTCGAAGGCGTCCACCACGACGCTGTTGTCGGGGTAGAGGTCGAAGGCGCCCACGAGGTCAACGTCGCCCGAGACGCCGTCGTCGGGCGCGTACTGCACGAGGAGTTCCGCCGGGTGGTCCGCGCCGTAGTCGGTCGTGCTCACGAGGACGAACGGGCCGTCGACGGCGCCCTCGCCGACTAGCTGGCCGAGATCGCCGTCCGCGTGGTCGGCCCAGGTCGCGTCGCGTTCGGCGTCACGCTCCCCCGCGACCACCGAACGGAGGTCGTCGAAGAACGCGCGGCGCTCCCGGCCCGCGAGGGGGTCGGCTGCGGTCACGGTCTCGGGAGGGGCGTCAACGTCCGCGAACGGGTCGCCGTCTGGTGCCTTCTCGGGATGCCAGAACCGGACGCGCCACGCGACCGCCGTCGCGACGACGTCGTCGACGGGCGTGTAGCGGTCGGTGCCGTCGAGACCGAACGCCTCGTCGTGCCACCCCACCGTGCCGGCGTCGGGGTTCCAGCGCACGTACTCCGCGGACGGCTCCGGGTCGTTCTCGCGGTGGAGTGGGACGACGCGGCCGCGGCCGTCCGGCGCGTCCACGTCCACGACGCTCGCGGCGTGATCGAGACACGCCCGCACCGCCTCGGCGTCCACGCCGTAGTACGCGCTCTCCGGGCGGAGCGTCCGCTCCGACGCGGCAAACAGGTCGGCGTCGTGGAGCGACCACTGCTCGTACAGGGCTTCGGTGTCCGGCGAGGACGCTGGCATCGGGAGCTACGACTTGGGGCCTGTCGGGTCAAGTGCGTAGCGGTCTGGCCACGTCCGATCCACGCGGCCCGGTGTGCGTCGGCAACGTCCGCGAAGGCGACGCGACGTCGAATCCCCCGGCCACACTCAAGTAAGCAACATGGTAGATTATAGATAAAGACAGAATTAATATGTATTCGGATGCCTCTCCCTGTAATCTCAAAAACACCAGTAGGCACACTAACACCCACGTAATCACGAGGTTTGGCCCGAAGCTGAAATTTCCGGATTTAGAACCGCCTCGAACCAAAATTTGGCACTCAAAGGACATCTAACGCCGTGAGTATGCATTTTGGAGCGTAGATAGTCCAAGACAGGCCGGTACAACCAACCAGTATAGACGACAGTAATTCTATCCGTGTGGTTTCTATCAGACCGGTCGAATGGGCGTGGAGCCGGAACTGTTCGGCAGCATCCCATTACAGGCATACATTTGTAATGTGTAGGGCAAACCATGTGGGGTCTTGCCACACCTGTTCGGCAGGGTGGAACAAATATTTTCAGACGTGTCGTTGGGAGCGGACAGTGACCGCAGAGGTGAACAGCTGCCGTTTATTCCCGCACCCATACGTGGTATTTTCCGGCGATTCCGCAATTCCTCCGGAGCGGGCGCCGGGAGCGACCGAACTGTCCTGACCTGGTGAACGAGAGTGCGAGTGAGTTCAAACTGCCAGCAAATCGTTCCGCTCTAGTGAATACGGTTCCTCGGACCGTTTTCGGCCTTGTTTCGCTATCTCTGAGGCGGCGCTAGTCGGCCGGGACTGGCGAACTTCGGGGCGACCCGCAGTTATTTGGTGGGCGACACAGACTGTTGTCGTGATGACGCAGACAGCTTGGGTACACATGCTCGGCGGGAGCGTCGAGTACGTCGAGAGCGAGAACTACCGGACGCGAACACTGAAGGCCGGCGATGGCGAGAAGCCGCCGCTCGTCCTCCTGCACGGCATTGGCGGGCACGCCGAGACGTACGTCAGGAACATGCTACCGCTCGCGGAGGCACTCGAGGACCGCGCCGTCTACGCCATCGACTTCATCGGGCACGGCTACTCCTCGCGCCCCACCGACATCGACTACCACATCACGGACTACATGGACCACGTCGAGGAGTTCGTCCACGCGCTCGGCCACGACTCCGCTCACATCCACGGCGAGTCCCTCGGTGGCTGGGTCGCAGGCCGCCTCGGCCTCGACCGCCCGGAGCTCGTCGAGACGGTCGGACTCATCACGACCAGCGGCGTCTACCACATCGACACCTCCGGGAGCGTCGAGGAGGACGCCAAGGCCGAGAGCATCGAGGGCATCGAGGACCTCTACGAGCGCAGCATGGAGATGCTCGACGAGGAACTGACCCGCGAGCGCGTCGCCGACCGCCTCCAGTGGCTGTTCGTCGAGGACGTCGACGACGAGCTCGTCGACATCCGCCAGGCGATCTACTCCCAGCAGGCCAACCAGGACGCGATGCGCATCATCTACGAGACGTTCGTCGAGGACGTGAAGGACGAGGAGATGTACTTCACGACAGCGGAGCTCCGGGAGATGGACGTTCCGACGCTCGTCATCCACACCGAGCACAACCCGAGCGCCCAGAAGGAGCTCGTGGAGTACGTCCACGAGCAGCTCCCGGACTCCGAGTACCACCTCTACGAGCACTCCGCGCACTGGCCGCAGTGGGAGGAACAGGACCGGTACGAGGCGGACACCATCGACTTCCTGCAGCGCCACACCTGAGTCGAACGCCGGCCATCAGTCACCCCCGGTTCCTCTCCGACTACCGCTACGGGGTGAGGACGATCTTCCCAACGAAGCTCTCCTCCAGCACCGCACGGTGGGCCTCGGCCGCGTCCTCCAGCGGGTAGGTGCGGTCGACGACGACCTCCAGGCGGTCCTTCGCGAGGAGCTGTCCGAGGCGGGCGAGAATCGGACCGATGTCGGGGGCCTCGGGACGGGACGCGAGGTTCGACATGCTCAGCAGGTGGACGTCGAGTTCCTTCGACCGCGCCGCCGTGACGTCCGGAATCGTCGCCTCGTCGCCCGTGATGACCGCGACGTCTCCGCCGAACGCCGCGAGTTCGACGTCCGTCCCCAGGTACGTGTCGGCCATGTGGTCGAGCACGACATCCGCGCCGCCCGTCGCCTCGACGGCGGCCTCGGTGAAGTCCTCGCGCGTGTAGTCGAGGACCGTCTCGGCGCCCAGGTCCCGCACTGCGTCGTGGTACTCCGGGCGCGCCGTCGCGACGGGCGTGGCGCCCAGGGCGGCAGCGAGCCCGACTGCCACGTGGCCCACGCCACCGCTCCCCCCGTGGACGAACGCCGTCGCCCCGGGTTCGAGGCAGCCGTGGTCGACGAGCGCGCGCCAGGCAGTGACGCCGACGAGCGCGACGGCGGCCCCCTCCTCGAAGCTCACACCGTCGGGCAGGGGTGCGAGCAGGTCCGTCGGAACGACCGCGAAGTCGGCGAAGGAGCCGCCCGCGAACCGCCCGACGTGCAGGCCGGTCGCGAACACGCGGTCGCCCGCCTCGTACCGGTCGACGTCGGCACCCACGTCGGCGACGATTCCCGCGATATCCGACCCTGACGTCTTGGGCAAGCGGGGCTTGCCCATCTCGCGGAACTTCGCGTCCACGGGGTTGACGCTCGCCGCACGCATCTCGACGAGCACCTCGTCGGGTGCGGGTCCGGGACGGTCGAGGTCCTCGACGCGAAGGACGTCTGGGCTACCGCTCTCGTGGTATCGGACGGCCCTCATAGTTCGACGTCGAGAGGAGCGGGCAAGACTGTTTCCCCGACGTCCGGGAGCCTAGTCCTCGAACTCGTCGCTGTGTTCGCGTGACCCGCTGAACTTCCGTCCCTTCCCCCACCAGTAGAGCGCCTCGGGCATGTCCTCCTCCGTCCACGTCACTGTCTCCCAGTCGGGTTCGAAGATGAGGTAGCCGCCCGCGAAGATCTCGACTTCGTGGCCCGCGGGGTCGTCCTGGTAGATGTAGTTCGCCTGGCTGATGCCGTGGTGGCCGGGTCCGCCCTTGATCTCGATTCCGTGTTCTTTCAGCACGTCGGCCGCCCGGAACAGGTCGCCGCGGGACTTCAGGTAGTAGGCGACGTGGTTGAGCGACGCCTCCGGCTCCTCGACGAACGCGATCTCGTGGACGAGCGGAGAGACGCTGAGCCACTTCCCGACGTCCTCGCCCTCGATGACGAGTTCCTCGCGGAGGTCGAAGTCGAGGACGTCCTGGAACCACTCCGAGCACGCCGTCACGTCGGGGACGTAGCAGTTCACGTGGTCGATACGGCGCGCGCCAACCCCACGGTCAACGTACTTCTGGGGCTGGTTCTTCAGGCGGGAGCGCTGCTCCTTCGGGACGTCGGGTGTCTCGATGTCGTAGAACAGTTCGAACGGCTGCTCGGCCGGTCCGGTAAACCGGATGGACTCGCCGTGCCCGGGTTCGGCGCCGGCCTCGCGCCACTCGACGTCGTAGCCCGAGTCCTCGACGCGCTCGGCGTACCGTTCGAGGTCCGCGGGCTCCTCGACGCGGAACGCGATGTGACCGACGCCGCTCTCCTCGGCTTCGGTCAGCGTGAGCGAGAACTTGTTGAAGTCGCCCCAGCCGCGCAGGTAGACGCTGTCCCCTTCCCTGCACTCCTCCTCCAGTCCGAGGACGTCGTGGTAGTAGTCGTACGTCTCCGCGAGGTCCGGCACTAGTAGCTCTACGTGACCGAGGGTGCAGACAGCCATGGGAGAGACTGGTCGGCACGGCCGCATATATCTTACTCCGAGTCCGGGACGCTGGGACGCGAGATGGCTCGACCCGTCGGGGAGGGCAAACCTATTTGCCGCCAGCGGCGCCACTCCGTGGCATGACACTCGACAGTGAGACAGTCGCGGAGATCGCCGACGACCTCTACGACGCGCTTCGCTCCGGGGAGCCGATCGCGCCGCCCACGGACGACCACGACATGGACATCGAGGACGCATACGACGTCCAGTCCGCGTTCGTCGACCGCCGCCTGGACGACGGCGCGTCGGTCGTCGGCCACAAGATCGGACTGACGAACGACGGCATCCAGAGCCAGCTGGGCGTCGACGAACCGGACTTCGGACGCCTGCTGGACACGATGGTCGTCGAGGACGGCGTCGTCGACAGCGAGGCCCTCCTCGCGCCGCGCGTCGAACCCGAACTCGGCTTCCTGCTCGCGGCGGACCTGGCGCCGCCGGTCACGACGCTCGACGTGCTGCGCGCGACCGAGGCAGTCGTCCCCGTCGTGGAGGTCATCGACAGCCGGGTCCGGGACTGGGACATCGGCATCGAGGACACCGTCGCGGACAACGCCTCGAGTGCGCTGTTCGCGACCGGCGAGTCGACGCACCCCGTCGAGGGCCGGGACCTCTCGCTGGAGGCCGTGAAGCTGTACAAGAACGGTGAGGTCGTGGACTCGGGGGCTGGTGCGGCGGTGCTCGGCCACCCGGCCCGGGCCGTCGCGTGGCTGGCCAACACGCTCGAGGGCGTGGACGACCGACTGACAGCGGGCGAGGTCGTTCTCAGCGGGTCGATAACGCCCGCGGTGGACGTCGAGGCGGGCGACGTCGTGACTGCGGAGTTCGGGAGGACGGGGACGGTCACGCTCCGTGTGGCGTGAATTCACGCCCGTGAGGTGATGAATCGACTGTCCTGCCCGGGAAAGGAGGCAGTAGGTATAAGTGAACGACCGTGAATGTTACAGTCGCGCATGCCAGTTAGAACCAAGGAGGAGTACCGACAAGGTCTCCGAGACGGCCGAGAGGTCTACTACAAGGGTGAACTCGTCGAGGACGTCACGGAGCACCCGGCCACGCGGGGAATGGTCGAGACGCAGGGCGAACTGTTCGACCTGCAGAGCGACCCCGAACACGAGGACCTGCTCACGTTCGAGTCGCCGTCGACCGGCGACCCGGTTCCCATCTTCTACAAGAAGCCGATGTCGGAGGCGGACCTCGAGCAGCGCCGCAAGGCGTCGAAGCTCTGGATGGACTACACCTGCGGGATGTCCGGGCGTGCCAACGATTTCCTCGCGAACGGCGTGACGGGGATGGCCATCGGCCGTGAACTGTTCGCCGACGAGGACGCCGACCACGACTTCGCGCAGAACGTCGAGGACTACTACGAGTACTGCCGCGAGAACGACGTCTGCCTCACGCACGCGCTCATCGACCCCCAGATCGACCGCTCGGAGGCGTCGTCGT
Source organism: Halobacterium sp. DL1 (assembly GCA_000230955.3). Taxonomy (NCBI): domain Archaea; kingdom Methanobacteriati; phylum Methanobacteriota; class Halobacteria; order Halobacteriales; family Halobacteriaceae; genus Halobacterium; species Halobacterium sp. DL1. The sequence goes on from CP007060.1 coordinate 2,661,367, forward strand.
TCCGCCTCGAGGACGACAGCGCCGACCGACCGGGCGCGGTCCGGAAGGTCGAGGAGGACGACGACGGCATCGTCGTCAGCGGCGCGCGCATGCTCGCCACGCTCGGCCCACAGGCCGACGAGATCCTCCTCTACCCGTTCGGCTACTACGGCGAGGGTGAGGAGGACCAGGCGCTGGCGTTCGCCGTTCCCGCCAACGCCGACGGCGTCCGGCAGATCTGCCGGCCACAGCTCTCGCGCAACGACGAGCGCAACCACCCGCTGTCCAGCCGCTTCGACGAGATGGACACGTTCGTCGTACTCGACGAGGTCCACGTCCCGTGGGAGCGCGTGTTCATCGACGGCAACATCGAGGCCGCGAACGCGTGGCGGGACAAGACCGAGACCGCGTACGCGGGGCTGACGTACCACCAGACCGCCATCAAGGACCTCGCGAAAGCGGAGTTCGCGTTCGGCGTCGCGACGATGCTCGCCGAGAGCACGGGCATCGAGGAGTACTTCCACGTCCAGGCGAAGCTCGGCGAGATCTCGACGATGGTCGAGCAGATCCGGGCCTGCGTGCAGGCCTCGGAGGCACAGGCGTACGAGTTCGGCGACTGCCTCATCCCGGAGCCGCGCCCGCTGTTCGCGGTGACCGCGTCGTTCCCCGACCAGTTCCCGCGCATCGTCGACATCATCCGGGACCTCGGCGGGAGCGGCCTCATCGGCGTCCCCCACTGGGAGGACCTCGAGGCGGACGATCCGCTGGGCGGCGACGTGGAGACGTACTTCCGCGGGAAGGACATCGAGGCCAACGAGCGCCTCGGCGTCCAGAAGCTCGCCTACGAGATCGCCATCGGCTCGCTGGGTAGCCGCGAGGAGCTGTACGAGCGGTTCTACACCGGCGGCCCGATGCGCGTGAAGTCGAACATGTGGAAGAACCACCCGGACAAGGAGGCACTGAAAGAGCGCGTCAGGGAGTACGGACTCCAGGGCGCCGACGAACCTGCGGCGTCCGCCACCGAGCAGTCCGCCGCGGACGACGACGACTGATACCCCACGAATGTCACAACTGAGCGCAGCAATCGTCGGTCCCGGCAACATCGGGACCGACCTGATGTACAAGATACTCGACCGCGGTGAACGCGTCGAACTGGAAGCGATGGTCGGCATCCTCCCCGTCGAGGAGTCCGACGGCCTGCAGGCCGCCCAGGAGGCGGGCGTCGCCGTGGGCACCGAGGGCATCGACAGCGTCAGGGAGCGCGCCGACGACCTCGACCTCGTCTTCGAGGCGACGAGCGCGAGCATCCACGCGGACCACGCGCCCGTCTACGACGAACTCGGCCTGTTCGCCGTGGACATGACGCCCGCCGCCATCGGCCCGCTCGCGGTCCCCGTCGTGAACATCGACGACGTGGCCGACGAAGCGAACAACGTGAACATGATCACCTGTGGGGGGCAGGCGACCATCCCCCTCGTCCACGCCGTCGACCGCGTCTCGGACGTCAAGTACGCCGAGATCGTCGCGACCATCGCGTCGAAGAGCGCGGGTCCCGGCACCCGGCACAACATCGACGAGTTCACGCAGACGACGTCCAGCGGCATCGAGCAGGTGGGCGGCGCCGACGAGGGGAAGGCCATCATCGTGTTGAACCCCGCAGAGCCACCCATCATGATGCGAAACACCGTCTACACGGAGGTACCGGCGGACGCCGACGTCGACGCCATCCGCGACTCCGTCTCGCGCATCGAGGCGGAGGTGCAGGCGTACGTGCCCGGCTACGAGGTGACCCTCGACCCACTCGTCAAGGAGAACCACGACATCGACAGCGACGACACGAAGGTGCTGACGACGATGCTCCAGGTCGAAGGCGAGGGGCAGCACCTCCCCGAGTACGCAGGGAATCTCGACATCATGACGAGCGCCGCGCTCGGAGCCGCCGAGCGCGTGGCCGAGCGTCGCGGCGCCGACACCGCGGAGGTGGCAGAGTGAGCGACGACATCCGGCTGGTGGACATGACGCTTCGCGACGGCATGCACGCCGTCGACCACCAGTTCACGCCCGGCCAGATGGCGGACATCGCGGGCGCACTCGACGCCGCGAACATGGACGTGGTGGAGGTGTCCCACGGCGACGGCATGGGTGGGTCCTCTATCAACTACGGCTTCGCGGCCGCGTCCACCGGGGAGTACCTCGACGCCGTCCGCCCGGAGCTCTCGGACACCGAACTCTCGGTGCTCCTGCTCCCTGGCATCGGCACCGTCGAGGACCTCGAACTCGCGGCGAGCAAGGGCGCGGACGTGCTCCGCATCGCGACGCACGTCACGGAGGCGGACGTCTCCGCGGAGCACTTCGACTACGCGACGGACATGGGCCTGGAGGCCAACGGCCTCCTGATGCTGTCGCACATGGCCGACCCCGAGACCGTCCTCGAACAGGCCAGCCTGATGGAGGAGTACGGCGCGGACGCCGTCTACGTGATGGACTCCGCGGGCGCGCTACTCCCCGACGGTGTGCGGGAGCGCGTGAGCCTGCTCGACGAGGAGCTCTCGATAGACGTCGGCTTCCACGCGCACAACAACCTCGGACTGGGCATCGGGAACACGCTTGCTGGCCTCGACGCGGGCGCCGTCACCGTCGACGGCTGTCTGCGCGGCCTCGGCGCGGGTTCCGGCAACGCCCAGATGGAGGTGCTCGTTGGCACGCTCGAGAAGGCCGGCTACGACGTCGGCCCCGACCTGTTCGGGACGATGGACGCCGCCTCCGACGTGCTGGAACCGATGCTGACCGAAGAGACGATGCCGGAACTCGACAACGACTCGCTCATCCTCGGCTACGCCGGGGTGTACTCGTCGTTCCTCCGGCACACCCGGCGCGCCGCCGAACAGTTCGACATCGACCCGCGGGACATCCTCGTGGAACTCGGCGAACTCGGCGTCGTCGGCGGACAGGAAGACATGATCACGGACGTCGCGGCGCGTCTCGCGGAGGAGCGAGAGGACGCCGCGGAGGCAAACTAATGCAAATACGTAAGATTACAGGTACAAGTACGACACGAAAATCCATTAACTATAATACCGGCCCCACGGGAGGTGTGGCGTATGCCAACACGGCGTAGACAGTTCCTCAAGTCCGGACTGGCGGGTACGGCTGCTGTGCTCGTTGCGGGCTGCACGACGGGAACCACGGATGAGGAGACCACGACCACCACCGCGAGCGGCGGCGACGAGACGACGACGACCAGCGGCGGCGACCCGGACGGCGACAGCAGCGAGCAGGTTCGCATCGGGTTCATCCACCCGCTTTCGGGGGGCTACTCCACGCTCGGTGAGCCCCAGGAGGAGGGCGGAAAGCTCGCCGTCGAACAGCTCAACGCCAACGGCGGCATCGACGGCAAGGAGGTCGTCGGCTTCCACGAGGACTCCGGCGGCAGCGCGAGCACCGCCCAGCAGAAGGCGCGACTGCTCATCGACTCCAAGGACGTCGACGTGCTGACCGGGCTCGCGAACAGTTCGGCCGCGCTCGCCGTCCAGGAGATCGCCGCCGAGGAGGGCATCGTCTTTGGGAACCAGGCCGGCGCGGACCCGATCACGAAGTCCCGGTGTAACGAGTACACGTTCCGCTACGAGCTCCGCACCGGCCAAATCGCGCGCGCGGCGGCCCCGTGGGCCATCCAGAACCTCGGGACGAAGGTCTGGTTCCACGTCGCGGACTACGCGTACGGTAACGCGTTCCTCAACGGCTGGAAGGAGGTGCTCTCGGACTACGACTACACGGAGGTCAACACGACGAAGTCCCAGCTCGGCGCGAACGACTTCTCGTCGTACATCACCCAGATCCAGAACTCCGACGCGGACTTCCTCGCCCTCGGGATGGCCGGCGGCGACCTGGTGAAGTTCAACCAGCAAGCGTCGTCGTACAACCTCCGCGACTCCGTCGACATCATCGCCGGCACGAACGACTTCCGCTCCGTGCGTCTCGGCGGCGGGAGCGGCGTGGTCGGCACGTACTCCGGCGTGCGTTACTTCGAGGGCCTGGACAACGAGATGAACCGGCAGTTCGTCACGGACTACATCAACGCGTACGACAAGGTGCCCGCCAACCACGCGGAGTCCCAGTGGACGATGGTCCACGAGATCCTCGCGCCCGCTATCGCGTCCGCGGGGACGACGGACCCCGACCCCCTCATCTCCGAGCTCGAGGGCATGGCCTTCGACTCCCCGATGGGCGGCGGCAACCTGCGCGCCTGCGACCACCAGGCCGAACGCGACGTCCCCGTCGCGCGTGTCACCGAACCCCAGGACACGGAACTGCTCCAGGGGCACGGCAAGAACCTGCCGAGCCTGGAAATCCTCCAGACCATCTCCGGACCGGAAGCCATCGAGGCCTGCGATAGCATCGACTGCTCGCTATAATGAGCACGCTGGCCTCTGGCAGCGTACGTCGAGCGGGAGCCGTCGTTGGCGGACTGGTCGCCGTCCTAGTGGCGACGTTTGCGACGATAACGTACTTCGGCATCGACCCGGTGACGTTCGGCGTCCAGGTGCTCAACGGGCTCACGCTCGGGGGCATCTACGTCCTCATCGCCATCGGCCTGTCGCTCATCTTCGGCGTGATGAACGTCGTGAACTTCGCCCACGGGTCGCTGTGGATGCTCGGCGCGTACCTGGCGTTCGCCGTCGTCACGACGAGCATCGCGGTGCCCGGGTTCGGCGTCATCGTCGGGTCGTTCTGGCTCGCGCTACTCGTCGTGCCGCTCGTCGTCGGCGCCGTCGGCTTCGGCATCGAGTACGCGACGTTCCGGCCGCTGTACGGACGCAACCCCCTCTACCACATCCTGTTGACGTTCGGGTTCACGCTCGTGTTCGTCGACGTCGTGGAGTTCTTCTGGGGGAGCGGCTACAACTCTGTCTCGACGCCCGCATTGTTCCGTGGCGCAGTCCAGATGGGGCCGGCGTACTTCCCGAAGTACCGTCTGTTCGTGCTCGGCGCTGCGCTCGGCCTGTCGGCGCTCGTCTGGGTCGTTCTGAAGTTCACGAACTTCGGACTCGTCGTGCGCGCTGGCTCGCAGAACCGGATGATGGCGCGCTCGCTCGGCATCAACGTCTCCTGGTACTACACGGGCGTGTTCGTGCTCGGCGCTGCGCTCGCGGGCATCGCCGGCGCGCTGTCGGCGCCGCTGTTCCCCATCGTGCCGTCGATGTGGACGCGCGCCATCATCCTCGCGTTCATCATCGTCATCGTCGGCGGCCTCGGGTCGTTCCGGGGCGCCGTGGTCGCCGGCTTCGGCGTCGGCATCGTCGAGAGCCTCGGGTCGACGTACCTCCCGTCGCTGTCGGGGTACCTCGTCTACCTCCTGATGTTCACGGTGCTGCTCGTGCGGCCCTACGGCATCTTCGGCCGCGAGGAGAGCGTCGAGGCCGCGGAGACGAACGTCGAAATCGACCGCTCGCTCCCCATCATCGGCGCGAAGAGTCCGATATTCCTCGGGGCACTCGCGCTGTTCGCCGTCTTCCCGTTCGTCACCCAGGCGCTCGTCGGGACGTACTACGTCGGCGTGATGGTGCAGGCGCTCGCACTCGCGACGCTCGTGCTCGGTCTCGACCTCGTCACGGGCTACACGGGCCTCATCTCGTTCGGCCACGCCATGTTCATCGGCCTGGGCGCGTACGTCACCGCGCTCGTGCTGGTGAACGTCACGGGGCTGCTCCCGGTCGCCATCCTCGTCGCCATCGTCGTGACGGCGCTGCTGGCGTGGGCGGTCGGCTTCCTCGGCGTGCGCGTCGGCGGCGTCTACTTCGCCATGCTGACGCTCGCAGTAGCGCAGATCGTCCACGAACTCGTCTTCGACTTCGGGGGAATCACGGGCAGCAACGACGGCCTCGGATTCGCGATACCGCCGGTGCCTTTCCTCGAGCTCGGGGACACCACGACGCTGTACTACGTCAGCCTCGTGACCCTCGTGGCGCTGTACCTGCTGGCCGTGCGCGTGCTCCAGTCGCCGTTCGGCACGTCGCTGGTCGCCATCCGCGACAGCGAACACCGCATGGAGGCGCTGGGCTACGACGTGGACAAGTACAAGCGGCGTGCGTTCATGCTCTCGGGCGCCTACGGCGGCATCGGGGGCGTGCTGTACGCGCTGTACTTCACGTTCGTCGACCCCTCGATCCTCACCTGGACGGTGAGCGGCGACGCCATCGTGATGATGGTGCTCGGCGGCATGGGGACGCTGTACGGCCCCATCGTCGGCGCCATCGCGTTCGTCTTCCTGCGCAACGGGCTCTCCATCTACGTCTCCCACTGGGAGTTCGTCGCGGGCGCCATCTTCATCCTCGCGGTCATCTTCATGCCGCGCGGCCTCGTCTCGCTCCCGTTCAACCGCTTCCGTGGCGACGGCGCCGAAGGAGCGGGCGCCGAACAGGAGCCGCCGGAGCCAGCGGCGAACCCGCAGTCCGGGGGTGACAGCGATGTCGAGTGACCCGGTCCTCGAGACCCACGACCTGACGAAAGCCTACGGCGGACTGGTCGCCGTGGACAACGTCGACCTCGACGTCGGCCGGACGGAGGTCCGGAGCGTCATCGGGCCGAACGGCGCCGGGAAGTCGACGCTGTTCAACCTCGTCAACGGGTTCCTCGAACCGACCTCCGGCACCGTCGAGTTCGACGGCCGCGACATCACGGGACTGCCCGCCTACGAGCGCTGTCAGATCGGCATGGGCCGGTCGTTCCAGGTGAACGACTTCTTCGGGAGTCTCACAGTCCGGGAGAACGTGCGAATCGGCGTGCAGGCGACGTCGGGCAAGCGGACGAACCCGATCACGCCCGCACAGAGCCTCGAACCGGTCAACGACCGCACCGGGGAGATACTCGAACGGGTCGAACTCGCGCAGTTCGCCGACGAGCAGGCGAGCGCGCTCTCCTACGGGGACCAGCGCAAGCTGGAACTCGCGCTCGCGCTCTCCTCGGACCCGACGCTGCTGTTGCTCGACGAGCCCACCGCGGGCATCGGGCCCGACGAGACCCAGGAGATAGCGAGTCTCATCCAGCGCATTGCCGCCGACAAGGCAGTGCTGCTCACCGAACACGACATCGACATGGTCATGTCCATCTCCGACCGCATCACCGTCATCCACCTCGGCCAGGTGATCGCCGAGGGAACACCCGAAGAGATAGCCGCGAACGAGGACGTCCAGCAGGCGTACATCGGAGGGATGGACGATGACTGACCCGCTGCTCGAAGTGGACGGCGTCAGCGCCGGCTACGAGAGCAACGTCGTCCTCCGTGACGTCTCACTCGACGTCGACGAGGGCGAGGTCGTCTCCATCGTCGGCCGGAACGGCGCCGGGAAGACGACGACGCTGCGCACCATCATGGGCCAGCTCACCGTCGACTCGGGGCACGTCCGCTTCCGCGGCGAGGACATCACGAACGCCGCACCGAACGAGGTGTACCGTCGCGGTATCGGCCTCGTCCCGGAACACCGAGAGATCTTCCCCGACCTTACCGTCGCGGAGAACCTGGAGGTCGGCGGCGTGACGACCGACGACAACTGGCTCTCGATGGACGAGGCCTACGACTACTTCCCGCGCTTGCGGGAGCGCCGCTCGAACCGCGGCGCACAGCTCTCGGGTGGCGAACAACAGATGCTCGCCATCGCGCGGAGCCTCAGAGGCGCGACCGACCTACTGTTGCTCGACGAACCGACCGAGGGGCTCGCCCCCCAGATCGTCGAGTCCATCCTCGACATCATCGACCAGTTGCGCGCTGACGGCGTCACTGTCCTGCTGGTTGAGCAGAACCTGCAGGCGGTGCTCGAGGTTGCGGACCGCCACTACGTACTGGCAGACGGCGGCATCGTCTTCGAAGGCACGACTGAGGAACTAGAAGCAGCAGACGACGTCCGACAGCGCTACCTCGGCGTCTCCGACTAGAGGGGGCGCTGGCGGAGCGTCGGCGGCCGCATCTTCGCGGCCGCGCGGTGCTGGCGCGCGTCGAGAATTCTACGCAGAATCGTACTCGTCGAGAGCACCGCGCCCTCGAAGTCGAGGTCGGCGGGGGCGGCCCGCTCGACGCCGCAGTCGAGGCCGTGGGCGTCGAAAGCGGCGGCGAGGTCGTCCTCGTCGTGGTGCTGGTCGTGACCGAGGACGACGACGTCGGGGTCGATCTCCTCGAGGGGGACGAAGATGTCCGAGGGGTGGCCCACGTGGGCCTCGTCGACGGGGTCGAGGGCGGCCACCATGCGGCGGCGCTGCTCGTCGCCGAGCACCGGCGACGGCTTGTGCGTGACGTTCTCCGAGCGGGCGACGATGACGTGGAGTTCGTCGCCACGAGCGGCCGCCTGGGCGAGGTAGTCCACGTGCCCGGGGTGGAGCACGTCGAAGGTCCCCTGCGCGAGTACTCTGGTCATGGGGCAGTGTGTGCGTGTCGAGTAGGCCGCGCGCCCATTTCACGGTTGTGGTGTGGTGTCACGTGTACGTGGCGTTGATCTCGATGATGTTCGCTACGCTGACGACGCGGTCCGGGAGTTCCTCCCGGAAGTAGTCGCCCTTCAGGCGGCCCGCGGGCCCGGAGACGCTGATTGCGCCTGCCACGCGGCCGTCCGTCGTGGTGAGCGGCGCCGCGACGCAGCGCATGCTGTCGAGGCGCTCCTCGTCGTCGAAGGCGTAGCCGCGAGCGCGGATCTCCTCCAGTTCGGCCTCCAGTTCGTCGCGGTCGGTGGTCGTCCTGGGCGTGACCGCGGGGAGGCCGTGGCGTTCGTAGATGGCCTCCCGGGTGGCCTCGTCCATGTTGGCGAGCATCGCCTTCCCGAAGCCGGTGGTGTGGAGGTACACCCGCTTGCCCGGGTAGGAGTCGAGTTTCACGGCCTTCTCGCCGGTCGCCTTGTGGACGTAGACGCCGTAGCCGTGCTCGTGCATCGCGAGGTTCGCGTGCTCGCCGGTCTCCTGGGCGAGTTCCCGGATCTCGGGTTTCGCGATCTGGTAGAGCGTCTGGTTGCGCGCGTGCTCGCCGAACGTGAGGTGTCGGAGGGCGATTCGATACTCGTTTTTCGTCTCGTCCTTGACGACGTACTCCTCCTCGACGAGCGTCCGCAGGTGGTTGTGGACGGTGCTCTTCGGGAGGCCGAGGTGGTCGGCGAGTTCGGTGACGCGCGCGCCGCCGAGAGCCTCCAGCCCTTCGAGGACGCGGAACGTCGTGCGGACGGCGTCGACAGTGTTCTTGCCCCGGGTTGTCATTGTGCGGAACTATCCGTACGTTTGGTCACCACCACTATCAATGTTCGGCCATACTGAACGATTCCGGGGGTCGAAGCGTCACTGGCCCTAGATTTATCGGCCGGCGGAGCGACCTTCGACGTATGTCCGCCGGCACGACGGCAGACGGCGTCTACCGGTTCAACACCGCGGACTGGACGCTCGACTACAGCATGATGGTCCAGATGCAGCGCCCCGGCGAACCGTACGAGGGCCCGTGCCCGTTCTTCCTCGTCAAACACCCCGAGGGAACGGTGCTCTTCGACACCGGCGTCAGCCTCGAGATGGTCCAGAGCCCCGAGCAGTACGGCCAGCACGGCGCGCCCCACATGACCGAATTCGTCCAGACCTGCGAGACCGACGAGTCCCGGACGCCAGCCGCCCACCTCGCGGACGTCGGCTACGAACCCGGCGACGTCGACTACGTCGTGATGAGTCACCTCCACACCGACCACGCGGGCAACGTCGACACGTTCCCGGACGCCGAGTTCCTCGTCCACGAGGACGAACTCAAGTACGCCATGTGGCCCACCGCGACCGCCCAGGCGCTGTTCTACCTCGACGGCGACCTCGAACCGTTGCGCAGCCACGAGTACGACGTCACCGCGCTCACTGGCCGCCACGACCTCTTCGGCGACGGCAGCGTCGAGGTGTTCCCGACGCCCGGGCACTCGCCCGGCCACCAGTCCCTGCGCGTCGAACTCCCGGAGTCGGGGACGGTCGTTCTCGCGGGCGACGTAGCGAACCTCCGCGCGGGCTACCAGCAGGAGCTCCCCGCGGCGTTCAGCTGGTCGCTCGACGACGCCACTCACTCCATCCGGGCGGTCCGCCGGGAGACCGGCGGCGACGGCGGCGCCGTCTACCTCCACCACGACCAGGAGGACGGGGAGCGCTTCCCCGACCCGCCAGAGAAACTGGTGTGACAGCCGGCGGGAGCGGCGCGGCCCCCGCTCAGCCGAAGTTCTCCGCCTTCGCCTCGTCCGGGTCCCGGTCGGCCGCCGCGAGCACGTCTCGGGTCTCGTCGAGGAACTCCGCGAACCCGTAGACGAACACCTGGGCGTCCGCCGGGAACGAGACCGCGGCGTCCTCCACCGCCTCGTCGGCGTCCAGAACCTCGACGGTAGCACCGTCGTCCTCGAGGGCGCCCAGACGCTCCTCGTGGACCGGGTCGTCGTCCCGGTAGACCAGCACCACGCGCCCGCCGTCTTCGGCGACGCGCTCCGCGATGCCGACGCAGGGACCGATACCCGGTCCGCCGGCGAACAGCACGACCGAATCCTCGCCCTCGTAGTGGGTCTCACCCAGGGGACCCATGAGCTCCACCTCGTCGCCTGCGTTCCGTTCGGCCAGCCACTTGCCGAGGGTCGCGTCCTCGTCGGCGCCGACGGTGATCTCGAACGTCTCGCTCACCCGCGGCGAGGAGATGGTGTAGAACGCGTTCTCCGTCTCTCCGTCGAGGTCCGCGGACAGTTTGACGAACTGCCCGGGTTCGGCGTCGAACTCCCTGGGCGTCTCGAGTTCGACGACGACGGTGTCTGGTCCGGCCTGCGCGACGCTGGCTACGCTAACCGCTGTCTCCATACAGACGCAGTCTCGGCCAACCCCCAAAGGCGTTCCGTCGGTGACCGTCATCGGCCGCTCAAGAAGTATTAGTAACCCGCCCAATTCCCCGAAGTGACATCTTTATTATTTATCCTGGTCGAGGTTCCAGTTGTTATGCACGCAGCAGCTAAGACGACCATCGAACCACTCTAGAAGAGCTCTATCGAAATTACCAGAGGTGTTCGGAGAATCAGTTGCAGCTAGGGTGATTCTATCGGAACCCCCCACTCTTGCCCTCCTTATTCGTGTTTTATGGCTTTTCCCAGGTCTGCGGATCGATAGCCTATATGGAAACTATCGTTCTACAGCCATACCAGTTGTTCTGATATACGCAGCCTCCTTCGGCAAACCATGCGCCGCTCGTCGCGCTGGATTGTCGAGGAGCGGGGCGCGGGCCTTCAGAACGGCGACGGCCTCAGTCTATCCGTGCGTCGACGGGCGGCGACGCCCCGGTGGCGCCGGTGGACTGGATGATGTCGAAGGCGGTCATGAGGTCCGTGCGGGAGATGAGGCCGGCCATCTCGCCGTCGGCGTCCACCACGACGAGACGGCCGATGCCGTGTTCCTGGAGCGCGTCGATGGCGTCCATCGCGTTGCTGAACCGGGGGATGCTGTGGACCTCGCGGGTCATCACGTCCTCGACGCGGATGGCGTCGCGCTCGACCTGGTTGACCGACCGGGCGTCGTCCAGGGTCACCATCCCGACGACGTCGCCGTCGCGCGTGACGGGGTAGCCGGTGTGGCGCTGCTCGAACATCCGCTCCATCAGTTCGGCGACCGACGCGGTGGCCTCGACGGTGTGGACGTCCTCGGCGGGCGTCATCACGTCCTCGACGGAGACGTCCTGGAACGCCGCGTTCATCACCGTGCGCTGGGCCTCACCGGAGGCGCCGATGTAGATGAAGAAGGCGACGGCGATGAGGATGAGGTTGAAGCCGATGAGGCCGATGATGCCGAGCACCAGCGCGAACGCCTTCCCGACCTCGGCGGCGATCTGGGTCGCGCGGGCGAACGACCGCCTGCGAGCGAGGAGCGCGCGGAGGACGCGGCCGCCGTCCATGGGGAACCCCGGGAGCAGGTTGAACGCGGCGAGCGCCACGTTCATCAGCGCGAGGTAGCCGAAGACGAAGCGGACGAGGGTCAGCGCGTCCGGGAGCGCGAGCAACGCGACGTAGGAGACGGCGCCCAGGGCGATGCTCACGACGGGGCCGGCGATGGCGATGAACAGCTCCTGGCTCCACTCTTCGGGCTGCTCGGAGAGGCTGGCGATGCCGCCCAGCAGCCACAGCGTGATGGAGTCGATGGGGAAGCCGTAGCGCATCGCGACCAGGGAGTGGCCGAGTTCGTGAAGGACGACGCTGAGGAACAGCCCCACGGCGGCGACGGCGCCGAGCACCCACTCCGTGTTGCCGGCGGTGAGCGCGGCGGTGTCGAGGCCCGCGTCGAACGGCACCGCGTTCAGCGTGTCCGTCCACAGCTCGACCTGGGTGCCGATGAGGTAGGCGAACACCGGGAGGATGAGCAGGAACGTGACGTCGAGCTTGATCGGGATGCCGAACGCGCTCCCGATCCTGAAACTGCGCATACGCCCTCTTGGGACGAAACACGCTTAAAAGCGGGGGCGGGCAGGCTCCTCGCCAGCGAGTGAACTGTTAACGGGTTCCGCGCCGAAGCGGGGGTATGACCTGTCCGTACCTGGCCTACCGCAGCGAGGGCGACGGCCAGTCCTTCGACACCGAGCGGGCGTACTGCACCGCCGCTGACCGGTTCGTGCAAGCGATGCGCGCCGACGTCTGCAACGACCGCTACGACCTCGACCACGCCGAGGACTGCGAGATATACCTGGCACATGCCGACGGGGAGTCGTGAGTTACGAATCGTTCCTCGCCGGCAACCCCCTCGTCGTCACCGCGGCGCTGACCGGCGGCGTCCACGGGAAGGAGGCCAACCCGAACCTCCCGGAGACGCCCGAGGAGATCGGGCGAGCGGCGGCCGCTGCGGAGCGGGCCGGCGCGGCGGTCGTCCACGTCCACGCCCGGAAGCCGAACGGCGAGCGGTCGTTCGCCACGGAGCGCTTCCAGGCCATCGACGACGCCATCCGCGAGTACGCCGACGACGTCGTCATCCAGCACTCGACGGGCGGGACGGGTGCGCCCGACGACGTCCGCCACCAGCCGCTGCGGACCGACCCCCCGCCGGAGATGGCGAGCCTCGACATGGGGCCGCTGAACCGCTACGACCACCTCACCAGCGAGAACACCCGCGGCCTCGTCGACTCGCTGTACGACGAGATGCGCGAGCGCGGCATCAAACCCGAACTGGAGCTGTTCAACGACGGCCACATCAACGAGGTGTACGGGCTCCTGGAGCGCCGCGAGCTCGCGGACCCACTGTACGCCACGCTCATCTTCGGCCCGGGGACGCTCACCCGGCCGACCCCCGAGAACTTCCTGAACGCAATCTCCAATCTCCCGGACGGCGCGCAGTTCAACACGCTCGGGTTCGGCCGCCACCAGCTCCCGTTCGCTACGATGGGCGTGCTGTTCGGCGGCCACGTCCGCGTCGGCCTGGAGGACAACGTCTACTACCGGCGCGGCGAACTCGCCGAGAGCAACGCCCAGCTCGTCGAGCGCGTCGTCCGCGTCGCCGAGGAACTCGGCCGCGAGGTGGCGACGCCCGCGCAGGCCCGCGAGATTCTCGGGCTCTGAGCGCGGCGGGAGTCCCGTCCGAACGACTACGCCTAAGGCCCACGCCCGCCAACCCAGAGGTATGTCCGACTCAGACCACGTGGTTCGACGCGCCGACGAGGCGGAGTACGAGGACGTCGGCGCCGCCGACGGGATGCGGAAGGGCGTCCTCATCGACGACAGCGACGGCGCGCCAAACTTCGCGATGCGCCGGTTCGTCCTCGACCCTGGCGCCAGCGTCCCCGAGCACACCAACGAGGTCGAACACGAGCAGTACGTCCTCGCCGGCGAGTACACCGTCGGCATCGAGGGCGAGGAGTTCACCGTCAGCGAGGGCGACAGCCTCCTCATCCCCGCGGGCGCCGTCCACTGGTACCGCAACGAGGGCGACCAGGAGGGCGCGTTCATCTGCGTCGTCCCGAACGGTGACGACGAGATTCAGCTGGTGGAGTGAAACAGCCGCTGCCACAGCCGATAGTGGGTGGACTGAAAGGGGCCGTGCGCTCGCGCTTGCCTAGTCGGTCACGACGCAAGGACCGCAGTCCTCGTGAGCGGAGCGAACGAGGGCACGGGAGACCGCCGGTCTCCCGGAGGCCGAGGACCACAGCGAGTGAGCGGCCGCGAGCGCACGGGGGCTTTCGAGGAAGCGTGAGCAGTTGCTACCCACGTCTCACAAACAGACACAGAGAGCGAACGCCTGAAATACCGGCGTCCTCTACCTCAGGGCGTGTCTGAACAGGTCCAGCGCGTGGATACGCTCTTCCTCCACGAGACCGGCGGCGACTACGCCGTCGAGGCTCGCCGGGACGACGAGCGGCTGTTCCGCGCGAAACTGGAGCTGACCGAGCGGGACGCCGGCCCGCGACCGGGGAAGTTCCGCGTGCAGGCGGGTAGCGGCGAGGAGCCCCGCAGCCCCGACCAGTTCGTGGAGATAGCCCGGCGCGCCGGCCGGATCCGCATCAGCCAGCAGACCTCCCGGAGCGGGCGCCAGGAGCTCCAGGAGATGCTGGGCGCCTACCAGTTGGAGGCGACGGCGGTGCGGACGTGCCGGTACTGCGCGGGGAAGGGGCGGTACTCCCCGATCACGTCGGAGACGGCCATCAAAGCCGACGACGAGTACATCTGCCAGGACTGCGCGGTGCGGGAGCTGGAGCGCGAACTGGCGTTCAACGGGAACATGACGGGGGCGGCCCAGGCCCGCCTCGAGGAGCTGCTGTTCGAGGAGCAGGACCTCGGAAAGATCACGGGGCTGCTCGGCGGGAACCTCGACCCCGACCTGACGAAGTTCGACGAGGTGTCCGCGACGACGGACGACATCGACCCCGTGCCGGTGTCGGACCTCGACCTCCACCCCGACTTGCAGGGGTTGCTTGAGGACCGTTTCGACGACCTGCTGCCGGTACAGAGCCTCTCCGTCGAGAACGGCCTCGTCGAGGGAGACGACCAACTCGTGGTGTCGGCGACGGCGACCGGGAAGACCCTCGTCGGGGAGATAGCGGGCCTCAACCGGCTGCTCGAGGGGAAAGGGAAGATGCTGTTCCTCGTCCCCCTGGTCGCGCTCGCGAACCAGAAACACGAGGACTTCCGCGACGAGTACGGCCACCTCGCGAACGTCACCATCCGCGTGGGTTCGTCCCGAATCCGAGACGACGGCCACGCGTTCGACCCCTCCGCCGACGTCATCGTCGGGACGTACGAGGGCATCGACCACGCGCTGCGCACGGGGAAGGACCTCGGCGACATCGGCACTGTCGTCATCGACGAGGTGCACACGCTGAAAGAGGACGAGCGCGGCCACCGCCTCGACGGCCTCGTCTCGCGGCTGAAGTACTACTGCGAGGAGCGCGCCAAACAGTCCCGGAACTACGACGGCGCGCAGTGGGTCTACCTCTCGGCGACCGTCGGCAATCCCGGCCAGCTCGCGGCGGGTCTAGAGGCGAAGCTCGTGGAGTTCGAGGAGCGCCCGGTCCCCATCGAGCGCCACGTCACGTTCGCCGACGGCCAGGAGAAACCCGACATCGAGAACAAGCTCGTGCGCCGGGAGTTCGACAGCGAGTCCTCGAAGGGGTACAAGGGCCAGACCATCATCTTCACGAACTCCCGGCGGCGCTGCAACGAGATATCCCGGAAGCTCGACTACCCCTCGGCGCCGTACCACGCGGGCCTCGACTACGGCGAGCGCAAGTCCGTCGAGCGGAAGTTCGGCAACCAGGACCTCGCAGCCGTGGTGACGACGGCGGCGCTCGCGGCGGGGGTGGACTTCCCCGCCTCACAGGTAATCTTCGACACCCTCGCGATGGGCATCGAGTGGCTCTCCGTCCAGGAGTTCGAGCAGATGCTCGGGCGCGCCGGGCGCCCGGACTACCACGACCGCGGGAAGGTGTACATGCTCGTCGAACCGGACGCCTCCTACCACGGGTCGATGGAGGGCACCGAGGAGGAGATCGCGTTCAAACTCCTCAAGGGCGAGATGGAGGACGTCGTCACGCACTACGACGAGGCCGCCGCCATCGAGGAGACGCTCGCGAACGTCACCGTCGGCGGCACCGCCGCGAAGCGACTGAACGACCGCATGATCGGCGACGTGCCGACGAAGCACGCCCTGGGCAAACTCGTCGAGTACGAGTTCATCGACGGCGTGACGCCGACGCCGCTCGGCCGCGCGGTCACCACGCACTTCCTCGAACCCGGCGCCGCGTTCATGATTCTCGACGGCGTGCGCAAGGGGAAAGACCCCTACGACGTTGTGGCGGACCTCGAACTCCGGGGAGAAGAGTAGCGAGAGTTTAAGCGGAGCGAAGACTCTCGGAAGAAGCGAGCGGCGACCGGCGGGAGCCGCGAGTAGCGTCGTTCGGAGCGAGTGAGAACGATGGGAAAGTGAGCGGTGAGCGCAGCGAACCGAGAGCAGTAGTGCGGTTCGGAGCGAACGCCGCGAGCGGGAAATTTTGCAGTCCTACAGCAGGAGCAGTGCGGGCACGAACGCGATGCCGGCCCACGCGAGCAGAATCGCCAGTATCGCGCCCGGAAGGCCGCCGAGGGCAACCACGAGCAACACCAGCGGCGTCACCGCCACCTGGGCGCCCAGCCACTGCGCGAGGAAGATGACGAGCAGGCCCACGACGGCGTTGACGATGAACGGCTTGACCGCGCGAATCACGGCGAAGGCGCCGAACAGCGCCGCCAACACCACCAGCAGGAGTCCGACTTCGAGCAGCGTGACCATGGACGACCCTGTATCGCCGCCGCGAAAGGCGTTGCGGCCGCAGCGTCCGAACGAAACCCTTACGCCTCGGCCCGCGGTACGTTGCACTGCGGGACCGTGGGGTAGCTTGGTATCCTTCAGCGTTTGGGACGCTGTGACCCCGATTCAAATTCGGGCGGTCCCATACCATATAAGGCAGAGTCGGCGTGTTTTGCCGATTCTCGGCCGTTTCGGGAAATCGAGTAGCGGCGCTACTCGGAGGTGGTCAGCGTGAGCGCTCGCGTCGACGACGGGGTGAGCCACGACCTCGGCTGGTGGACGCCGCTCGACGCCGGCTGGGGGCAGCTCTACCATCTGATTCCCTGGCCGGCGTCGGAGAATCACCGATTGTTCGACATGGCGATTTCCCGAAATAGCCGGTAAGAAGAATTGCGATTTGACTACTGAGAGACCTACCAGTTTCAGATGATGTTTGGATCGCCGTGCAAGATGGAAAGCGCGTATTAGTCACGAAACGACCACAACAGTTCCATGAGACTATTCTTCGGCCTACAGGAAAATCAGGACGATAGCACCGGCGACGAGTACCAGAACAAGCAGGGGCAACCCGCGGCGAGAATGGTGACGCGAGGCCGTTTGAAGATCGGCTCGATGCTGCTGTTTCGTCTTGACGTTATCGTGATAGCTTCGCAGTATATCCAGTTTATTTCAAACGCTCCCTGTAGTCCGAGGCCATTTCCAGGCATACCAGAGAACTAGTGCAAGAAGAACAACTTCTACAGTGGCACCATAATACATATGCAACCAAGATTCGCCCACTAAATTGAATAAAGTAAAAGGAATATAGAGTATTGCCACGACGATATTCGTCCAGCGGCTCACTCTTGCCGGCAATGCCAGAGACAGGAAAATCATCAAACCCGGAATTGACACAAATACTAGTGCAACCAACGCCCATGTTGGCGTAATTTCGAACGTGAATACTTTTCCTATTAGTATATCCTCAATAGTCCCTGGCTTGTAAAACCCAAAAATATCTACATATACATATAAAAACATAAATGATGTCCACAATGCTGCTAGCTTCAGCTTCACGTTAACATCGATGTCTTCCAACCCCCCTTTGGGTGTACTAGAAGAACTCATAGCTCACGTTTCCCCACTCGCCATAGTCGATTCCCATAGAAGAAAATTGAGACAATCACACATAGTTAGCAGGTCGTGTATTGCTAATAGAGTTCGAGTAATCCAGTGAGGCGAATGGCATCCTGGCCAAGTATGTGTCAGAACAAATACCTACCAGATGGTGGTTCCCTGTACTTTGCAATCCAGCGGTTTGCCGGAAAAGACTGGATTGTTCGCCAGCCCGCCCCGGGCTCAGTCCCCGACCCGGGTGGTCGCGAGTTCTACGCCCTCGAACTCCTCGAGGAGCTCGAGGAACTCGTCCATATCGAACGGCTTCTGGAGGACACCATCCTCGTCTGCGTCGTGGTCGAGGTCCTGCGATTTGACGTAGTCTTCGTCCATACCAGTGAGAATGATCACTGGCACGTCAGCGAGTTCGGGATGGTGTTTGATTTCGTGGAGAATATCTTCTCCATCGGGGCCCGGCATCACGAGATCCAGGAGCGTGACATCTGGCCGGGGTGCGTTCTCGTACTCACCACCACGATTGATGAACTCTAACGCGGCTTGGCCATCAGTAACGGCGTGGAGGTCGACGTCGAGGACAGACCCGGCGAACGCCTCTTCGACGAGGCGCACATCTCCCGGATGGTCCTCAACGACGAGGACTGTTATTGGGGCGGTCATTGCACCTTCTATCGGCTATGTGGCGAAAGAGGGAGTGGCGACGGAGATAGCCCTCTCTCTATCGACCGTGCTATGATGATAGGTAATCTCGGCAAAAGGCTACGAACGTGTCGGGGAATGCTAGATTCTATGACAGAGAAGTTACCTGAAATGACTGATGAGGGGGTTACATATCCATCAATTAGAACCCATACCCCTCCCATTCCCGGTTACTCAAACCTGTCCCCGTAATCTCGAACATATCTGGATGCTCCAGCGCCACTAGCCCCGAGTCCGCCAGCATCTGACACCGCTCCCGAATCTGGCCCTGCGAGACCTACATCTTCTCGAGTCCAGGATGATCAGCCAGCAGATGCGGCGTCGACCCTTGCTCTCGCTCCGGTAGCACAGTCACCGTTCGTCCAACTGGCGAGCCCCCACGCTAGAGACGAACAGTTATGTGAGTCTGTACGATGCAACCAATTAGCAACAAATGGGGGAGAGGCCGGTCGACGACATCGACGTTCGCGACATCTCGCCGGAGGCGTGGCGGCTACTCCGCGTCGCGGCCGGGTTCGGACAGCGGGAAGTCGAGTCGGAGGTCGACGACATCATGCAAGCCCACGTTTCGATGCTGGAGAGCGACACGCGCATCCTCTCTGAGAACCGTCTCGAGGAGCTGTTCGGGCTGTACGAGGCGGAGTTGAGCGAGACCCAGCTTTGCGTGCTGGTGGAGCACTTCTGACAATGGCACGAACCACGAACCGAACGGCGCGGGCGAGCCAGGGGGAGCGAACGACCGGAGGACGACCACCATGACGGGCGGCTACGTGCTGACGAACCCGCGAACGGCCGGCGCCGTCAGCCTCGCCCTGGCCGCGACCGCAGCCATCGCCGTCGCGCCGACGCCGCCGGGACTGAGCAGCGCGGCGCAACTCGCGCTGGCGACGATGGCGCTGGCGGCCATCCTCTGGGTGACCAAGGCGCTCCCGCTCCCGGTGACGGCGCTTCTCATCCCCGTGACGCTGACCATCTTCGGCGTCTACGACCGGATGGAGCCGGCGCTGTCGGGGTTCGCGGACCCGCTCATCTTCCTGTTCATCGCGGGGTTCATGCTGGCGAAGACGCTCCAGGCCCACAGCATCGAGCGCCGGCTGGCGCTCTACCTCATCAACCGGCTGGGGCGGTCGCCGCGGCTGCTCATCCTCGCCATCATGCTCGCGACCGCGTTCCTCTCGATGTGGGTGTCGAACACCGCGACGACGGCGATGATGACGCCGGTGGCGCTCGGCGTTCTCGCCGAGGTCGTCGGCCGCGACACGCCCGAGGGCGAGACGTCGAACATGCGGGTCGCGACGCTGCTCGGCACGGCCTACGCCGCCAGCGTGGGCGGCGTCGGGACGCTCATCGGCACGCCGCCGAACGTCGTCGCGGTGGCGTTCCTCGACCGCCTCGCCGGGGTCGAAATCTCGTTCGCGGAGTGGATCGCCGTCGGGTTCCCGGTCGTCGTGGTGACGCTGCCGCTGACCTGGTACGTGCTGACGTTCTGGCTCTACCCGCCCGAGGTCGACGACGTGACGGACGCGCAGGCTCGGGCAGGGGAGTACCTCGACGAGGAAGGTCCGTTCTCGCCGCGCGCGAAGCGGGCGACCTACATCGTCGCGGCGACCGCCGGGCTCTGGATTCTGGGCGGGTTCGGCTTCCTCTTCGAGGGACTGCTCCCGTCGGCGTGGCAGGTGACGCTGTTCGGCGGCGAGGGGACGAACCTCTTCGGACTGGAGGGGCACCGCGGCATCCTCTACTACGTGGTGGTCGGCCTGCTCGCGGTTCCGGCCATCGTGCTGGCCGACGCCGACGACTGGGAGAACCTCGTGGACATCGACTGGGGGACCATCATCCTCTTCGGGGGCGGCATCTCGCTGGCCGACGCGCTCGGCGACACGAACGCCATCGCGTGGCTCGCGGAGGCGGTGTTCGGCACGGTCGTCGGGGCGCCCCTCGTGTTGATCGTCCTGGCCGTCGTCGTCTTCGGGGTGGTCGCGACCGAACTCACCTCCAACACGGCGACGACGACCATCCTGGCGCCCATCCTCATCGGCCTGGGGAGCGTCCTGTCGGGGTCGCTGGGCGTCGACCCGGTGACCGCCGCCGTCTTCCTCACCGTCACCGGCGCCATCGCCGTCAGTTTCGCGTTCGCGCTGCCCGTGGCGACGCCCCCGAACGCCATCGTCTTCGGCAGCGGGCACCTCGAACAGCGGGACATGATTCGAGCCGGCGTCACGCTGAACCTCCTGATGACACTGGTCCTCACCGTGCTGTTCGTCCTGCTGTTCCGCTTCGTTTGGCCGTATTTCCTCTGGTAGTCGGTCGCTCTACCGACGCCCGCCAGCGATTCTGGCCCCGCACCGCTCTCTCGGCGCCCGGCGGTGACCATTCCGGCACCTTCCGTGCTAATTATAACCACTAACATTTATGAAGATGTCTGATAATCACTCACACAGGACGTGTATCATTGATACACGTTTGCTAACAACCCATGGCAGACAAACAGAGCCGACGGACGTTTCTGAAAGTTGCAGGGAGTACAGGTGCAATTGGACTCACGGGACTCGCGGGCTGTACCGACGACGGCGGCTCCGGCGACGGTAACGGCGACGGCGGCTCCGGTGGCGGAGACAGCGGTGGCGACAGCGGCGGCGACAGCGGCGGGACGACCAGCGGCGGCAGTGAGATGGGGACCATCAAGCTCGGCGGCTCGATGAGCCTCACCGGCGACAACGCCGACCTCGGCCAGCTGTACAAGGACGCCTACGAGCTGACCATCCAGCGCATCAACGAGAACGGCGGCGTGGAGGCCGGCGACGGAAACACCTACGAACTGGAGCTGATCCTCCGGGACGACGGCACCGACGCCTCGACCTCGCGGAGCATCTACCAGGAACTCATCGACGTCGAGAACGTCGACTACCTCCTCGGCCCGTACGCGAGCTCGGTGACGCTCCCGGCCAGCGCCGTGGCCGCCCAGAACGAGAAGCCGATGGTCGAGGGCGGCGGTGCGAGTCCCGAGATCTTCGCCCAGGGCAACGAGTGGATCTTCGGGCTCCTCCCGACGGCCAACAAGTACCCCGGCTCGTTCATCGACATGTGTCTGGCCCAGGACTCCCCGCCGGAGTCCATCGCCATCCTCGCGGAGGACGACACGTTCAGCCAGTCCACCGCGGAGGGCGCGCGCGCCAAAATCGAGCAGAGCGACATGGAACTGGTCGTCGACCAGACGTTCCCCACGGACACCTCCGACCTCTCGACGAACCTCGGGCGTGTGCGGGACAACGACGCCGACGTCCTGCTGCTCTGTGCCCACCAGCAGCACAACATCATCCTGGCCAACCAGATGGAGAGCCAGGGCGTCAACGTCGACGCCGCGATGGGGACGGTCGGCAGCCTCAACGACTCGTTCAAGAACGAGGTCGGTGACAACGGGGACTACATCTACGGACCGACCTCCTGGGACATCAACGCCAACTTCGACGACCCGGTGTTCGGCGGCACCCAGAACTTCGTCGATGCCATCAACGAGAACTACGACGCCTCGCCGGACTACCACAGCGCGGCGGGCGAGGCCGTCATCATCACGTTCAAACAGGCCTTCGAGAACGTCGACGAACTCGGCCCGACGGCGGTCCGCGACCAGATCCGACAGGCCGAGTTCTCGACGGCCTACGGTACTGTCTCCTTCGACGACAAGGGCATCATCGACAAGAAGATGCTCAACCGACAGTGGCAGCCCGACCCGGGCCTCCAGACCGTCTGGCCCGAGAACGTACAGCAGACCGCACCCATCTACCCGATGCCCGACTGGGGTAATCGGTAACCCAGATGGCGATCGCGCAGTTCATCGTCAACGGCCTCCTCATCGGGGCGCTGTTCGCGGGCATAGCCGTCGGCTTCGCGCTCATCTGGGGCGTCGTCGACATCATCAACCTCGCTCACGGCGAGATGGTAATGCTCGGAGGGTACGTCTCCTTCTGGCTCCTGAGCTTCGCCACCGGGAGCACCAACGCATCGCCGACGGTGTTCCTGGCGACGATTCCGGTGGCCATCGCCGTCGTCTTCGTGGTCGGCTACGTGCTCCAGCGGGTGCTCGTACAGCGAGTCATCGGGACGGACATCTTCCTCACGCTGCTGGTCACGTTCGGCATCAGCATCGCCATCCAGCAGCTGGCGATCCAGGCGTGGACGGCGAACCCGCGGTCGATCCAGGCCTCGTTCGCCGACCCGTCGCTGACCGTCGTCGGTCTCGTCGTACCGAAGATGAAACTGCTCGCGTTCGCCGGGGCAATCGTACTCACTGTCGCCCTCTACGCGTTCCTCCAGAACACGCGGACGGGGCGCGCGATTCGCGGCGTCGCACAGAACCCCGAGGCGGCGGAACTCGTCGGCATCGACGTCGAGCACACCCGGGCGATGACGTTCGGTATCTCGTCGGGCATCGCCGGCGGAATCGGCGCGTTCGTCGCGACCATCCTCACCATCGACCCGCAGATGGGGCTCATCTACACGCTCAAGAGCTTCGTCATCGTCGTGTTCGGCGGCGTCGGCTCCATCCCCGGAGCGATGGTTGGCGGCCTGATGCTCGGCTCGGTCGAGGAACTGACCGTGGGGCTCGTCTCCTCGCGGTGGACGCTCGCGGTGAGTTTCACACTGCTCATCGTCCTGCTCGTCGTCAAACCGAACGGCCTGTTCGGTGAGGAGGCCGACCAATGAGCACGAGCGAACCCGAGGAGCGTGGCGGGCTCCTGCACTCCATCGTCCCCCCGAACCAGGTCGACCGGTTGTTCGACTTCTGTGGCGCCCACGCCTGGAAGCTACTGCTGGTCGGCGCGGTGGTCGGTGCGCTCCCGCCACTCGTGGGTCTCGAAGGAGGCTACTACATGACTGTCGTCACCGAGATGTACCTGTTCGCGATCCTCGCGCTCTCGTGGGACATCATCGGCGGTCAGACCGGCTACCCGAGTTTCGGGAACATGGCGTTCTTCGGCATCGGGGCCTACACCACGGCGGTCCTCGTCAAGGACTTCGCCGTCGCGTTCCCGATGGCGATGGTCGCCGCGGGTCTGCTCGCGGTGGTGTTCGCGACCGTCATCGGCGTCGTCGTGCTCAGACTCCGCGGGCACTACTTCGCCATCGCGACGCTCGGCGTCCTGCTGGCGGCCCAGCAGGTCTCCCGAAACCTGGACATCACTGGCGGTGCGAGCGGGAAGATCCTGCTCGACGTGCCGGAGGCCTCGGTGTTCTACTACCTGTTCTTCGGCGTACTCGTCGCCGAGATGGCGGTCGTCTACTACCTCTCGAACACGCGGTTCGGCTTCGTCCTGAACGCCATCCGCGACGACGAGGAGAAGGCGACCGCGATGGGGTTCAACACCACCTACTACAAGACGGTGGCGTGGATGCTGTCCGCGCTGTTCACCGGCCTCGCCGGAGGCGGGTACAGCCTGCTCAACACGTTCGTCAACCCGCAGACGGCCTACAACGGCGCGTGGAACGTCGAACTCATCGCGATGGCGCTGATGGGCGGATCCGGCACCGTCGCCGGCCCGGTCATCGGCGCGTTCGGTCTCCACACCGTCATCGAGTACGTCGAGACGGCCTTCGTCGGCTGGCAACTCGTCGTGCTCGGCGTCGCCATCATCGTCACCGTCATCTCCTTCCCCCAGGGCGTGGTCGGCACGCTCCGGGAGTACGCCAGCGAGATGGCGTACTACGAGCGCGGTGGAATGGCCGCCACCAGCGACGACGACGCGGAGGTGACCACCGATGAGTGAGAGTACGGACGCGGCCGCCATCGACGCCGACCCCGACCGCGCAGTGCTCCGGACGGACGGCGTCACCAAGCGCTTCGGTGGCCTCACCGCCGTCGACGACGTCGACGTGGAGGTCCACGAGGGCGAGATCGTCGGCCTCATCGGACCGAACGGTGCGGGCAAGTCGACGCTGTTCAACTGCATCACCGGCACGCTCCACGCCGACGAGGGGCGCGTCTACCTGCAGGGGGAGGACGTCACCGACTGGCCCGAGTACAAGATCGCGCGCGCCGGCCTCGGACGGATGTTCCAGGAGACCCGCGTCTTCGGCAACATGAGCGTCCGAAAGAACCTGCTGCTGGCCGCACAGAAGGGAGGCGCCGACGTCGGCAAACTCCTCCGGCGGCCCGACGACTCGCTGGTCGAACGCACGAACGAACTGCTCGAGTACGTCGACCTCGGCGGGCTCGCGGACACGCGGGCCGGCCGACTGAGCTTCGGTCAGCAGAAGCTCATCGAGTTCTCGATGGCGCTGATGGCCGAACCGGAGCTGCTGTTGATGGACGAACCGGCCGGGGGCATCAACCCCGCGATGCTGGAGAACCTCATCGACTACATCCGAACGGCCAACGAGGACGAGGAGGCGACAATCTTCCTCATCGAACACAACATGGACTTCGTCATGGAAATCGCCGACCGAATCTACGTCCTCGCACACGGCGAGCGAATCGCCGCGGGGACACCGGAGGAGATACAGAACGACCAGCGCGTCCTCGACGCGTACCTGGGGAGGGAGTGATCACTGTGCCAACGCCAGACACCGACCACGTCGGCGACACCATCATCGGGATGGAACACGTCACCGCGGGCTACGGCAACACGACCGTCCTCCACGACGTGAGCATCGCCGTCGAGGAGGGCGAGATCGCCTGCCTCATCGGCCCGAACGGGTCGGGGAAGTCGACGCTGATGAAGAGCATCTACGGCTTCGCCGACGTGAAAGCCGGCACCGTCTCGCTCCGCGGCGAGGAGATCACCGGCCGCTCGCCACAGGAAAACCTCGCCAACGGGGTGAGCTACGTCCTGCAGGACTCGAGCGTCTTCCCCCGCATGAGCGTCCACGAGAACATGCTCATGGGCGGGTACGTCTTCGACGACGACGAGCGCGCCAGCCGGCGCGCCGAGGAACTCTACGAGGAGTTCCCCCTCCTCGGCGACATCCGCGGCCAGTCGGCGGGCACCCTCTCCGGAGGCCAGCGCCGCCTGCTCGAACTGGCGCGTGCGCTGATGGTCGAGCCGGACGTGATGCTGCTCGACGAGCCCTCCATCGGGCTCGAACCGCGGTTCATCGACGACGTCTTCGAGCGGATCGAACAGCTCAACGACCTCGGGACGACCATCCTGCTGGTCGAGCAGAACGCCCAGAAGGGGCTCTCCGTCGCCGACCGCGGCTTCGTGCTCGCCAGCGGCGAGATCAAGTTCACCGGCACCGGCACCGAACTCCTCGAGGACGAAGAGGTCGGCCGACTCTACCTCGGGGGCTGACCGGGCGGTACCCCCGTCACGACTGTCGATTTCTGCGAACCATTAGGGGCTCACGACTGGCCGGCAGCGATTACCCTGTAACGCCAGTCTACCGCTCGCCCTGAAGACCAAAATTTGTCGTTTTTCGCGGGTAACGGCCGCGTTTTCCCGTAGGAAGCCGATTACATTGCGGTCGGTGAGCGAACGGCAGCGCATGGCGACGCAAACGACGACAGCAAGGGAGGGAGGGGAGTCAGTGCTCGTCGAACGGCGGTTCTCGCGGGTCCTCGCGTACACCGTTCTCACAGTGGGCGTCTACGGGTTCTACTGGCTCTACTCGGTGAACAAGCAGCTCAAACTCGCGTACGACGAGGAGTACAGCCCCGTGTGGCGCACGCTCGGACTGCTCGTGCCCATCTACGACCTGTTGGTCCTGTGGCGCATCTCGGACACCGCCGCCGAGCACGTCGTCGAGGACCAGACCGGACCGGTGTTGTTCCTGCTGTGGGTCGTCTTCTTCCCCGCGGCGATGTACCTCATGCAGGACGGAATCAACAAGAAGGCGGTGTGAATCGCGGCCAGACAGCTCCCGGCGCGAGCCGCCGCGGCTCACTCGAACTGCCTGACCTCGTAGACGCCCGCGACGCTGGTCTCCTCGACTGTCGCGGTCAGTTCCTCACCCTCCTCGAACGAGCGGTCGGCGACGAGCGTGATGGCCTCGATGGGGCGGCGCAGCAGGAACGACTTGACGCGCTCGAACCACGATGGGATGCCACCGTTCCGGCAGACGAGGACGTAGCGGGCGTCGGCGAGTTCCTGCATCGTCTGCGTGAGTTCGTGGTCGCCCAGTTCGTCGGGCGGCACGACGTAGACGACCTCCGCGCGGACCGTCTCGGTCATACGGAGTGGATGGCCGCGACGCGAATGAGTCTTACCCGCTCCGGCGAGCGCGGGCGGGACGAGGGTGTGGGGCGTTCTCCGTTCACTTCCACCCCGCTTTGCGAACCTTCTTAGGCGAGCACGCGCTACCTTACCCAGAATGGCCCAGGCCGCAAACCAGGAGCTCGTCGACAGGTTCGAGGAGTTCTACCGCCGGTACTACAGCGACGACGTCGCGGAGCTCGCGCGGGAGTACCCCCGCGAGTCGAAGTCGCTAGAGCTGGACTGGCGGGACCTCTACCAGATGGACCCCGACCTGGCCGACGACTACATCAACCACCCCGACCAGCTCGAGGAGGCCGCCGAGGAGGCCCTCCGGCTCTACGACCTCCCGGTCGACGTCAGCCTCGGGCAGGCCCACGTGCGCGTCTTCGGCCTCGAGGAGTCCACGGAGATCCGGGACATCCGCGCCGAACACCTGAACACGCTCATCGGCGTCCAGGGGATGGTGCGGAAGGCGACGGACGTGATGCCGAAGATCCAGCGCGCGGTGTTCGTCTGCCAGCGCTGTGGCGCCGAGACGGAGGTCCCACAGAGCGACGCCGGCTTCCAGGAGCCCTACCAGTGCGAGAGCTGCGAGCGACAGGGCCCGTTCAAGCTCGACCCCGAGCGCTCGGAGTTCGTCGACGCCCAGAAGCTCCGCATCCAGGAGTCCCCCGAGGGGCTCTCCGGCGGCGAGACACCCCAGAGCATCGACATCCACATCGAGGACGACATCACTGGCGAGGTCACCCCCGGCGACCACATCACCGCCACCGGCGTCCTCCGCCTCGACCAGGGCGAGGAGTCGACAGACTCCCCGGTCTTCGACCTCTACATGGAGGGGTCGTCCATCGTCGTCGAGGACGAGGAGTTCGAGGAGATGGACATCACCGAGGAGGACAAACAGCAGATCATCGAGATCAGCGAGCGCGACGACATCTACGAGCAGATGGTCGACTCGATGGCGCCCGCCATCTACGGCCACCGCGAGGCCAAGCTCGCGATGATGCTCCAGCTGTTCGCCGGCGTCACCAAGGAGCTCCCGGACGGCTCGCGCATCCGCGGCGACCTCCACATGCTCCTCATCGGTGACCCGGGTACGGGTAAGTGCGTCCGCGGCGATACCACGGTGACGCTGGCAGACGGGAGCGAACACGAGATCCGAGACCTGGTCGAAGCCAACCTCGACGACCCCAAATCCATCGACGATGGCGTCTGGGACGACGCCGACCTGGAAGTCCCGTCGCTCGCACCCGACGGGACGCTCGTCCAGCGCCGCGCGACGAAGGTCTGGAAGCGCGAGGCAACGGAGTCGATGTACCGCGTCCGGACGGCAAACGGCCACGAACTCACCGTGACACCGAGTCACCCACTCTTCGTCCCAGGGACGAACGGTCCCGAGGCTGTGCGGGCCGAGGAGTTGAGTGAAGGACAGTTCGTGGCGACCCCGAGGCGTCTAGACACAAACGGCGACGACAGCCTCGACGTTTCCTACCGCGAGGCAGAGTCGTACAACGCGGTCCACATCGACCTCCCCGACGAGTGGACGCCGTGGCTCGCACGCCTGGTCGGCTACGTCGCTGCTGAAGGATACGTCGAACAGCGCGACGACAACACGGGCTACGTCTCCGTGACGAACAACGACGAGGAGGTGCTCGACGACGTGAAAGACGCCCTCGACGAACTCGGCGCGAACTACGTCGAGCGCGAACCACACGACGGGAAGTCGGCACGGGAGGTGATCTGTGGGTCCGGCGAGCTCGTGAGTTTCCTCCACGAACTCGATGCGGGCCTGCTCGACGGGTCGGCAGACAAACGCGTCCCGAACGCCGTGAAGCGAGCGTCCGACGGAACCAAACGCGAGTTCCTCACTGCATTCGTAGAAGGCGAAGGGCACGTGGCCGCGAGCGAGCGCGAGATAACCGTCGCCTCGACCAGCCGAGAGCTACTCGAAGGCGTCCGGTCGCTGCTGCTGTCGCTCGACATCACGAGCCAACTGCACCCGCGAGAGAACGGGAGCTACCGGCTCCGCATCAGCGGCGAGATGTTCGAAAAGTACGTCACCGACGCCGGGTTCGTCACGGACCGGAAATCCGAAGCCGCAGCGTCGTTCGAGGAGACGAGCGGGAACACGAACACCGACGTCGTTCCCGTCGACGGCGGCGAACTCCGGTCCATCCGGAACGAGCTCGGACTGACGCAGGCCGATTGCGGAATCCCTCGCTCGACGTACCAGCACTACGAGCGGGGGAGCCGGAACCCGAGCCGTGGGAGTCTCTCTACGGTCGCGTCGGCGTTCTCCGAGGCAGTAGACGAGACAATGGCCGCCGACGGCGGGACGAACGTGTCGTCGAGAGTCGGCGCCGTGGAGGCGGCAGCGACCAATGATGTCGCCTGGGACCGCATCGAATCCATCGAGGAAGTCGACACCGACGAGGAGTGGGTGTACGACCTCGAAGTCGAGGGTACGCACAACTACCTCACCGACGGCGTGGTCTCGCACAACTCCCAGATGATTTCGTACGTCCAGAACATCGCGCCGCGCTCGGTGTACACCTCCGGGAAGGGGTCGTCCGCGGCCGGTCTGACGGCGGCAGCGGTGCGCGACGACTTCGGCGACGGCCAGCAGTGGTCACTCGAGGCAGGTGCACTCGTCCTCGCCGACCAGGGCGTCGCCGCGGTGGACGAGCTGGACAAGATGGCCGACGACGACCGGTCGGCGATGCACGAGGCGCTCGAACAGCAGAAGATCTCCATCTCGAAGGCGGGCATCAACGCGACGCTGAAGGCGCGCTGTTCGCTGCTGGGTGCGGCGAACCCGAAGTACGGTCGCTTCGACCAGTACGAGCCCATCGGCGAGCAGATCGACCTCGAGCCCGCGCTCATCTCGCGGTTCGACCTCATCTTCACGGTGACGGACAAGCCCGACCCGGAGGAGGACGCGAAGCTCGCCCGGCACATCATCCAGACGAACTACGCGGGCGAGCTGAACACGCAGAACGACAACATCGCGAACGCGAACCACTCGGCCGAGGAGATCGACGCCCAGACGGAGAACGTCGCGCCCGCCATCGAGTCGGACCTCCTGCGGAAGTACATCGCGTACGCCCGCCGGAACTGCTACCCGACGATGACCGACGAGGCCAAGTCGGCCATCGAGGAGTTCTACGTCGACCTCCGCTCGAAGGGCCAGGACGAGGACGCCCCCGTCCCAGTAACCGCCCGACAGCTCGAGGCGCTCGTCCGGCTCGCGGAGGCGTCGGCGCGGCTGCGGCTCTCCGACCGCGTCGAGGCCGAGGACGCCGACCGCGTCATCTCCATCGTGCGGTCGTGCCTGCAGGACATCGGCGTCGACCCCGAGACCGGCGAGTTCGACGCCGACGTCGTCGAGACCGGGCACTCGAAGACCCAGCGCGACCGCATCAAGAACATCAAGGGACTCATCAAGGAGATCGAACAGGACTTCGACGAGGGCGCGCCCATCGAGGAGGTGCTCGACCGCGCCGAGGAGATCGGCATGGACGCCGACATGGCCGAACACGAGATAGAGAAGCTCAAGGAGAAGGGCGAGCTCTACCAGCCGAACAAGGACCACCTCCGCTCGATCTGATGGACCGAATCTCCGCGCTCCGGAACGTCGAGGACGCGCTCGCGGATTTCGAGGATGGTGACGCCAGCCTCGGGGACGTCGAGGACCGCGTGCTCGGCGTGCTGCGGAAGTACGCCACGGAGTTCGAGGACGAGACGGTGGCGGCCTACCGCGCGACCGGCGACCCGAAGGTAGAGGACGTGGTCGTCGTGGCACCCTCGCCCGAAACGGCACGCGACCGCGTCGCCGCCCGCGTGACCGACCCGGTCCCCGAGTTCCGGGTCGAGCGCGCAGATTGATTCCCGCTTCCGAAAGTAATTTTTACGCCCGGTAGAAAGTTCAGATAGTGCTGCTGGTCGTCACGTACTCGCGGGCCGCCAGGCAGAGCCTGCGGAACGTCTGCCGGACCCACGAGGACTGTGTCGTGCGGCGCTTCGGCCGCGCGGCGCTCCTGGCAGGGACGGAGTTCGGGGCGTTCCAGGCGCTGCGCCTCCGGGAGAAACACGCTGGCGACGTGCAGGTCGAGCGGACCGTCCCGCTCAACGAGTTCAGCGACGTCCCCGAGCGCGTCCGGGACGCTGCCGCGGCCTACGAGTCCCGGGATGCCGCGAGTACGCCCTACGCGAAGTTCGCGGCGGGTTCTCCCCACCCCGCGCCGGAGTCGCTGCGCGGCGAGGAGCTATGAGGGTCTCGTTCGACGGCGTCGAGCGACGCGGAGCGGCTATCGACCTGCGAGCGGAACCAGTCTCGGCCGAGGAACTCGTGGCGGCCGTCCGCGACCCCGGCGACGACCGGGTCGTCTGCTCGCCACCCCAGACCGTCCACGAGCGCGTCGGCCTCCTCCACAGCGGCGTCCGGGTTCGACCCGTGACGGCCGTCGCCGACGCCGCACGGACGCGGCGGGCGAGCACTGAGTACGACGAGGAACTGCGCGCCGTCGAGGCGGAACTCGCGGCAGTCGAGGTGCCGGACGTGGACCTGGAAGCCGCCAGAGAGCGCGTCGCCGCGGCCGCTGCGGACGTCGACAGACTGGACGAGAGCGTGGCGCGAACGAGCGGCCGCGTCGAAGCGAAGCGGGAGGGCGACGCCGACCCATCGGACGCGGAAGCCGACCTGCAGAAGGCCACCCGCAAACTCGCCGAGGCGGAGACCGACTATCACGCCGCCCGCGAGACACTCGCCACGGCCCGAGAACGTGCCCAGGACGCTCGGGACGCCCGCCAGCGGCGACTCGAACTGCAGGACCGCCGGGAGAACCTCCGACGGGCGGCGCGACGGGCGCTCGCCGACGACTACGCCAACTCGTTCCGGTGCGCCGTTCGGGCGCTCCCCGTCGCAGCCGAACCCGTTCACCCACGAGAGTTCTCGGGGTCAGACTGGGCTGCGGCCTGTGCCGTGGCGCGAATCGCGCGGCCGTGCGCCCCGCTCGTCGTTTCGAGCGGGTTCGAAGACGCTACGAGAGCGCGGGCAGCCCTCGTCGCGCCCGTCCTGCTGGCGGAACTTTAAGCCCGAGACCGGGACCACCTCGGCCCATGCGACTGGAAACCGAGACGCACCGCCGGGGTGGCGTAACGCTCGTCGCGGTGCGGGTGACGAACGACGGCGACCAGCCACAGCGGGTCCGCGTGGCGAACCGCTCTGACGGCACGGTCTGGCCGCCGCGCCAGCGGGGCCTGCCCGAACCGGGCTGGGACGACGGTGGCTGGGAGGGCGTCCTCGACGCCGGGGCGACCAGGGCGCTCGGCTACGCAACTGCAGCGCCGCCAGCGGACCCACCGGTGGAGTTCGCGTGGACCGAGCGTGCTGCGGACGGCGAACCCACGACGACGGAGGCCTTCGCGGAGTTCGGTGACCCCCGTCCACCACGGGATGTGGTCGCACCACCGACCACGGCGCTCCCGAAGGACGTGCACGAGTGGCTCGCGGCCGTCTCGGAGCGCGCAACCGACGGCGAGGCGACCGACGCGGACCGCGAAGGCGTCGCGGCGCTGGCGGCTCGCGCGGGCGTGCTCCAGGCCCGGGTGGAGGAGTGATTCTCGCGGTCTGCGGCGGGAAGGGGGGCGTCGGCAAGACGACGGTGGCGCTGAACCTCGCGGCGGAACTCGAGGCCGTGCTGGTGGACGCTGACCTCGGGATGGCGGACGTGCCCGCCGGGCGAGGACCCGACCTCCACGACGTGCTCGCGGGCCGGGCGGACCCCGTCGAGGCGGTCCGGGAGCACGACGGTGTCCGATTGCTCCCCTGCGGACGGACGCTCGCCGGTGCTCGCGAGGGCGACCCGCGACGACTCGTCGACGCCGTTCGAGCCGTCGAGGAGGAGTACGGCGACGTAGTGGTCGACTGCCCCGCGGGCCTCCGCGCGGACGTCGGTCTCCCCCTGCTCGCGGCCGACGCCTGCGTCGTGGTGACGACGCCCGACCGGGCGGCGCTCGCCGACGCACTGCGGGCGCGCTCGCTCGCCGTCGAACTCGACGCGGGGGTGGCGGCCGTGGCGTACAACCGCGCGAGCGATGCCGACGAGGCGGTCGCCGACGCACTGGGCGCACCCGTCGTCGCCGTGCCGGAGACCGACGTCGTCGGGGAGACGCTCCCGACGGGGCGGCCGGTGCGGACGCTCGCACCGGCGGCGACGGCGGCAGAACAGTTCGAGCTGCTGGCGGCCCGCGTTCAGTCCTGCAGGTCGTAGTACGTCGAGCGCAGCGTCACCGGCGTTACGTCTGCGACGTCCGCGGCGTCGGCCTGCGTGAGCGCCGCCCCACAGTCCTCGGCGCCAGCGTAGAGGCACGCAGCGGCGACCCCACTCGGGTTGCGCCCAGAGAGGAGGTTCCGTCTCTCGGCGATGTCGACGTACTCGCGGGCGCTGCGCTCGACGTCCGTGGAGAGGTCGAGTTCGCTGGCGTACCGCGGGACGTAGTCACGGGGGTCGATGGGACCGGTCGGGAGGCCGAGGTCGCGGTTCATCGCGTCGTAGGCCGCCGAGAGCTCCGACTCGTCGCCGCGGGACACGTGCTCGATTTCCGCGAGCGTGCGGGAGAGGCCGTTCGTGCGGCAGACCGCGTACACAGCCGCCGCGGCGAACCCCTCGATTGAGCGCCCGCGGAGCAGGTCCTCGGTCTGGGCGGAGTCGAACAGCGCACACGCCTGGTCGCGGACGCTCCGCGGGAGCCCGAGCGCGCCGACGATGCGCCGGATCTCCGTGAACCCGTACACCTGGTTCCGGTCGGCTTTCGACCCGATGCTGGCGCGCTTGTGCTGGCGGCGGAGGCGCGCGAACTTCCGGCGCTTGCGGCCCTTCAGTCGCGTCGAGCGACCGATCTCCGTCGAGAGGCCCCTGTCGTGGCGGGAGCGCGTGAGCGGCGCTCCTGTGCGTTCGGGGTTCGTGTCGTCGTCGTCGAACGACCGCCACTCCGGGCCGCGGTCGATGCGGTCCTCGCAGACCACGAGGCCGCAGTCGGTGCAGACGCGTTCGGTCTCCTGCTTGCGCACGAC
This sequence comes from Halobacterium sp. DL1, assembly GCA_000230955.3. Taxonomy (NCBI): domain Archaea; kingdom Methanobacteriati; phylum Methanobacteriota; class Halobacteria; order Halobacteriales; family Halobacteriaceae; genus Halobacterium; species Halobacterium sp. DL1. Next base: position 2,695,207 of record CP007060.1, read on the forward strand.
GCCCTCGCACTCGGGGCAGTTCGCTGACTGGCTCATCGTACTCGAACGTAGGTCCGGTAGCAGTATTTAAACGCGGGACGAACCGCCCGAATTCGTCCATCAGACGCCGAAAGAACGTACCGGTCACCGGTACGCTTCACGGCGGAATAGCGTTTTGTCACCTCGAAACTGGTCGAAAATTTAAGTGGGTGAGCGGAGAACGAACGCGCATGGGACTGTCGGACATCGCGGACGGCCTCACGGTCACCACCCGCCAGCGCGAGCGCGGAGTGGCGAGCGTCGACCGCACCGGCGGGTCGCTCGCCGACCGACTGGCCGACGCGGCCGAGGACCTCCCGTGTTCGGCGGAAACGGCCGCAGAACTGGCCGAGGCGTACGCGGGCGGCGCGAGCGTCGGTACCGCCGCCTCGGAGACCGGTGTTGCGGCGACGACGGCCGCGAAGACGCTCCACCTGCTCGGCTTCGAGGGATTGACGCCGTTCTCGCCGCTCCAGCGCGAGATCCTCGAGGATTGGCTAGACGCGCGCTGCTCACGGGCCGACGCGGTCGAACTCACGGGGGCGAGCGACCGGGAGTTCGTGCTCGCAGCGTTCGTCGCGACGCACGACCCGCTGGACGGTGCTGCAGAAGCCGTCGAGAGCGCGCTCTCCTCGGCAGACGACGCGATGGTCGCCAAGCGGGACGCGCTCGCGGCCGCGATGCCCGACCCGGACTCAGGCTAGTTTCTCCCGCGCCGTGTCGAGCAGCGAGTCGTCCTCGAACTCGACGCCGACGGTCGTCTCGAACAGCGACTCCGCCAGCGCTGCGACGCTCGCGGTGAACGCTCCCGTACCGGTCAGCGCAGCGGGTTCTCCGGGAATACCCTCCTCCTCGTGTGTGGGGAGCGCGTGGTCGGTGTCGGCCGGCGCGTCGACGGTGCGGTTCGCGACCGCGAGGTCGAAGTCGCTGCCGACGTCCGCGAGACGGCCGCGAGCGCGCTGGAGGCTGTCGACGCCGCGGTCGCCCGGCGGCAGCACGGCGGCCACGCGACCCGCGCTCGTGACGGCGGCGACCGCCTGGTTGGCCGCGACGGGCGGCGTGTCCACGAGCACGTAGTCGTGGGAGGCGCCGAGGTCGGCGAGCACGCTCTGGACGCGTTCGGCGGCTTCCGGTGCCTTCGCCGCTGCGAGGCGCTCGAACGGAGCGAACGCGGGGTAGGTCGCGAGTTCACCGTCCGCGGCCGGCGCGAGGTCACAGCGCACGGCCGCGGGGTCGGCGTCGTCGGTGAGGAGCGCGGTGGCGTCGGGGTCGATGCGTCCGGAGACGTACTGGGAGAGCCCCTGCGTGGCGAACGCGGCGTCGAGGACGCCGACGCTCGCACCGTCGCGGGCGAGCAGAGCGGCGGTCTCGACGCAGAGGCGTGTCGCGCCCGCGCCGCCGGCGACACTGACGAGCGCGGCAGTGCGTGGCTGCATGCCCTATGTTCGATTCGCTATGGTACTAAAATTTAGTCGTTCGGCCGTACTGTGGCGACGGCCTGGACGCGAGTGACCTCGAAACGCGCGCCGCCGACCTCGCTCTCGACGGCCGCGACTTGCCAGCCGTGCGCGTTGGCGATACCCGCGACGATGGCGAGGCCGAAGCCGGTGCCGTCCTTGGCGGTCGTGTACCCGGGTTCGAACACCGCGTCCCGGTCGTCTGCGGGGATGCCCGGGCCGTCGTCCTCGACGTAGAAGCCCTTGCCGTCGTCGAGCGCGCCGACGGTGACCGTGACGGCGTCGCCACCGTGTTCGAGGGAGTTGCGGAACAGGTTCTCGAACAGCTGGACGGTGCGGTCGTGGTCCGCCTCGAAGCGGAGCGGGGAGGCGACGGCGAGCGTGGCGTCGCCCGTCTCCACGTTCCGCCAGCTCGTCTCGGCGAGGTCGCCGAGGTCGCAGGCCTCGGTGTCGCCGATGGTCTCCCCCTGGCGGGCGAGCGCGAGCACGTCCTCGATGAGCGCCTCCATGCGGTCGTGGGCGTTCGCCACGGTGACGAGGTGTTGGTCGTCCCGTTCGTCGCGGGCGAGGTCGAGGTGTCCCCTCGCGACGTTCAGCGGGTTGCGGAGGTCGTGGGAGATGACGTTGGCGAACTGGCCGAGGCGCTCGTTCTGCCGCTGGAGTTCGCGGCGGTGGCGCTCGCTGGGGGTGACGTCCGAGAACAGCAGCATCTCACCGAGCGACGTGCGGCCGACGGTGAACGGGTTGGCGGCGACGAGGAAGTAGCGGCGCTCGCCCGCCAAGTCGAGTTCGAGCACCTGCTCGTCGTCGTCCAGCGCGGCCGCCACGCGGGGGAGTACGACGGACAGCCGCTCGCCGTTCGTGTCGCCCTCGAGTTCCGGGAACAGTTCGCCGGCCATCCGGTTGTGGTCCTTGAGGCGGCCGTCCTCGTCGACGAAGACGACGGGGTCGTCGATGTCCCCGGTGAGCCGGATCGTCTGGAACCGCTCGGCGAAGACGTAGAGGACGCCGACCGAGAACGCCGCGACGCCGATGGGTTCGTAGGTCATGTCCACGAGTCGTGGGCTGGCGTAGCCGACGACGTTGAACGCGACGGGGAGCGCGGTGAGTGCCGCTAGCCCGGCGAGCGGCCGCGCGTCGATGCTCGTCCGGTCGAACAGCTCCAGGAGCATGAAGTAGCCGACGGCCGCCAGCGCGTACGCCAGCCCCGTCACGACCCAGTGCAGGGTGCCGCTGTGGACGACGACGTGCGGGAACGGCGACGTCGCGAACGACGTCGTGAAGTACGCGTGGTGGATCGGGTTCGTCACCTTCACGAGCGTGACGGCACCGAAGACGGCGAGCGCGGCCGCCCGGTAGCGGGGGTCGCGGTGCATCGTCCGGCCGCTGTACGCCGAGCAGAAGTAGAGCCACGCGCCGGTGGTGCTGAACCCGACGACGAGGCCGACGACGTGGAACGCTACCTTCAGGTCGGCGCCCGGCGCCAGCAGGAACCCCACTTGCGCGGCCGCCCAGCCGCCGCTAGTGACCAGCAGCGCGGCGAACCCCCGGCGCGTGTCCGCAGCGTCGATGCGCGAGACGTGGCAGAGGCTGACCGCGCAGACGACCGCCGCGGTGGCGAAGGCGGCGACGTAGGCGGCCAGTTGCGGGTCGATGCTCGCCATCGGTCAGGCGGCCCCCTGCCCGACTGGCGGCAGGCGCCCGGTCAATTCGCGGCCGCCGAGATGTCGTCGGCGATGTCGTCAAGTTCGTCGTCGGAGAGCTCGGGACGACTGCCGGCGACGGCGTGGATGGGGTTGCCGCCGTCGTCCTCGAAGCGCGGAATGACGTGGCCGTGTACGTGGGGGACCTCCTGGCCGGCTGCCGCGCCGTTGTTGAACGCGACGTTGCTGCCGTCGGCGTCCACGCTCTCCTCGACGACCGGCGTGAGGTCGTGGAGCGCCGCGAAGACGGACTCGCCGTCGTCCGCGGGCAGGTCGCCGAGCGTCTCGTAGTGGTCTTTCGGGATGACCAGCGTGTGGCCGGGCGCGAGCGGGTTGGCGTCGAGGAACGCCAGCACGTCGTCGTCCTCGTAGACGACCCGCGCGGGGATGTCCCCGGCGACGATGCTACAGAAGATGCAGTCCTCGGACATAGCGTACCCCAGGAACGCCGTCACCAAAAGGTTAGCTGCGTCGTGGCACCGAGTCCCGGAACTGCTCGCGGTCGACGACCCGGAACGTCAGGTCGCCGGTCGCCACCGCGGTGCCGTCGGTGCTCTCGGCGCGGCAGGCGACGGAGAGGTCCGGGCGGTCGACGGCGACCAGCGTCGTGGTCACCTCGACGTCGCCGCCGACGCCGACTGGCGCGAGGTGCGAGACGGACGCCGCACGCTCGACGACGCCGCTGCCCTCCGGGATGTAGCCCCGCAGCGACTCGCGGGCGACGACCTCGAAGCGCGCCAGCAGGTGTGCGGTGCCCAGCACCTGAGCCGCCTCCTCCGGCGCCGCGTCGGTCGCCGCGGGTTCGCCGGGCGGGTCGCGCTGGGGGCCGAACACCGGGATTGCGTGGTCGTCGTCGAGCGTGAACGTGGCCTCGCCGTGGACGTCCGCGTCGGCGAGCGCCTCGAACACATCGTCCATGGATGGGCGAACGCGGTTGTGGCTAGTATAGCTATCGGCGGCCAGCGTCGAGGACATCCCGGAGGTCGGCGACGTGCGCGTCGCGAGAGAGGTTAGTCGGGCGAACCAGACGGACTCGTAGGAGAGGTGAAGCTCGGGAAGTGGTACTCGCCTGTCACTCGGTCAGTGGCATGAAGACGCCGAAGACGAACGGACAGAGCACCATCCCGAGGACGCCCAGTACCTCCATGTCGAAGAAGATTGCCAGCTCCCAGCCCGGCAGGGAGCCGGAGCCGAGCGCGAGGCCCACCGTTCCCACGACGACGAGCGCGAGACTGGTCAGCGTGCCGTACTTCGTGAGTTGCGGGTAGTCGAGATCGCCGTATCGGCCCATACCGGGAGTGGCCCGTCGCTCGTCGTAAATCTTCTGTGTGCGGTAGGCCGGACAGCAGAAGGACTATGAGCGGCGGCGGGCTACGGCGGGTATGCTCAACAACGCGGCGGAACTGTTCGACCTGCTCGTCACCCTCGGGTGGGCCGTTCTGGGGGCGGGGCTGGTCGGCACCGGTCTGCTCGCCGAACTCCGGAGTCTCGCGACGTTCGGCGGCGGCCAGCTGATCTTCGGCGTCTGGCTCGCCGTCCTCGGCGGCGTCGCCATCGCGGCCGGCGTGATGCTGTTCACCGACAAGGTGCAGTCCCGGGTCGGCGGCGCGTAGGCTGTACAACCGATTACCCTTTTAGGTGCGAGCGAGTCGGCTGGCACATGAACCGATTCGGCGACGAGCCGGACCAGTACGAGCCCGCGGACGTGGAGGACCGGGTGTTCGACTACTGGGCGGCCGTCGACGCCTACGAGCAGACCAGGGAGCACCGGGCCGACGGCGAGGACTTCTTCTTCGTCGACGGGCCGCCGTACACGTCGGGCGCCGCCCACATGGGTCACGCCTGGAACAAGAGCCTGAAGGACGCCTACATCCGGTACAAGCGGATGCAGGGCTACGACGTGACGGACCGGCCGGGCTACGACATGCACGGGCTCCCCATCGAGACGAAGGTCGAGGAGGAGCTTGGCTTCGAGTCGAAGAAGGACATCGAGGAGTACGGCGAGCAGAACTTCATCGACGACTGCAAGGAGTTCGCCGAGGAGAGCCTCGCGCAACTCCAGTCGGACTTCCAGAGCTTCGGCGTCTGGATGGACTGGGAGAACCCGTACCGGACCATCGACTCCTCGTACATGGAGTCGGCGTGGTGGGCGTTCGACCAGGTCCACGAACGCGACCTCGTCGAGCGCGGGAAGCGCTCCATCAGCCAGTGCCCGCGCTGCGAGACGGCCATCGCCAACAACGAGGTGGAGTACGAGGACGTCGAGGACCCCTCCATCTACGTCACCTTCGACCTCGACGACCGCGAGGGGCGTCTCGTCATCTGGACGACGACGCCGTGGACCATCCCGGCCAACGAGTTCGTCGCCGTCGACGAGGAGACGACCTACCAGAAGGTCCGGGCCACCAGAGACGGCGAGGAGCACGTCCTGTATCTCGCCGAGGAGTGCGTCGACGACGTGCTCTCGGTCGGCCGCTACGACGATTACGAGGTCGAGGAGTCCCTCCAGGGCAGCGACCTCGTCGGCTGGTCGTACACGCCGCCGCTCGTCGAGGAGGTGCCCGCGAACCCCGCCGACGCCGAGGGCGTCCACGAGGTGTACCACGGCGACTGGGTGGAGGTCGACCGCACCGGCCTCGTCCACTCCGCGCCCGGGCACGGCGAGGAGGACTTCGAGCGCGGCGAGGAACTCGGCCTCCCCGTCTTCTGCCCGGTCGGCGAGAACGGCGTCTACACCGACGAGGGCGGGAAGTACGCCGGCCAGTTCGTGCGCGACGCCAACGACGACATCGTCGCGGACATCGAGGCGAAGGGCGCGATGCTCGCCCACGAGACCGTCTCCCACTCCTACGGCCACTGCTGGCGCTGCGACACCGGCATCGTCCAGATCGTCACCGACCAGTGGTTCATCACCATCACCGACGTGAAGGACGAACTCCTCGAGAACATGGAGGACGCGGACTGGTACCCGCAGTGGGCCCGCGACAACCGCTTCCGGGACTTCGTGGAGAACGCCCCGGACTGGAACGTCAGCCGGCAGCGCTACTGGGGCATCCCCATCCCCATCTGGACGCCCGAGGACTGGAACGGTGAGATGGACGACGTGCTCGTCGTCGGGACCCGCGAGGAACTCGCGGAACTCGCCGACCAGGACGTCGACCCTGACACCATCGACCTCCACAAGGACACCGTCGACGACCTCACCGTCACCAAGGACGGGACGACGTACACCCGCGTCCCCGACGTCTTCGACGTCTGGCTCGACTCCTCGGTGGCGTCGTGGGGGACGCTGAACTTCCCCTCGGAGACCGAGGACTACGAGGAGCTCTGGCCCTCGGACCTCATCATCGAGGCCCACGACCAGACCCGCGGCTGGTTCTGGTCGCAACTCGGCATGGGAACCGCCGCCGTCGGCGAGGTGCCGTACAAGAACGTCGTGATGCACGGCCACGCGCTGATGCCGGACGGCCGCTCGATGTCGAAGTCCAAGGACATCCGCATCGACCCCCAGGAACTCATCGACGAGTACGGCGCGGACCCGATGCGGCTATTCGTGCTCTCGGTCTCCCCCCGGGGCGACGACATGCGAGTGTCCCACGACGAGGTGGGGAACCTCCAGAGCGACCTCAACATCCTCTGGAACGTCTTCCGGTTCCCGCGGCCGTACATGGAGCTGGACGACTTCGACGCCAACGTCCCGACCGGGTTCGGCGGGAGCGGTGACGGCGTCTCCATCGACGACGTCGAACTGGAGACGGTCGACGAGTGGCTCCTCTCGACGCTCCAGCGCGTGAAAGCGGACGCGACCGAGCACTGGGAGAACTACGAGCAACACCGCGCGCTCGAGGAGGTCCTCTCGTTCGTTACGGAGGACCTCTCGCGGTACTACGTCCAGGTCGTCCGCGAGCGCATGTGGGAGACCGAGGACTCCCCGTCGAAGACCGCGGCGTACGCGACGATGCAGCGAGCGCTCCTCGAAGTGACTGCTCTGCTGGCGCCGTACGCACCGCTCGTCACCGAGGAGCTCTACCAGCACCTCTCGGGCGACGAGGGCTACGACACGGTCCACATGTGCGACTGGCCGGCGGTCGACGAGTCGCTGCGCCACCCCGACCTGGAGGCCGCCGTCGACGTCCTGCGGGACGTCGAGGAGGCGGGCAGCCACGCCCGTCAGCAGGCCGGCCGGAAGCTCCGCTGGCCTGTCACGCGAATCGTCGTCGACGCCGACACCGATGCCGTCGTGGACGCGGTCGAGGCCCACGCCGACCTGCTCCGGGACCGCCTCAACGCCCGGACCATTGAGGTCGTCGAACCCGGCGAGAGCTGGGGCGAACTCGCGTTCAGCGCTCGAGCCGACATGAGCGAACTCGGCCCCGCGTTCGGCGACGACGCGGGCCGCGTGATGAACGCGCTCAACGACGCGCACGTCGAGAGCGCGGACCTCGAGGCCCTCGCCACGCAGGTCGGCGAGGCGCTCGGCGAGGACGTCGAACTCACCGAGGAGATGGTCGAGTTCGTCGAGGAGACGCCCGAAGGTGTCGCTGGCGCCAACTTCGAAACTGGCACCGTCTACGTCGACACGGAGCTCACCGAGGACGTCGAGAGCGAGGGGTACGCCCGCGAGGTCATCCGGCGCGTCCAGGAGATGCGCAAGGACCTCGACCTCGAGATGGACGCCGAGATCCGCCTCGACGTCGCGGTGTTCGACGAGCGCGTCGGTCGCCTCGTCGCCGAGCACGAGGACCTCATCAAGGAGGAGACCCGCGCCCGCGAACTGGGCGACGTCGAGGACGGCTACCGCGAGGAGTGGGACGTCGAGGGCGTGACGCTCGCACTCGAGATAGCGGAACTGTAGCGGGCTGCCGCGGTCGTCTCTGCGTCGTGGCTCTCCTGGGCGTACGTGCGCCGTACTCACGCCGGGACGGTTCGCTCGAATCCAGTCGGGACGGGTAGATTGATGGGTGGACGCACGCACGGTCGAGCATGGCAGCGCCCAGAGACATGGCAGCGCCCAGAGTCAGCCTTCGTGCGGGCGTGCGGGACGCGCTCCCGCTTCTGGCTGGCGAACTGCCGTTCGGGATGTTGATCGGCGTCGCGGCCGCCGACGTCGGCTTCTCGCTCGACCAGGCTGTCGCGATGTCAGTCGCCGTCTTCACGGGTGCGGCCCAGCTAGCAGCGATCCAGTTACTCAGCGAGGAGGCCCCCATCGCAGTAGTCGTCCTAGCGGGCCTGGTCGTCAACATCCGCTATCTGGTGTTCGCGGCGTCCGTCGCGCCGTACTTCGCACCGCTGCGGCGGCGGTGGCGGTGGTCGCTGGCCTACCTCGTGACCGACCCGGTCTACGCGCTCGCCATCGCCCGGTTCCGCGACGGTGACGTCGCGATCCGGTGGTACTTCCTCGGAATCGCTGCACCGATGTGGCTGGCCTATCAGGTCGGCACGGTTCTGGGCGTCGTGGTGGGCGCCCGTCTGCCTGCAGCCCTGGGCGTCGACTTCATTGTCCCGCTGATGTTCCTCGCCATCCTCGTTCCGATGGTCTCGGACGCCTCGTCAGCGCTGGCCGCGGTGGCCGGCGGAATCGTCGCCGTCCTGGGCGCCGACGTCCCGCTGGAACTGGGACTCGTCGTCGGCACAGTCGTCGGCACGCTGGTGGGAACGCGGGCCGGAGAGGTGACTGACGCGTGAGTTCCACACCGGACCCAGCGGTCTGGCTCGCCGTCCTGGTGCTCGGCGCCGGCACTCAGCTCTACCGTGTCTCCTTCGTCGAAGCGGTCGCTCGCTTCGGGTCCCCGCCGGAGTGGGTGGAGCGCCGACTCGAGTACGTCCCGGTGGCAGTCCTGGGAGCGCTGACGTTGCCGGCCGTGGTCTACGCCGGACCGGGGACGACTGTCGAACTACCGAAACTACTGGCGGCGCTCGTCGCGACGCTGGTCGCCTGGCGGACCGAGAGCGTCCCTGCGACCATCGTCTTCGGGATGGGGACGCTGTGGCTACTGCGTCTGGTCTCCGCCCTCCCGAACGGGATGTAGCAGTCGCGGTGAACGTCGACCAGTAGCCGCCGGACGGTCGACGGTCCCCCTTCTCACAGCGTCGCTTCGACGACGTACCCCCACTGTTCGTAGCCCTGGCCGTCGTAGAACTCGTGGACCCCCTCCTTGTCCAGTGGCGACGCCAGCGCCAGGTACTCACAGCCCTGCTCGCGCGCCCACGACTCCACGAACTCCAGTATCGCGGGGCCGTAGCCCTCGCCGCGCCGAGGTTCGTCCACCACGAGGTCAAGCAGCCACGCGCCCCGTCGGTGGTGGAGCAGGGACTGCACCGCCACGCCCGCGACGGCCACCAGGTCGTCGTCGACGTAGCGGCCGAACAGCCGGTAGTCGTCGTCCGCGGTCCATGCCAGGACACCGTCGGCGTCCCGGTCGCTCCACAGCTGGCGCAGAATGGGCACGGCGTCGCGACGGTCGGCCTCGCTCGTGAGTTCGCGCGTCGTCGCCATACCGGGAGCGGGTCGGCCCGCGAGAAGAAGGTGGCGGCGTCTACTCCAGCGCGTCGGCGATGGCGGGCGCGGCGCTCACCGTCGAGACGGCGCGTTCGAGCGTGTCCGTGCCGTAGACCGCTTCAGCGCCCGCGTTCGCGAGTTTGAGGCGGGCGTTCCCGGCGAGCAGCGGGTGGACGCAGGCGACGTAAACGCGGTCCGGGTCGTCGAGGGCGGCGATAGCCTCGCTCATCGTGGAGCCGGTGGCGACGATGTCGTCGGTGACGACCACGTCGCGGCCCGAGACGTCGATGTCGCTCGGCGTAACGGTGACGTCGCTGCCGGAGTGCCGGACCTTCTCGAAGTGGTCCGTGTCGCCGCGGCCGTAGCCGTCGCGGACGGACGCCGCGAGGCCGGTCGCGCCGGCGTCCGGGGCGAGGAAGACGGGGTCCGAGAGGTCCGCGGGGAGCGGGTCTGCGAGGCGGGGCGCGGCGTCGACGGCCGTCGCAGGCACGTCGAAGAAGTCGAGGACGGCCTGCTCGTGGGGGTTGACGGTGAGGACCCGGTCGGTGCCCGTGGAGACGGCGCGCGCGACGGCGCGGGCGGACACCGGCTGGCCGACCTCGAAGGCTTCGTCCTGTCTGGCGTACCCCATGTACGGGAGGACGGTGACGACCTCGCTGGCGCCGGCCTCGCGGGCGGCGTCCTGCAACTGGAGCAGTTCGACGTGGGAGTCGCTGGAGTCCGTCGAGGCGACGACGACGGCCCGGTCATCGACCGCCGGCACGCGGACCAGTTGCTCGCCGTCGGGGAACGACTCGTACTCGACGCGCCCGAGGTCCGCCCCCAGCGCCGCGGCGAGCGCGGCCGCGAGCTGCTGGGTCGAGGACCCGCTCAGTATCATGTGGAAGTCGAGTTCAGCCGTCGGCTTACGCGTTTCCCTCGGCGGCGACGGCGAGGGCGCGGGCGCCCCGGAGCCCCAGGCTGCGGTGACGGACCCCTTCGCCCGCGTCGACGGCGAGCGTCCCCGGTTCAGTGAGGATGACGTGGGCGTCCGCGGCGTACGCGACGTCCGCGACTGACTCCTCAACGGGGAGGTCGACACGTTGCCAGTCGCCGCCGTCGTGGGCGTAGAGGTCGTCCGCGGTGGCTGCGTGGGCGCGGCCGAGGTCGCCAGCGCTCGCGGTCGCGGGGTCGCTCGCCACCACCGAGAACGCCCCCTCCAGCGCGTCCATCCAGCCGTTGCCCAGGTAGAAGAGGCCGTCCGGGGTGGCGGCGTGCGGGACGCCCGCGGCGGCAACGTCCTGGGCGTCGTCGAGGCCCGCTGGTGCGAAGCCGTCGTCCGTGAGGCGGTGGACGCCGTCCGCCGCCGCGACGAGGTCGGCGTCGAGCGCGCGCACCTCGGCGTCGACCGTCCCGACCGTCGTCCAGTCGCCGTCGTAGCGAGCGACGTGACCGTCCTCGCCCGCTGCGAGCACGTCCCCGTCGAGGTTCGTGACCGCGACAGCCGGCCCGAACCCCGTTCCCTCGAAGCCGTCCGCGTCGCCGACCAGCACGTCCTCGTCGGTGGCGGCAGCGACGCCGTGTGCGGTCGCCGCCACGTCGCGGCCGGTACACCGCTCGACGAGGCTGAACTCGCCGACCGTGTCGCCGGAGACGCGGGCGACGGCGACGCCGAGGTCGGCCGCGACGTACGCCTCGACCGTGTCGGCCTGGGCCACGTAGACGCGTTTCTCTCGGACGCTCGGCATACGTGAAAGTGGGCGGGCGGGCGGCGAAAGCGTTGCGGTTCTCTCGAAAACACTTTGGGGTGGAAGTCGTACCACGGGGTATGCGACGTCGGACGGTGCTCGCTGCGGTCGGGTCTCTCGCCCTCTCTAGCGGCTGTTCGCAGATTCTCGGCGACGACCCGGTTCGGGTGCGGGTGATGCGTGCCCCAGCGGACCGCGCCGAGGACGCCGGGGCCCACTGCGCGCTCGCGAACTCGGTCGTCGTGGACCACCCCGTGCTGGAGCGCGTGCTGACCTCCGCGACGACGGCGCCGCGGGGCGAGTGGGTGACGAAAGGCACCGACCGCGAGACGGGCGAGCGCATCGCCGCGGACCTCCAGGAGCACTGCGACAGCCTCGGCGGCGTCTTCCACTACGCCGACGACACGTTCGTCGTGGCCGTCGAGCTGAACGGTGAATCGATGTTCTCTGACAGTAACTCGCCCAGTTCGGAAGCGATTAGGGCGCCGCGTCCGGACAGGTCTTCATGAAGGTGTTCGGGTCGAGCGGGACGCGGGGCGTTGCCAACGAGGAGCTGACACCCGGGTTCGTGCAGCGCGTCGCGAAGGCCGCGGGGTCGGTGTGGCGCGCCGACCGGGTGGCCGTCGCCCGCGACACCCGGACGACCGGCCGGATGCTCGAGAACGCCGCGGCGAGCGGCCTCCAGAGCGTCGGCGCGGACGTCGAGCGCCTGGGCGTCGTGCCGACGCCGGGTGCGCAGGCGTACGGCGAGAGCGAGGGGGTTCCCGTCGTGATGGTGACCGCGAGCCACAACCCCGCGGAGTACAACGGCGTGAAACTCGTCGGCGCCGACGGCGTCGAACTCGCGGTCGCCGACCTCGAGCGCATCGAACGGAAGTTCACCACCGAGCAGTTCGACGACGCGACGTGGGAGGAGGTGGGCGACGACGTGCGCGTCGAGTCCGCAGCGCGCCGCTACGTCGACCAGCTCCTCGACGCGGTGGACCGCGAGACCATCGCGGCCGCCGACCTGACGGTCGCCCTGGACCCCGGGCACGGCGCGGGCGCGCTCACCAGCCCCGAGTTCTACCGGCGACTCGGCTGCTCGGTCGTCACGGTCAACGGCCAGCCCGACGGCCACTTCCCGGGGCGCGACCCCGAGCCGGTCCGCGAGAACCTCTCGGACCTCGGGCGACTCGTGCGGGCGACGGACGCGGACGTCGGCATCGCCCACGACGGCGACGCCGACCGAGCCATCTTCTACGACGAACACGGCGAGTACGTTGAGGGGGACGCGACGCTCGCAGCGCTCGCGGAGGCCGAACTCGAGGAGGGCGACACCACCGTCTCCGCGGTGAACGTGAGCCAGCGCCTCGTCGACGTCTGCGACCGCACGGGCGCGGACCTCGACCTGACGCCCATCGGCAGCACCCAGATCATGACCCGCATACAGGAGCTCCAGGCCGAGGGTGAGTCCGTCCCGGTGGCGGGCGAGGGCAACGGCGGCATCATCTTCCCGAACTACCGGCTGACGCGGGACGGCGCCTACACCGGGGCCCGGTTCCTCGAACTGCTCGCCGACCGCCCCGCCAGCGAGGTCGTCGAGCCGTACGACGACTACGCCAACGTCCGCATCAACGTCCACTACGAGGACGACGCGGAGCGCGAGGCGCTGCTCGACGCCGCCGAGGAGACCGCACTCGGGGCCGACGCCGACCGCACCACCATCGACGGTTACCGCCTCGACTACGGCGACTCCTGGGTGCTCGTGCGACCCTCGGGCACCGAGCCAGTGGTGCGCATCTACGCGGAGGCGCGCAGCGAGGAGCGCGCCAGCGAACTGGCCGGCGAGTTCGCGACCGCGCTCCGCGCGGCGAAAGCCGGCGTCTGAGCGGCGAGAAGTAGCGCGTTCTCAGTACGTCTCCAGCGCCTCGCGGAGTTCCTGTTCGGCCTCCCGGGCGGCTTCGAGGTCGGACTCGACGCCCGCCGCAATCTCCTCTTTCTCGCTCGGCGTGAGTTCGTGTTCGGCGACGGCGGCCGTCTGCAGGCGCTCGTAGTCGTCGTCGCGGACCCGAGCGCGGACCGCGTGGAGCGCGGCGACGACGTCCTCGTCGGCGACCCGCGCCACGACCGATACGAGTTCGTCGAGCCGGTAGCGCAGTTCGTCGGCGGGCGCGGCCGGCCAGCCGACGGTCAACGGCTCCGCGGAGAGCCGGTCGAGGTACGTCCGGTTGCCGCCCACGGCGCGCTTCAGCGCCCGCGGGTTGGCGACGTAGTGGTCGAGTTTCGACTGCGAGTAATCGGCGTACTCCAGCAACTGCGAGAGCGGTTCGGTGCCCGCCTCGTGGTCCGTGACGAACGCGGCGAGGTCCTCGGGCACCGGTTCGAACTCTACCAGCGAGTAGGAGGCCGCCGTCTCCACGAACGCCAGCACGTCGCGCGCCGGTTCCTGGGCGCGAAGTTCGCGGAACGAGTCGCGGACCGCCTCGTCGTACGTCTCGATGGGATTCCGGAGGTCCTCGACCGGCGCGTCGAGGTCCGCGGCCCCGAGTCGCTCGAGGCGTTCGAGGCGCTCGACCTCCGCGGCGTGCTCGTCCGCCCGCTCCGCGACCGCCTTGCGGGTCTTCGCGTACCGCGACTTCGCGTCCTCCAGATGGTCGAGACGGCCGACGAGGTCCCGGGCATCGGCGAGTCGTTCGCGGGCTTCCGCGAAGTCCGCCTCGGAGAGCCGCTTCTTCTTGAACAGCGTCAGCAGCGACTCGAAGGCGTCGCGCTCCGGGAGGTCCTCGTCTAGGCCCTCGACGAACGCCACGAGGTCGTCCTGGAAGGCGAGGTAGGACTCGAAGTCGCCGGTGCCGGTGGCGTCGTCCTCGTACTGGTCGAACAGCCGGTCGAGTTCGTCGAGCGCCGCGCGGAGGGTTTTCAGGCGGGACTCGCCGACGTCCGCGACCGCCTCGGCGGCGTCCTCGCGGGCGTCCCGGGCGCGGCGGAGGTCCGCGACGAGGCCGTCGGGTGCGGCCTTCGCGTCTGGCATGTCTGGAACGTGTGCGCTCTCGCAGATAGGCTTTCTGTCGTTAGGATTTGTGTGTCCAGTTGAGCCTGTCCGGGGGAGTTGTGAGTACGACACCTAGAAAGCACTGAGCGACCAACAAGAGTGAAGCGCGCAGCGAGTCGCGGGAGTGCAGCTACCTGGGGCTTTCTCGGTGTTCTCGCCCACGAATCAGAAGGTCGTCCCAGAGAAAACGACTCGTTCAGTACACGTCGTCGGGGTCGAACACCTGCTCACCAACAACCTCGCCGTCGAGCGTGCGGTAGAAACACGACTCGTAGCCGGTGTGGCAGGCCCCACCAGACTGCTCGACGACGTAGAGGAGCGCGTCGCCGTCGCAATCCACGCGAATCTCCTCGATTGTCTGGGTGTGGCCGCTGGTCGCGCCCTTCTCCCAGAGTTCCTCGCGGGAGCGGGAGTAGTAGTGCGCGCGGCCCGTCTCGGCGGTGGTCTCGACGGCCTCGCGGTCGGCGTAGGCGAGCATCACCACCTCGCCGTCGGTGTCCTGGGCGACGACGGGGACGAGGCCGTCCTCGCCGAAGTCGAGTTCGACGTCGAAGTCCATACCGGACGAGCGGGCCGCGAGCGGTTAGTCGTTGCGCGTCGCGAGAGCGCCCGCCGCGCGGCGGTCTCGGCTCAGGCCAGCCCCATCGCTTCCAGCGCGTACTGGAGGATGTCGCCACCCGTCAGCGCGACGAGCAGGCCGACGAACAGCGGCACGATGAACGGCACGCCGGGGGTCACCCAGACGTCGTCCTGCTCGGTGACGACGTTGAGGCCCTCGCGGAGCTGTGCGGGCGTGGTGCCGTAGGCGCTGCTGTCGATATCTTCGAGGAAGGCGGCCGCGCCCCACGGATCGCCGCTGCCGTCCGTCGCGACGGCGCCGTCTGTCGGGTCGTTAGACTCCGCGGGGAGCGTGTCGGGGTCCCGGAGCGCGGCGTCCTCGCGGAGGTCGCCGAGAGAGACGCCGCGCCACCGGAGGTACATCCGGAGCGCGTCGAGGTCGAGGCCGGAGCGGGTGAACCCGGACTCGGCCTCGAGGAGGCTGCCGTGGGTGTCGGTCAGTCGCCCGACGGGGAGGCGGCGTCCGACGAACATCACGTAGGAGAACTCGCCGGCGAGCGCGTTCCGGACGCCGAGGAACACCGGGTACGTCAGCCCGATGAGCACGGCGTTGGTGAGCACGGTCATCGAGAACACGCCGAGGACCGTCTGAACGGCCGGGAGCGCGTGGCCCGCCACCTCGTACTGTGGGTAGGTGGGGAAGAGGACGGCGAGCACCATCAGCGCTCGGGCGTCGGCGCCGCCGAACCCGCCGACGTACCAGAACGCGTACGCCAGCGGGACGATGAACAGCAGGCTGAAGGCGACCTGCACGACGAACCACTGGAAACCGTTGGGGGTCCCGAGCGCCAGCAGCCCCTCCCAGAGCAGGAGGACGGCGCCGAGCACCACGAACGGCGGCCAGAGGTCGTTCGTGACGCGGCGCGTCTGCAGGTCGCAAATCGCCGCCCAGCCGAGCGCGGGGACGACGAGGAGCCGCAGCAGGTCGGGTATCGAGGCGTCCACTACCGGGTGTCGGGGACGCCGTTCGCTTAGGTGTTACCCTTGGAACGTGGCCACGGCCACACGGCTGCCGGCGGGTCTCGACGCCGTCCGGACGGAGCCGGAGTTCTTCCGTCTGGGAGCGGTATGGTACTGTACGCATGATTACAGCCTGCTTCGCCAGTGACTGCCCGCCGAGGCGGCGTCCGCCGGCCGACCGGACTGCACAGGTCCGGGGGGCGCAACCGGCCGGCAGGAGGCGTCCCGTGAGCGGCCGCGAGCGCTGTGCTCGAACGGCCGCGACCAGTGCACGCCGCCTCGACGGGGGGCCGCGATGTCCGTCCACGTAGACGGCCGGAAGCTGTTCTTCGGGCTGCTGCTCGCGGTGTTCGGGCTGCTGGTGGCGCAGCTCCTCCAGCCGTTTCTGACGTTCCTGCTCGCCGCCCTCCTCTTCGCGTTCGTGCTCGCGCCGCTCCAGCGGCGCCTCGCACCCGAAATCGGTGACGGTCCGGCGGCCTTCGCGCTCGTCGTCGGCGCCGCCCTGGCGGTAGCCGCCCCCGTCGCGATACTCGTGCGAACGCTGCCGGCGGACGTGAGCAGCGTCTCCCGGACCGTCCAGGACCTGTTCACCCGGCGGCGGATCGACCAGCGCCTCGACCGACTGCTCGGCGTCGACGTCCCGGTGGAGTCGCTGGTCTCGGACGTCCCACGGCAGCTCGGCGACATCCTCGTGGGCGACATCTCGACGCTCGTGAGCGGCGCGACCCACGCCTTCCTGGGGCTGGTGCTGCTGGTGTTCCTGCTCTACTACCTGCTGAAGGACGGCGACCGGCTTGTGGCGTGGATTCGCGACGTGACGCCGCTCGACGACGACGTGCAGCAGGCGCTGTTCGACGGCGCGGCCGAGACCACGTGGGCGGTGCTGAAGGGGCACGTGCTCGTGGCGTTCGTCCAGGGGGTCGTCGCCGGCGTCGGCCTCTTCGTGGTCGGCATCCCCCACGTCGTCTTCTGGACGGCGGTGATGATGGTCGTGGAGCTGTTCCCGGTCGTCGGCGTCGCCGCGGTGCTCGGCCCCGCGGTCATCTACCTCGGGCTCACGAACCGCCTGCTGGAGGCCGGCTTCCTCCTCGTGTACGGCCTGACCGCCGTCGCCGTCGTCGACGACCTCCTGCGGGCGAAGGTCGTCGGCCGGGGCTCGGAACTCCACTCTGGCACGGTGCTCCTGGGCGTCTTCAGCGGCGTCTACGTCTTCGGCGTGATGGGGCTGTTCTACGGCCCGATCGTCGTCGGCTTCTTCAAGCAGCTGGTCGTCCTCTTCGAGGAGAACTACGGCGGGACGTGACGGGTGGTCGCGAACGGCGTTCCCGGACCCTACCCGTCCCTCGACCCTCGGTCGTCGAGGTACGTCATCGCCTCCTCGTCGGAGATCTGACCGAAGTCCTCGTAGAACTGGCCGACAGCGGTGAAGTGCGGCGGACTCTCGACGACGACGACCTCGTCGGCGTCGACCCAGAGGTCCTCGAGGACGCCCGGCGCGGCGACGGGGACGGCGAGCGTCACGTGCTCCGCGCCGGCCTCGGCGACCTGCCGTAGGCAGGCCTTGACGGTCGCGCCGGTGGCGATGCCGTCGTCGACGACGACCACGCGTTTCCCCGCGATGTCCGGCGGGTCCCGGCCGTCACGGTACTGCCGGATTTTCTCGCGTGCGTTCTCCGTCTCCCGCTCGCGTTCGCGCTCGACGTACTCATCGGAGACGCCCAGGCGCTCGATGACGTCCTCGTTCAGCCAGCTACTGCCGTCGGCGGTGGCGGCGCCGACGGCGAGTTCGGGGTTGTCGGGCGCGCCGATCTTCGACGCGACGACGACGCCGAGTGGCGCACCGAGAAAGTCGGCGACTGGACGCGCGACGGGGAGTCCGCCGCGAGGGATGGCGAGGACGACGTCCCCATCCACGTCCTCCCGGTCGATGAGGTCGGCGAGCTGTCGGCCGGCGTCGGTTCTGTCGTGGAACACGAGTTGACACCGCCCGTCAGTACGCGGCCTACTCACTAGGCGTTGGCGCCAAAACGGGGACGACGAGGAGAGAGCGGCGGGCCCCGGAACGGACGGTGGGCGTCGGTACACCCGGTGGAAAAGTGCGTCCAGCCGTCCTGCCGGACCGGGGCAGAGTCTGGTAGCTGGGTCGCGTGGCCTTCAGATGACGCGGTTCTGCAGGTAGTCGAGGTGCTTTGCGTTGTAGACGATCTTGACCTCGTCCGTCTGCGCCGAGCCGATGCAGGTGAGGCGGACGTCCTTCTCCTCGACCTCCTCGTCGGAGAGGATCTGCTGCATGTCCATGTCGATCTCGCCGTCGAAGACGATTGCCGCGCAGTTCGCACACGCGCCAGCGCGGCACGAGAAGGGCCAGTCGTAGCCCTGCGCCTCGGCTGCCTCGAGGATGTACTCGCCCTCGGCGACGTCGAGCGTGCCGTAGTCCTCCTCGTCGAGGCCCGCGTCGGAGGCCTTCTCGAAGAGGTCGTCGTCGTCCATGTCCCAGCCCTGGTCGTCCAGCGTCTCGTAGTTCAGGTATTCAACCGTCGGCATCGTCCGTGGGTTCGAGGCCCGCAGTCATAGTAGTTTTTGTTCGAAGCGAGGGGTTGATACGGCGCTACGGCGCGTTCGTGGCGGCGAGCGGAGTTCAGCGCCGGGCCGCGAGGCTTTTGGTCCGGAGGGCGAAAGCAGCCGGCATGACCTTCGACTCCTTCGAGGTGGTGCCGGCGGTGGACGTCCAGGACGGGGAAGTCGTCCAGCTGGTGGCCGGCGAGCGCGGGACGGGACGACAGTACGGCGACCCGGTCGAGGCCGCAACGCGGTGGGTCGAGGCGGGCGCCGAGACGCTCCACCTCGTCGACCTCGACGGCGCCTTCGAGGGCGCGCGCGCGAACGCCGCGGCCATCGAGGCCATCATCGACGCGACGGACGTCGGCGTCCAGGTCGGCGGCGGCATCCGCACGGTCGGGGACGCGACGGACCTGCTGGAGCGCGGCGTCGACCGCGTCATCCTCGGCACCGCCGCCGTCGAAACCCCCGAAATCGTCGGCGAGATCAGCGCCGAGCAGCCCGGCAGCGTCGTGGTGAGCCTCGACGCGAAGGACGGCGAGGTCGTCGTCGAGGGGTGGACGGAGGGGACCGGTATCGACCCCGTCGAGGCCGCCGGCCGCTACGCCGACCTCGGTGCGGGCGCCATCCTGTTCACGAACGTCGACGTCGAGGGCCAGCAGACGGGCGTGCGGACGGAGCCGGTCCGCGAACTCGCGGACAGCGTCGACATCCCGATAATCGCGAGCGGCGGCGTCGCTGACGTCCAGGACGTCGTCGAGCTGAAGGAAGCGGGCGCGGCAGCCGTCGTCGTCGGCACCGCGCTGTACGAGGGGAACTTCACGTTAGAGGCGGCCCGTGCCGCCGTGGAGTAGAGGTACCCGCTACACCTCTGCGACGAGACCGACCAGCGTCTCCAGTTCCGGGTGCCCCCGGTACTGGACCGTGTTGTTCTCCGCGTCGTAGTCGACGACACCGGCCGAATCCAGTCGAGGGAGCGCCGAGTGGTGGAGCTGCACGCGCGCCTCCTCGTCGGCCGTGTCACTCCGCTCGCTGACCGCCGCAGAGAGTTCCCGGAGCGACGCCACCTCGTCGGCAGACTCCAGGAAGTAGACTAGCGTCGAGCGTCGGTGCTGGTCGGCGAGGAGCGCGAGCAGTTCGTCTTTACTCTCGTGGTCGAGGGAGTGTTGATATTCCATTGGTGGGTGACCCGTCGGGCCCGTGTGCGCAGCGTGTGAACGGTATGTCAGACGCCCGTCAGACGAATAATGGTACCCCTTTTTCTCATCTCCCAAGGCACTCAATTGAGTGTTGTGAAGTGAAACAAAGTTTCAATTAATCCTCTCAGAGGTGCAGAACTCGCGGTTCCGCTGGTGGACACCCGGAGATTGCCGGGCGTGGCTGTCGAACCCCGTCGAACTACCAGATGGCTATTGAACAAGCCATATGTCGCTCGCTCGCCTCCCGCCCGTATGACCGACTTCTCCCCACAGGAGCTCCCCGCGACCCCGGACGTGGCGGGTGGCGAGTGGGACGCAGTGGACCCACGCGAGGCGCTCACCTTCGACGCCGAGACGGAGACCTACCGGGCGTCGTTCGACGGCGACGCCGAGTCGATGCCGCTGGCCATCGTCTCGGTGGTCTCAGCGGTCTCGAACACGCCCCCAGTGGAGCTGCCGCCGCTCTACGACTCCGTCGACGCCGACGGCGTCGTCGCAGTCCAGCCGCCCGAGGCGTCGACCGCCTGACTGGGGACACCGACGACAGCCGCCCCGACTCCCGAAGTGCGAGTTCGTCCTGTGACACGGTCTCACGCGAGCGGAACGACCTTGTGGGAGCGCGAGAACAACGAGTCATGACCGACCGAACTGCGGCCGTGACCCGGGAGACGGCCGAGACGGACATCGAGGTGACTCTCGACGTGGACGGCGACGGCGACAGCACGGTGGACACCGGCATCGGCTTCTTCGACCACATGCTGACGTCGTTCGCCAGGCACGGCCTCTTCGACCTGACCGTGCGCTGCGACGGCGACCTCGAGATAGACGACCACCACACCGTCGAGGACGTCGGCATCACACTCGGACAGGCCTTCGACGAGGCCCTCGGCGAGAAGCGCGGCATCGAGCGGTTCGCGGACCGGCGCGTCCCGCTGGACGAGGCCGTGGCGAGCGTCGTCGTCGACGTCTCCGGGCGGCCGCTGTACGAGTTCGACGGGGAGTTCAGCCAGGCGCGCGTCGGCGAGTTCACGAGCGTGATGGCGCGGCACTTCTTCCGGTCGCTGTCGACGCACGCGGGCCTCACGCTCCACTGCGGGGTCGACGGCGAGAACGCTCACCACGAGATAGAGGCGCTGTTCAAGGGCGCGGCGCGCGCCCTCGACGACGCCACGCGCATCGACGGCCGGCGCTCGGACACGCCCTCGACGAAGGGCGAACTCTAGACCGTCCGCAGGCCGCCGCTTGTCTCCTCGACGTCACCGTTCTCCACGGCCGCTTCGAGCGCGTCCTCGAACGTGCGCTCGCGGAGGTCGTAGGCGTTCGTCGCGAGCGACCGGAGGTCCGCTCGCGGCATCGCGCCCTCGCGGTTCTGGAGCAGACGGATCACCTGCGCGTAGCCGTCGGGCCGCCGTTCCTGGGGACTCGCCTCCGAGCCGCCGGACTGGATGGTGACACCCTCGCTGTCCGCGTCACGCTGGCTGACCGACTCGCTGACGGAGTCCGTCTCCTCGGCGGGTTCGGCATCGGGGACGGAGTCGGACGTGTCGCTGGCCCCCCGCGGGTCCGGTTCGTCGTCGGGCGAGTCGGCGGCGCCCTGGCTGTCACTCGACGCAGTCGTCCGTTTCGCGTCGTCGAGCAGCGGGTCGACGACCGACTGGAGCGTCTCGCGGCAGTCCGAGCAGAGCGCGAGGCGGCGGGCGCCGCCCGCGGCCGACCCGGGGACGACCTCGAAGACGCCCTCGGCCCGCTCGCCACAGAAATCACAGCTGTCGAGTTGGCGCATACGACCCACGTGGGAGCGCGGGGGCAAAAGTCTGCTCGCCACCCACACCGTTTTCACGGCACGCCGTCTCGGTTCGCGCATGTTCGAGGACATCATGCAGAAGTTCGAGGGGAGCCCCGGCCAGCAGGCCGTCATCCGCCTCCTCCTCGAGCGCGGGTTCTCCGTGAACGACGAGGGTCGGGTGGTCTCCGGCGACATCGAGATTCCGTACACGCAAGTCGCCCAGGAGGCGGGCGTCGACCGCCGGGTCGTCGACTCCACGACGGAGGCAATTCTCGCAGACGACGAACTCCGGCGCATCTTCCAGAACATCAGCCAGATTCCGAGCCTGATGGACCTCGCGCCCGTCCTCGACCTGCACGTCGTCACCGTCGAGGTGGCCGACGCCGACGAGCCCGGCATCGTCGCGCATGTCGCCGGACTGCTCGCCGACCGCGACATCAGCATCCGCCAGACCATCAGCGAGGACCCGGAGTTCACGGACGAACCGCGGCTCTACCTGGTGACCGACGAGGCGCTCCCGGGCGAGGTGGTGACCGAACTGATGGAACTGCCGTTCGTGCGGTCGGTCGAACTCTCCTGACTCGACTGGCGCCTAGTTCCTGTTGACGACGCTGGCGATGATGAAGAGGTAGCCGACGGTCGTGATGGCGTAGTTGACCGTCAACAGCAGGACGGCGTCCGCGAAGTCCTGGCCGAACGCGGAGACCGTGGTGGCGATTGCAGCGGCAACGACGATGCAGAACCCGACAGAGAGGGTGAGCATCTCGCGGCGCTCCGTCTCCAGGTAGGCGTTGGCGGCGATCGCCACCATCGCCAGCCCCGAGAGGGAGAGCGCGACGCTCGACGCGATGTAGAGGAAGTCCGGAGTCGTCAGCTCGGCCATCTGAGTCCTGATTGCGAGAGCGCGTGCTTAACCCTTGTGGGCGGAACCGCAAGCGGCAACTCTCTCGGGCCCGGATGCGGTGGTGTGACCGACGCGTACCGGACCGTCGCCGGCCGGGGGGAGGCCGACTTCGAGGTGCAGGGCTCGGAGTTCGTCGGCTACGCGTCACCGGCGGCGACCGTCGAGGACGCCGAGGCGTTCGTCGCCGACGTGGAGGAACGCCACCCGGACGCGACCCACAACGTCCCCTGCTACCGGGTTCGGGTTGAGTCCGGGGGTCCCGGAGACGGCCACCTCCTGCGGGAGTACCAGTCCGACGACGGCGAGCCCACCGGCTCCGCCGGAAAGCCAGCGCTGAACGTCCTCCAG
The DNA here is from genome assembly GCA_000230955.3 of Halobacterium sp. DL1. Taxonomy (NCBI): domain Archaea; kingdom Methanobacteriati; phylum Methanobacteriota; class Halobacteria; order Halobacteriales; family Halobacteriaceae; genus Halobacterium; species Halobacterium sp. DL1. The sequence continues at coordinate 2,718,019 of CP007060.1, forward strand.
CAGCGCGACGTGGAGAACGCCGTGGTGGTCGTCACGCGGTACTACGGCGGGACGAATCTCGGCGTCGGTGGCCTCGCCCGCGCCTACTCGCGGGCCGTCAAGGAGGCCGTCGACGACGCCAGTCTCGTCGAGCAGCGGCCACAGGAGCGATTCGATGTCAGCGTGGCGTACGACGATTCGGGCACCGTTCGCGGCATCCTGGAGAGCGCGGACTGCGAGTTCGACGCCGACTACGGCGAGCGCGCGGCCTTCGACGTGACCGTCGCCCGCGAGGAGAGCGGCGCACTCCGCGAGCGCATCCAGAACGCGACCAGCGGCCGGGCCGAAGTGGAGTAACGTTGCTCTGCTCCGGGTTGCGCAACGCCTTTGCGCGCGCCGGGCGACAACCGCCCCATGAACCGCGTCGAGGCCGGCGACTACCACGAGTTCTCGCGGCTCTCCCACCCGGCCGTCTCCCCGGACGGCGAGCGCGTCGCGTACGTCAAGCAGGCGCCCGACTCGGACACCGATTACGAGGCGACCGTCCACGTCGCGTCGGTGGGCGGTGACGAGTCCCGACGGTTCACCGTCGCGGAGGGCGTCGACAGCGAACCGACGTGGAGCCCCTCGGGAGACCGTCTCGCGTTCGTCTCCACTCGCGGAGCCAGTGACGACCGCCCGCACTTGTGGGTGCTCCCCGTCGACGGCGGCGAGGCCGAGCAGGTGACCGACGTCGTCGGCGGCGTCTCCAACATCGCGTGGGGGCCAGACGGCGACCGCATCGCGTTCGTGCAGTCCGTCCGCCCGGAGGAGCGCGAGCGTGACCTCGACCTGGACACCGACGAGGAGTACGAGCGCGAGGACCCGGACCCCAGGGTAATCGACCGACACGTCTACCGCGCGGACGAGTCGTACGCCGACGGCGCGCGCTCCCACGCCTACCTCGTGGACCTCGAAGGGAACGAGGTGTCCCGCGTCACCGAGGGCGTCGCGGACTGCCTCGGGCCAGCGTGGGGCGCCGACGCGCTCTACTACCCGATTCGTCGAGGGGTCGACGCCGACGACCGGCTGGAGTGGGAGCTGGCGGCCGTCGACCCTGCCACCGGCGAGGAGACCGTGGTGACGACCGTCGAGGGGTGGGGACCCAAACTGGCGGCCCACGCCGGAGACGAGGGCGACAGAATCGCGTACACGACGCGGCCCGCGGACGACCCGACGCTCTCGCAAATCGAGGTCGACGTCTACAACCGCGCGAGCGGCGACGTCGAGCGCGTCACCGCCGACCTCGACCGCACGCTGGAACTGTGGAACCCGAGTCACGCACCGGCGTGGAGCCCGGACGGGGACTACCTCTACGTCTGCACGCCCGACGAGGGCGGCTACGCGCTGCGGCGCATCGACGACGATGGCGTCGAGGTCGTGTTGGGCGGCGACCGACACGTCCACGGCTTCTCGGTCGCGCGGGACGCCGTCGGCGTCGTCCAGTCGGAGTGGGACCACCCGGGCGACGTGGTGGCGGCGACGCCGGGCGGCGCCGAGGAGAACCGGCTGACGCGAGTCAACGCGGACTACCTCGACGACCGCGCGGTCGGCCAGCCCCAGGAACTCCAGTTCGAGGCGCCGGACGGCGAGAAAATCCAGGGCTGGGTGCTGACGCCGCCCGATTTCGACCCGGACGAGGAGTACCCGCTGGTCGTGGAGATCCACGGCGGCCCACACCGGATGTGGTCGACGACTGGGTCCATGTGGCACGAGTTCCAGACGCTCGCGGCGCGCGGCTACGTCGTCTTCTGGTGCAACCCGCGCGGCTCCGCGGGCTACGGCGAGGCGTTCATGCGGGCCATCGAGCGCGACTGGGGGGACGCCACCCTCCAGGACGTGCTGGCAGGCGCCCGCGAGGTCGCCGACCGCGACTACGTCGCCGACGACGCGTTCGTCACGGGCGGGAGCTTCGGCGGGTTCATGACCGCGTGGGCGGTCGGGCACACGGACTTCTTCGACGCGGCGGTCGCCCAGCGCGGCGTCTACGACCTCACGGGCTTCTACGGTTCGACGGACGTCTTCCAGCTCGTCGAGGGGGACTTCCGCGCGGTCCCCTGGGCGGACTACGAGTTCCTCGCCGAGCAGTCCCCCGCGACGTACGCCGACCTCGTGGACACGCCGACGCTCGTCGTGCACGCCGAGGACGACTACCGAACGCCCGCGAACACCGCGGAGCTGTTCTACCGCGCGCTCAAGCGCCAGGACGTCGACACCCGGCTGGTGCGCTACCCCCGCGAGGGGCACGAACTCTCGCGGTCGGGTGAGCCCGGTCACGTCGTCGACCGCATCGAGCGCATCGCGCGCTGGTTCGACGGGTACGCGGAGACCCAGGACGCGCCGCGAGCCCTCGACCGCGAGCGCGGCGACGGCCTCTCGGTCGGCGAGGACGAGGCGTGAAGAGTCGGTAGTTCTCGGTAGCGCTACGGGGGTGCGTTTCCACGGGAGTTCTGAGCCGGGAAACCGCAGTACAGAGTGGTGGAGCGGAGGTGAAGCGAAGGGGTTCGAACGGGCCGGATTCGGGGCGCTCTCTCGACCCGAAACGGTCCTGCGTGGCGCTCAGTCGACGATGATGTCGGTGTCCTCGCTGGCCGGCTGCGGGCCCGTGTCCTCATCGGGCTCCTCGGGCCGCATCTTCTCCTCGTAGCGGTCGATCCAGTTGGCGAAACACTCCGGGCAGAGTCGCTGGCTGTCTATCTGGGAGCGGTCGACGGTCACGCGGACGGTCCGCGAGAGCGGGTTCGCCACCGCGTCCCCGCACCAGTCACACGGCTCCGTGTCGGCGTCGTCACTCATGGCGTGGACGTGGACGGGTGGCATCTTCAACCTGCGGGTCTCACCAGCCACGGCTGAGAGACTGACGGCAGAACGGAGAGGCGTCGATTCGGCCCGGTTGCGGGGCTACGTCGTGCGGAACGCGCGGTCGCCGGCGTCGCCGAGGCCGGGGACGATGAAGCCGTCGTCGTCGAGGTGGTCGTCGATGGCGACAGTGAGGAGGTCCGCCGACGGGAACTGCTCGCTGACGCGGAGCAGTCCGTCGGGAGCGCTGACGGCCGACAGCACGAAGAGGTGTTCGACGTCGTCGGGCGCCTCGTCGGTGACGTAGTCGAGGACGGTCGTCATCGTCGACCCGGTGGCGAGCATCGGGTCGGCGACGATGACGGTGTCGTCCGAGGAGATCTCGGGGAGTTTCACGTAGTCGATGGTGATGGGGAACTCGCCCTCGTCGTTCATCCCGGCCTCCTCGTCGCGGCCCGCGCTGATGACGCCCTGCTTCGCGCGGGGGAACGCCTTCAGCAGTCCCTCGACGAACGGCGTGGCGGCCCGCAACACGTTGATGATGACGACGTCGTCGAGGCCCTTCACGCGCTCGCCGGTGGTCTCGGTCAGCGGCGTCTGGATGGAGACGAACTCCGTGTCCATCGCGCCGTCGATGATCTCGTAGCCGGAGATGCGGCCGAGTTTCACGAGGCCCTTGCGGAAGCCGACCTGCTCGGTATCGACGTCGCGGAGCCGCGAGAGCGTGTCTTTTGCCAGCGCGTGTGTGATGACGTGGGCGTCGCCGCGGTCTTCGATGGGCATACCTAGTGGCGGACCCCGCGACTGCTTAAAACCCGCTATGGCTCGCGGCCCGCGTGCGCCGTGCCCACACGATGCCGACAAGGGATTTAATTCTCCACACGCTAGACGCGACAACCATGGAGGAGAGTGTCGCCGGGTTCAAGCGGCGCGGCGACTGGGGAGACATCGTCGAACACGGGGAGCGCGTCACGCACGCGCTCCGCGAGGCCGGCGCCGAGGAGGCGTACGGCGATGCGTTCGACGAGTGGAACGAGTGGCGCCCGAAGGCCCACGAGCGCATCGAGAACGAGGTCAACGAGAAGACCGCCGACCAGGCGAGCGTCGACGAGGGCGAGGGCGAGAAGGCCGGGAAGGACCCGAACGAGGACCTCCAGGCCGCGGGCGAACAGCTCACGGAGTCCTACGAGCGCCTCGGCGACGGCGAGGAGGAGGAGGCCGTCGACAAGTGGCAGGACTCCCTCGGGCACGTGAAGCGCGCGGCCGACACCGCGGGCCGGAAGGTGCTCCGGAAGGTCGAGAACGCCGTCTACCAGAACGTGATGACGCAGGTCGCGCCCTACTACTTCGACAACGACCTCGTGAGCGCGAACATCCAGCGGGTGCGCAGCCAGGAGGAGTTCACGTTCGAGGTGAACGTCAACGACGACGACATGAAGGACGCGGTCCGCGACTACCTCGAGTCGTTCGAGGATATCGACCGCTGGCACGTCGACACCGAGCGCGAGACCGACACCGCGGAAGCGGCCGAGGGCGTCGAACCGCCCGAGCAGAACGGCGACGCGAAGTCGACGACGAACTGAGTTCTCGGGTGACCGTTCCGAAGGCGGCGAGCTCTCGCTGTGTCGGTACTCTCTTGGTCGGGCCACCCAGAGGTGGGGGTCAATGAGTGGAACGGCCCTCGCGACGCTCGCGGTCGCCGCACTGGCGAGCCTGTTCATGGCGTGGGCCATCGGCGCCGGCTCCTCGGGGTCGACGCCGTTCGCCCCGGCGGTCGGCGCGAACGCCATCACGGTGATGCGGGCCGGCTTCGTCGTCGGCCTGCTCGGACTCGCGGGCGCCGTCTTCCAGGGCGCGAACGTCTCCGAGGCGGTCGGGCGGGAGCTCATCGTCGGGGTGACGCTCTCCCCGCTGGCGGCGACCACGGCGCTCATCACGGCCGCCGCGCTTGTCGCCGTCGGCGTGTTCGCGGGCTACCCGATAGCCACCGCGTTCACCGTCACGGGCGCCGTCGTCGGCACGGGCCTGGCGATGGGCGGCGGCGCGGCGTGGCCGAAGTACCAGCAGATAGCGACGCTGTGGGTGCTGACGCCGTTCGCCGGCGGCGGCATCGCCTACGGGATGGCGCGGGGGCTCCGGTCGCTCGACGTCGACCGCGTCACCGTCCCCGTGCTCGCGGCCGTCGTCGGCGCCATCGTCGCCAACGTCCAGTTCGTCTTCCTCGGCCCGGCGGGCGTGAGCCGGTCGTTCGCGCGGGCGACAGCTGTCGCCGCCGGCGAGTACGAACTCGCTGTACACGTCGCCACGACCGTCGCGGTGGCGGTGGTCGTCGCCGTCCTGCTGCGCCGCGACATGGACCGTGACGCCGAGCGCGGGCAGCGCCACTTCCTGCTCGCACTCGGCGGCCTCGTGGCGTTCTCCGCGGGCGGCAGTCAGGTCGGCCTCGCGGTCGGCCCGCTGCTCCCGCTGGTCGGCGACGACGTGCCGCTGACCTACGTTCTGGTCGGGGGCGGCATCGGCCTGCTCGCCGGGTCGTGGACCGGCGCCCCGCGGATGATCAAGGCGCTCGCGCAGGATTACTCCTCGCTGGGGCCGCGGCGCTCCATCGCCGCGCTCATCCCGAGTTTCGCCATCGCCCAGACCGCCGTCTTCTTCGGCATCCCCGTCTCGTTCAACGAGATCATCGTCAGCGCCATCATCGGCTCCGGCTACGCGGCCTCGACCGGCGGTGGCGTGAGCAGCCGTAAGATGCTGTTCACGGTGCTGGCGTGGGTCGCGTCGCTCGCGCTCGCGCTCGGCATCAGTTACGGCGCATTCGTCGCCATCGACGCGGTCCTCTGACGCGGTCCTCAGACACAGCCCGCTGATTGCTCTCCGTACAAGCTGGCTCTTCCGAGAACCGGTTGCGAGTGGAGTTAGGGCGGTCTGCAAGCCGGTCGGCCGGCTTCGCCTACCGCTCGCCGTCGGCCGCGAGCGACTCGTGGTCGACGTCCTCGGCCTCCTCGGCCGGCAGTCGCTTCACGCGGGCCTTCATGATGCGCGTGTTCTCGACGTGCTCGACGGTGAGTTCGACGTTCTCGAAGCGGAACGACTCGCCCTCCTCGACGAGGCGGCCGGCGCGGTTGAAGATGAACCCCGCGATGGTCTCGAACTCCTCGCCCTCCGGTAGTTCGATATCGAGGGCCTCGTTGACCTCCTCGATGTTCACCTCGCCGCGAACGCGGACGGTCTCCTCGTCGACGAAGTCGAGGGGGAGTTCCTCCTCGCCCTCGAGTATCTCGCCGACGATCTCCTCGGTGATGTCCTCGGTCGTGAGCAGCCCCTCCGTGGTGCCGAACTCGTCGATGACGACGACCAGCTGGACGCGCTCGTCCTGCATCTCCTGGAGCAGGTCGTCGACGTTCTTCGACTCGGGGACGTGGAGCGTCGGCTCGATGAGGTCCTCCAGTTCGACGTTCTCGCTCTCCCCGTAGAGGTACTCGCGGACGAGGTCCTCGAGACTGACGACGCCGATGACGTTGTCGAGTTCGCCGTCGTAGACGGGGATGCGCTCGTGGCCAGCCTGCGTGCACGTCTGGATGGCCTCCTCGATGGTGGCGTCCTTCGAGACGGCGGTCATGTCGAGTCGCGGCGTCATCACCTCCTTGGCGATGGTGTTGTTGAACCGGAAGATGCGCTGGAGCATCTCCCGCTCCTCCTCGTCGATGACGCCCTCGCGCTCCCCCGTCTTGATCATGTCCTGGATCTCCGAGCGCGTGACGTACGACGTCTCGATGGCGGCCCGGCCGCCGGTCACCTGGTTGACCGCACGGGTGAGGTAGTCGAAGAGCACGACCAGGGGGTAGAGGAAGCGCTCCGACCACTGCAGCGGCCCCGCGATGGTGAGCGCCCACGACTCCGTGTTCTCGACGGCGTACGACTTCGGCGCGCTCTCCCCGAACAGGAGGACGAGCGCGGTGACGCCGAACGTCGCCGCGACCACCGCCTGCCCCTGGGAGAGGTAGTAGCCGAGCAGGCCGGTGGCAATGGAGGACATCGCGATGTTCACGAGGTTGTTCCCGACGAGGATGGTGACCAGCAGGCGGTGTGGGTCCTCCTTCAGCTCCGCGACCGCCTCCGCACCGGGTTTCCCCTCCTCGAGCATCACGTCGATGCGGTGGCGTGCCAGCGAGAACATGGCGATCTCCGAGGACGAGAAGAACCCCGAGAGCACCATCAGGATGACCATCGTGACGATACCGCTGCCGACGACCACGTCCTGCGTGAGTTCGACGCCAAACAGCGCTACCGCCAGCAGAGACAACAGTGAGCCCATTCCGTAGGGGTTGTTTTCTGCTGGGCGGATTAATACTTTGCTCAACGAAGGCGCGGCGACCGCCGCGGGCGAAGCGTTTACCCGGGAATCGGGCGAAATGGCGGATATGAGCGCGCGAGAGACACCAGCCCGGCCGGCCCACAGCGACGCCCACCTCACGCTGTACAGATTGCAGGCGTGCCCGTTCTGCGAGCGCGTCGTCCGGAAACTCGACGAACTGGACGTCGACTACCACTCCCGATTCGTCGAACCGCTGCACTCCGAGCGCAACGCCGTCCAGCGGATCGTCGGCGTGCGAACGGTGCCCGCCATCGTCGACGACGAGACGGGCGTGGCGATGGCCGAGAGCGCGAACATCGTGGAGTACCTCGAGGCGACGTACGGAGGGGGTGCGTGATGGACCTGGAGTTCGACGTCGTCGACCTCCCGGACGCCGACCACGTCGAGGCGGGCGAGGAGGCACCCGACTTCACCCGCCCGCTCGTGAACGCCGAGTACTGGGAGGACGTCTCGCTGTCGGACCTGCTCGCCGACGGACCCGTGTTGCTCGTGTTCACGACGATGGACGGCGCGTTCCCCGCGACGTACGTCTGGAACGAACTCCGGGACCGCGGCGTCGAGGAGTACGGCGCGCAGGTCGTCGGCGTCTCCGTCTCCTCGCCGTACGAGCACAAGACCACCATCGAGGAGCGCGGCATCGAGGCGTTCACGGGGCTGTTCAGCGACCCCCAGAACGGCGTCGCCGAGGCGTTCGGCGTCGAACACGACCTCGACGGAATGGCGGGCGTCAGCGAACCGCGGCCCGCGGTGTTCCTCGTCGAACCAGACCGCACGGTGGCCTACGCGTGGGTCGCCGAGGAGTGGCCGGAGTTCCCGGACTACGACGCGGTCGAGGCGGCGCTCGCGGACCTGTAACCCTTTTACTGGGCGACCCAACGCTCGACCATGCGCGTGACCGACGACGAACTGGCTGCGGCCGCCGACGCGATTCGTGACGGCGGGCTCGTGGTCTACCCGACGGAGACGGTGTACGGGTTAGCTGCGGACGCGCTCGACACCGACGCCGTCGCCGGCGTGTTCGACGCGAAGGGGCGGTCCCGGGACGACCCGCTGTCGTTCGCGTTCCCCGACTGGGAGGACGCCCTGGCGTACGTCCGCGTCGACGAGACGGAGCGCGAGTTCATGGCCGAGTTCCTCCCCGGCCCGGTCACCGTGGTCTGCGAGAAGCGCGAGGGCGTCCCCGACGTCCTCACCGGTGGTCGCGACAGGGTGGGCGTCCGCGTCCCCGACCACGAGGTTGCGCTGGCGCTCCTCGAGCGCGTCGCCCCCGTCACGGCGACGAGCGCGAACCGCAGCGGCCAGCCGAGCGTCACGGACCCCGGCGACCTCGACCCGGCGTTCGTCGACGGCGTCGACGCGGTGCTGGACGGCGGGGAGACGGCGGGCACCGAGAGCACCGTCGTGGACGTCGCGCGCGGCGAGATTCTCCGTCGCGGGGCCGACGCCGACACCGTGGAGGCGTGGCTACAGCAGCGAGCGTAGCGTCTTCGTCTCGACCCCGCACTCCTCGCGGTAGTCGCAGGCGCCACACTTCGCGTCGTCGTGGAGTCGCGGCGGCGGCCCGTCGAGGCTCCGTGCGGCGCGGAGCGCGCGCCGGTAGGTGGCCTTCCGCCGAGTGGTGAGGCCAAGTTCTCTGACCACGCCGTGCCGGGCGTACTCGACGTACGCGCTCTCGACGGCCGTCTCCTCGCGCCAGGACAGCGCCTTCGCGGCGGCGACGGCGCGCACCGACTGGGGCTCCCAGACCCCCTGTTCGGGTGGACTCCCGTGCGTGACCACAGAGACCGCGGGCGGACCCGTGTGAACTTTCCCCGCACGGCCGTGTGCGTCCTTCCCACGCAGGAACGCGTCGCTTTCCGCGGGGCCGGCTACCCGGGGGTGGCGGTCGAGGCTGGCGCGCAGGTTCGACCGGAACTCAGGGGGTGGTACCGCGAGGTCGAACGTCGCCAGCGCGGCGTCCGAGGCGACCGCGAGCTCGTCGTACCGCGTTGCAACGTCACGGGCGTTCTCGTACTCCGCGGGCGGGTCGCTCTCCTCGCGGCGAGCGTAGTAGAGCTGGCGCGGACAGTAGGCGGCGCGAGCGAGATCACCGAACGCGACGGAGTCGGGCACGGGTGGGGTTGGTCCCGGTCTCGTACTTGAACCTTCGGCGGCTCACCGCCTGCCTGTTCGCCACCATCGGACGACGCGCTCGGCCACGCCGGTGAGGTGGGCCTGCCCGAACACCGCGACGGCGAGCGCCCCCAGCGAGTTGTACAGCAGGTCGACGACGGTGTCGTCGAGGCCGTGCTGGGAGAGCGGCATCTCCATCCCCGTCCGGGCGGCGACGACGTCGAGGCCGAACTCGAAGAGCTCCCAGACGACGCCGAACGAGAGCACTACGACGAAGATGTAGACGAACGCCACCTCCCGAGGGATGATGATGTCGCGGTGGTGTAGGTCGATGGCTCGCACCGTCGTGTAGCCCACGCCGGCGATTAGCGACGCCGAGAGCGCGTGCGTGACGTGGTCCCACCACTCGATGTGGGAGTAGAGCCCCGAGGAGCCGAGCGAGTGGAGCAACACCGCAGTCGTGAGCCAGAGCGCGAGCCAGGGGTCCAGCGAGAGGTCGTAGTTGCGCTCAAGGACGGCGGGGACGAACGTGATGACCAGCGCGACGCTGCCGTTCATCACGGCCTTCGGGTTGCCGGTGAGCAGACCGTATCCGACCATCGCCGCGAGGACGAGTCGCATCGCCTGCGTGATACGGCGCTGGTTCGCACCCGACGGGCGCGGGAGCAGCGTCACCGGACCACCCGCTCGAGCGCGCTCCGGAGCCAGCGGTCGCGCCGCCGGAAGTAGGCGTCGAAGAGCACGCCCGCGGCGAACCCCGCGAGGGTCACCCAGAGGAACTCCGTCATCAGCGCCTCGTTCGTGGAGAGGTAGGCGGTGCCGAGGTACTGGTCGGCGGTCCACCTGACGACCGCCCACACCGCGCCGGACGCGAGCGTGGCCATCACGACGAGCGCGACGGCGAACCAGTGCGTCACCTCCATGGCCGTGAACAGGTGGAGCTCCACGACCACGACGAGGGCGACTGCGGCGAGCGAGAGATAGACAGCGAACGTGCCGCCCGTGCCGCCGAACAGCCCGCGCGCCAGTATCGGGAGGAGCGCGAGCACGAGCAGTTCCCACGGCAGCATCGCCCGCCACGACCGGAACGCGACGGGCGGGACGAGGACGACGGCGGCGACGCCGGCGACGAACAGCAGCCACTGGCCGTCGAAGTCGAGGGCGCTCTCAACGAGGGCGAGCGCGAGCACGCCGACGAACACCCACGCGATGACGGCGTTCGCCAGGCTGTCACGGAACAGCCGTTCGAGGACGTCTCCGGAGGACGCTACGGCGAATCGGTCCTCGGCGGAGTCGGTGTTAGTGGGGTCGTCCCGCTCCGGCCCTCCCTCGTTCATCTGTTGGTCACGTGTTCCGTTGTCGGTATACGCCCGTCGGTGGGGTGGGCGCGGAGGGGGACTCGCCCCGGCTTAGAAGTCGATGTCGGTCTCCTGGCCCTCGGTGGCCTCGTCGAGGCCGTCCTCGTGGACGGTGCTGGTGAGTCGCTCGGACAGTTCGCGGTCGCGGAGCGCGTTCTCGAACTCCGCGCGGTAGCGGTCGTTGACGCTCCGTATCTCGGCTCTCGTATCGAGGGCGCGGACGCAGCGGCGGATCTCGGCGCGGCTGGCGTCCAGCTCCTCGGCCAGTTCGCCCGGCGTCGCGTCGGTCTCTCGGAGCTCTCTGAGCCGGTCGACGTCGAAGGGGACGTCCGTGTCCGACTCCCGGAGGAGGTGGAGGTCCATGCGGGTGCGAGCGACCGCGTCGGCGTCGAGGTCCTCGACGTTCTCGGCGATTTCCGCGTCGCTCTCGCCCGCGTAGAACTGCTTGACGACGGCCGCCAGTTCGTCGTCGTCGAGGTCGGTGTCGAACTCGAGGCCGTCGCGCATGTCGGCGACCGCCTGGTGGAGGCGCTCGTCGACCTCCGTCTCGGAGCTGAGGGACCCGTGAGTGTCCGCCTGGGACTCCGTGACCGTTTCGTCGTCGGCGACATCGATGAAGATGTCACGGAGTTCCTCTGTCTTCTCGTCCATGCAGTACTCCGATACTGTGTTCGTCCGCGACTAAATGTCTGTTGCCTAAATTCAGGCCGGGTCGCCCTCAGCGGGGCGTTCACCGGGGTTCGCGTGGCCCCGTTCGAACGCCAGCAACGTTTGTTCGATTGTTGGCAAGGTTTAAGCGGGTCGTAGCCCGGTCTTCTGGTATGTATTCGCTCACGCTGGCCCAGGCGGGGGCCGAGACGCGCCCCACGTTCTGGCGCATCGGTCACGTCGGCGAGGCGCTGTTCTACTACCTCGCCTTCGTCGCCGTCGCCATCTTCCTGTTCGGCGTCTATCGGCGGTTCAGCACGTACGCGGAGGGGAGCGAGGACCCCATCGACAGACTGTCCGACCTCCCGTCGCGGGTCGTCGAGGCGGGCAAGCTGGTCGCCACCAACGAGAAGCAGTTCGACCGCGACCTCACCGCGGGCCTGATGCACACGTTCATCCTCTGGGGCTTCCTGACGCTGCTCATCGGGACCACCATCCTGATGATAGACATGGACATCTGGACGCTCTTCGCCGGCCAGCCCTCCTTCTTCGTCGGCGACTTCTACCTCGCGTACTCGTTCGTCCTCGACGCCATGGGCTTCCTCTTCGTGGTCGGTGTCGGGATGGCGCTGTACAAGCGCTACTGGCGGCGCAACGACCGCCTCTGGGGCAAACACACCAGCGCCGAGGACGGCCTGTTCGTCTGGACGCTGTTCCTGCTCGGCGTCGGCGGCTACGTCACCGAGGGGGTCCGCATCCTCGGGACGAGCGCGACCCGCAACGTCTCCTTCGAGACGGTGAGCTTCGTCGGCTGGTTCGTCGCCGACGTCCTCCAGGCCGTTGGCGTGAGCCCCGAGGGAGCGGCCGCCGCCTACCCCGCGGTCTGGTGGAGTCACGCGCTGCTCGCGCTCGCGTTCGTCGCTACCGTGCCGTACGCCAAGCCGTTCCACATGATATCGAGTTACGCGAACCTCGTCGCCCGCGACGAGGACGCCGGCCGCCGCCTCCCCCGAGTTCCCGAAGACGCCAGCCCCGAGGAGATCGGTCCCTCCGAGATAGAGGACTTCTCCTGGAAGCAGTTGCTCGACCACGACGCCTGCACGAAGTGCGGACGCTGCTCGTCGGTCTGCCCGGCGAAGGCCGCCGGCCGCCCGCTCGACCCTCGTGACGTCATCCTCGACCTGAAGAACTACCGGGAGGACCTGGAGGCGGGCCGGACCGACGAAGTCGACATCGTCGCCGACGGCGGCACCTCCGTCATCGACGCGGAGACGATGGACTCCTGCATGTCCTGCATGGCGTGCATGGACGCCTGCCCCGTAGACATCGAGCACGTCACGCAGTTCACGGAGATGAACCGCCGGCTGACCGAGTCGGGCCAGATGAACAAGAACGTCGAGGACGCCGTGATGAACGTCTTCCAGAAGGGGAACACGTTCGGCGACCCCGACCGCAAGCGTCCCGACTGGACCGAGGAACTCGACTTCGAGGTGCCCGACGCCCGCGAGGAGGCCGTCGAGTACCTCTGGTACGTCGGCGACTACCCCTCCTACGACGACCGCAACCAGCACGTCGCGCGCTCACTCGCCCGCGTCCTCGAGGAAGCGGACGTCTCCTACGGCATCCTCTACGAGGACGAGCAGAACGACGGCAACGACATCCGCCGCGTCGGCGAGGAGGGCCTCTTCGAGATGGTCGCCGAGGAGAACATCGAGGCGTTCGAACAGTGCGACTACGAGAAGGTCGTCTGCACGGACCCCCACTCGTACAACACGTTCTCCAACGAGTACGACCAGTTCGGCTTCGAGGACGCCGACTCCGTCTACCACTACACGCAGGTCGTCGAGAACCTCGTGAACGAGGGCGCACTCGGCCTCTCGGGTACGGAACTCGACGACACCGTCACGTACCACGACCCCTGCCACCTCGGGCGCTACAACGGCGAGTTCGAGGCGCCCCGCGAGGTCATCCGCGCGACGGGCGTCGCGCTCGACGAGATGCCCCGCAACCGCGACGACTCGTTCTGCTGCGGCGGCGGCGGCGGTGGCCTCTGGATGGACTTCGAGGAGGACCCCAAGCCGAGCGAGGAGCGCATCCGGGAGGCCCTCGAGGACACGGACGCCGGTTCCGCCGTCGACCGCTTCGTCGTCGCGTGCCCGATGTGCATGACGATGTACGAGGACGGCCGGAAGACCGGCGGCTTCGAGGACGACATCGAGGTCACGGACATCACGGAACTGCTCGTCGAGGCCCTCGACGCGAAACGAGGGGTCGAATCGGGCGCCACGTCCGCCGCGGCGGACTAGCGCGGCCCGGCTATCGCCGTCCGAGCAGGACGCCCACGAAGAACGCGAGTAGTGCGACACCGAGCAGTTTCTTCCTGTCGCCGAAGCGCACGAACCGGGTTCCCTCCTCGCCGATCTCGAGCGCGCCGACCGGAGCGGCACTCATCCCGCCGCCCATCCCGTAGCCCTCACCGGCGCCCTGCGCCGACTCACCTTCGACCGATTCGTCCTCGGCCGACTCGTCACTCGGCTCGCTCGTCCCGCCGCCACCGCCGAACCCCCACGAGACGCGCGCGACGGGAATCACGGTGCGGTCCTCGCGCTCGACGGGGTCGCCGTAGACGGTGGCGACATCGCCGGCCTCGGCGAGTCGTTCGACGAGCGACGCGAGCACGCTGTTCGTCTCTGTGTGCATGGGAGAACGTACGGCAGCCAGCGGGAAACGCCTTCGGCCGTCAGCCGCCCAGCCGACCGCGTGCGGTCAGTTCAGCCACTCCTCGGCGAGCAAGCCGTAGCGGTACTCGTCCACCCACTCGCCGTCGCTGAAGATCTCGTCCCGCAGTGTCCCCTCGCGGACGAACCCCAGCGACTCCAGAACGGCCGCCGACGCGTCGTTCGACTCGTAGACGTACGCTGCGACCTTGTGGAAGCCGCACTCCCGGAACAGGTAGTCCAGCAGGAGTTCGATGGCCTCGGTCACGTAGCCGTTGCCCTGGTGCTCCGGCGCTATCCAGTACATCAGGAAGCCCGACTTCGTGTCCTCGAACACCCACGGGAGGGCGACGACCCCCACGGGCTCTGGGTCGCCGCCCGCACCGCTCGCTTCTCCCGTGGACTCGCTGCGCTCGTCCACGCAGACCAGGAAGCGGTACTCGTCGTCCTCGACCTCCTCCGCGATGTCGCCGCGAGACCGGATGGTGCTCGACCCGAGCGGCCGCCGTACGTCGGGGTGGTTGTGGCCGTACTGGAGAAACTCGTGGTCCTCCCCTTCGATGGGGTGGAGGGAGACGCTGTCGCCGGACGCGAACGCGGGACCTGGCATACGTCGACTACCGAAAACCGACGGAATAGGTCTTCCCCTGGTGTGCGTGGGAGTGACTCGGCTACCGTCAGTCCAGCCACTCGTCGGCCAGCAGGCCGTACGTGAACATGTCCTCGTACTCGCCGTCGACGACGCTCTCCTTCCGGCGGCGGCCCTCCTGGACGAAGCCCAGTGATTCGAGGACCGCGGCGGAGGCCTCGTTGGAGACGTTCACGCGGGCGGTCACCTTGTGGAAGCCACACTCCCGGAAGGCGTAGTCGAGGAACAGGTCGGTCGCCTCGCTGACGTAGCCGTTCCCCTGGTGTTCGGGGGCCACCCAGTACATCAGGCTCCCGCGCTCGTCGGTGCCGCTGACGTAGCCGAACGCGACGACACCGACGGGTTCGCGTCCCCCGCCGTCTGCAGAACTGGCGCAAATGAGGAAGTGGTACGACTCGTCTTCGAGCATCTCCTCGACGTCGCTCAGCGTGCGGATGGTCGTGTCGGTCAGGGGCACGCGGACGTCGGGGTCGTTGCGGCCGCGCTGGACGAACTCGTGGTCCTCGGGTTCGATGGGGTGGAGGCTGACGGTGTCACCCGTCGCGAACGCGGGTCCTGGCATACACGACCGTTGGACTGCGGGGGGTTATGTGTTCGCTGAAGCGACTTTCACTCGACGCGCTGTCAGGAATCCAGCCACTCCTCGGCGAGCAGCCCGTAGCGGTAGCTGTCGCGGCGCTCGCCGTCCACGAACGTCTCCTTGCGGTGGACGCCCTCGCGCTGGAAGTCGAGTTTCTCCAGCACGCGCTGGGAGCCGACGTTCGTCTCGAGGACGATGGCGTACACCTTCGCCAGGCGGCGCTCCTCGAACGCGAAGTCCAGAATCAGCTCCGTCGCCTCCGTGACGTAGCCGTTGCCCTGGTGTTCCGGCAGCACCCAGTACATCAGCATCCCGGACCCGTGTTTCGTCCGTATCCACGGTATGTGGACGGCGCCGACGGGTTCCTCGTCGTCACTCCGGCAAACCAGGAACCCGAACCCGTCGCCGTCGTCGGAGACGCTGTTCTCGAAGTACTCCCGGATCTGCTCGCCGTTGCGCGGGTCGACGTCCGTCAGCGGGCGGCGGATCTCGGGGTGGTTGCGGCCGCGCTGGAGGAACTCCAGGTCCTCCTCCTCGATGGTGTGGAGGGCCACGCTGTCGCCCTCGGCGAAGACGGGGCCCGGCACTCAGACCCCCTCCCACTCGTCGGCCAGCAGACCGAAGCGGTGGATGTCGACGTGCTCGCCGCGGACGAACTTCTCGTCGCGGAGGCGTCCCTCGCGCTCGAAGCCGAGTTTCTCGAGGACGCGCCGAGAGCCGTCGTTCGGTTCGATGACCTCCGCGCGGAGCTTGTGCAGGCGGCGCTCGGCGAACGCGTACTCGCAGAGCAGGCCGACGGCCTCGGTGGCGTAGCCGTTGCCCCACTGGTCTGGGTCGAGGTAGTAGGCGATGGTGGCGGTGCCGGTGACGTCGTCCTCGTCGAACAGCGCCACCATCCCCAGCGGCTCCTCGTCGCGACAGACGATGAGGGTCGCGCCGTCGCCGCTGGAGATGGCGTTCTCGAAGAACTCCTCGAGCTGTTCGGCGTTCGCCGGGCGGTTCAGCGTGAGCGGCTGGCGCACCGCGGGGTCGTTGCGGACTCGCTGGACGAACTCGAGGTCCTCCTCCTCGACGGTCCGGAGGGTGACCCTGTCGCCGTCCGCGAACATGGGACCGGGCATGGCTAGGGAACGACACTACGGGAAGTTAGCTGTTCGCTGAACGGAGTTTCACTAAGCGCCCCGATAGTTCGGTACGGTACCAGCTACCACTCCGTAAGTGCGTCGCGGCCGTGTGAGTGGGTGAGCACGCCGAGGAACGTCGCGACGCCCGTGAGCGCGAACGCGCCGCCGACGTAGAACGCCCACTCCATGCCGAACTGCGACATGAGCGCGCCGCCGAGCATCGGCGCGAGCACACTCCCGGGCCGCCAGACGAGTTCCCGGACGCCGAACGAGGAGGCCACGCCGGCGCCGTCGCTGCCCTCGTCGGCGAACAGCGCCATGCTCGCGGGCTCCCGGAAGGAGTCCGCGACGCCGAGCAGGCCGTTCACCACTAGCAGCGGGACGAACGCGGGCGACAGAGACCCGAGCACGGGGAACAAGGTGGGTGCGCCGAGGGCGGCGCCGACGGCAGGCGTAAACGGCACGGTGAGTGCAACGAGGCCGTACGCCGTGCCGCCGACGGCGACGAACAGCGAGCGCCCGTAGCGGTCCGAGAGCGTGCCCGTGTGCGGTTGGCAGAGCATGTTGGTGAACTTCTCCGCGCCGAGCACGACGGCCACCACGACGCCGCTGTAGGCCAGTCCGCCCTCCGCGACGGTGAGGCCGGCGAACACTGACACCCACGAGCGCACGAGCGTCACCGCGACGGCGTACTGCGACCGGAAACTCGTCAGCGTGAGGATGCGGCGGTTCACCGCGAGGTCGCTGAACGGGAACCCCCGGATGCGGGTGTCGTCGGCGTCGAGGAACATCCACACCGCGACGAACGCGACGACGAACTGGGCGCCGAGGAGGTAGAACACCGGCCCGAAGCCGTAGAGGTCGTAGAGGCCACCGGCGGCGGCGAACCCGAGCAGGGAGGCCGCGAACCGCCAGGCGTTCGCCTTCCCGATGTGGTTCGCGCGCGTCTCCTTCGTCGCGAGTTCGCCGACGAGCGCGAGGCTCAACAGCCCCATCCCGGTGGCGAGGATGCCCTGGCCACCGCGCACGGCGACGAGTTCCCACGACGAGTCGACGACGACGAAGGCGGCCGAAACGACCACGCCGAACCCGAGTAATGCGAGGAGCACGTCGCGCTTGTCGTAGCGGTCGCCCGCCCACGCGAGGGGCACGACGGCGACGGCCTGCGTCGCCGTGAACCCCGTGAAGAACAGACCCAGCATCAGCCCCGACGCCCCCAGTTCGTTGGCGTACTTCGGGAGCAGCAACGCGAGCGCGCTGAAGCCGAACCCGCCCGCGAACCGCGTGACGTACAGCGCGTAGAACTGGAGTCGGTCGCGGTTCACAGTCGCGGGTGTCGGGGTGCGGCCAAGACTGTTGTGAAACCGGGCGGCGACGATGGGTTTCGGACCGCGCACCAACCGATAGATTCAGCCAGCGCGACAACCGGTCGCCTGGCGGTCGCAGGGAGAGCGAAGCGCTCCCGAGACCTCAGGAATCTCCGATTCCTGGCGGATTGTAAGGGCGAGCGCACCTCGACGAACCCGGACGAAGTGAGCACCGAACGACTGGAGGGAGTGAGGCGCACAACGAGTCCCGGGAGTCGAGCGGTGCGAGGGCTTACAGGCGTCAACGTCGGCAACTGCAGTTCTGTAGGCGTCTACGATGACTGTCCGCCGGTTCCGCGAATCCTTTTGTCCCTGGGCCCGGAGTCCCGTCCATGAACCTCACGGACCGACCGCGTCGCCTGCGCCGGGACGGCGTCCGCGGCCTCGTCTCGGAGACGACGCTCTCACCCTCGGACTTCGTCGCGCCGGTGTTCGTCGACGCCACCGCCGACGAGCGCCGCCCCATCGAGTCGATGCCGGGCCAGGAGCGCGTCCCGCTCGACGACGCCGTCGCGCGCGTCGAGGAAGTCCTGGAGACGGGCGTGGAGGCCGTCATGCTGTTCGGCATCCCCGAGTCGAAGGACGAGCGCGGCACCCGCGCGTACGCCGAGGACGGCGTCGTCCAGGAGGCGACCCGCCGCATCACGAGCGAGACTGACGCCTACGTCGTCACAGACGTCTGCCTCTGCGAGTACACGAGCCACGGCCACTGTGGCGTGGTCGAGCACGACGCCGCCGAGGACCCAACCCTAACAGTGCAGAACGACGAGACGCTGGACCTGCTGGCGAAGACGGCCGTCTCGCACGCCGAGGCGGGCGCAGAGATGGTCGCGCCCTCGTCGATGACCGACGGGATGGTCGCCGCCATCCGCGAGGCGCTGGACGACGCCGGGTTCTCGGACGTGCCCATCATGTCCTACGCGGCGAAGTACGAGTCGGCGTTCTACGGGCCGTTCCGGGACGCGGCGGACGGTGCACCCGCGTTCGGGGACCGGCGGCATTACCAGATGGACCCGGCGAACCGCCGCGAGGCGAGTCGAGAGGTCGCCCTCGACGTCGAGCAGGGGGCGGACGTGCTCATGGTGAAGCCCGCGCTCCCGTACCTCGACGTCGTCTCGGACGTGCGGGAGCAGTTCGACCGACCGGTCGCGGCGTACAACGTCTCCGGGGAGTACGCGATGCTCCACGCTGCCGCCGACCGGGGGTGGCTCGACATCGAGGCGACCGCTCGCGAGAGCCTGCTATCCATCAAGCGCGCGGGGGCAGACCTCATCGTGACCTACTTCGCGGAGGACGTAGCGAAGACACTCTGAGCGCGGGTGTCGACGGGGTCGTGGCGAGGGTGCCGGACCGACGCGGTAGTTGCGGGAATGCTTGACCGGCGCTACGGTCAGTCCAGCGTGACCCAGGTGAGGAACCCGATGCCGAGCAGTTCGAGGCCGTGGAACAGGAGCATCGCGTGCCACGCGACGTCCGGGACCGCGGTGCTGAACCAGACCGATAGCTCCGGGTCGACGAGGTAGTAGTAGAGCGCGAACAGGTTCTCGCCGAGCAGGAGCACGGCGAACACGAGGAGGCCGAGCGTGTGCTTCGAGCGCAGTCGCAGGTAGTTCTTCGTCCAGACGGCTGCGAGCGCGGCCAGGAACACGACGTTCGCGGCGGTCGCGAACCGCGCGAAGTCTATCAGTTCGGTCATCTGCGGGTCACCCGTCGTGGGTCGTCGCGTGGGTCGCGTGTGTGTCCGGTCATGGTCAGTCCAGTTTGTCGATGATGCGCTCGATGGTGTCCCAGTGGTCGCGGGCCGTCTCCGAGGGGAGGTAGACCGCGCCGTAGTCGTCGCCGCTGGCCGTCACCACGTCGTTGTCCGCGAGGACGTCGAGGTGGTGGCGGACGGTGTCGTAGTTGAGGTCGAGGCCCTCGGCCAGCTTGTTGGGGTTACGCGGGTGGTCGTCGAGCGCGCGGAGAATCCGGACGCGGTTCACACTGCCACGAGTGCTCGACAGCACGTACCAGAGGACCGCCTCCATTGGTAGCGACGTCCGACAGCGAGTAGATAAGGCCGTCGGCTTCGGCCGGTGTCCCCCCGTCGGCTCACTCCTCGACGACGAACTGGCCGGCGATCTCCGTGACCTCGGCCATCGTCTTCGGTTCGTCCACGGCCATCGGGAACGGTGAACTGGCGTTCAGTTCGTTGAGGAACGCCGCGTGGCGCGCCTCGACGCTGTGGATGCCGATGGCGGCCGAGAACACCGCGTCGTTCGATACGGTCGGTGCGGCGCCCTTGTAGGCCGCGACGCCCGTGTTCTCGAGGGCTCTGGCGACACCGAGGAACTCGCTGGGCGTCTCGTAGCCGAAGTCGTAGGTGGCCTCCTCGACGGGCGTTCCGCCGAGGTCCTCGACGGTCTGCGCGATGGCGCTCACGTGGGCGGCCTCGTGTTCGCCGACCATCTGGAGGTGGCCGGGGACCTTCATCCGCACGTGGTCACCGAACGAGGAGAGCGCGTCGGCCCCCATCAGCTCCTCGTCGCTGAACCGCTCCAGACCGTCGCGGTAGAACGCGTTCTCCAGGTGCTCGAGCGTCAGCGCGTAGTTGAGCACGTTCACGTCGCTCGTGTCGTCGTCGGCCTTGCGGTCGTGCGTCGGGCGGTCTTCGCCGGTCTCGTAGACGCTCGGGTCGACCTCCGAGGTGACGAACTGGCCCGCGATCTCCAGCACTTCCGAGACGGATTTGGCCTCGTCGACGGCCGCCGGGAACGGGGAGTCGTCGCCGACGAAGTTGAGGAACGCCGCGTGGCGCGCCTCGACGCTGTGGATGCCGGCCGCCGCCGCGAGCACCTCGTTGTTGACGACCTGTGGTGCGGCCCCGGCGTAGGCCGCGACGCCCGTGTTCTCGAGGGCCTTCGCCACCGCCAGGAACTCGCTCGGCGTCTCGTAGCCGAACTCGTACTCGCCCTCCTGGACGGGGGTCCCGTCGAGCGCTTCGACGGTCGAGGAAAGCGCCGACACGTGAGCGGCCTCGTGGTCACCGACCGTCCGGAGGTACTCCGGCACCTCCATCCGGACCGTCTCGCCGAACGAGGAGAGCGCGTCGGCGCCCATCACCTCCTCGTCGCTGAACGTCTCCAGGCCCTCCCGGTAGAACGCGTTCTCCAGGTGTTCGAGGGTGAGCGCGTAGTTGAGGAGCGGGACGTCCGGCGCGGGCTCGGGCGCCGCCGTCGTCGTGGTCGATTCCGTCGTCGCCCCGCCGCCGGAGTTCTGGCCTGCGCAGCCGGCCATTGTGGCCGTGCCGACCGCCGCGGCGAGTCCGAGGAACCTGCGGCGGCTGTGCCGGTCGTCTGCGTCGTCGGGTTGGGTCATAGTGCATCCACACCGTCACCCTTTCCACTCATGACGGTTTTCCGAGTTCTTCCGGGATTCTGGGGGAGCTACGAGCCTACTCCGCCGGAACTCGGACCCAATTTCGTCGGAAGTGTGGCGGACTGGGCCGATGTCTGCAGCCGTCAGCCGAGGGTGGCTCCCTCCGCTTTGGGACGGCGCGCGGGCCCGAACCAGCCCGCTTCCGGCAACACTTTCCACAACGTTCGTCCAGTCCCAGTGGACGAGCGTCCCGTTTTCTGGACGGAATACAACCTTATATCCACCTAATACGCTTGTAGTTCGGACGACCGTCCACCTACTACCCTTATAATTGTGCGATTGTCGAGCAAACCTTTAGGTGCGAAGACGTTGTGCCACTGTTCTGTCCATGTTCGAAACGAACACGCTAGATTCGCCCGAAACTCGCAACGTACGTCCACTGGTGGAACCATGGTGAACGCCACCGTCGCCAACGGCATCAACGCCGTCTGGGTGCTCGTCGTCACGTTCCTCATCTTCTTCATGCAGCCGGGGTTCGCGCTGCTGGAGGCCGGGCAGGTGCGTGCGAAGAACGTCGGTAACGTCCTGATGAAGAACATGACCGACTGGGCGCTCGGCGTGCTGGTGTACTTCCTCGTCGGCGCCGGCGTCGCCGGCGTCGTCGGAATGTTGACCTCCGGCGCGGCGTTCGACCTCGCGGCGGCGTTCTCCTACATCGGGGCGCCCGGGTCGAACGGCTGGATCAACTGGGTCTTCGGCGCCGTCTTCGCGATGACGGCGGCGACCATCGTCTCCGGCGCCGTCGCCGAGCGGATGGACTTCCGCGCGTACGTCCTGTTCGCGGCCACGCTGACCGGCCTCATCTACCCCGTCGTCCAGGGGCTCACCTGGAGCGGCGGGCTGCTGGCGCTGGCCACCGACCCGGCCAACAACGGGTTCGTGGCCGACG
Organism: Halobacterium sp. DL1; assembly: GCA_000230955.3. NCBI lineage: Archaea > Methanobacteriati > Methanobacteriota > Halobacteria > Halobacteriales > Halobacteriaceae > Halobacterium > Halobacterium sp. DL1. Next base: position 2,740,072 of record CP007060.1, read on the forward strand.
TGCTCGGCGTCGGCTACCTCGACTTCGCGGGCGCGACCGTCGTCCACATGTGCGGCGGCCTCGCGGGCCTCGTCGCCGCGAGGATGGTGGGCCCCCGCCGGGGCCGCTTCGACGAGAACGGCGACAGTCAGCCCATCCCCGGCCACTCGATGCTGCTGGCGGTGCTGGGGACGCTCATCCTGGCGTTCGGCTGGTACGGCTTCAACGTCGGCACGCAGGCGACGATACTCTCCGTCGCCGACGACGGGAGCGTCGCCTTCATGGGTGCCGCGCTCGGCCGCGTCGCGCTCGTGACGACCCTCGGCATGGGCGCCGGCGCTGTCGCCGCCATGCTGGTGTCGACCGCCCGCCAGGGCAAGCCCGACCCACTCTGGATGGCCAACGGCCTGCTCGCGGGCCTGGTGGCCGTGACGGGCGCGGTCCCGCACGTCACCTGGTGGGGCGGCCTCGTCATCGGCGCCATCGGGGGAGCGCTCGTGCTGCCGACCTACCGCTGGGTCGTCGACTCCCTCAAGATCGACGACGTCTGTGGCGTCTTCGCGGTCCACGGCGCCGCGGGCGCGGTGGGGACCATCCTCATCCCCGTCTTCGCCGCCGACTCGGCCGGAGCCTCGATTCTGGGCGACGCGTGGGCGTTCGGCGGCCTCGACCAGCTAGCGATGCAGGTCGTCGGCGTCGCGGTCATCGCCGGCTGGACCATCGCCGCCTCGGCTGTGGTGCTCGCTATCGCGGACGTGCTGTTCGGCCTCCGGGTCAGCGACGAGGAGGAGGACCTCGGGCTGGACCGCGGCGAACACGGCGTCACCGTCTACCCCGAGTTCGTCGGCGACTCCGCCTCCGACCGGACCCCGGCCGCCGTCGACGGCGGCGAGGTGCGTGCGGACGGCGGGGACGTCGATGACGACGACCTCCGCACCGATGGTGGTGTGGACGAACTCCGCACCGACGGCGGTGAGGACGTTGCTGAAGCCGATGCTAGTACCCCGAACGACGGCGGCATCAAGATGGTCGTGGGCGTCGTCCGCCCGGACCGCCTCCGGGAGGTGAAGACCGCGCTCGCGCAGGTCGGCGCGCCGAGCATCACGGTGACGAACGTCTCCGGGCGTGGGAGCCAGCCCGCCAAGACTGGGCAGTGGCGCGGCGAGGAGTACACGGTCGACCTCCACCAGAAGGTGAAGGTGGAGTGCGTGGTCGCCGACATCCCCGCCGAGGAGGTCGTCGAGGCCATCCGCGAGGCTGCCGACACCGGCGAGCCCGGCGACGGGAAAATTTTCGTCCTCCCGGTCGAGAGCGCGGTGCAGGTCCGGACCGGCATCGAGGGACCGGACGCGGTCTGAGCCGGCGAGCGTTCCGGTGACGGCCGCACGGTCCCCGACTCACGTGGGTTCGCGGCAGTAGACCCCCATTCTCTCCGTTCACGACGCCCCGAGTAGCGACGCCGCCGCCGTCGTCTCCCGCAGCGCGGCCGACGTCGAGCGCGCGACCGACCTGTAGTCTCCCGCTGTGGGCGTGCCACGTCCGTTCGATTTCTACTTGTCAAACGTCTCGGTTTCTCACGAAATACAACCTTATACTGACTGTATTCGCTTGTATTCCGTTCGCTCTGTAACCCATCGGCTATATTATTGGACGATTGTCTGGCGAAGTTTTAGGTGGTGTGAGCCCGTACCACGAACTGCCGATGCACGAGACGAACGGTCACAGTTCGACTGCGAACCGTCGCGCTCGTCCACCAGTGGGTCGCGCGTCGACCCGGAGGTGAGACCGACGCACGAACAAGCCGGGTTGTTACTTTCACGGCCGCCGGACGTGCCTCCGGGCGGCCGGTGCTTCTACCGCCGCAGCCCGTTTTCGTACCCGTTCATGAGGGTCGGTCCCGAACGCCGACCCGACACCTATTTTCCGCGACCCTGCCAACCTCCGCCCATGAATCGGGAGAGCTCGCGCGAGAGCTACGACCGCGCGCTCGACGTGCTCGTCGGCGGCGTGAACTCCGCCGTGCGCGCCGCCCCCCAGCCGTACCCGACGTTCGTGCGGAAGGGCGACGGCGGCCACGTCGTCGACGTCGACGGGAACCGCTACGTGGACTGGGTGATGGGGCTCGGCCCGCTGCTGCTCGGCCACGACCTCCCGGACCCCGTGCAAGCGGCCGTCCAGCGCCGCACGAGCGAGGGGCCGATGTACGGCATGCCGACCGAACTCGAGGTCGAGCACGCGGAGTTCGTCGCGCGCCACGTGCCGAGCGTGGAGATGGTTCGGTTCGTGAACTCCGGGACTGAGGCGACCACGTCGGCAGTACGACTGGCGCGGGGCTACACCGGTCGCGACAAGATCGTCGTCATGCAGAGTGGCTACCACGGCGCCCAGGAGTCCACGCTCGTCGAGGGCGACGCGGAGCACCACGGCCCGTCGAGCGCGGGCATCCCCGCGTCGTTCGCCGAACACACTATTCCCGTGCCGTTCAACGACGCCGACGAGGCGACGCGCGTCTTCGAGGAGCACGGCGACGACATCGCCTGCGTGCTCGTCGAACCGCTGCTCGCGAACAAGGGCATCGTCGAACCCGTCGACGGCTTCCACGAGACGCTCCGTGACCTCACCCGCGACCACGGCGCGCTACTCGTCTGGGACGAGGTCATCACAGGCTTCCGCGTCGGCGGCCTCGGCTGCGCGCAGTCGAAGTACGGCGTCACGCCCGACCTCACGACGTTCGGGAAGATCGTGGGCGGCGGCTTCCCGGTGGGCGCCATCGGGGGCCGCTCGGACCTGATGGAGGAGTTCACGCCGGTCGGCAACGTCTTCCAGGCGGGGACGTTCTCCGGCCACCCCGTGACGATGGCCGCGGGCCACGAGACGCTGCGCTACGCCGCGGAGAACGACGTCTACGAGCACGTGAACGGTATCGGGCGACGGCTCCGCGAGGGGCTCCAGGAGATAGTGGCCGACCAGGCCCCCCAGTACACCGTCGTCGGCACGGACAGCCTGTTCAAAGTCGTGTTCACGCGGGGCGGCGAGGCCCAGTCCGGCCCCTGCGAGGACGGCTGCCGGCAGGACCCCGACTGCGAGCGCTTCGACGCCTGCCCGAAGAACGGCGCCGACGTCGGGAACGCCGCCGTCGAGCGCTGGAACCGCGTGTTCCGCCCGCAGATGCTCGACCGGAACGTCATGCTCTCCCAGAACCAGTTCGAGTCCCAGTTCGTCGCCTACGGCCACACGGCGGAGGACGTCGAGCGCACGCTGGACGCCTACCGCGAGGCGCTGTAGGGCGCCCACCCGGATAGGACGTTTTCAAGAGGGGCGAGTGCCAACCACGACTGTGAGCGAACTCCGAGTCGACTCCCGCTGGTGGTACTGGGTCGCCGCCGTCCCGTCCATCACCGCGTTCTGGGTGTTGAGCGCCGTCTGGGTCGCCGTCGTCGTGCTGGTGGTGCCCGAGGCCGCCACGTCGACGACGAGTTCGGCCGTCGTCTCCATCCCCGCGGTGGCGCTCGGCGCCCCCGCTCTCGTCGCGTTTCTCGTGCTGCCGCTCGCGCTCATCCAGGACTCGCGGGCGGTCGAGGCGGCGGGCGGTCGCTGGTCGGGACTGGGCGCTCGCGCCGCCCAGGTCGCGGCCATCGTGGACGTCGCGCTCGTCGCGGGCATCTACCTGTTCTTCGAGGGGAACCCGAACGTCATCGATCCCGACCCGCTGGGCACGCTGCTCATCGTGGGGGCCGTCGTCGCGGGCACGTGGCTCTGCGTGCGCTACCTCCGCGAGCGCGCCAGCCTCGTCGCGATGCCGGGGTCACTGCGGGAGTGGCGCTCGGAACTCGGCGGCGGGTCGGCGCGGCGGTAGTCGCCTCGGCCGTCGTTCAGGGAGCCTCGTCGACCAGCCTGCTCGCCGGAGTTCCGGCGATGAAACTGCCGGAACTCCCCGGCGGCGAACGCAGGGGGTTTCAATGGCGCGCGCCGAGGGAGCAGTATGAGCAACGAACCGATGCGCCTCGCCTCCCGTGGCTCGGACCTCGCGCTCCGGCAGGCCGGCGAGGTCAAGAGCACGCTGGCCGACCGGCGCCACGAGGTGGACGTCGTGGAGGTCGAGACGAAGGGCGACCGGGTGACCGACGCCCTCATCAGCGAACTCGGGAAGACGGGCGCGTTCGTCCACGCGCTCGACCAGGAGGTGCTGGAGGGCAACGTCGACGCCGCCGTCCACTCGATGAAAGACGTGCCGACGGAGATGCCCGACGACCTCTTCGTGGCGGCCGTCCCGCGGCGCGGCAACCCCGCGGACGTGCTGGTGACCCCCAACGGCGCGACGCTCGACGAACTGCCCGCCGGGAGCGTCGTTGGCACCGCGAGTCTTCGCCGGGGCGCACAGGTGCAGGCGCGCCGACCGGACCTGACCGTCGAACCCATCCGCGGCAACGTCGACACCCGCGTCGAGAAGCTGCTCGCGCCCGCCCTGCAGGCCGAACACGAGGCCCGCACGGAGGCCGAGAAGGAACGCAAGGCCGAGGACGGCCGCCAGCAGGACAACGGGGACTACTCCGAGAGCATCCGCGGCGGTATCCAGAACGTCCAGGAGAACCGGGACGACGAGGAGGACGGGTCCCGGAAGAACGCGGAGTACGACCAGACCGTCGAGGAGTGGTTCGAGTCGCTGTCGCCGCTCCAGCAGTCCGCGATGGGACGCGAGGTCGAGACGGAGTACGACGCCGTGGTGCTGGCGCGCATCGGCCTCGAGCGCACCGGCCTCATTCACCACGTCGGCATCGCCGAGTTGTCCAAAGAGAGCCACGTCCCGTCGGCTGGGCAGGGCGCGCTCTGCGTCACCGCGCGCCGCGACAGCGACGTCGTGGACGACCTGCGGGACGCCCTCGACCACGTCCGCTCGCGGGTGGAGACGACCGTCGAGCGCGTCGTCCTCGAGGAACTCGGCGGGGGCTGCATCGCTCCCATCGGCATCTACGCGCTCGTGAAGGGCGAGATCGTCCGGACGTCCGTGCAGGTGTTCAGCCGGGACGGCAGCGAGCGGGTCGCGGAGACCCGGGACCTCGACGCCGAGAACTACGCCAGCGAGGCCCGCGAGTTCGCGGCCGACCTGCGCGAGCGCGGCGCCGCCGACCTCGTCGAGGCGGCCCGCCGGGAGGACTGAGATGCCCGGAACCGTGTACCTTGTCGGCAGCGGGCCCGGCGACCCGGAGCTCCTCACGGTGAAGGCGAAGCGGCTGCTCGACGATGCAGACGTCGTCCTCCACGACAAGCTTCCGGGCCCCGTGATCCTCGAGGCGATTCCCGAGGCGAAGCGCGAGGACGTCGGGAAGCGCGCTGGCGGCGAGCGCACCTCCCAGGCCGAGATCAACGAGCGCATGGTCGAACTCGCCGAGGACGGCGACGACGTCGTGCGCCTGAAGGGCGGCGACCCGTTCGTCTTCGGGCGCGGTGGCGAGGAGATGGAGTATCTCGCAGCGCACGGCATCCCATTCGAGGTAGTGCCTGGCGTCACGTCCGCAGTGGCCGCGCCGGCCGCAGCCGACATCCCAGTCACGCACCGCGACCACGCCTCCAGCGTCTCGTTCGTCACGGGCCACGAGGACCCGACGAAGCCGGAGTCCGCGGTAGACTGGCAGGCGCTCGCCGACACCGGCGGCACCATTGTCGTGCTGATGGGCGTCGGCAGACTCCCCGACTACACCCGGGAACTCCGGGACGCCGGGATGGACCCCGAGACGCCCGTCGCGCTCGTCGAGAAGGGAACTCGCCCCGGGCAGCAGGTCGCCACGGGGACGCTCGAAAGTATCGTCGAGGCCCGCGACGAGGCCGGCATCGAACCGCCCGCCGTGACCGTCGTCGGCGGCGTCGCCGGGCTCTGGGCCGAGGCCGAGGACGAGCGATGAACGTCGCCGTCTTCCGCCCGGACGACGAGCGCCTCGCCGACGCCGTCGCCCTGCTCGAATCGCTGGACGCGACTCCCGTCCCGGACCCGATGCTCGCCGTCGAACCGACGGGCGCGGTCCCCCGGAACGACGCCGACTTCACGCTCCTCACGAGCAAGACCGGCGTCGAACTCGCCGCGAGCGAGGGGTGGGAACCGGGCGATACTGTGCTCTGCGCCATCGGCGAGGCCACTGCCGAGTCGTGCCGTGACGCCGGCTGGACGGTAGACCGAATCCCCGAGGAGTACACGAGTTCGGGGCTCGTCGCCGCACTCGCAAACGAGGTGGCCGACGCGCGCGTCGAAGTCGCCCGCTCGGACCACGGCTCGGACGAACTCACCGACGGACTGAACGACGCCGGTGCGTTCGTACACGAGACTGTGCTATACGAACTCGTCCGGCCCGCGGGTGCCGGCGAGTCCGCCGAACTCGCTGCGGCCGGCGACCTCGACGCCGCGCTGTTCTCGTCGTCGCTCACGGTCGAGCACTGGCTCGACGCCGCCCGCGAGCGCGGCATCGAGGCCGACGCGCGAGCGGGACTGGACGACGCTGTGGTCGGCTGCATCGGCCCGCCGACCCGCGAGACGGCCGAGTCGCTCCGTATCGACGTGGACGTCGTGCCAGAGGACGCGGACTTCGAGCAGCTAGTCCGAGCGGCCTGCGACGCGGCCTGAGTTCTCGCAGTAGCTGATTTTCGGGAGCCCCCTGTATTCGAGACGGCCGAATCTGCCGATTTCGAGAGGAAGAGTCATCGATGCGGCGTTTTTCTCCAGCCTGGAGAAGTTCGTCGATAGCGGCACGGTGAATTCTGATAAATTCTATGTCGCGATATAGAATTACGCTCGGCGCGCATGGAAGCGCCTCCAGCGAAGCTCCGGACGTGGCTGTTCGGCGGCCGATACACCGAGATTCTGGATTTTAGTAGCCTGAATCGCCAGTTTTGGGTTCGTCGAGGCGGGAGGCCCGCAGTTTATACCCGATGGCGCGCAACATTCCCTCGATGGACGCACCGGTCCCGGAACTCGAAGCGCGGGCGGACGCCTGTGCGGACGCCCTCCGCGACGCCGACAGCGTGTTGCTGGCCTCCCACATCGACGCGGACGGCCTGACGAGCGCGGGCATCGCGTCGACGGCGCTCGAACGCGCGGAGATCACCCACGACGTGGTGTTCTCGAAACAGCTCGACAGCGAGGAGATCGCGGGCATCGCGGCCCACGACCACGACACCGTGCTGTTCACGGACTTCGGGAGCGGGCAGCTGGATATCATCGCAGAACACGAAGACAGGGGCGACTTCACGCCTGTCATCGCCGACCACCACCAGCCCGCGGACGCAGACACGAAGTTCCACCTGAATCCGCTGCTCGAGGGCGTCGACGGTGGGAAGGAGCTCTCCGGCGCGGGTGCGAGCTACGTCCTCGCGCGGGCGCTGCTGGGCGCCGACGCGACGGACCTCGCGGCGCTCGCGGTGGTCGGCGCCGTCGGTGACATGCAGACGGTGAACGGCGAACTGGTCGGCGCGAACGTCGCCATCGCCGAAGAGGGCGTCGCTGCGGGCGTGCTGGACACCGCGAAGGACCTCGCGCTGTACGGCACGCAGACGCGCCCGCTGCCGAAACTACTGGAGTACGCCAGCGAGGTGTACGTCCCCGGCATCACGAACGACCAGGGAGGCGCGATGCGGTTCCTCGACGGCCTCGACGTGGACCTCCACGACGGCGGCGACTGGCGGACGTGGGCGAGTCTCGACCACGACGAGCGCCAGACGGTCGTGAGCGCGCTCGTCAAGCGCGCAGTGCGCAACGGCGTCTCCGGCGAGAAGGTGACGGATCTCGTGGGGACGACGTACACGCTCGTCGAGGAGGAGGCCGGTACCGAGCTCCGGGACGCGAGCGAGTTCTCCACGCTGCTGAACGCGACGGCACGCTACGAGCGCGGCGACGTGGGTCTCGCGGTCTGCCTCGGCGAACGCGGCGAACCGCTTGAGGCCGCTCGTGAGCTGCTGCGCACCCACCGCCGGAACCTCTCCGAGGGGCTGTCGTGGGTGAAAGACGAGGGCGTCACCGTCGAGGACGACCTCCAGTGGTTCCACGCGGAGGACCGCATCCGTGAGACCATCGTCGGCATCGTCGCCGGAATGGCCCTGGGCGCGGAGGGCGTGAAAAGCGACCTCCCCATCATCGGATTCGGGAACAAGAACGACGAGGAGGTGAAGGTGTCGGCCCGCGGCACACCCGCACTCGTGAATCGCGGACTCGACCTCTCGGCGGTGATGGGAGCGGCCTCGCAGGCGGTCGGCGGCGACGGCGGCGGCCACACGGTCGCCGCGGGCGCGACGGTACCGAAAGGCGAGGAGCGCGCCTTCCTCGACGCTGCAGGGGAGGAAATCGCAGCTCAACTCGACTGACTACCAGGTCGCGTCGCAGACCCGCAGCCAGTTCTCCGAGGCGATCTTCCGGACGTCAGACTCCGAGTAGCCGGCGGCGCGCAGTGCGCCGAGAATCCCGGGGACGCCGGTCACGTCGCCGATGACGTCGAGCACCGTCGCGCCATCGAAGTCCGAACCGAGGGCCACGTGGTCGACGCCCATTCGGTCGACGAGGTGGTCGACGTGCTCGACGACGAGGCCGAGAGAGTCCGCGTCTCGGCCGTCTTCGGGCCGGAGCGCGCCCGCGGAGAAGGTGAGGCCGACGACGCCGTCCGTGTCGGCGACGGCGTCGAGCTGTTCGTCGGTGAGATTCCGGGAGAGCGGGCACACCTCGTGGGCGGCAGTGTGGGAGACGACAAGGGGCGCCGTCGATACGTCGTGGACGTCCCAGAACCCCTGTTCGGGGAGGTGCGCGCAGTCCACGAGGACGCCGCGGTCGTTACAACGCCTGACCAGCCGCCGTCCAGCGCCCGTGAGGCCGTCGCCGATGTCCGGCGAACTCGGGTACCGAAACGGCACGCCGTCCGCGAACGCGTTGGGGCGGCTCCACGCTAGTCCGAGCGATCGCAGACCGGCGTCGTAGTACGCCCCGAAGTTCGACATGGAGGGGTGGATGGCCTCGGCGCCCTCGAAGTGGACGACAACGCCGAACGATTCGCCCTCGACGCAGGCCCGGAAGTCCTCGGCAGTTCGGACGAGGATGACACGGTCGTCCGCTGCGAGTTCCCCGAGGAGTGAGAGCATCTCGTCGGTAGCGCGCTTCGCGTACGGCCACGCGAGCGGCGGCGGGCACTCGATCCGGTAGCCGTCCGCGGTCTCCGTGCGGTTTCCACCCGCGTCGGGCGCGAAGCGGGGTTCCGAGGGGACGAACAGCGCGAAAAACCCGGCTGCGAGTCCGCTCGCGTTGGCTCGTGGCAGGTCCAAGTGACCGTTGTCGCGGCCGTCGAGGAACTCACCCGGGGTCGCCTCTCCGCGCCAGAGGGCGAGCAGGGCGTCGTTGTGTCCGTCAACGACTGGGAGCGCGTCGGTCATTCGGTTGTCCCTAGCGGATATAGAGGGGCAAGAAGATTGGTGCTGCGGCAGGGTGGCGGGTTTCAGGCGTTCTCGCGGCCAGTAGCGCCCATCGGAGAGCCTGAATCCCGTGGTCTGCTGTGGGCGTTTCTCCCTGAACCCCACTAATTCTATATCGTGGTTTTCAGTTTATAGAGGAAAAGTAGATGACTGCAGAAGACAGCCAAAACAGTGGGTAGAGTGGCTGGATCGACTACTTCCTAGATTCTGGAGCGCGTAAATCGAGAATGGAGCTCGTAGGGTGGGAACGAGCAGAGGAGAATCGGTTTTCCGAGCCAACCAGTCTGGCCGGTGCGCCTCGGGCGTACAGAAACAGAAGGCGTAGCGAACTACTCCCCAGTAACAGGTGGTGATTGGCCACCGAACCCACCAATCAGTTTGGGGAAGGCACAAACGCGAGTTGTCCGGGGGAGCCCGGTATTCTCGAATAGTCCGAACGCACTCACGGATTCAAGCAAATGAGGAGGAGAGGAGATCGAGAAACGAGTGCAATGGTAGACGACTGGAGACAGATCGGTACCGACGCCGGTGTTAAGCGTGGAGAATCAGGAGTGGCGTGTCGTCGCTGGAATCTCGAGGTAGGTCCACCGCGATCGACCAGGGTGCAGACCGGAAACAGCCATTCAAGAAGGAGTCGTGCGCGCGAGACCGCCCCGAGCGCTCGGAACCCAGGGGAGCATCGAGGAAGTATTGGACAATTGCCTGCCGAATTCAGGAGATTCGGCCCTGTTACTGCCATTCTCACAGCCCTATTCGTGGTTCCGTCGGTTCTGAGCCAGTAGACGGCGAGACAGGCGAACCCCCGCCCGAAAAACAGCGCCTCTAATCCTGCCGCGGTGGCTTTCTATATCGTGGTATAGAATTTATCGAGACCCGACAGAGTCGCTAGTCTCATTCCGGATATCGGCTGCAAAGACCCGCTACTCCCCCTCAGACCGAGAATTGCAGTGGTCTTGTCCCCATGAACGCTGTCTCGTACCCCTCGTGGCGTGCGACCTGGGGTGGCGCACCGACGCCGAGGACGAACTCGTCGCCGGCCTGGACAGAAGGTGTGGAAGCGGCGTAGTGGTAGCCGAGTTCCGGATCGAGGGACGGCGACAGGGTAGCGTCGAGCAACATCACGCTCCCACGGCGGAGCGTGCCGAACAGCGTCATGAACGGGAGCGGCGTCAGTGACGGCGTTCGCGGGGAGACCACGACAGCGGTCTCGTCGCCGTCTCCAACCACGGTGACCGCAAACGTCGCGTCACCCATCGTGCGCACGCCGACCCGGTCACCCGGGAGAGCATCGACAGCGGGCGTGCTCGCAATTGGGACGCCGTCGAGGGGTCGCGGCTCCAGAGACCCCTTCTGTCCACCGCGTTTCGGTTTATCGAATCCGATGTCGGGGGTGTCGCTGGAGAGCCCCATCGATAGCTGGAACGTCGCATCAGCGCCTATACCGGCTATTTCGCCCGTGTACCGCGTGCTCGACGGAGCGGTCCTGACCCGAACGTCGTAAGTTCCCGGGCCGCCGAGTTCGACGTTGTCGCCGTAGTGGAAGCCGAGGCGCTGGGAGAGCATCGGCCAGCCTGCGGCGTCGTAGAACTCCTCGCCCCCTTTCGAGACTGTGAGCCGGGGTTCCGCGCCACAGAGTACGCGGCCGGTCGCGTCGTCCCAGACGACCGCGAGCAGGTGGACGTCGCCGTTCGCCCCGACCTGGCTCGTTCGCGCCCCCGTGACCACCCAGAACCGGAGCGGATGGGTGAGACAGAGCGCGCAGCGCAGCCGACCGGATTCGGCGACGTCAACGAACCGGAGCGGAGCGGTGTGCGTCGGGACGTAGACCCCCTCCGGACGGTCAGTCGCGGTCGCCGGTAGGATCGGCTTACCCGACGACGAGCGGCTCGAACAGCCAGCGAGGCCGGCGAGCCCCGCGAGGAACGCTCTTCGACGGATTTCCGGTGAGTTCGGCCACACGAGAGGCTATCCGGGCGGGAGAAACAAGGCCGTTACGCAACACCCAATAAATCGTATGTCGCGATATAGAATTCTGAGGTGGTGGTGTGGTCAGCACACAGTAGAGAGCACGGAGAACGCACCTACGCGCCGATGTCGTGGTCCTCGGCCCACTGGAGCAGCGGTTCGAGGCGTTCGTTGAGTTCCGCACCGTCCTCGGTGATGTCGTACTCGACGCGGGGCGGAATCTCGTCGTAGCGCTCGCGGGAGAGGAGACCGGCGGCAGTCAGGTCCTCGAGGCGCGCAGACAGCGTGGAACTGCTCACGTCGTCGAAGAACGCGTCGGAGAGTTCGCCGTAGCGGACGGGGCCGAGATGGGCGACGGCGCAGACCACCTGCATCGCGTACTTCCGGCTGAGCAGGTCGACGACGCCGTCGAGCTGGCAGTAACAGTTCTCGAATTCGGTGTCGGGAGCGGGAGTGTCGGACATGGCTTCGGTTCCTCGCAGTTGGTTCGGTGCTTCGGACTCGACAGTACAAGTACTTTCGTCTTCGAAGTATCGTGTATGCCGGAGAACGCGGCCGAACGCGATGCGGTCCAGCGCGAGAATCAGACGAACGACCACTGGCTCGGCGGAGGCAGCGTCCTCGAAGCGCCGCTCCCGGACACGTTCCGGGAGACGATGAGCGGATTCTTCGGAGGTGGGAAGCCGGTGACGCTCGGCGAGTGGGTCGAGGAAATCCGGTCGCTCGCTGGCGGTGGCGTCGACGTCGAACAGCTCTGCCACGCGGGCGAGGAGACGCCACACCGCGCGGAGCGGGGCGGCGAGACGACGTACTTCCAGTGTTTCTACGACGCGGTGGCGCTCGCGCACATCGTGGACGGGGCGGTCGACATCCGGACCGAGAGCCCCACTGGCGAGGAGGTGCGGGCACGAGCGACGGGAGACGGTATCGAGACGACGCCAGCCAACGCCGTGGTCTCCTTCGGCGTCGCGGCGGGCGCAGGTTCGGCGAGCGACGAGCCGACCATCGGGGAGGTCTACGACGCGGTCTGTCCGTTCGTGCGAGCGTTCCCGTCCCGAGAGGAGTACGAGAAGTGGGCCGAGGACGTCGACGCCGAGACAGTCGGACTCCCGCTGGCCGCGGGCGTGCCGGTCGCCGCCGCGCTCGTGGAATGAAGGGCGGGAGTGTGCTGGTGCACTTTGGGTCCTGCTGGGATACCCGACACTCACGACCCCCCGTGCGCTACTGGCGTCCATGAGAGGGACGCCGTGAACGCCGTCGACCTCGTCGAGGACTACCTCCTCGTGTGGATCCTGGCCGCCGTCGTGGCCGGGTTCGCGGCGCCGGAGTTGGCCGTGCTGACGGAGTACTCGACGGTCATCCTCGCGGTGATGATCGGGAGCATCTCGCTGACGCTGTCGCTGGCGGAGTTCCGGCGCGTCGACAGACGCTCGCTCGGCGTTGTCCTCCTCGGGCACGCGGCGATGCCGTTCGTCGCGTTCGCGGTCGCACGAGCGCTCGGCCTCCCGCCCGCGCTCACGACGGGGTTCGTCGTGCTCGGCGCGGTGACGCCCGAACTCGTCACGCCGGTGATGACCGAACTGTCAGGTGGCGACACGGCCCTCTCGACTGCCGCCCTCGTCGTCATCGGCGTCGGAAGCCTCGCGTTCGTGCCCGCAGTCCTCGACGTGCTCGTCGGTGGCGTGGGCGTTCGGTCAGTCGTCATCGTCGAGCAGCTAGCGGTCGCCGTGGTCGGTCCGATGGTGCTCGCCGTCGCCCTCCGGACGCGCTACGAGCAGCGGGTCGGCCGCTACGACCGCGTCTACCCCGCCGTCTCGTCCGTGATGGTCGTGCTCGTGATGGCCGGCGTAGCGGCCGCGAACGCCAGCATCGTCCGGGAGAACCTCGGACTCCTCGTGTCCGTGGGCGGTGGCGTCGTCGCGGTGAACGCCGCGGGCTACCTCCTCGGCTACGCTGTCAGCGCGGGCGGGACGCAGCCGACGCGCATCGCGGCGACGCTGTCCGTGGGAATGCGGGACTTTGCGGTGGCGGCCGCCCTTATCGTGGCCGCCGGACTGCCGACCGTCGCGTCGCTGCCCGCCGTCGCCTACGGCGTCGTGGAGATGGCGTCGAGCGCGGGGCTGGCGCGCTACCTCTCGCGAGACGGCTAACCGACGGGCACTTGCCGCGTCCCGTGTAACGTCCGGCCAATGAGCGAGTTGACGCCCGAGGAGTTCGAGGAGCAGAAGTACGTCGACTACTTCCCGAAGCTCCAGACTGCCTACAAGCGCGCGTTCAACGAGATGAACGAGAACTACGACTCGGACCTGGTCCACGGCATCGACCAGACGATTCTCGCGGAGGCCGAACCCCACTACGAAGGCGACGGCGAGTTCACTCTCGACCTGCCCGAGGACCCGGCAGCGGAACTGGACGGCGTGCTGGCCAGCGACGAGAAGATCGAGCACATCCTCGAACTGTACCTCAAGGAACTCGAACGGCAGTTACAGAAGATGTTCGGCGTCGGCGAGGCCGCACGGGCGGGCGACGAAAAGGCCTAAGCCCCGCGGGCACCAACTCCGGCCCATGAGCACCGAGACTCAGGACGGGGACGACCTGGAGGAGCGCGTCAACAACTTCCTCCGCCGGAACTTCCCGCAGATTCAGATGCACGGCGGCACCGCGGCCATCCAGAACATCGACCGCGAGGAGGGCGTCGTCGACCTCCAGCTGGGCGGCGCGTGTTCGGGCTGTGGCATCTCCCCGATGACGATCCAGGCGATCAAGTCCCGGATGACCAAGGAGATTCCCGAGATCGACACCGTTCACGCCGACACCGGCATGGGCGGCGGCGACAGCGGGATGAGCCCGTCGTTCCCCGGCGAGGACGCCGACAGCGAGGACCGCGAAGAGGACGAAGGCCCCCAGGCCCCGTTCTGACCGGTCAGTCCTCCGTCCAGTAGTAGATCTCTTCCTTCTCGACCCCGCAGTTCGGGCACTCCTCCGGGAACGAGTCCTGGAGGTCGCCCATCTCGCCGCAGTTCGAGCAGCGCCACATCAGTTCGGCCTCCCCGAAGTCGTGGCCCGAGCGCTCGTGTCCGATTGAGAGCGAGGAGATGCCGTCTCGCGTGGTGACGTAGAAGCCGTCCTCGTCGAAACCCCGGACGGTGCCGAGTGCTTCGCCGTCGTCGGTGTACACTGTAGCGCCGAGTCCGAGACGTGGTGGGTCGTCACTCATACCCTGACATTCGGCGCGGCACCGCATAAACCCAGGCGCCGGCACGGGCGCCACTCCGGCCTCGGTCCATCCAGGCCGCTGGTCACGTTCGACTGGTAACTATCTGGATTCCACCTGGATAGCAGGTAAGGCGCTGCTACCCCACGTACGTTGGCCTTACTAATGCAGTATGGCGCCCAGTGAGTTGCTATGGCCCAGCAAGGGGCAGTCGCAGCCGACGACTACACTGTCCGACTCGCCCAGTCGGAAGATAGAGAACCGTTCCTCTCGCTCTACGAGGAGGTCTGGGGGCGCTCGCGGAGCGAGCAGTGGTTCGACTGGCGGTTCGTAGACGACCCGTACGCCGGAGCAGTCGAGATGGTCGTCGCGGAGCACGACGAGACGCTCGTCGGCGCCGAGCCCCTGCTCCCGATGCCGCTCGTGGTCGGCGGCGAGCCGGTCGACGCCCGCCAGCCCGTCGACTGGATCGTCCACCCCGACCACCGCCGCCGCGGCGTGTTCACGCGGATGACCGAAACGCTGCTGTCGGCGTTCGAGGACCGCGCCGAACTGCTGTTCAACTTCCCGACCGAGGCCCTACGCCCGGGCCTCGAGAAGTTCGACTGGACGACGGTCTCCGAGCAGACGACGAGATACCGCATCCACGACCCGGACTGCCTCACGGCCGGTGGCGAGGGCCCGAGCTCGACGGTCCGGGAGCTCCTCTGTCGCGTCGGCGCGCCGGTGGTCAGGGGTAGCGTCGGCGCCATCGACCTGCTCACGCCCTCTCCGGGCGGCGTGTCCGTCGAGCGCGTCGACGGCGTCGCGACGGACGCCATCCACACCGTCTACGCCGACACCCGTCCAGAAGCCATCCACGTCCCCCGGGAACCGGCGTTCGTCGACTGGCGGTTCGCGAACCCGCGGTGGGAGACTGCCACGTACGTCGCGCGCCGCGAGGGAGCCCCCGTCGCGACGCTCGTCGTCGCCACGGCGTCGAAACCCGACGCCACCGTCGGCTACCTGCTCGACATCCAGCCGATGACCACCGACCCGGAGCGCGCTCCCGCGTTCGCCGCCGCCCTCGACGCCGCCCTCGCCGACCTCGACGTCGACGCCGTCCAGGCACCGACGACTCCCTACCCGGCGGTACTCCGACGGCGCGGCTTCCTCTGCGACGACAACGCCGTGCTCTCCCGATTCTCCACGCCGGCGACCCACGTCGTCAGGCCGCTACCCGAACCCGACGCCGACGGCTTCGCTCGCGACGTCTTCGACGACGAAGAGTGGCTGCTCACGCTCGGCGACAGGGACATCGAGTGAGTCGAACAAGGCACTGCCCGCGAGAGCCGCGACTCGCTACATGAAGTCCGCGATGCCGCCCTGCTTGTTCTCGTCCACAACGCAACTCGAGCTCTGAACTGCTAAATACAGGTAGTACCGTTATCGGGACAGAATTCTATCTCTCTAAATATCGTCAGAATTCGCCGACTGAATACAGAGATGTCCTCAGTCACCAAAGCAGACTGGAACAAACCGAATTGGGTCATCACCAGCCCACAGCCGTCAGCTGACGCACGAAGACATCGACCATCTCACCACAATCTGCACAGTAACGCTATAGGAGTTCCCTCGCTGATAACGGGTAATGGACGGTAGGAACTGGGGAAACTATGACATATTTGGGCGAAGATTCATTGTGGTCCTCGGCGGGGTTTTCCTCCTACTCGTAGTCAGCTTTCCATTCCTCCCCGTTGTTGACGATGCCTCCTCCGAACTCTGGCTCGTACTAAGTATCTTAGTTGGTATCCCGGGTCTCGTCCTGTTGTACGGTGGCTATCGGTTGCCCCACACAGACATCCGCTCTGAACTCTATCCTACGGTCGGCAACTGGTGTCTCCGCGGCATTGTAGTCGGTCTCGCGATCTTGCTGCCGATCTTTCTTGTCAGTGACGACCCGAATATCGTCGGAAATGGCCTCTTGCTCACAGGACTGGGCAGTCTCGCGGGCTTCGGTGCGGGGACGTACGACGCGCGGGCCAAAACACGACAGCTCGAACTCCAAGAAACAGTCGACCAATTGGAAACCTCGAACGAGCGGCTTGAACGACACCAGCAGTACACCGACGATATTCTCGATGCAATCGATGACGTGTTCTACGTTTTGGACGAAAATGGCGCTCTCCTCCGGTGGAACAAAAGCCTCTCGGAGGTCTCTGGCTACACGGACGAGGAAATATCAGCAATGACTGCTGCCGACTTCTTCACGGATAGTGACCGTGATACAGCTCTGGCTGCGGTCCGCAACGGCCTCGAGAGTGACTCCGTAGATGTGGAACTCGAACTGCGCACCAAGGATGGCGATACCATCCCCTTCGAGTTTGTTGGGTCTACGCTCGAGAACACGTCCGAAGACCCTATTCTGGCCGGCATCGGGCGCGACGTTACGAACCGGGTCGAGCGCGAACAGGAGGTCCAGCGCGTCCGCGAGCGGATGGAATACGCCCTCAATGCAACCGATTCGGTCGTCTGGGACTGGAATGTCGAGGACAATCAGGCCTCGTTCTACCCCTCTGCGGAGTCGCTATACGGAACCACAGTCGAAACCTGGGAGGATTTTATCGGCGTGATCCATCCGGAGGATAGACAGAAGGCCCAGGAGGCTATCGAGAACGCGCTGGAAACGGGCGAGCCGAAGCACGAAGAAATTCGGATCGTTCGAGACGGAGACGTGCGGTGGATCGAAGCCCCCGGGTACCCGGTCCAGGATGATAACGGTCCGACGTTGATGATTGGCGTGGCCCGAGACATCACCGAGCGGAAGACATACGAGCGCAAACTCGAGGAATCTAACGAGCGACTCGAACAGTTCGCGTACGCTGCGTCCCACGACCTCCAGGAACCACTCCGGATGGTGTCGAGTTATCTGCAGTTGATCGAAGACCGATCCGACGAGGAACTGACCGAGGAGACCGAAGAGTTCCTCGAGTTCGCCGTGGACGGGGCCGACCGCATGCGTGACATGATCGATGGGTTACTAGCGTACTCAGGCGTGGAGACCCAGGGAGAGGCGTTCAAACCGGTCGACCTCAACAAAGTGATTGGAGAGGCCCGCGACGACCTCGAGATGCGTATAACGGAAAGTGATGCCGACGTGACCATCGAGGAACTCCCTCGTGTGGTGGGCGATGAACATCAGCTGCGTCAGGTGTTTCAGAACTTGTTGAGTAACGCGATCGAGTACAGTGGGAACGAGCCGCCACGGGTGAATATTTCCGCCACCCAGAACAGTTCGATGTGGGAGATATCGGTTCAGGACGAGGGGATAGGGATTGAGCCGGAAGAACACGACCGTATCTTCGAGGTATTCCAGCGGCTTCAATCTCGGGACAATTACGGTGGCTCGGGCATAGGCTTAGCACTCTGCGAGCGAATCATCGAACGTCACGGCGGCGAAATCCGTGTCGAATCCGAACCGGGCGAGGGAGCGACGTTCTCATTTACTCTCCCAGCGGAGGATGAGCATGGCAGGTGAGCAGGGAAGCGCCGAGCCGGCTGACATCCTCCTCGTCGAGGACAACCCTGGTGATATACGTCTCACGAAAGAGGCATTCAAGGACGCGCAGATAGCGAACACACTCCACGTTGTCGAAAACGGTGTCGACGCTCTCAATTTCCTTTTCCAACGAGACGACTACGCCGATGCACCGCGTCCCGACATCGTGCTATTAGACCTCAATCTCCCCCGGAAGAGTGGCCACGAGGTGCTTGAAGAACTGCACGGTGATTCGAACCGAAGGCGCATTCCGGTAGTTGTCCTCACGAGTTCGGACGCTGAAATGGACATCGTCAAGTCCTACGACCTCTGTGCGAGTGGGTACCTGACGAAGCCGGTTGATCCTAACGAGTTTATTGAGATGATACAGGATCTAGAGCGGTTTTGGCTCTCGATTATGCGGTTACCGGCTGACACAGATGCTGATTGAAAAGCGGGATGTATACAGTGTATCGGCCCGGTTACCGCTGAAATCTGATACACGAAAGGCGAGCAGTGTGCAAGTCTGCTAACCGGTTGGTCCAACCAACAGGGGTTGGAATAAAGGCGCCGCGCGTGGCAATCTACATGAAATCCCCAATAGTCGATGGCCGATTCTTGTCGTTCTCGAAGACGGACTCCAGTTTCCGGTCGAGGAGCGCGAGGCGCTGCTTCGTGTACTCCCGGCAGTCGTAGTCCTCCGCGACCTGGATAGCGGTGTCCATGTACTTGTTCACGGAGCCCTCGTGGACGGTGAGGTTGACGCGCCCGCCGCACTCCCGGCAGTCCCCGGTGAGTGGCATGCGGCGGTACTTCTCACCGCAGTCCAGGCAGCGCGTCTCCTGCCGGCTGAACGCACGGAGGTTGCCGATGAGGTCCGGGAGGAAGTGGTACTCGATGACGCGCTCGGCGACGTCCGTCTCGTCGACGGCGCGGAGCTTCCGCGCGAGTTCTAGCTGGGCGTCCATCTTGTCCATCATCGAACCGAGGGTCTTGTACGCCGACAGCTCCGGGCCGAGGTGGATGGTCGACGTGTCGTGGGTGTGGCCGAACCCGGTGTACTCGTGGTCGGTGCCGAGCGTCGACTCCGCGATCTGGACGAGGTCCTCAACCTCCTCGGGGTCCGCGAGTTCGCGGGTCGCCTCGAAGAACTCCATGGGGTACTCCGTCGCGATGTCCATGTTGTGGGCCTCGTCGTCGATCTCGCTCGGGTCGATGCGCGAGGACATCACCAACGGCGCGTCCATCTGCCCGCCGCGCTTGTCCGGCAGGAACGACTTCGAGAAGTTCAGCAGGCCGTCCAACAGGAGCATCACGCAGTCCTCGTCACCGTCGCACTGCTTTTGCGATGTGTCGTTTGCTATCAGCGAGTGGGTATCGGTGACGGTGAGACAGTACGTCTGGTCGACATCGGCCTCTACGATGGATACGTCCTCGACTTCATCGACGAAGTAATCGCCGCTGCCCCCATCGAAGACACGTCGGCTACTGGGTTCGATCTGCGCTACGTGGGCAGCCAGCCGTTCTCGCTTACGGGAGAGGTGGAGGTCGATGGTCTCAGCCAACCGGACTGCGTCCGACGAAGTGACGTGGATTACGTAGGACTTCGCCGACAACGCTTCGTCGTCAATGTCGTAGAAGTCGGGGAACTTCTCGACGAGCGGGACAGGGTCATTCGTGCTTACTCGTGCCGCAATTCCGAGTCGCGTGAGCAACGCGAGCAGGTCCTCTTTCAGTTCACGGCTGACCGTGGTAGCAGCCACATCCAGAGTGTTCTTGTCGACGGTGCCATCGCCACTGAAATACCCCCCAAGGAATGCGGAAACGTGGTCGTCAGGAGCGTCGAAGATGCAGGGAGGGACGCGTTTGTCAGCCGCTCCTGCTCCGCAATCGAGGACGGTCTCGAAGAAAACGCGAGTGAGGCGACCCGAGACAGTCACCTTCACGTCGTTTTCGCGATACGCCTCAACGCCCAGTGTAGACGCGAACGTCTCGACGAAGAAGTCGCGGGCCTCTGCCTCGACACCGGAGATGGTCGTCTGGTGAATCGTTCCCTTTGGGGTCTCTTGCTCTCTCGTGAACCCCTCTGCAGCGTAGTAGCCGAGGAGTGTAGCAAAGTCCTCATCTAGGGACACGAAGCGGTCGACCTCGACAGTGTCACGCTTCATCCCGAGCGTCACGTCGTTCGGAATACGGGCGGCGACAGCTGCCGGCGATCCGAGGAGGTCGACGAGGAGCGAAACCGGCAGGCTCTCCCGGTAGAGGTAGTTGCTCAACGCTTTCTTCGTTAACCCGAGGAATTCAGCGGTACTCTTCAGCGGGTAGAACTGGCCGTCCCAGTCGTCAGCAAGCACCTCCGAGAAGAGGTCGTACAGCACGTCCTTGTCAAGTCCCTTCACCATGAGTGACTCATTTGGGACCTCGTCGCTCTCGGCAAATTCTTGGAGTAAGTCGAATCGCGCGGGAGATCCAGGTACGTCTACGTGTGTCGGAGTGACGAGTGAGTTAGCGTCCGTGACGTCGCTGGCTCGCTTCGAGTGGAGATTGCCCTCGTCGAAGACGTGTACCTCGTGGTCTGGCGTCACCGTCAGTTCCCGCCCGCTCCGCGTCCTGATGCGGACCATGTGGTCCGGCGCCGGATGCTTCGAGACGGTCTCCACCGGCTTCCGCACCACCTCGCCATCCTCAGTTACGGATGGGACGATCACGTCACCGTCGAGTTCCTGGACGAGTGTGCCGAAGTCGTCCTCGTCGGCCGTTTCGGGGTCGAGTCGGTCCTCGACGAGCGTCTCGATGGTATCGTGGCGCCATTCTTCTGCCTCGTCCTCGTACCAGACCTTCGTCTCCGGGTGGAAGCAGTTCCGCCGCTTCGACGCGTGGAAGTACGGGTGTGCGTAGCCGACGGCCGCGGAGGTGAAGCCGACGACGCGGCCGACGACGGCGGCGGAGGTGTGAGGCGCCATCCCGAAGACGAGTTCGCCGACGAGGTCGTCGCGCTCCTCGAACTCGTAGAAGGCGTCGAGGCCGTAATACTGGGTGAGGAGGTCGTCGACGAAGTCCGCGGTCTTCAGCATGTGTTCGGCGGCGCCGTCCGAGAGCACGACGTCCTGGACGCGGAGTTCGACGAGCTGGTCGTCGTGTTCGAGCGGGTCGCCGTGGATGTCCTCGTCGTAGCCCAGGTCCCGGAAGTGCTCGACGGTGACGTCGAGTTCGCTCGGGCGGACCGACGTCACCGGGAGGTCGGTCATGTCGTAGCGGACGGTGCCGTCCTTGAACGCGGAGACGTCGTGTTTCGCGCGGAGGACGCCCTTCTCCATCGGTTCGGGGACCTTCTCGGAGGACATCAGCCCCTGGACGCCTTTCAGCACGTCGAAGGCGTTCTCGCGCTCGCCGACGTTCTTGAGCGCGCTGCGGTACTCGTCCTGGACGTCGACGGTCTGCGTCTCGACGTTGTCGACGTCGCGCTCGCAGCTGGGGCATTCGACGCGGCCGGACTCGTCGGGTTCGGCGACGGCGCCGCAGTCCCAGCACTCGTAGTGGGGGTCCGTCCACGTGCCGCAGTCCGAACAGCGCGCCTCGTACGTGTGTTCGTCGCAGTCCGGGCAGACGCGCTCACCGAGTTGCACGTCGACCTCGCCGGGCGTGTCGCTCATGTCGGGGGCGTGGCGGGCGGCCTCGCCGACGTCGCGCTGGGGGCCGCCGGCCTCGCCGATGGGGAACAGCGTGTGGACCGCCGGCGAGAGGTCGCGGGACTCGGACTTCTCGGGCCGGCCCATCCGGTTGCCGATGCGGGTCGGGGCGCGTTCGCGGACCTCGAAGGGAGCGACCTCGTTGACCGCCTTCATCGCGTTCGGCCACTCGCAGGCCTCGCTGGGCAGGTCGTCCCACTCGCGGTCCAGCGACTCGGTGATTCCCAGCGTGCGGGCGAGTGGCACCCAGTCGCTGATGCGGACCGCCTCCTCACCCTGGTGGTGTTCGACGATGAGCGCTTCGAGCGTCTCGCGGACTGCCGCCGAGTTCTGCAAGACGAGGTCGTCGTCCTCGATGCGGCCGTCCGCGACGGCTTCGGCCAGGGTCTCGAACTGCTCGACGGTGATGTCGTGCCAGAGGTAGTTGTACGCGGGGTGCAGCGGCGCGTCGTACTCCGTCGCCCACTCTATGGCCTGGTCGGCGTCCGGGGCTTCGAGGTCGACGTACGGGGAGTCCCGGAGCGCCTGGACGTCGGCGCCGGCGGCCTCGAACTCCTGTATCCACCACTCGGGCGCGTAGGAGGCGGGCGCGAGTTCGTGGTTGTTCTCCACGAACTCGCCGTAGTTCACGAGGTACTCGCCGACGTCGAGGATCTCCACGACGCCGTTGCGCACCTCGAGGGCCTCTTCGATGCCGTCGATGCGGCGCACGTCGCCGTTCGCGAGTTTCACGGTCGGTCCCTCGATGGAGTCGACGGGGACGACCCCCGCCGCCTTCCCCGGGAGCTCCGTCTTGATCTGGGTGCCCGTCGCGAGGAAGTCGTCGAGGAGATGCATCGTCGCCGGGTGGACGCCCGCCGTCGCGTTGCCGTGGTTGCGGGCGCGGCCGTAGCGCAGGCGGAACCCGCCCTCCTTCGAGGGGTGGCCGAAGACGGGGCGCCCGGCGATGAGGTCCCGGAGGAACTTCCCGGACCCGTCGACGCGGGGTGGGCCCTCGGGGTCCTCGCTGGCGCCCTCGGGGTCGTCGCCCGCGACGTCGCCGCTCGCCTCCTCCGTGGCCGCCGCCTGGTCGGCCTCGCTGTCCTCCCCGATGGTGCCGTCGATGAGGTCCTGGAGCCACGGCCACTCGACCTCGTCGAGGTTCCGGGTGTAGCGCTGGATCTTCGGGGCTTTCAGCGCGATGCCCTCCGCTAGCACGAGGCACATTCCGCCGCGAGCGGCGTTCGTCTCGATGCGCTCGAGGTCGCGGAAGCCGTCTACCTCCTCGTTTCCCGTCGCTTCGCCGTCGAGCATCACCGGGCAGTTCCGGGCGATGAACTTCGTCTCCTTGGCCATCGGGGAGTACTGGAGACCGGTCTCGGAGTCGTACAGCGAGACCTCCTCGGCGTAGCGTTCGACCTCGTCGTCCCGCGGTTTGAACTCGTCGATGTCGAGGAGGGAGCGGGCGTAGTCGGCGACGAGCACGGAGAGCGCCTGGGCGGTCCCGCCGGCGGAGCGGATCGGGCCGGCGTAGTAGACCGCGACGTACTCGGTGCCGTCGTCGTTCTGGTTCACCTCGACGCGGTCGATGCCCTCGATCGGTGCGGCGACGACCCCCTCGGTGAGGAGGGCGACGGCCGTCCGGACCGCTCCCTCGACCTTCCCGGCGTCCGTCTCGTAGTCGCCCACGCTTCCCTCGACGAAGTCCTCGACGAGTTCGAGTGCGGCCTCCTCGCGGCTCATCTGTCCCTCGAGTTCGCGGACGCGTTCGGCGACGCCGTCGATGCCGAGGATGTTCTCGACGCGGTCGGCCATGTCCTTGGCGACCGGAATCTCCACCTCAGGCTTGGGGTCCTCGCCGCGCTCCTTCGCGCGTTCGGCGACGTCGAAGGCTTCGTCCAGGCGGGATTCCAGCGACTCGAAGTAGGCCTCGTCTACCGGCCGCATCTACAGCCAGAGGTCGAGGTCGGTGGCCTCGTCGTATTCGCGCACCAGTTCCGTGTCGAACTCGCGGACGTACACCTCCCCGGCGAAGACGGTGGCGCGGTCGAGGTGACCGGCCAGCGCCTGTCCCGAGCGCCTCGATAATGTTGCGTGTGTGTGCGCGAAGGGGGCGTCGTCCAGTTCCGAGATGTTGCCGACGCAGGCGGCGACTTCCAGGGGCTCCTCGTAGCGCGCGGCCTTGTACTCGAAGTCGTCCTGGTCGTAGTACCAGAGTTCGGCGTCCTGGACCGCCCCCATGCCGGAGAACCAGGCGGCGTCGATGCCCTCCTCGACGGCCAGCGACTCGAGTTCTTCCCGCCAGTCGGCGCCGTGGTCGAGTCGAGCGACGAACTCGCGGCCGCCGCTGACTTCGCGGACGTTCATGGAACCGTCAACAACCCGAGTGAGCAAAAGTCCTGCCGTCTCAGCGCCGCGCCGACAGCGGTGTGGCGCGAGACGCCGTCGTGTCTCTGTCGACAGCGCTCTAGCGCCACGCCGACAGCGGTGTCGCCGCGTCAGCCGTCATGGATACCCAGGCCTCGTCCTGTGAGATGTCCGCGATGACGAGTCGGGAGTTCGGCCCGTCGTCGTCTAGCGAGGCCATCACGTCGGTCCCGGAGGCGTCAGACGTCGGCTGAGCGGCGTCGGTCGTCATGACATATGGTACAACGCCACACCCATTACTTAAACGCATCGCCTTGACAGGAGTTCGTGCTATGCGTTAACATATTTTGCCGGGAAGCGAATTGATACAGTACCGTGAGAACGTAATATACACCATTGTTATCCGAAGAAGCGGTAAGTTTATCACTATAGATTAGTAACCTGTGGGTGGATGACAGATACTGACAACCTTTCGCGGCGCCGGTTCCTCCAAGGAACGGGAGCCGCTGCGACCGCAGCCGCCCTGGCTGGCTGCACCGGTGGCGACGGCGACGGTGAGGACACGACCGAATCGACGACGGCCAACAACACGGACGACACTGACGACGGAACGACGACCACGCAGTCGTACGACGCGAGCAAGACCGTCCGCTCGACCAACTCGACGATGGACACCCTTGACCCGGTCAAGGCAACCGACACGGCGTCGGGGACGGTCATCCAGAACCTCTTCGACGCGCTGACCAACTACCCGAACGGTCAAACCAACGTCGAGAACCTCCTGGCCGAGTCGCTCGACATGAGCAACGACCAGACGACCCTGACGTTCTCGCTGAAACAGGGCGTCACGTACAGCAACGGCGACGAGGTCACCGCACAGGACGCGGTGTACTCTTTCGAGCGACTCGCCGCCTCCGACAACTCCCGGCGTGCGAGTTTCCTCCTCGACGACCTCGGTGTCGTCCACGAGACGGAGACCGAGACGCAGGACGGCGAGGAGACGGAAGTGTACGTCCCCGGCAGCATCGACGTCAACGCCACGGACGACTACACGCTCGAGATCAACATCAAGCAGCCGTTCTACGCGGCCACCGCGATGCTCGCGTACTCCTCGTTCTCGCTGGTCCCGGAAGGGATCGTCGGCGACATCGAGGGCTACGACGGCCAGATGGACTACCAGGAGTTCGCGACCGCGAACCCCGTCGGTGCGGGTCCGTACACGCTCGACACCTGGGAACAGAGCACGGAGGTCCGCATCGCCTCCCGTGACGACTACCACGGCGAGACGCCCAAGAACGCGGGCAAGCACTACGCCATCTTCCAGGAGACGAACCCGGCGTACACGTACGCGACGGTCAACGTCAACGCCGACGGGCCGGTCGTGCCGACGAACAAGTACGACCCGAGCCTGAAGAACATCGAGGGCACGGACGACCGTGGCCGCCCGTACGGTACCTACGGTCCGATGTCCGAGAACGACCTCACGGCGGACTACTACGAGGTCGCGTCCCTCGCAACCCGCTACGTCGCCTTCAACTGCAAGCAGGTCCCCAAGCCTGTCCGCGAGGCGATCGGCTACGCGCTGAACCAGCAGATCATCAACGAGCAGATCATCACGGCGCCAACCAAGGAGGCGTACTTCTTCACGCCGCCGTCCATCTACCCGGGCGGACCGGCGAAGTACCAGGAGCGCCAGACGAACTACAAGTACGGCTACCAGCAGTCCGACATGGAGTCGGCCACGCAGGTGCTCGAGGACGCCGGCTACACGCAGAGTAGCCCGTACACGCTCTCGTTCGACATGTCCAACGGCTACGCGACCCAGGCGGGTGGCGAGGCCATGTACTCGCTGCTCCGCGACCAGTTCTCCGACGCTGGTCTCGAGATCGAGCTGAACACCGCCGACTGGAGTACGTTCCTCAACCGCGCACGGAGCGGCAACGTCGGCATGTTCTACCTCGGTTGGCTCGCCGACTACCCGGGTCTGGACAACTTCCTGAAGCTCCTGAACCCGCCGGCCACGATCACGGACAAGTCCGACAACGTCGGCTACGTGAACTGGACCGCGGACAACGGCGACTTCGCCGGTCAGGCCGAGGAAGGCTGGCAGATGATCACGGACAACTACGGCATCTCCGAGGAGGAGGCCCAGGCACGCGCAGAGGGTGGCTGGATGATCGAGGAGGCGTCGATGAAGGACGCCGTCATGCTGCCGATCCTCCACACCATCGACCAGTACTTCTCGTACCAGTGGACGGATTCCCCACGCGCAGGTGCGATGGGTGGCTCCCGGTCGAAGGACCACACGACCAAGATCGGCGACCGCGGCGACCACGAGTAGCGACACCAGCAGTCCGGTGAACCGCCCTGTATTTTTCGTAATACAGAACACGACCGTTTGCGTACCGCGAGTAGACCCTCTAGTCCCCGCGAAACGCAAGAATACGCGACACCGCAAGAGATAAACCGAAAGATTAGACAGATGCAAGCGAGTAACACTATTCGAGGCAGACACCCATGAGCCGGTGGAGCTACTTCGCGAAACGACTCGTACTGTCGATCCCAGTGATACTGTTCGGGACGACGATCACGTTCTTCGTCATCTACGCGGGGCCGATTGACCCCGCGTACGCCATCCTGGGACAGCAAGCAACGGCGGCGCGAGTCGAGGAGATCCACCGACAGCTCGGGATGAACCAGCCGATGTGGGAGCAGTACTTCGACTTCGTCGTGAACATGTTCACGTTCAACCTCGGTAACTCGTGGGTCATCCGGCCCGACTACACGGCCTACGAGGTCATCATGTCCTACGCGCCCCGGACGGTTCTGATGGGCGCGTGGGCGGTCCTGCTGCCGCTGTTCATCGGTATCCCGCTCGGGTTCTACGCCGGGCTGAACCCCAACACGCTGGGCGACTACACGGCATCGTTCAGCGGCATCATCTGGCGCGCGATGCCGAACTTCTGGCTCGCGGTCATCATGCTGATGGTGCTCTCCCAGTCCCAGGATTTCCTCTTCGGCTTCGACTGGGAGAACTTCATCGTGAGCACGGACGTCGCGGGCGCGCCGGAGATGAACAACCTCTGGAACTTCGACAACTTCCTGCGCGCCTCGAAGATGGTGATACCGGCCGCACTCGTCCTCGGCTCCGCGTCGATGGGCAACGAGATGCGTATCGGCCGGACCGCGTTCCTGGAGTCGAAGAACTCCAACTACGTCGAGATGGCGCGCGCGAAGGGGCTCCCGGGCCGCACCATCGTCTGGAAGCACATCTTCCGTAACGCGCTCATCCCGCTGATTCCGGTCATCACCGCTGAGGCCGGCCTGCTCGTCGGCGGCGCCGTGCTCGTCGAGACGGTCTTCGGCATCAACGGCATCGGCTGGCTGTTCTTCACCGCGATGACGTCGGGAGACCTGCCCCTGGCAGGTGCGTTGATGTTCTTCTTCATCCTCCTGATTGTCGGCATCAACATCCTCCAGGACTTCCTCTACACCGTGGTCGACCCACGAGTCGGCTTCGAGGGTAACTGACAATGGCTATCGAAGATCCGAAAAGCGACAGTATCGTCCACCGGATTCGGAAGAACCCGGGTCCAGCAGCCCGATGGGGGGCCGTCGCAGCGGTCCTCCTCGCGGTCGAGTTCGGCGCCCTCTGGGGCGGCATCATGTCCCTCCCGTGGGACGTCCCGTTCGACGTGCTGGGGGACGTCCTCCCGTCGGCCATCGCCGGCGGTATCGCCGGCGTTGCGTCCGTGTTCGCGGACGTCGGCAACTGGCTCGCGGACCTCCCGACGCTGCTGGACCGCGAGCTCATCCCCAACCAGGGGTACGAGCTTCCGGAACAGGGCTGGCAGGGCACGTTCATGGGTCTCGAACCGGCCCACGCCTGGCTGATCCGCGTCGGCGTCGTCTACGCGTACGCGCTGTTCTTCGCGTACTGGCTCTGGCGCGGCTACTTCGTCTTCCGGCGCCACTACCGGTACGCCGACTGGACGCCCGCAGACGACATGATCGACCGGTTCCGCAGCCACAACTGGGGGAAGTTCGGCCTCGTGCTCGTCCTCCTCCTCCTCATCATGGCGATGTTTGCGCCGACGGTGAGTCCGACGAACGCGGACCAGAACCTCAAGAACCCCGCCCAGAACACAGTTACGTACTACGACGAGGACGTCGGCGAGGTGCGGGAGACTAGCGTCACCACGGCGAACCTGTTCTCCTCCTCGAAGGGCGTCACGCAGAACTTCGGCCTCTGGTCGTACGACAACTACGACAGGTTCCACCCGGCCGGGACGATGAGCCAGGCGTCGAACGGGAAGGACCTGTTCACGTTCATGGCGTACGGCGCTCGGGTCTCGATATTCATCGGCGTGTTCGCGGCCATCGTCGCCGGCGGTATCGCGCTGTCGCTGGCGTTACTGACCGCGTACTACCGCGGGCTCTTAGACCTCGTTGCGGTGCTCACAAGCGACGCGTTCTCGGCGATGCCACAGTTGCTCGTGCTCATCATGCTGGTTTCGGTGCTCGCCGACCACTGGATAAGTAGCATCTACAGCGGCGGCTTCCTCATCGCGTTCCTGTTCGGTATCTGGGGGTGGATGGGGCTGTGGCGCGCCGTGCGTGGGCCGGCGTTCCAGGTCGCCCAGAACGAGTGGGTGCTGGCGTCGAAGGGCTTCGGCGAGCGGCCGTGGAACATCGTCCGCAAGCACGTCGCCCCCTACGTCATCGGCTACCTGCTCATCTACCTCTCGATGTCCGTCGGCGGCTACATGATCGGCGCGGCAGGCCTCGCATACCTGGGGATCGGCGTCGAAGCGCCGACCCCGGAGATGGGGCGCGCGATTGCGCGCGGCCAGTCACTCATCACCACGCAGTCCTGGCACATCTCGGTCGTGCCGGGGCTGGCCATCACCGTCCTGGTGCTCGGGTTCAACGCGCTCGGTGACGGCATCCGTGACGCCATCGACCCGAAGACCAGCGGCGACGACGCGGCTGGCGAGGCCGCGGCCGCAGGAGGTGGTGGGTGATGAGTCGAGCCGAGTACGACGACGAGCAGCGCGGCGGTCAGGAGACGCTGCTTCGCGTCGACGACCTGCAGACGGCGTTCTTCACCGACAAGGAGACGATCCGCGCCGTCGACGGCGTGAGCTTCGAGATCAGCCGCGGCGAGTCCGTCGGCATCGTCGGCGAGTCTGGGTCCGGGAAGTCCGTGACCGCCCGCTCCATCATGGGGCTGGTCGACACCCCCGGCCGCATCATCGGCGGTTCGATCGAGTACAAGGGCGAGAACCTCGTCGGGAAGTCCGACGAGCAGTGGCGGCAGTACCGCGGCAGCGAGATTGCGATGGTGTTCCAGGACCCGCTGTCGTCGCTGAACCCCGTCTACACGGTCGGTAACCAGATCAAGGAGGCGCTGCGCCTCCACCAGGGGCTGCGCGGAAAGAAGGCCGACGAGGCGGCCATCGAACTCCTCGAAGACGTCGGTATTCCGGACGCACCCCGGCGCCTGAAGGAGTATCCCCACCAGTTCTCCGGGGGGATGCGCCAGCGCGCGGTCATCGCCGTCGCGCTCGCCTGCGACCCCGACCTGCTCATCTGCGACGAGCCGACGACGGCACTCGACGTCACCATCCAGGCCCAGATCCTGGAGCTGCTCCACGAACTGAAGGACGAACACGACATCGGCATCATGTTCATCACCCACGACATGGGCGTCATCGCGGAGATCAGCGACCGCGTGAACGTGATGTACGCGGGCGAGATGGTGGAGTCTGCACCCGTCGAGGAGCTGTTCGAGAACCCGAAACACCCCTACACGCAGGGGCTGCTGGAGAGCATTCCCAGCAGGAACGAGCGCGGGACGGACCTGCGGACCATCGAGGGCGACGTGCCGACGCCGAACGAGCGGGCGACGTACTGCCGGTTCGCGCCGCGGTGTCCGAAGGCGTTCGACGACTGCGAGCAGGTCCATCCCGTCCAGGTCGAGGTCGAAGAGGGAGTCGACGACCACCGGGCCGCGTGTCTGCTCTACCCGGATGACGTCTCCCAGAACGAGGCCGTGGAGATCCACCGGTCTCGCGAGGACAAGACGAGTTCGGAGGTGTCTGAATGACGTCACTCTACCAGGAGAAACGAGAGCGAGGCGGGAGCACGGTGACCGGCGAGACGCTCGTCGAGGTGAACGACCTGCGGACCTACTACGGGTCGGAGGGCGGGCTGTTCGGCGGCAACCCCGTGAAGGCCGTCGACGGCGTCGACTTCGACATCCAGCACGGCGAGACGCTCGGTCTCGTCGGCGAGTCCGGCTGTGGGAAGTCCACGCTCGGGCGCACGCTGATGCAACTCGAGACCGCGACGAGCGGCGAGGTGCGCTACGACGGCACCGACATCACGTCGCTGTCCGGGAAGAAGCTCAAGGAGTGGCGCCGGAACGTCCAGATGGTGTTCCAGGACCCGGACGGCAGCCTCAACGACCGGATGACGGTCGGCGAGATCATCAAGGAGCCGCTGAACGTCCACGACTGGAAGACTCCCGAGGACCGCCGCGACCGCGTCCGTGAACTGCTGGAGACCGTCGGCCTGAGCGAGGAGCACTACTACCGCTACCCGTTCCAGTTCTCCGGCGGGCAGCGCCAGCGCGTCGGCATCGCCCGCGCGCTCGCGCTCGAGCCGGAGTTCCTCGTGCTCGACGAGCCGGTGAGCGCGCTGGACGTCTCCGTGCAAGCGAAGATCCTGAACCTCCTCGACGACCTGCAGGAGGAGTTCGGGCTGACCTATCTCATCATCGCCCACGACCTCTCGGTCGTCGAGCACATCTGCGACCGCGTCGCCGTGATGTACCTCGGGAAGGTGATGGAGATCGGGCCGGTCGACGACATCTTCGACGACCCGGCGAACCCGTACACGAACTCGCTGCTGTCGGCGATTCCGGAGCCGGACCCGACCATCGAGAAGAAGCGGATGACGCTCCGCGGCACGCCGCCGAGCCCGCGGGACCCGCCGAGCGGCTGCGTGTTCAGCACACGGTGTCCGCTGAAAATCCGCCCGCCCGAGTACGAGGACCTCGACGACGAGGTCTGGGAGGGCGTCGAGATATTCCGGGAGGTACTACGCGAACGCGGCGACCTCTCGAAGGGGGTCAGGGAACGCCTCAAGGACCTGCTCGGGATGGAGACCCGCGGGATGGACACCGAGGAAGTCCTCGAGGAGGCGTTCGAGAACAAGACGGTCCCGAACGAGGTCCAGCAGCACATCGACAGCGCCATCGAGCACGTGCGCCGGGACGACCTCCAGTCCGCCCAGGAGGAGCTCCGCGAGGAGTTCGGCAGCATCTGCGAGCAGGAGATGCCCGAGCAGTACGTGGTCGGTGACAACGGCCGGACGAGTCAGTGCCACCGACACGCGGAGGAGTACCAGGACACCCAGGCGTACATCTCCGACCACGGCTACGAGCGCTGAGATGGTCGACCGCGAGTCGGACGGCGCGGCGCGCGGGTCGACCGGC
Source organism: Halobacterium sp. DL1 (assembly GCA_000230955.3). Lineage (NCBI taxonomy): Archaea > Methanobacteriati > Methanobacteriota > Halobacteria > Halobacteriales > Halobacteriaceae > Halobacterium > Halobacterium sp. DL1. Next base: position 2,771,721 of record CP007060.1, read on the forward strand.
ACGTTCGCACAGCCCGGTGAGTCCGGCGTCGACGACGCCGACCCCGACCGGGTCGCACAATTTTTCGACGCGGTGGCGTACGCGGCCGCGACGACGGTGGTGTTCGGCGTGTTCTCCGGAGTCGTGACGCTCGCAGTCGGCGGGCGGTTCGCGCCCGGCGTGAAGTTCGGCCTGTTCGTCTTCGGCTGGGTCGCGTTCGGCTACGGGACGCTGCTGCTGTGGCCCGAGGCGGCCTGGAAGGACGACGACGACGAGGGGCGCTCGGTCAGCCTCTTCGACCGCGCGGGGGGACCGCCAGACACGGGCTTCCAGCGCTTCGTCCAGCGGCTACCGCCGGCGCGATTCCGGCAGATACCCCACCGTCAGCGGCTCTCGACCGGTTCACGGGTGCTGTTCGCGGCGGTCGGTATGATGGTGACGTCCATCGTCCTCGAGCAGTTCTTCGGCATCGGCCCCTGAACCGCTCCAGTACGTCCGCGACGTACGTCGGCGGTGTCGACCGGCCGACGTCCCTCCGTCGGTGACGGGGCCAGGAGCGGCGAACGCAGTGGCACGGAAGGTTCTTGAAGGCGAGTGGACAACACGCGGCCATGGAAGACCAGCCCACCGAGGAGGAGCCGGCGACGCCCGAGAGCGACGACGCCGAGTTGCGACAGCGAGTCGAGCGGTACTCCGGTGGAACCGAGTCCCTGAAGCGAGCGTGGCAGCAGACCCTCGACGACATGGACGCCATCGCTGAGGAACACCGCGAGGCCGGCCACGACGTCACGGCCATCCCGGCCGTCGAAACCGGCCCCATCGGCCGGGACACGAACGACCCCGACGGCGAGTTCGGGATGGAGTTCGTCGTCGCGGACAACCACGCCGAGGAGTTCGAGGCGGCGTTCGCGGCCGGCGACTACCCCGAGTACGACGTCTACCGGGGCGAGGCGGGCGAGGACGCGTTCGTCGTCGTCGAACTCGTCGACCCGGACGCCGAACGGGCGATTCTGCTGGCCGGCGGCTACCCCATCCGTGACGAGACGATGTGCGCGTTCGCCGCCCGCGAGGAGGACGAGATGTACACGTTCGTCCGCACGCTCGACGGGACGCGGTACGGCGCGTTCCGTCACGAGGGCTACGAGAAGTTCTTCCCGCGTGCGGGGGACCTGCCGGAGGACCCCGAGCAGCTCGGCAACTTCTGAACGGGCGTGTGGACCGGTAACGCGCTGTCGTAGCCTACAAATGCGTGGGGAGAGAATGTCGGCTACATGAACGTCGCAGACGCGATGACCCCCCGGGCCGACGTAGTGACGGTCGAGTTGCCGGGGACGCGGGACGACATTCTCGAGTATCTCCAGGAGCGGGCCTTCTCCTCCGTACCCGTCGTGAAGCCCTCCGAGGACGGCGAGCAGTACCGCGGACTCATCTCCCGGGACGACCTCATCGAACGCCCCGAGGAGGACCAGCTGGCGATGCTGATGCGGGACGCGCCGACCACGACGACGGATGCCACCATCCAGGAGGTGGCGGCGCTGATGCTCCGCGAGGACGCCCGCCGCGTCCCCGTCGTCGAGGACGGCCGCCTGGAGGGTATCGTCACGGTGACCGACGTGGTTCGCGCCATCGCCGACGGCGAGGAGGACGGCGACACTGAGGTCGGCGGACTCGCGCGCCGGGACGTGAACACGACGTACGCGGGCACGCCGCTGACGGTCACGGAGCGCGAGATATCGTTCGCGAACGTTCCGTACTCGGTCGTGCTCGGCGAGGACGGCGAAATGGCCGGCATCGTCACCGAGGTCGACGTCATAGAGGTGGCCCGGGTCGTCGAGGGCGAGGCCAACACCGGCGACTCCATCGCGGACGACGACGACGACTGGAAGTGGGAGTCCATCAAGGCGACCGGGAGCCGCTACCTCCCGACGCGGAACGTCGAGATTCCCGCCGAACCCGTCGAGGAGTTCATGACTCGCGACGTGCTGACGGTGTCGAAGCGCCGCACCGCTCGCGAGGTGGCCCAGCAGATGCTGACCAACGACGTCGAACAGGTGCCGCTGATGTCCGGCGACGAACTCGTCGGCATCGTCCGGGACGTCGACCTGCTCGCGGGGGTGGCCGATGAGTGAGCTAGACGAGCTCGCGCGCCGCCGCGGGTTCTTCTTCCAGGCGAACGAGGCGTACGGTGGCGTCTCCGGGTTCTACACCTACGGCCCGGAGGGCGCGGCGCTGAAGCGCAACGTCGAGGAGACGTGGCGCGACCGCTTCGTCACCCGCGAGGGTAACATGGAGATCGACTCCCCGACGGTGACCCCGGAAGCGGTCTTCGAGGCGTCGGGCCACCTCGACGGCTTCGACGACATGCTCGTGGAGTGCCCGGAGTGTGGTGAGAGCCACCGCGCCGACCACGTCGTCGAGGACAACACCGACGTGGAGGACGCCGAGTCCGTGCCGACCGAGGAGGTCGAGGCGCTCATCGCCGAGCACGACCTCGTCTGCCCTGACTGCGGCGCGTCCCTGGTCGGCCAGCCCGTCGAGGGGTTCAACTTGATGTTCGCGACGAGCATCGGCCCCGGCTCCGGCCAGCCCGGCTACCTCCGGCCGGAGACGGCCCAGGGGATGTTCACGGAGTTCCCGCGCCTGAAGGAGTACGCCCGCAACCAGCTGCCGTTCGGCGCCGCGCAGATCGGCGCGGGCTACCGCAACGAGATCAGCCCGCGGAACGCGCTGCTGCGCGCCCGTGAGTTCACGATGGCGGAACTAGAGTTCTTCGTCGACCCGGAGGGCGAGGGGCCGGACCTCTCGCGGGTCGCGGACGTCGAACTGCCGCTGTACCCCGTCGAGGCCCAGCAGGCCGACGGCGAGGAGTACCTGCGGCTCACGCCCCAGGAGGCCCTCGAGGAGGGCGTCGTACAGGGCGAGTGGGTGGCGTACTTCCTCGCGCGGTCGAAGCAGTGGTTCGAGCGGGTCGGCGTGGACATGGAGCGGTTCCGGTTCCGCCAGCACCTCCCCGGCGAACTCGCCCACTACGCCTCTGATTGCTGGGACGCGGAGGGCGAGGTCGGCGGCGACTGGGTGGAACTGGAAGGCATCGCCTCCCGGACCGACTACGACCTCTCGAAGCACTCGGAGCACGCCGACGACAACTTCACCGTCTTCCAGCAGTACGACGAGCCGAAGACCGTCGAGCGCGCGACCGTCGACCCGGACATGTCCGCGCTGGGCCCGAAGTTCGGCGGCGACGCCGGGGCCGTCGCGGACGCCCTCAAGGCGCTCGCCGAGCGCGACCGCTCGGCGTTCGAGGACGACGAGGTCACCGTCGAGGTCGACGGCGAGGCGTACACGGTTCCGACCGAGCAGACCGGCTTCGCGGTCGAGGAGCAGACCGAGTCCGGCCGCCACATCGTCCCGCACGTGGTCGAACCCGCGTTCGGCGTCGGGCGCGCGGTGTACACGGTGCTCGCGCACAACTACGACGAGGACGAGGTCGAGGGCGAGGAGCGCAGCGTGCTCCGCCTGCCCGCGGAGGTCGCGCCGACGACCGTCGGCGTGTTCCCGCTGATGGACAAGGACGGCCTGGGCGAGACAGCCCGCGACCTGGCGGCGGACCTCCGTGAGGCCGGCGTCGACGTGACCTACGACGACTCCGGGAACATCGGTCGCCGGTACCGCCGGCAGGACGAGGTCGGCACGCCGTACTGCGTCACCGTCGACTACGACAGCCTCGAGGACGGCACGGTGACGCTCCGCGACCGCGACTCGACGGCCCAGACGCGCGTCGAACTGACCGAGCTCACCGAGCTACTGCCGGCGCTGCGCGACGGCGACGTCACCTTCGACGAGCTGTGAGCGAAGTCGGCCGGCGGCTGGTGCACGCCAGCGGTGCGGTGCTCCCGGGCGCGTTCCTCGCGGGCCTGCTCTCCTGGGAGGCCGTGCGCTGGCTGCTGGTCGTCGGCGCCGTCTGCACCGTGGTGCTGGAGGCGCTCCGGCTCTCGGGCTACGTCTCCTGGTGGATATTCGACGCGCTCACCCGCGACTACGAGCAGGACAACCCCGCGGGCTACGCCCTGTACGAACTGTCGTGGACGGCGACCGCGTGGCTGTTCGCGCCCTCCCTCGCCGTGCCCGCGATGCTGATGCTCGCGCTCGCCGACCCCGCCAGTGGCCTGCTCTCCCGCGGGGAACTCGGCGTCAAGCAGGGGTGGGTGCTGCTCGCGACGTTCGGCATCTGTCTGGCCATCGCCAGCCTGCTCGACGTCCCGCTCGTGGCGGGGGTGGCGGGCGCGCTCGTCGCGACGTTCGCGGACGGCGCGACGCCCGTCGTCCGTGGCTACGTCATCGACGACAACGCCACCATTCCCCTCGGCGCGGGCGCGGCGATGTGGGTGGTGCTGGCGGTCCTCTGACTCCACTTTCACCCCGCTACGCGAAGCCTTAACCCCGAGAGCGCCGTACCCCGTTCCGAATGCCGGAGCCCGCGTACGTCGACCACCCGATGCTGGAGCCGGACGTCATCGAAGCCCGCCAGTACCAGCTCCAGCTCGCGGCGGCAGCGCGGCAGGACCACACACTCGTCTGCCTCCCGACAGGCCTCGGGAAGACGACGGTGAGCCTGCTGGTGACCGCCTACCGCCTCGCCGACGACATCGGCGCGAAGTCGCTGTTGCTCGCGCCCACGAAGCCGCTAGTCGAACAGCACGCCACGTTCTACCGCGAGGCGCTGACGATTCCCGACGACGAGATCGTCGTGTTCACCGGGGAAACGCGGCCGGACGACCGCGAGGAACAGTGGTCGAGCGCCCGCGTCGTCGTCGCCACCCCCCAGGTCGTCGAGAACGACCTCGTGGGCGGGCGAATCAGCCTGCGGGACGTGGTCCACTGCACGTTCGACGAGTGCCACCGCGCGACCGGCGACTACGCGTACACGTACATCGCCGAGCGCTACCACGCCGACGCCGCGGACCCGCTCGTCACCGGGATGAGCGCCTCACCGGGCGGCAACGAGGAGGACATCCGCACGGTCTGCGAGAACCTCGGCGTGGCGAACGTCGAAGTGATGACCGAGGACGACGCCGACGTCGGCGAGCACACCTACGACACGGACGTCCAGTGGGAGCGCATCGAACTCCCAGAGCAGGTCATCGAGGTTCGGGACGCCATCAACGAGGTCATCGAGGACCGCCTGGAGAAACTCCGGGACCTGGGCGTCACGCGGGCGTCGAGCCCGGACGTCTCCCAGAAGGACCTGAACAAGATCCGCGCGCGACTCCAGGAGCTCATCGACAACGACGACAGCGAGGGCTACCAGGGGATGAGCGTCCACGCCGAGGTGATGAAGCTCCGTCGGGCGGTCGAGCTCGTGGAGACCCAGAGCGTCGAATCGGTACGGCGATACTTCGAGCGCCAGCGCAACGCCGCCCGCTCGTCGGGCGCGTCGAAGGCGAGCCAGCGCCTCGTGAGCGAACCCAAGGTCAAGGAGGCGATGCGGAAGGCCGACGAGTTCGACGGCCTCCACCCGAAGTTCCGGCGCGCCAGGATGTTGCTCGCGGAGACGCTGGGCATCGAGGAGGGCGAGCGCGTCATCGTCTTCACCGAGTCCCGGGACACCGCCGAAGCTCTGACGGAGTTCCTCGGCCAGCACTTCGACACCCGGCGGTTCGTCGGCCAGGGCGACGCCGACGGCAGCGACGGGATGACCCAGAAGGAACAGCGCGAGACCCTCGACGAGTTCCGGAGCGGGGAGTTCGAGGTGCTCGTCTCGACCTCGGTCGCCGAGGAGGGCCTGGACGTGCCGGAGGTCGACCTCGTGCTGTTCTTCGAACCCGTGCCGACCGCGATTCGCTCCGTCCAGCGGAAGGGCCGCACCGGCCGCCAGACGGAGGGGAAGGTCATCGTGCTGATGGCCGAGGACACCCGCGACGAGGCGTACTTCTGGATCTCGCGGCGTCGCGAACAGGAGATGGAGGACGAACTCCGCTCGCTGAAGGGCGTCGCGGACGAACTGGCCGGCGACCTGGGTGAGGACCAGCGGGCTCTGGACGAGTACGGCGACGAGGACGCCGGTAGCGAGGCTGGCGACGCCGACACTGCGAGTGCGGAAGCGAACGCCACCGCGGACGGCGGCGAGAGCGAGGGCTCGACGACCGACCAGCAGGCGGGCCTCGCGGACTTCGACGCCCCGGACCCGGCGGACGTGGAGGGCGGCGACGAACCCGAAGACGGCGTGACGGCGCGAGCGTCGAGCGACGACGGGGAGACCGTGGAGGTGGTCGTCGACCAGCGAGAACTCGACAGTAACATCGCCCGCGACCTCTCGAAGCGCGAGAACGTGGAGACGCGCCTGGAGACACTCTCCGTGGGTGACTACGTCCTCTCGGACCGCGTGGCCGTCGAGCGGAAGACCCACGGCGACTTCATGGACACGCTGCTGGGCGGCGACCGGTCGCTGTTCGAGCAGGCCAAGGACCTCACGCGCCACTACACGCGGCCTGTCCTGCTGCTGGAGGGGGACGGTGACCTCTACGCCGAGCGCAACGTCCACCCGAACGCCATCCGGGCGGCGCTGTCCTCGCTGGCGGTGGACTGGGGCGTCAGCGTCGTCCACACGCGCGGTGAGGACGACACCGCGGAGATGATCCGGACCGTCGCTGAGCGCGAACAGCTCGACAACGACCGCGAGGTGAGCGCCCACGGCGAGAAGGCCGCGAAGACGCTCGGCGAGCAACAGGAGTACGTCGTCTCCGCCATCGCCGACATCGGCCCGGTGACGGCGCGCTCGCTGCTCGACGAGTTCGGCAGCGTGGAGGCCGTGATGACCGCGAGCGAGGACGACCTGCTGGACGCGGAGGGCGTCGGGCAGGTGACCGCCGAACGCATCCGCGAAGTCGTCGCGAGCGACTACCGCCCGGATTAGGGGATGACGGTGACAGGGACGCGTTCGGAACGCATCACGGTCTCGGCGGCGCTCCCGAGGATGACGCGCTCGATGGTACCGGAGCCGTGGTGGCCCATGACGACGTGGTCGTAGCCGTGGTCCGCGACGAGGTCGAGGATGTCCTCGCCGACCTGGTCGGCCGGCCGGAACTCGAGGTCGACGTCTGTCGACACCTCCGGGACGGCGTCGACGTTCTGCGCGTCGAGGACGTCCTGTGCGCGGTCCACGATCTCGTCCGTGGCGTCGGTCTCGGTGTCCGTGAAGTGGACGACGTGGATGTTCGCCTCGTAGCGGCGCGCCATCTCCGCAGCGAACTCCAGCGCGCGGAAGCTACAGTCCGACCCGTCGACGGGAACGAGGATCTCCATGGTCGAACGTGCGGGCGCGCCCGGCAAATCAGTTCTGCCCGGCTACCGGAGCGCGGCGAGCGCTTCGGCGGCCTCGCGGGCGGCCTCGAGGTACTCGCGGGCGGTGCGCGGGTCGTCGGCGGCCGCGGCCCGGCGCGCCAGCGCCGAGATGGAGGACTCCAGCGCGTCGGCCGCTTCGCCGGACGGCGCCGTCCCACGGGAGCGCTCGGGTCGTTCGGACTGCGGTTCCTGACCCCGCTCCGTGACGGCATCCCGCGAGCGCTGCTGGTTGCGGGTCTCGGGCGCGTGCTGGCCGCCCGACTTCGACGGCGGTGCCCGTCGGTCGGCAGTCCGCGCCGCGTCCGGCTGGTCCGACTGGGACGCCCGGGCCGCCTCGTCGGTGGATGGTGCGTCGACAGGGGTGTCGGCTGTCTGCTCGGCGGGGGCATCCCGCTGGGCACTGTCGGCCTGCTCCTGGGTCTGGGCCTGTTCGGCCTCGTGCTGGCAGTTCGGGCAGAACGATTCGCCGTCGTACCGGAAGACGGGCGTCCCGCAGCGGTCGCAGTGCTGGTTGGTCATCGTCGCGCCCTGCAGTAGCAGTTCGCTCATCCGGGCGGTCGCCTCCCGGTCCTCGCGCTCGTCCTCGTACTTCTGACGGAGTTCCTCCCGCACGGCCTCCTCGTCGAAGCCGTCGTCCGTGTCGCTCATAGGCAGGGAATAGGGCGCGGCGGCGAAAAGCCTGCGGGAAGACGAGTTCGTCGTCCGTCGAATCTTCGTTCGGCGTCTGTCGGTAGCGAAAGTGGGCGGTACGGGCACTCAGTTGGCGCTATCGAAGCGCTTAACGGCCTGCCCGGTGCCTGTTTACGTGATATGACGAAAGTCAGCATCGTGGGGGCCGCCGGCACCGTCGGCGCCGCCGCAGGCTACAATCTCGCGCTCCGCGACGTTGCCGACGAACTCGTGTTCGTGGACATCCCGGACAAGGAAGACGAGACCATCGGGCAGGCCGCGGACGCCAACCACGGCGTCGCCTACGACTCGAACACCGAGGTCTACCAGGGGTCCTACGAGGACACCGCGGGCTCCGACGTCGTCGTCATCACGGCGGGTATCCCGCGCCAGCCGGGCCAGACCCGCATCGACCTCGCGGGCGACAACGCCCCCATCATGGAGGACATCGGCTCCTCCATCGCCGAGCACAACGACGACTTCGTCACCGTCACGACGTCGAACCCCGTCGACCTGCTCAACCGCCACCTCTACGAGACGGGCGACCGCGACCGCAACAAGGTCGTCGGCTTCGGCGGCCGCCTCGACTCCGCGCGGTTCCGCTACGTGCTCGGCCAGCGCTTCGACGCGCCCGTCCAGAACGTCGAGGCGTCCATCCTCGGCGAGCACGGCGACGCCCAGGTTCCCGTCTTCTCGAAGGTTCGCGTGAACGGCGCGGACCCCGAGTTCAGCGACGACGAGAAGGTCGAGATTCTCGACGAACTGAAGACGTCCGCGATGAACGTCATCGAGAAGAAGGGCGCGACCCAGTGGGGCCCGGCGACGGGCGTCGCCCACATGGTCGAGGCCATCCTCCACGATACGGGCGAGGTGCTCCCCGGCTCCGTCGTCCTCGACGGCGAGTTCGGCCTCGACGACGTCGGCCTCGGCGTCCCCGTGAAGCTCGGCTCGAACGGCGTCGAGGAGGTCGTCGAGTGGGACCTCACGGAGTACGAGCGCGACCAGCTCGGCGAGGCCGCCGAGAAGCTCTCCGAGCAGTACGACAAGATCTCGTAGCGCGCTGGCCGACTGCAGGGAGACCACGGACTGAGCGAGCACGGAGTGAATTCGAGCCGCGGTTTTTTCTCCTCTGGGCGCGATTCGGGTGGTATGCGACAACTCGTCAGCTCCGGCAACGACTGGGAGGACCGCGTCGGCTACTCGCGAGCGGTCCGCGCGGGCGACCAGGTCCACGTCTCCGGGACGACCGCAGTCGAGGACGGCGAGGTGGTCGCGCCGGGCGACCCCTACGAGCAGACCAAGCACGCCATCGACATCGTCGCGGACGCCCTCCGCGAGGCGGACGCATCGCTGTCGGACGTCGTTCGCACGCGCCTGTTCCTCACGGACGTCGACGACTGGGAGGCCGTGGGCCGCGCTCACGAGGAAGCCTTCGGTGGCGTGCGCCCGGCTACCACGGTGGTCGAGGTGAGCCGTCTCCTCGACGACGACCTGGTGGTCGAAGTCGAGGCTACCGCTGTCTGCGAGTAGTCAGGGCAGCGGTGGGTGTCTCCGGGTGTTACGACGGCGAAACCTCGCGCTGGAGTTCGGCGGTCTCGTCCGCCTCGGCCTCCTCGTCGTCGGACTCCGCCCAGACCGGTACCTCCTCCCATGGATGGCACATGCTACCAAGGCGTACAACTCGCTGGGACATGAATGTTCGGGGCCGCTCTGGCCGCATTCCGGCGCGTCCATGGCCGCCGCAGTCAGGGAATCAGCTGCTCGCCGTCGTCGTCGTACACCGTGATGGCGTCGACGGGGCACGCCCGCGCCGCGAACTTCGCGTCCAGTTCCGCGTCCTCGGGCACTTCTCGGGAGAAGACGTCCTCCTCGGTCTCCTCGCCGTCTTTCAGGACGGCTTTCCCGGCGTCCATGTCCTTCTCGAAGCCCTCCTCCCACTCCGCGACGCACTGGAACATCCCGATACAGGTGTCCCGGTCGAACTCGATTCGCATAGTCGTCTCTGGCAGCCCTGGGGGTAAATCGTTGCCGGGGTCAGGGGAGACAGGTAGTGGTCGGACACCGACGCTCCTCATCGGCACAAAACTCATCATGTCCCCAACGAGTATCGCAGGCAGTGGAGTCGAGCGTGCACAGACGAACCCTCCTCGGAGACGACCCGGCGACAGTAGCAGAAATCGTCGGCCTCGTAGCGGTACTGTCGGCCGTCCAGTTCGGCATCTACGCGCTGTACCAGGACTCGGCACTGGCGTTCTTCGGCCTGGGCGCACCGTTCTTTCTCTTCGTTCTGGTCTTGCTCAGCGGGTGGGTGGAACTCCGGACAAATGCGCTGCTGCTGGCGGCCCTGCTCCCCGTACTCCCCGTCTACGTCCACTTCGTCCACTACTTCCAGGTCGGCCAGAGTAGTGGTGCTCCGTACCCGCAAGCCGCCGTCGAGGCAGTGCCGTTCGGTGTCGGTGTTGGGGTCCTAGTCGGCGTTGTCGGTGTCGTCGTCGCAAACCTCGCCCGGCAGTATCGGGACTATCTTGTCGACTGACGCTCGCCCACCCCGACAGTTTAAACCGCGGGACGCGCCTACCTCGGCCCAATGAACGTCGCGGACATCTCGGGGCTGCCCGAGGGGGTGGCAGCACACCTCGAGAGCGAGGGCATCGAGGAGCTCTACCCCCCGCAGGCGGCGGCCGTGGAGGCCGGCGCCACCGAGGGCCGGAGCCTCGTCGCGAGCGTGCCGACCGCGAGCGGGAAGACCCTCATCGCGGAACTGGCGATGCTGTCGGCCATCGAGCGCGGCGGCACGGCGCTGTACATCGTGCCGCTGCGGGCGCTGGCCGGCGAAAAGGCCACCGAGTTCGAGGCCTTCGAGCAGTTCGGCATCTCCGTGGGAGTCTCGACGGGGAACTACCAGAGCGACGGCGAGCGGCTCTCGGACAACGACATCGTCGTCGCCACCTCCGAGAAGGTCGACTCGCTCGTGCGCAACGGCGCGGGCTGGATCGACGACCTGGCCTGCGTGGTCGCCGACGAGGTCCACCTCGTGGACGACGAACACCGCGGCCCGACCCTGGAGGTGACACTCGCGAAACTCCGACAGCGCGTGACCGACCTCCAGGTCGTGGCGCTGTCGGCGACGGTCGGGAACGCCGGCGAGATAGCCGACTGGCTGGACGCCGAACTGGTCGACACCGACTGGCGGCCCATCGACCTCCGGACGGGCGTCCACTACGGGCAGGCGGTCCACTACGACGACGGTACCCAGGAGGAGCTCTCGGTGGGGTCGGGGAGCCAGACCGCGGCCGTCGTCGCGGACACGCTGAAAGACGACGGCTCGACGCTCGTCTTCGTGAACTCGCGGCGGAACGCCGAAGCAGCGGCCCGCCGGCTCTCGGACGTGACGAAGGGGTCGCTGGACGCAGACCAGCGCGAGCGCCTCCGCGAGGTGGCCGAGGAGATACGCGGCGTCAGCGACACGGAGACCAGCGACGACCTGGCCGACGCCGTGGCGAAGGGCGCGGCGTTCCACCACGCCGGCCTCGCCCGCGAGCACCGCGAACTCGTCGAGGACGCGTTCCGCGAGCGCCTCATCCGCGTGGTCGCAGCGACGCCGACGCTCGCGGCGGGCGTGAACACGCCCTCGCGGCGGGTCGTCGTGCGGGACTGGCAGCGCTACGACGGCACCGCGGGCGGGATGCAGCCCCTCTCGGTGCTCGAAGTGCACCAGATGTTCGGGCGCGCGGGCCGCCCGGGCCTCGACCCGTACGGTGAGGCCGTCCTCTTGGCGAACGGCCACGACGAACTGGAGGAGCTGTTCGACCGCTACATCTACGCGGACCCCGACCCCGTGCGCTCGAAGCTCGCGGCCGAGCCGGCGCTCCGGACGCACGTGCTGGCGGCCGTCGCCACGGGCTTCACCACCACCGAGGAGGCGCTCCACGAGTTCCTCGGAGAGACGCTGTACGCCGCCCAGACAGACGACCCCGGCCGACTGGAGAGCGTCGCGCGGGACGTGCTCGCCTACCTCGAGGCCAACGAGTTCGTCGAACGCGAGAACGGCGCGCTGCGCGCGACCACCACTGGCCACCTCGTGAGCCAGCTCTACGTCGACCCGATGAGCGCCGCGACGCTCGTCGACGGACTGCGCGATGCAGCGCGAGCGGCGGCGAGCGGGGCCGCGAACGAGGCGAGCGACGACGACGCGGGCAGTGCGGGCGGCAGTGACCCCTTCCAGACGGCCAGCGACCTCCAGACCGAGACCGAGCCGATTCCCGAGGACGCGGACGTCGACGTGGAGTTGACGCCGCTCGGTCTCTACCACCTCGTGAGCCGGACGCCGGACATGTACGAGCTCTACCTCCGGTCGGGCGACCGCGAGCAGTACACAGAGCTGGCCTACGAGGTCGAGGAGCAGCTACTCGGGCCGGCGCCCCGCGAGGAGGAGGCCCACTGGGAGGACTGGCTGTCGGCGCTGAAGACCGCGAAGCTCCTCGACGACTGGGCCTCCGAACTCGACGAGGACCGCATCGCGGAGCGCTACGGCGTCGGGCCTGGCGACATCCGCGGGAAGGTCGAGACGGCGGAGTGGCTGCTGAACGCGACCGAGCGGCTCGCCGCCGACATCGGCGTGGGCGCCACCGCGGTCCGGGAGGCCCGCAAGCGCGTGCAGTACGGCGTCCGCGAGGAACTGCTGGACCTCGCGGGCGTCCGGGACGTCGGCCGGAAGCGCGCGCGGCGGCTGTACGAGGCGGGCATCGAGACGCGAGCGGACCTCCGGAACGCCGAGAAGAGCGTCGTGCTCGGCGCGGTCCGGGGGCGCCGGAAGACGGCCGAGCGCATCCTGGAGAACGTCGGCCACCCGAACCCGGACCTGACGGACGTCGACGCGGACGCCGACACGGTCGCCGCGGTCGAGGAGAGCGAGCGCGACGGACAGGCGAACCTGGGGGACTTCTCGTGAGGGTCGTCGAGGGCGTCGCGACTGTCGAGGACGTGGACGGGTTCGTCGCCACCCTCGGCGATATCGGCGACGAGCACGACTGTGCGGTGCAGGCGTTCGACGCCGACTACGTCGCGGACCGCGCGCACCTCGAGGCCGCCGTCGCGCACGCGAACCGCGCGTTCGAGCGCGACGAGAACGTCGCCACCGACCGCGCGGTCGAGATACTGTTGTACGCAGCGGGCCGACGACAGATTCGGCGGGCGCTGGCGATGGGCGTCGACGAGGGCGAGAGCGCCGTGGTCGTCGTGGTCGACAGCGAGCCCCTGCAAGACGGCGACGAGGCGGCGGCCGCGAGCGCGGTGGCCGACCTGCTCGACGAGCGGGCGACCCTCGGCGGCGACCCGACGACGCTGTGGGAGTTCTTCGACGTGAGCGACGCCGAGCGAGCGGTCGTCGACGACCTCTCGGGGGTCGTCCGGGAGCGCGTGGCGCTGCTCGACGTCGAGAAGTGAGGCGTGTTCGCACACCCCGTTCCAGTTGAAACGAAGGGGTTGCGTCCCGGCGCAACCCCCCGATTTCGCGTTCTAGAAGGTGGTTCCGGGGTGACACCGGCCGTGAGCCGTCTGTGAGTTCTCCAGTTGAAACGGCGCCCGCGGAGGACTGACGAGCGTCAGACAACCAGCAGACGCTACGCGAACAGGACGTCGGCGACGGTGTCGCGGTCGTAGCGAGCCTCGCAGTCGGGGTCGCCACAGGAGTAGTCGTCGCCCCGGAGGTTCTGCATCCCACCGTGGCCGCAGGGGAGCGTGCGGCGCTCACTGCGTATCTCGCGGGCGACCTCGTAGGCGCCGGGGTCGGTGCGGTAGACGTTCGGCCCGCCGTCGGAGCGGGACACCGCCTCGACGATGCCGTGCTCCCGGAACCGCCGGAAGATGCGGCGGACCTCCTCGGGGAGCTCCGAGAGTTCGTACGTCTCGGCGGGCGACGGGAGGCGAGCGGTCGCGTCCGGGTTGCCGTTGAGGACGCTCCGGGTGCCGTTCGCCACCGAGTTCGCGCGGGGGTCTATCGACACGCCCGTTCACCCCCGGAGGTCGGTCGGCTCGTAGTGCGCGTCGCAGCTGCGGCAGTAGTACCGGCCGTCCCGGAGGCGCCGCAAGCGCGTGTGGCCGCGAGGGCACTTGACGCGCCAGCCCGCGTCGGCGTAGTTCTCATCCATCAGTCACCTGTCTCAACGAACGCCCGTTCGCCCCATATACCGCATCCTGCCGCGGGGTGAAAGTGAAAGTGGACCGCGTCAGGCCAGCGAGAAGACGAACAGCACGACGGCCGTGACGCCGGCCGCGGTGGCGGCGCCACCGAACGAACTACCGTGGCTCTCGCGGATGCCGTGTGTCCAGATGTACGCCTGCCACGTGACCCCGACGAGCGAGCCGAGCACGCCGAGCAAACCACGGGACGTGCTCGCGATTCGACGGAGCTGGTCTGCCAGCAGTTCGGGGTCGCTCGCGAACTCGACGCCGTTGAACGCCAGGACGATTCCCGCGAGTCCGAGCAGCGTCGACGCGAGCTGTGCGGGGGTCGCCCAGCCGGTGACCGCGAGCGTGGCGGCGAAGGACCCGCTTCCGTCCGTGAACGCGGAGACCGCGTGGAGGCCGACGCTGACCAGCAGCCAGCCGACGTACGTCCCGACGAAGACGAGGGGAATCCGGCCGTACACCGCGGACTGCAGCTTCGACCCGACGGACACCTGCTTCGTCTGCGGTTCGTCGATGGTGCAGGCCTCGGGGAGCGGACCCTCCATCTCCGCGTAGTTCTGGCAGACCAACTCCGGCCACGGCTCGAGGGTCGTCACCGTCACCGTGGCGTCGACCCGTGACGCCAAAAACGCGCCGAGCACGAGGAGCACGAGACTGCTGACCACTGCGACCGCGGAGACCGCGACGACTGCCCCGGCGAGGGAGTCCCCCGGAGGGTTGCGCTCGAAGAACGTCGCCGGGTCAGTCAGCACTGTCTGGAGGGCGTGGAGGGCGGATCGGACCATCGGACTGTCCGCGGATAGACGCACGGCAGGTATCAGTTTTCTGTCTTCGAGCGGTGAGAAGAAGTGGAGGTGGTTGGGAAACGGCGACCGGTATAGCTGGTCGTCCCCGGCCGTCCGGCGGTAACTGTCGCTTAACTCGTTACGCGAGTTCGAGCCCGTAACGGGTTCTCTTCACTTTTTCCAGCCGGTTCCTGTCCCACACGAACACTTTTGCACTCGTAGACAGACGTTACCACGAGGGTTGTTCACACCCATCAACAGGTGACTGGCCACGATGGAATGCAACGGTACGTTCGAGCTAGACGACACGACCACCGAGGAGGAGTGGCTCGCCCTCCCGGACCCCGTGCTCGTGGCGGCCGCGCTCCCGGGCTGCGAGTTCCTCGCCGAAGTCGAAGAGGAGAACGTCGACTTCGACGCACTCCGGGAAGTCCACGGCGACCGCGACCTGGAGATGGCCGACGGAGACGGGGAGAGATACCACAGGAGCCTCACTGACCGGCTTCTCGGCCGGTCGAGGGGAGACAAGATATGACGACACACGACATCACGCTGACGGTGAACGGTACGGACCACGACCTCACGGTCGAGTCTCGAACTCTGCTCGTACACGCGCTCCGTGACGAACTCGGCTACACGGGCACGAACGTCGGTTGCGAGAGTAGCCTCTGTGGGGCGTGCACGGTGCGCCTCGACGGCGACGCGGTGAAGTCCTGTACGGCGCTCGCCGTGCAGGCCGACGGCGCGGAGATACAGACCGTCGAGGGGCTCTCGACGGGCGGCGACCTCCACCCGATACAGCAGGGGTTCCAGGAGGAACACGGCCTGCAGTGTGGCTACTGCACGCCGGGGATGATGCTCTCCGCGGCGGACCTCCTGGAGGAGAACCCGGACCCCGACCGCGAAGAGGTCCGGGAGGCTCTCGAGGGGAACCTCTGTCGCTGCACGGGCTACCAGAACATCGTGAACGCGGTCCAGAACGCCGCCGAGCAGATGGGAACGACCGGCGGTGACGCGGCGGCGGACGACGTCGCCGCGGCCGACGGCGGGAGAGAGTTGGACCTGACAGCGGACTATCCGACCGACGATGGGGGTGATTCGGAATGACCATCGACTCCGTCGACCCGGACGACGTCGACGCCGCGGACATCCTCGGGTCGGCCATCGAGCGCCGCGAGGACCCCTCGCTCATCACGGGCGACGCCGAGTACACGGACGACATCGAACTGCCAAACACGGCGCACATGGCTATCCTCAGGAGCCGGTACGCCCACGCCGACATCGAGGACGTCGACACGAGCGGCGCCGAGGAGATGGACGGTGTCATCGGCGCGTACACGCACGAGGACCTGGCCCGGGATGACACACCGGGGAACCTCCCGTTCATGCTACCGGTGGCGTGGCTGCTGCCGAGCCTGAACGACGTCGACCACCCGATACTCGCGGACGGTCGGGTGCGCTACCAGGGCGACGCCATCGCGGTGGTCGTCGCCGAGGAGCGCTACCTCGCCCACGACGCACTCGACGAGGTCGACGTCGACTACGAGCGCCGGGAGGCGGTGACAGGTCCGGGCGAGGCGCTCGCGGACGACGCGCCCGGACTCCACGACGACGCCGAGGGCAACGTCGCCCTCGACTGGGAGATCGGCGACGCGGAGAAGACCGACGAGGCGTTCGCGGACGCCGACCGCGTCGTGGAGTTCGAGGCGGACAACCAGCTCCTCATCCCGAACGCGATGGAACCCCGGGCAGCGGTGGCCGACTACACGCCCGGTGACGACGAGCTGGAGGTGTTCATGACGACCCAGAACCCCCACGTCCACCGGCTCCTCATGTCGGGCGTGCTCGACCACCCCGAGCACAAGCTCCGCATCAAGGCGCCGGACGTCGGCGGCGGGTTCGGGAGCAAGATCCACCACTACGCCGACGAGGCGCTCGTGGCGTGGACCGCCAAACACCTCGAACGGCCCGTGAAGTGGGTCGCCACGCGCTCGGAGACGTACATGACAGACGCACAGGGCCGCGGCCACGAGACCACCGCCGAACTCGCGGTGAGCGACGACGGCGACATCGAGGGGTTCCGCGTCGACACGCAGGCGAACCTCGGGGCGTACCTCTCGACGTTCGCGCCCGCGGTGCCGACGTACCTCTACGGCACGCTGCTGTCGGGCCAGTACGACATCCCCGCCATCCACTGCTCGGTGGAGGGCGCGTTCACGAACGTCCCGCCGGTCGACGCCTACCGCGGCGCGGGCCGCCCGGAGGCGTCGTTCGTCGTCGAGCGCATGATGCACCTCGCCGCGCGGGAACTCGACATGGACCCAACGGAGTTCCGCCGCCGGAACTTCGTCGACAGCGAGGACTTCCCGTTCGAGACGCAGGTCGCCGTGGTCTACGACAGCGGCGACTACGAGAAGCCGATGCAGGAGGCCAAGGACCTCGTGGACTACGACGAGTTCCGCGAGCGCCAGGAGCAGGCCCGCGAGGAGGGCCGCTATCTCGGCATCGGGTTCTCCTGCTACATCGAGGCGTGTGGGCTCGCCCCCTCGGAGCTGGCGGGGCAGCTCGGCGCACAGGCGGGACTCTGGGAGTCCAGCATCGTGCGCTTCCACCCGTCGGGGACGGTGACGGCGTTCTGTGGCACCTCCGACCACGGGCAGGGCCACGGCACGACGTACGCCCAGATCGTCGCGAACGAACTCGGCGTCCCCTACGACGACGTCGACGTCGTCGAGGGCGACACGGACGAGATTCCCCACGGCATGGGGACGTACGGCTCGCGGAGCGCCGCGGTCGGCGGGAGTTCGCTCGTGAAGAGCGCCGAGAAGGTCGTCGAGAAGGGGAAGCGCATCGCCGCCCACCAGCTCGAGGCCGACCCGGACGACGTCGAGTTCGCCGACGGCGAGTACAGCGTCGCCGGCGCGCCCGACCGCTCGATGGGCATCCAGGACGTCGCCGCGCAGTCCTACCTCGCCCACGACATGCCCGAGGGCGAGGAGCCGGGCCTGGAGGCGACGTCGTTCTACGACCCGGACAACTTCGTCTTCCCGTTCGGCACGCACGTCGCCATCGTGGAGGTCGACCCCGAGTCCGGCGAGATCGAGTTCGAGCGCTACGTCGCGGTCGACGACGTCGGCAACCAGATCAACCCGAAGATCGTGGAGGGGCAGATCCACGGCGGCGTCGCGCAGGGCGTCGGCCAGGCCCTCTACGAGGGCGCCGAGTACGACGAGAACGGCAGCCTCCTGACGGGGTCGATGCAGGACTACGCGGTGCCGAAGGCCGAGCACATCCCCGAGATGGAGACCGAGTCGACGGTGACCCCGAGCCCGCACAACCCGCTCGGCGTGAAGGGCGTCGGGGAGGCGGGCACCATCGCCGCGCCGCAGGCCGTCGTGAACGCCGTCTCGGACGCGCTCGAGCCGTTCGGCGTCGACGGCGTGGAGATGCCGATGACCGAGGAGCGCGTCTGGCGCGCGGTCAACGACCAGGCCACCGCGGACGGCAGCGGGGAGCGCGGGGATGCGGACGCGGACGAGGGGGGTGAGACCTGATGTTCCCAGACGAGTTCGACTACCACGAGGCGGAGTCGGTCGACCACGCGGTCGAACTACTCGGCGAGTACGGCGGCCAGGTGGAACTGCTCGCGGGCGGCCACAGCCTGCTGCCCGCGATGAAGACAGGGCTGTCGAGCCCCGACGTGCTCGTCGACCTCGGCGACGTCGACGAACTCCACGGCGTGCGCGCCGACGGCGACACGCTCTCCATCGGCGCGATGACGCGGTACAGCGACCTCGTCGACTCCGAGGCCGCCCAGGAGCACGCGCCGGCGATGACCGCGGCCGTCGCCGAGGTCGGCGACGCGCAGGTGCGCAACCGAGGAACAGTCGGCGGCAACCTCGCGCACGCCGACCCCGCCTCGGACCTGCCGGGCGCGGCGCTGGCCTCCGACGCCACGCTGGTCGCCCAGGGGCCGGACGGCGAGCGCGAGATTCCCGTCGAGGAGTTCTTCTACGGGATGTACGCCACGGACCTCGCGGAGGACGAGATCCTGAAACGCGTCGACGTCCCCGCCGCGGACGGCGCCGTGGGCGCCTACGCGAAGAAACCGAGTCCGTCCTCCGGGTACGCCATCATCGGCGTCTCAGTGCTGCTGGACGTCGACGACGGCACCGTCGAGAACGCCCGGGTCGGCGCGAACGGCGCGGTCGGCCAGGGCGTCCTGCTGCCGACGGTGGCCGACGCCATCGAGGGCGAGTCCATCGACGACGACAGCGCCGCCGACGCCGCGAGCCGCGCGACCGAGGACGTCGACGAGACGATGCTGATGGACGACCTGCAGGCCTCCGGGGAGTTCCGCGCCCAGCTTCTGGAGCTGTACACCGAGCGCGCGCTGCTCGACGCGGCCGCGGAGGCGTCGGCGCCCGCCGCGGCGGACTGACGCCGCGACCGGCCACACCCCACGCTTATCGGGCGGCGCCGAGTTGTGAGCAGCCAATGCTAACCGTGCGCGACCTCCGGTACACGTACCCCGGCGCGGAGTCGCCGACGCTGCACGGCCTCGACTTCGCCGTCGACGACGGCGAGGTGTTCGGCTTCCTCGGACCGAGTGGCGCCGGGAAGAGCACCACACAGAGGGTGCTCACGGGGCTGTTGACCGACTACGAGGGGTCGGTCCGCGTGTTCGACACGGAGGTGGCGGACTGGGGCGGCGAGCTCTACGAGCGCGTCGGCGTCGCCGACGAGTCCCCCAACCACTACCGGAAACTCACCGGCCGCGAGAACCTCGCGCTGTTCGCGTCACTGCACGATGGGGCCACCGAGGACGCCGACGAACTGCTCTCAATGGTCGGCCTCGCGGACGCCGCCGATCGCCGCGTCGGCGCCTACTCGAAGGGGATGGGGATGCGCCTGAACTTCGTGCGCGCGCTCCTCCACGACCCCGACATCGTCTTCCTCGACGAACCGACCAGCGGCATCGACCCGGGGAACGCCCGCGTCGTGAAGGACGCCATCGCGGGCCTCGCCGACGACGGCAAGACCGTCTTCCTCACCACCCACGACATGACCGTCGCCGACGAGCTCTGCGACCGCGTCGCGTTTCTCGTGGACGGCCGGATGCCGCTCGTCGACGCGCCCGAATCGCTGAAGCGCCAGCACGGCTCCCGGACGCTCGCGGTCACCGTCGAGACGGACGCCGGCACGCGCACGGACCGCTTCGAACTCGACGGCCTGGACGCCGACGCGGCGTTCCAGCGCCTGCTCGCCGACGAGAGAGTCGAGACGATGCACACCGAGGAGGCGACCCTGGAGGACGTCTTCCTCGAAGTCACGGGGGAGCAACTGGCGTGACCGCTCTCTCCCCGGGCCGGTTCGCCCGGAGCGCGCTCGCGGCGATGCTGGCCTGGGACGTCTGCATCCAGGCACGATACGGATTCTACGCCGTCTACGCCGTGGTCACGGGGTTCTACCTGGTCGTGCTCGACGCGCTGCCGGCGTCGCTGGTCGACCGGGCGCTCGTCCTCGTCGTCGTCACCGACACCGCCGTGCTCGGGTTCTACTTCATCGGCGCGCTCGTGCTCATCGAGAAGCGCGAGGGGGTTCTCGACGCGCTGCTCGTCACGCCGCTGGGTTTGCGCGGCTACCTGCTCTCGAAGGCCGCGTCGTTGACGCTGCTGGCGACGCTCGCGTCCGGCGTCGTCGTCGGGTTCACCCACGGGACCCGGGTCGCCGTCGCGCCGCTGCTCGCGGGCGTCGCGCTCACCGCCTCGCTGTTCGTGCTCGTCGGAGTGGCCGCCGTCGCGCGCTTCGACACGGTCAACCGCTACTTCTTCGGCGCGGTCCTCTACGGTGCCGTCCTCTACGCGCCCGTCGCGGGGTTTCTCGGCGTGTTTGACACCGCGGCGTTCGCCCTGCTGCCTCTGGAACCGGCGCTCGTCCTCGTGAATGCCGCGTTCCAGGGAGCGGCGCCGGCGTCCCTCGCTTACGCCGTCGCATATCTGCTCGTGGGGAACGTCGCCGCGTTCCTGCTGGCTCGCCACCAGTTGCAGCGTCACGTCGTCGCGGACGCCGGCGCCGGGACCGACGACTCGCCACGGGAGCCCGGACGGCTGTCCGCCTGGCTGAATGGCCGTGTCGGACCCATCGGCGGCCTCGCGCTCGCAGACGCGCGAAACTGGGTCCGCGACCCGACGCTCCTGCTCGCGGCGTCCGCCCCCCTCGCGCTCGGTGCGCTCTCGCGCGTCGGCCTCCCCCTCGCGAACCGCCAGTACCTCCCAGGCGTCGCGCTCGAACCGTTCTACCCGGTCGCGCTCGCGTTCCTCGTGGGGTTCCCCCCGTACATCTACGGGTTCATCGTCGGGTTCTTCGTCCTCGAAGACCGCGAGCAGGGGACGCTGACCGCGCTCGCCGTCTCCCCGCTGACCGCGCGCGGGTATCTGGTGTACCGCGGCGCGACAGCCTACGCGCTCGGCGTCGTCGGCGTCGTCGTCGCGGTGGCGGTGTTCGGCCTGGAGACGCTAGCGCCGTGGACGTTCGTCGGCGTCGCCGCCGTCGCCGGCCTCGCGGGCCCAGTCAGCACCTTCCTGTTCGCGGCGCTCGCGAGCGACTCGATCGAGGGACTCGCCATCAACAAACTCCTCGCGACGACGGTCGTGGTGCCGGCGCTCGCCATCCTCGCGGTCCCCACGCCACTGGAGTACGCCGCTGGCCTCGTCCCGGTGTACTGGCCGATGAAAGCCGCCGTCCTCGCTGCGACCGGCGGCGGCGCCGCTGCCATCGTGGGGTTGCTCGCAGTCGGCGCTGCGTACCTCGGCGCGTGCGCCGTCGTGCTCGCGCGGCGATTCGCGGCGGCGTAGAACGGCGTCGCTGTCGAACGAGCGTCGGAGAGAAGTAGTCCCGGGAAGCGGTGGGCCCCCGAGTTTCGAATCTTGGACAGCCGGGACACAGTCACCATCAGTATCATACCAACATGGATCGAGGTACCGCTCATGCCTGAATTCACAAATCTCTCCCGCGAACCGGTTCGGGAGTACTGGGCCGACGAAGCTCGTAAGTTCACCCCCTGGCTCGCGGATCAGATCGAATCTGAAGACCCCTCAGAGGTTGAGGATGTAATCCAACTCGACCTTTCCCTGCGCGGGACGGAGCAGAGCGTGGGTCGGTACAACCTCGATATCCTCGCCGAGGCAGAAGACGGGCGGACGGTCGTCATCGAGAACCAACTAGAGCCCTCGGACCACGACCATCTCGGGAAGTGCCTAGCCTACGCTTCGGGGGTTGACGCAGATATCGTCGTCTGGATCAGCCCCCGGTTCAACGACGAACACAGCGACGCGTTCCAGTGGTTGAACGACCACACGCAGGAGGGGATCGACCTGTTCGCACTTCGGTTAGAGGTCTGGCGCATCGGCGACTCAGACCCGGCGGTCAGATTCACCGCTGTCGAGGAACCCAGTGAGTGGAAGGCTCAAGCACAGCGATCGACCGAGTTAACGGATACAAAGAAACGCTACCTCGAATTTTGGACGGGTTTCCGTGATGTTATCCAGGAATCAGACACGCCCTTGAGCGCCCGGAAACCGTTCCCCGAAAACTGGTACAACAACCCCATCGGACGAAGCGGGATGAAACTCCAGTTCAAAGTCAGTGTCCAGAACGGTATGGCCGCCGCGCAGTTCGTCATCGACGACAACCCCGACGCATTCGAGGCATTGCAGGATGAGGCTGCAGCCATCGACGCACAGATTCAGGGCGATGTCGAGTGGCACTCGGTCGAGGACTCCCCCGACCGGAGCAATCGCTCACGCGTGACGGTCACCCGTGACATCGACCTAGAGGATGAGGAGAAGTGGCCCGAATACTACGATTGGCTCCTCCATCGAGGGACCGAACTCCACGACGTGTTCAGCGATAGAGTCCGAGATCTGGCGGTCTGAACACCCAGAATCCGGTTCAAATATTGAACCGGTTCACCACACGCTCGGTGGGGCGGTCGTCGGCCACGCGCCAGAGCCCCTGCGGCCAGAACGACTCCTCGTAGTCCAATATCTCGTTGATTGTCTCTGGCTTGGCAGCTATCGAATCGTCGTACTCCTTGACTGCATAGACATCCAGCGCGGGGCCTCCGCCCCAGAATTCGTCGCGGATGTATTCCGTGTGCGCCATCGGGCCGACACGCCCGGCCGCAGTGTATCGACTCTCGGAATTGCGGTAGACCAGCAGCGGATCGCCTCGCTCCATCCGTTCGAGGTTCCGGCGGTTTCGCTCCCACGAGCCCTGCTCCGGATCGGTCCGGACGCCCCAGATGCGTGCAGTCTCCGGGAATGAGTCTGGTCGCCCCTCCCACTCTGACAGAGTGATTGGCTCGGCCATCGTACGCTGGAAGGACCGCTCGTCGACCGGCACCAGCCAGAGGTTCATACGGGGGAGAGACACCACCGCGGCATAAGTGATTCTCCCCTGATGGTTCCGGGCAGACCGCTACAGTCGGTCGAGGCGACCCCCGATATTCTCATTCGCTGCATTTCCGAAGAGCCGTCCGCCGCCGAGTATAGCGCCAACTCGCTCACCCCTCACGAGAGCTGCCAGTCGTCTGTTCCTTTCGGAGAGTCGTGAGACTCTTGCGACCGAACGCTAAGTGCGTCCAATACCCGAATGCGTCGTCAAAATGCGGATTATCCGTGGTTCGAATGTTTTGAAGGATCGCTCTGGTCAAGCCAGTGAACGAGTACTCTTCATCGTTGTGGCACCAGCGAACATTGTTCCGTTGGCCAGTCTTCCCAGTCACGACAGCTTGCCAGAAGCCATCTTCAGGATTCCACTGTTCTTCAAGTCCGTCGGGCATCCAGTCTTTGTCGAGCAAATCCTCATTGAACAGTAGCTCGTCCCCCTCTCGGAGGACTCCACGGTCAATTAGAACACTAAACGTGGACCGTCGCCGATTGCTTTGCTGCCTTTCGTCCTTCTCTCGCCGCTTGGTCATGTACTCCTCCGCCTCAGGGACGGGGATGACACGCTGCCCTTGAATCAGGTACTCGCCATCGTGCTCGTAGGCGCTGAGGCGGATACACGAGATATCGATTCCGTACTCCTGCTGTAGCCAGAGCACTGGAGAAGTGATTTCCGTGCCGAAGTCTCCGGCGGCAAGCATCACACGAGGACGGTCGTCAAGTTCGAAGTCTGCGAACCCCCCCTCATCGATTGTTGCCGCCTCATCAGTCTCGAGGAATTCCGCGAACCGTTCGCCTACTTCCTCCGGTGACAGGTCGTCCTCGTTCCGCCGGTCGTGGAATTTTCGATACAGTTCCTGGATGTCCTCGGCAGTCAGTGTCGAACAGAAACCCGCGTATTTCAGCCCCTGAAGGTCAGTAGTTTTGTCGGCGCGATCGCGTTTCAGTTCAATGACCACCAGTTTCCCCACGCGGTCGAGTGCAAGTACGTCGAGCCGGTCGAGAGTATCTTCGAAGCCCGCGTACTCAGAGGTGATCACTAGGAGCTCTTCTCCTAGAATCTGGGGTTGCTCAATCACCCACTCTTGGAGATCGTCCCGTTCTAGTAACCCGAGTTCGGTGAGCTGGCGGGTCGGGATAGAGTCTACCGCCCCATCGCCATCGATGCTGAACAGCATGTCTCTACTGGACACAGGCCATCCTGTTACCTGTTACCGTGGACGCTGTCCAGCGCATCAGTCGAGGGGCGAACGTGGTCGACGACCAACCGTTCTGAAGCTCGGTTCCCTCTCGGTTGAGCAAGTTGCCGGAATCGTAACCAACGCACTGCGTTAGTGTTTACTTTTTGTCACGTATGGCAAGCGTCAGCGACATCCACAATTTCGGCGACCAGTTTACCCAGCAGCTCGAGAAGCTCGACGAGGCCGATATCGGCGACCGCGACCGGAAGGCCATCAAGCAGTTCATCCGCTACCAGGACGCCCAGCGCGGCCTCGCCGCCAGCACCAACGTCAACAACTGCTCGGACCTCCGTCTCAGCGCCACGCGCGCCGACACGCCCCTGATGGACATGACACGCGAGGACGTCGACGCGCTCCTCTTCGAGTACAAGCACGACCACGAGATGGCGCCGGGCACGCTCCGGAACTACCGCAAGGCGCTGCGGAAGTTCTTCCGCTACCACGACCGGGAGTGGGCCGAGGACATCGAGATCGGCGCCATCCCCGACCGCGAGGTCGACGCCGAGAAGACGCTCACCGAGGACGAAATCAGCGCGCTCCGTGAGGCGGTCGACCACCCGCGCAACAAGGCCCTCCTCGAGATGCTGCTCGACACCGGCCTCCGCATCAGCGCCATCGGCACGCTCCGCGTGAAGGACGTCGACCTCAACGGCCGGACCGGGTCGGTCACCCTCAACCAGGACGCCGTCGGCCGGAAGGGCGCCAGCGGGAAGCGGCCACTCACCTACAGCAAGCCCTACGTCGCCAACTGGCTCGACGTCCACCCCCGGAGCGGCGACCCCGGGGCGCCGCTGTTCCACCGGCTCACCAAGCCCAACGGCGGCTGGGGCGACGACGACGGCGCGCTCCACTACTACTCCCTCCAGAAGGTCCTCAAGCAGACCGCCGAGGACGCCGGCGTCCCGCGCGACAAGGTCAACCCCCACAACTTCCGGAAGACCGCCATCAGCCAGTGGATCCGCCAGGGGTTCAGCGAGCAGGAGATCAAGCACCGCGCGACCTGGGTGAAGGACAGCCGGCAGTTCGAGACCTACTCCCAGGTGACCGACGAGGAGATGAACCAGCAGATTCTCGAGCAGTACGGCCTCGCCGACGAGGAGACCGAGCGGACCAGGCCCAGCCTCGAGGACTGCCCGCAGTGCCAGACCACGCTCCGGGGCGACCCGCGGTTCTGCCCCGGCTGCGGGCTCGCCCTCAGCCAGCGCGCCGCACAGGACCTCGAGCAGGCCAAGGAGGACGTCTTCGAGGACGTGGCCGCCGCCACCGACGAGGACGAGGTCGCGATGCTCCGGGACCTGCGGGAGCTCGTCGAGGACCACCCCGGCGCCATGGACGCGGTCCTCCAGCGAGCGGCGGCGGAGACCGATGACTGAGTCAGACGTCGGCATCGACACGGCCGACCTGCGGCGGCGGGTCCCCGACGGTTGGCGGGTCGAGGGCGGCGGCGCTGGCGTGACCGGGTACGCCGACGAGGACGAGACGGGGAGGCTCGTGCGCCCGGACGGGGTCCCGGCCTGCTTCGCCATCCACCCCGAAGGCAGCCTCTGGGGGGCGGCGTGGAAGCAGCCCCACGAGCTGGGCGACGACCTCCGCGCGGTGTCCGACCACGTCACGGGGACCAGAGAGCGGTGCATCGCGTGGGTCATCGAGCGGGTCCGCAACGCCGAAGGGAGTGATCACGAGGAGTTACTGGAGTAGCCCGGCGGGCCTTCGCCAGACGGGCTCCGGACCGGTCACCGTCATCGGTCGCTTGTGCAGCGGAACCGGAGGTCTCGCGGAGACTTGAGCGTGCCAGGAGCGTGAGTGCCGGAGCACGCCGGTGGGGCGGCCGTCTCACTGCCCCCCGGGCTCGGGGAGCGCGTTCTCCGGGTCGTACTGATCGGCCATCCGTTGGAGTACCTGGTCGTAGGTCTCGCCGCCGCGCTTCAGCGACCGGACCAGGTTCCGGGTCTCGGTCGAGACGGCGATGCGTGCGTTGGCGTTCCGCTCGGTGTCACCCATAGTCAGACGCGTTGGACGAGACTCCGAGAATCCCCACGAGCCGCCGAGCGCGCGGGGGAGAGTTCGCGGCGGCAGTGGGCTCTACACGCGGCCACGGGCGGGCACGCACGCGAAGAAGGCGACGCCGTGGGGCGGCGCCGCAGGTCGTGCGCGCGAGCGCAAGCGGCGGTTAGCTCATAGGGCTTGGTTAGTTCACCCTCCGTTACCGCCCCTCTGTTTACCTTTAAAGGGGAGAGCTAACGGAGGGTGAACTAACCGCCGGGCGCCGCCCCCGCCTCATCCCCCGACAGGACCCGGAGCGTTCCCGCGGCGTACTCCAGTCGCCCCGCCTCAACGGCCGCTTCGAACGCCCTGGTCGCCTCCGCGTCGGTCGCGCCATGCACGACCTTGAACATCGAGAGGTACTGGGCGCGAGTCGGCGACTTCGACGCTTCCCGCCTCAAGTAAGCCACGACCTTCACCGCCCGGATGACGCGGCGGCGGTGCTCGTATCCCGTCCGCGTCGCCTCGATCCGGTCCGCGAGCGCGCCGGCGAAGCCGTCCATCGACGGGGAGAGTGGCTCGCACTCGAATCCGGCCAGCTCCACGAGCTCCGGCCGTTCGAAGACGATGTTCGGGGCGTCGGTGCGGAACCGGCCGGCCGCTTGGATGGTCCCCGAGACCGCGTGCTGGGCCAGCAGCCGCCACCCCCGCTCGAGTGCGTCCGTTGGGTCGTCGTGCTCCGGCGCGAGCAGCTCCCAGAGGGCAACCACCCGCCGGGCAGTCGCTGCTGGGCCCTGCACCTGGACCCCGCAAAGGACCGCATCGATCGGGAGCTGTTCGAGGTCCTTGGCACCGATCGCGCCACGCGAGTGCGGGACGAGCCCGGCCTGGCCCCCAACCCCGCCCCCGCTGGTGGGGAGTTCGAGCGTCTCGACGGGCATCGCCTCCCATTTGGCCTCGTTCGTGCCGTTGATCGGGACGGCGGCGAGGCGGGCACCTGCCTCCTCCTTGGCCTGGCGGACGAGCGCCTGGAACCACGGGGTCGCGGCGTCGACGCTCGTCCGGCCGTGGTAGCCGGGGCTCTCGTCCCCATCTGATCGGAGTTGGAGTGGTGCAGTCACCAGCTGGTGCGCTGTCCGACGCAGGTCGCCAGGACTTCGCTCCGGGTCCGACACCTCGTTGTGCGTCGCCGAGAAGCCGACCAGCGTATCGGCACCAGTGATTGACCGGAGGTCCGCGAGCGCCGCCCGCGGGGCGCCGGGCGCGTCCCGGTCGCCCCCCGGCACTATCGTTCGCCCCGCCCAGACGGCCTCGAGGTGGTGATCGAGCAGGTCCCCCCAGCGCGCCGCGATTGCTGGGTGGGTTCCCGCCTCCTGCCACGCCTTGTAGACCTCCCGGGGAGTGCTCGCCGCCTCACGGTCGGCGACGCGCCGGAACTCGATGTCGTTGACCGCCTCGCCGCGCTCCTCACTCCTCGTGTGGATGAAGTCCACGCCACCATCGCGGTGCGACTGGACGCGCGAGAGGAACTCGACCACCTCTCGGACCTGGTTGAACAGCCCGGCGAGCCAATCGGCCCGTTCCGAGCGGCCGGTCTCGACCGCACTACGAAGCCAGGCCATGGTCTCACGGCGGGCGCGCCCAAGGACGTCGAAGGCGCCGCGGAGCGACACCGCGGCCTCGTC
This sequence comes from Halobacterium sp. DL1, assembly GCA_000230955.3. Taxonomy (NCBI): domain Archaea; kingdom Methanobacteriati; phylum Methanobacteriota; class Halobacteria; order Halobacteriales; family Halobacteriaceae; genus Halobacterium; species Halobacterium sp. DL1. The sequence goes on from CP007060.1 coordinate 2,800,043, forward strand.
GAACAGGTCTCCAGGTGTAACCGGGAACTCCCGCGACGCCGCCGCCCAGTCACGTATCGCGGACTCAAGCGGCTCGATGTCGCGGGCAATCTCCCGACCCCGCTTCGTGGCGCTCCCCTCGAATTCCGTTCGTACTGTCGCCAGCGCGGCGGTGATCGCCAACGGGTTGACCTCGGTGGTGGCGTGGGAGAGGTCGGTGGCGACCGTGTGGCTCTCGTCCAGCAGCGCGACGTCCGCCGCCAACCACTCGCCAGCATCATCGGACTGGAATGCCTTCGCGTAGGTTGCGACGCGGACCGGCTCCTCGTCCTCGATGGACTCCGCGAGCGCCGTCTGCAGGTAGTGCGGACACACCGGCTGCTCCAGCTTGGACGCGAGGTCCTTGATTGTCTGTTCATCCAGCTGGATTCCCTCCCCGTTCGTGAGATGGTGCATCGCGAGCGCGTCATCGGCCAGCCGCTCCAGGTCTCGGTCATCGGGGTACATCGGGCACCCGTTGCTCGAGCAGATGCGCTCGTCGACCTGGCCGACCAGCTCCTTCCAGGGGTCCCACGCGCAGAGGTCATGCCGGCCCGGGTGTTCGATGTACTGGACCCCGAACTGCTCCAGGCGGCCGACCAGGCTGCGGCGGTTGACCCGCTGGGGGACGAGGGCGGCAACGCGCTGGGCGCGGGTGAGGAACTCCTCGGCGGTGCACGCGAGGAGCCAGGTCTTCATCGAGGACACTGCCCCCTGGACGGCCACCAGGTCGGTCCTGCCATCGTGGTGGTCGGTGAGCCGCGCGATGTCGCTGGTGAAGGCGGCCCGCATCGCCCCGGGGGACGCCTCGTCCTCGCCCACGAGCGGCCCGGGCGTCTCGTAGAGGAGCCGCGCAGGGCGACGGGGGGCGGTCACGTATCGAGTGCCCCCGCCGCGGCCGCGTTCTCATTCAACGACGCCAGCACGACGTTCGCGGCGCACACGTCGTCGTACCGGAACGAGTCCTCGGCGGCGTGGGCCGCTAGTGCGTCCTGCAGTTCATCGGCCACGGGGGAGTCGAGGTCCTCGATCGAGTGACGCGGATTCCGGAGGAACAGTTCGCAGGCCTGGAGGTCCGTGAGCAGGTGCTCGGTCGTGTCGTGCTCGTTGGCGGCGCACATGATCGCCACCTTGATTCTCATCTGGAAGCGGACCCACGGCGGCCAGCCGTCCGCGAAGAAGACGGTCACTCGTAGACGCCCCCGCGGTGGTTCCGTTTGGTGCTCTCGGCGATCTTCCGCTTGGTCTCGTCCGGGTGGCTGAACCCAGGCTCCCGGCCCGGTTGGCGGGCCGCGTCGGCCGGGTATATCGGCGCCCCGGGGTTGGCGGCCTTGTACTCCGCCAGCGTCGTGTCGTGGGTCCGGAGGTGTTGTTCGGTGATCTGGCCGAGCGCCTGCGCGCACTCCCGACAGACCACCTGATCGTCGCCCGCCGCAGCGCATGCGCGGTCGACTTCTTCGGGAGCGATCGAGGACTCGTGGCTCGCCCAGACCTCCTCGAGGGAGTCGCTCATCGCCACAGCGTCCCATTATCGCAGTTCCAGCACCCCTCACGTAGCCGGGGGTCCGTGGACGCGGTTCCGCACAGCCCGCAGCGCCAGACGAGGGTCCGCTGGCCGTCCTCGTCCCGGGTCTCGTGCGGGCCGGTCACGCAGCGGTCGAGGGGGCGGTCGAGCGGCCGCTGCGCCCTCATTCGTCCACCCCGCCGGCGGTCCGAGCGTCAGCGCGGTCCCAGCCCAGCACTGCCGCGGCCAGCTCGGCGGTCTCCTTGTCGCTGTCGGCGTACTGCTCGATCTGGTCTCGGTGTTCGGTCACGAACGCCGCGAGCGCGCGGTGGTGCGCTTCTGTCTCAGACTCCGCCATTGGTCCCCTCCTGGTCGCGTGCGGCCGCCGGATTGTACTGGTCCACCATGCGGCAGAGCCGGCCGCCGTAGGTCCCGCCGCCGCGTTTGAGCCTGTGAGCGGCGTTCCTCGTAGAAGCGCGACGGTCGGCATGGACTGTGTCGTCTCGGGTTGGATTCTTGCACATCGGCGTGTGTTCCCTTTGGGCCTCGTTCTGAGGGGGTGCCAGCGACCGCCAGACACACACAGAGCGTTCAGCGGGGTCGTGAAGGATGACGCCTTCTCGCTGGCGTTCGCTGGGTCGCGGTCCGTAGCCACGGCGTGAATGGTGCGAATCGCCGCCGTGCCTGCCGAGTGCCAGCGCGAGCGAAGCGAGAGCCCACGCCGGGCCCACTGCACGGATCCGCGCTTTTGCGTTCGGTCAGGCTGCCGCCTCAGCGAGACCACTACGGCTATCGCGGTTCGGCCGAACCGGCCCGTTGAACCCCCGTTCAGGAGTGCCTCCGGTGCGGAGTGGGTTGGTTCGAGACGCATCAGAAGTCGTTTAGTCGCCGTTGATTCGGTGACTCTACGCCGAACTGGGGGTCGTTGAGAAGCACCTCTCCGAGCGCGTCCGCAGCGATCGTCGCTATGGGGCGGTTCTCCGCGATGGCGTAGGAACTGTCTCCGTACCTGCAGGTTGCACATCCCGACTTGGAGCACTTGATGAGCTCGGACCCCGGCCCGACGAGGTATTTGTTCAGGGCGTGGATATCGCCCCACGCGAGCGAGATGTTGGCCGCGCCGCCCGTGATGACACGGAGTTTCGAGACAGCGTCATTCCGTACTCGGTAGTATCTGTGCTCGCCTCCATGCGCGGTTTCCACCGTGAACGTCGCTGGTAGTTCGTCTACGGCCGTCGTGTCCCACCGGTCATCGTAATCGTCGAGGTCCACTCCGACGAGTTCGTCGCCCGCGTAGACGCCATAGTTTCCGCGAACCGACCCGGGGCCGCCGGTCGTGTGGTCGTACGACTGCTTTCGCCCCTCCTCGACGTCGATGAACCGGTCGATGCTGAGTCCGGCGTCACTGAGCCGGTTCGCGACTATCTGCCGCTGCTCAGCCGTGGGGTCGCCTGTACTGTCGTGGGCGGAGTTTTGATTGCCCATACATAACTAGATAACCTGTGTACGAGGGGGGCCCTCCACGGGTTGCTGTCTTGCATGTTTATCGTTCCCAGTCCCCTCGCGGGCCGTATCGGGCCGCCCGCGGACTCCAAACATCTATGCATTGACGGTTTGGGAGTCTCCTCATGGACGACCGGTGGGCGGCGTTGTTCGACGAAGTGTACGGCCAGAAGTTCGAGAACAGCGACATGAATACGCAGCAGGAGACTCTCCGGAAGCGAGCGGTTGCGGCCCGCCCAATCCTCGTCCAGCTCGCTGAAGCGGGCGAGCCAGGCGATGAGGAACTCGTGACCACGGAACGCAACACGACCACCTACGGGCAGTTGGCCGAGGAAGTCGGAAGCGGCGCCACCTACGTTCCGAAGGTATTGGGCGCCATCGACCTAGTCGGCGAGGAACTGGGTGACCCACCGCTCTCGCCGCTGGTCGAAAGCTCGGGCACTGTGGGGCCCAGGAGAGGGTACTTCAACTGGAAGTTCCACGGCGAGGACCGCATCCGGAATCCCGGCGACAAAGACAGTCTGGGGACGGAGATGAAGAAGACATGGCGTCAGCACCTCCGGACGGTCTACGAACACGACGACTGGTACCAGCCTGAGTGAGTGTTCCTATCCGTCGCGGCAACGCATCGCTGTAGCGAGTGACGGTCAGACTGCCAGCGTGTTGCCGTTGACTCGGAGCCATTCGCGCCGGTCTTCGTAATCCGGAATGAGGGCGCCGACCGTGTTCCAGAACGAGTCGGAGTGTTCGTCGTGCACTGAATGCGCCAGCTCGTGGACGATGACGTAGTCCTGAATCCGAACCGGTGCTTGGACCAGCCGCCAATTAAGGCGGACAGTGCCACCGTCGTATTCGCCCCACCGGCCATCGATCTCGCCAACGTCGACAGGCACGTCTTCAAGGCCGAGCCGGGGTTCGAACCGGGCTGCTCTCGTGGGGAACTCCTCCTCAGCGCGGTTGATGAACCAGTCGACGACCGCCTGGCGCTTCCGGCGGACGCTGACGTCGTCCGCCTCCGCATCGAGGCGGTGGACCCGTAACGTGAACGTCTGCTCATCGAACGCCAGTTCCGGCTGGGGCACGTCCGCCTCGACGATCTCGAGCGGGTACTGCCGGCCGCGGTACTGGAGCTTCTCGCCGCTCAGGTACTCCTTCGGGTACTGCGGCCCCTCCTGGTCTTTCAGGCCGTAGAGCTTCTCCAGCAACCATTCCTGGCGGGAGTCGAGCACCGACTCAACGTCGGCCACCGTTGCATCCATCGGCGCGGTCACGGTGAGCTCCAGCGACTCGTCAATCGAGAGGCTCATCGTTTCGCGGTTCTCGGACCAGTCAATCGAGTACGGGACGACCGTCTGGCCGATGTGGTGCTGCCGTTGCAATCGCCCGCTCATTGGTAATGGGCGCGCGCTAGTTCAATAACGCGGTTGGTGAGCTCGCGGCGTTCCTCCCCCGAGAGCCCAATCCCTGAGCGGTACAGTTCTCCCGTCACTTCCTTCCGCATCCTGTTCTGCAGGTGGGTGCGTTCCTTCCACTCGACCTTCGTCACGAACTCCTCGACAGTCCCGACAAGGTCCGCGGTGAGTTCGACAAGGTCCTGCTCCCCGGCGTCATGCTCGTCCAGCACTTCCTCGACCGCGTGGTAGAACGAGAGGTCGGTTTCGTCGCGGAGGCCCTTGCTGCGGGCTGCCTTGTCGCGCGACCGGATTTCGTCCATCAGCGTGCGCAGTTCCTCGATGGTCTCCCGTTCGCTGTGCCGCCCCTCGCGGTACTCCTCGATGAGCTCCTCGAGCCGTTCTCTGAGCGACCCGTACTGGACCGGGTCTTCGTCGAACCGGACGTTGATCTCGTGCTCGATTGCGTTCTGCATCTCACTCGCCCGTGCTTCGTCGCTTTCTAGGTCTTCAAGTCTCGCGTCGAACTCGACCTCGTCCATGATCGAGACGGGGTCGTCGTTCAGCACCTCGATCCCCTGCGAGCTGATGTGGTCCTGGATGAGCTCCCGGACTTTCGCCCCCGCGCCCTCGAGGTTCATCGTCCCGTCGCGGTACCGCTCCTTCGCCTTGCCGTAGATCGTACTGAGGCGGTCCAGGTCCCCCCGGTATGGGTTCGCGATCGGGTCCGGGAGGACGATGTCCATCAGCTGGGAGAAGCGCTTGAACGCGTTCTTGAACTCGATGCGGCGGTCGTCCGGCTCGAGCGACTGCACGCACCGCTCCACGTCGTCGAGGTCCTCGAAGAACGAGACCGCCTTGCTGTGGGCCGCCTCGAGCTCCGGCTGCTTGTCCTCGACGGGCACCATCGCCCGCTCGACGTCCTTCGAGCTGAACATCGCGAGCGCCTCCTTCAGCTCGTCCGAGACGCCGTAGTAGTCGATGACGAGCCCGTGGGTCTTCTCCTCGAACGGGCGGTTCACGCGCGCGATCGCCTGCAGGAGGCTGTGCTCGCGGAGCGGCTTGTCGAGGTACATGACCTGGGCGACCGGCGCGTCGAAGCCCGTCAGGAGCATATCGCAGACGATGAGCAGTTCGACCTCGCCGTTCGGGTCGACGAACGACTCCTTGTACTGACTCTTCTCTGAGTCGCTGGGCGTCCACCGCTTGATGTGTTCCGGATCGTTGTGACCCTCGGAGACGATGACGCGCGACTCCGGCCCGTTAAGACTGTCGAGGGTCTCCTTGTACCTGATCGCCGCCTCCTTGCTGGTGGTGACGACCATCCCCTTGAACGGCGGCGGGACCTCGTTCTCGAAGTGCTCGATGATGTCCAGGGCGACGCGGTCAACGCGCGCCTGCGCCTCCGCGAGGTCCTGCGAGCGGGCGTACCGCTTCTGGATCTCCGCCTTCTCCTCGTCCGTCTTGTCCGAGAAGATCCGGTCGAAAAGGCGGTCGAGCGTCTCGCCCTCGAGGTGGATGTCGGCCAGCCGGCCCTGGTACAGGATTTCGACCGTCGCGCCATCCTCGAGCGATTGGTCGATGGTGTACGTGTCGATGTAGTTGCCGAACGTGCGCCGGGTGTTGCGGCTGTCCTTCTCGATGGGCGTCCCGGTGAAGCCGACGTAGAAGGCGTTCGGGAGCGCCGTCCGCATGTTGCTCGCGAGCTCCTTGTCCTGCGTCCGGTGGGCCTCGTCGGCCATCACGTAGATGTTCTCGTTCCGGGAGAGCACCGGGAATTCCTCCCCCTCGTCGTCGGTCGTCTGGAACTTGTGGATGAGCGTCGTGATCGTCTCGCCGGCGTCGTAGCTGAGGCGCTCGCGGAGGTCCTCGATGCTCTGGGCTTTCTTCGGGTTCGGGAAGCCGCAGCGCTGGAAGGTCGCGTGTATCTGGTCGTTGAGCGCGCGCCGGTCGGTGACGAGCACGAGCGTCGGGTCGTCCTCGAGGCGGCGGAGCTTCAGCGCGAGGAACAGCATCGTGAGTGACTTTCCCGACCCCTGGGTGTGCCAGACCACGCCGCCCTGGGCCTCGCGCTGGCTGCGCTTGTCGATCCGTTCGAGGGCCTTCCGGACCGCGCGGTACTGCTGGTAGCGGGCGACCATCTTGATCGTCCCGCTCTGGCGCTCCTCGAACACCGTGTAGTGGCGCAGCTGGTCGAGCAGGCGTTCGGGCTCGAACAGCGCGTACAACATCCGATACTGGTCGGGGAGGTAGCCATCGAGGTCGAACAGCTCGATGAGCTCGTCGTCCTCCAGCGGGTATGCGTCACGCCAGGGCTTGTACTGGTCCTTCGGCGTCCGGTACGTCCCCATAACCGCGCCCTCCATCCAGGTGGCGACCGAGAACTGGTTATAGCGGAAGAGCTCCTCGGCGCCCTCCGCCTCACCGTCCCGCTCGTTCTGATACCGGGTCAGCTGGTCGAGTGCCTCCGAACGGGGCTCCTTAATCTGGGGGCTCTTGCACTCGACGACGCCGAGCGGGACACCGTTGACGAACAGCACGACGTCGGGCTTGACAACCTCGACCGGGCCCGCAACCCGGAACTGGTTGAGCGCGAAGAAGTCGTTGTTCTCGGGGGTCTCGTAGTCGATATACTGGACCGTCTGGTACTGCTTGCCGTGACCCAGGTCCTGCTCGACGGAGATGTGGCGGACGAGCTTCTCGTGAATCTGCTCGTTCTCGTCCATCGTACTCGTCCCGGCAACCTGCTGTATCTCGCGGACGGCCTTGTTCAGGTTGTTCTCGTTCAGCCAAGGATTCAGGCGCCCGACGGCATCGCGGAGACGCGGTTCGAGTACGGCCGAGGACTCCGTCTCCCGAGGGTCAGTCCAGGAAGTCTGCTGCTGATCGACAACCTCCCAGCCGAGCGTCTGGAGAGCGGCGAGCGTCGGGCGTTCGGCCTCGGCGTATTCGTCGGCCATCTACCGGGCTAACGCACCTTACATTTAAAAATGATGACGGTAGCAGTGCAGAGCGCAGGTGCGAGTGAAGTACAGCCTCACGCACGGAAGGCGACGGAAGTGTGGGCGACAAGTACATCGACTGGCTCAATCATCTCAGCATCAAGACGGTCAACGTCGGCGAGAATCAGGTTGAGGCCGTCGGGCCCACCCTCGCGTACAACCCCGCCTTCGGAAACCCATATCGCGCGAAAGCACCTGCTGAGAATTCGAACGCGACACCAATGGCCAGCAGTAACTCGACTATGGCGGTATCTTCGCTGCCCCATTCAGCTGTTCCGCGACGGCCCGGTGTAGCCGCCGATATTACAAAGTCTGCCGTCGTCAATCAGTGGGGTCGACACGAACGTCGCCCGTGAGCAAATCCTGCATCAGGCCGCGTTTGAGTTCCTGAAGGTGCTCCTTGTGTCCTCGTTCGTCTACCAGTTTTTCATCGACTGATTGGAGCACACTCTTGATTCGGTTCTGGTCTTCTTTCGGTGGGACAGGGACCTTGAGATTCCGGATATCAGTCAGGCTCACCTCGGGAAAGGTACTGACACCACTTAATGCGATGATGTAATCCATAACGTAGTTGAGGTAATAATACAGGTATTCTACATCGAGCTCATCTTTACAATGGAAAGCGATAATCCCCTGGTTGGTTGCGGCGGGAGTTGTGCAGATGGCAGTCTTCCCGATACCGTAGGACCGGCTTGTGAACATTACCGACGGGGCGGGTACGATATTGACTGATGTACTCTTGAGGCCCGCCTCCGTTAGCTTCCTCCTGGAGTCTGAAATGTACTTTTCGCCCCGCTCGTACAGGTTGGACAAGTCATCCGGGGTTACCCACACAATGTCACCGCCATAATAGTCAGAATTGCTAGTTTTAGGGGTGTTTCCCTTTTCCACGTCCGCAACGTCCGATATTGTTTCTATGCTCCAGTTGACCGGAATTTCTGTTGTTCTCGCTCCTAGACGGACCTCCGTGTACTCGTTAGAAAGTCCGCTACCTACGACTAAGTCCTGCCTGAGCCCCCGCTTCAACTCCTTTGTTTCCTCGATAATTTCGTTCGTCTGCTGAATCTGCTTGTCTACAGTCGATAGTATATCGGCGATTCGGCGCTGTTCGGAAATATTAGGTAGCGGGAATCGGAAGTTCACGAAATCCTTCTGATAGAGATGAGAAATTGTAGAGCCAGCAGTTATTGTCTCGATGAAATCGTCGAAATAGAAGGATTTCAGAACGTAATACATGAATTCTGGAGCGTATTCCTCGTTAAGCGGGCGCAGAACGAAGAGCCCGTTGTTCAGCGTAGCTTCACCTGGAAGCTCATCAATGAGGGCTGTCTTCCCAATCGATCCATCCTTCGTTACTAGGAGATCCGCTTCCTCAAGCTGGATATTCGGGTCCCTCTCATACCATTCCTCGTTGACATATACGCAACGGTCCCACTGAACACGCCCATCCTCGAAGTCAGTCCCAGTCACGAGGAAGTAATCTCCTTCCTCCTGATGATCATCCTCAGTTAACCCGTGCCAACCAATTCGACCTTTAAGATACGTATTGTCACCTAACCGGGCTACCTTCCAGTCTTCGGGAATCTGCCTCGTCTTCGGGCCAAACCTTACTTGCTTGAAATCTTCTAATGGCTCCTGGCGAACGGGCTCGCTCATCGGTACTCCAACCCCTTCATATACTCTTGGAGCTCTTCGTCGGTCTTTCGCCGCTCCTCAGTCAGCTTATCTAGCTCCTGGAGTTTCTTACTCACGTCAATAGGCTCCTCTAACTCGGTCGTGTCAACGTACCGGGGAACGTTCAGGTTCCAGTCGTTCTCCTTGATTTCTTCCAGATCAACCAGTCGGCTGTGGTGAGCTTTCTCGCGCCCCTGCCTAAACGTCTCCGCAAGGTACTCCACACCCTCCTCAGTCAATTGATTCTGGTTCGAGAGTTCCTTGAACACCTGCACGTCTGATTCTCGGAGCGTCTGATCCTCGGCGTAAATGAAGTGGACCTTTCCTTCGCGCTCCTCGGGCTTGTCCTTGTTCAGAATGAGGATGCATCCCGGCGAACCAGTGTTGTAGAACAAGTTCTCTGGTAGAGCGATGACTGCCTCAACGAGATCCTCTTCCAGAATCGGCTTCCGTATCTTCTTCTCCGAACGCGAGCGGAACAGCACACCGTTGTCCATCACAACGCCCGCCTTTCCCGTCTCGTTGAGCGACGCGAGCATCAGCTGGATCCACGCCCAGTCGCCACGGTTCGACGGCGGGAGGCCGTACGGGAAGCGGTTGTACGGCTCGTTGTCCTCGACCCAATCTTTGTTCCACTCTTTCTGGTTCCACATCGGGTTCGCGATGACCCGGTCGAATACCTCCAGTTCGTCGTGCTTCGTGACGCGCTTGGGCTCTGTGATGGTGTCGCCCTTCTCGATCTGGGCGTCGTAGAGTTCGTGCAGCAGGACGTTCATCTGGCCGATGGCCCACGTGTTCAGGTTCTTCTCCTGGCCGTACAGCGAGATGTCCTCCATGTCACCGCCCTGCTCCCGGATGTGCTCGGCGGAGTAGATGAGCATCCCGCCGGAGCCACAGCACGGGTCGTAGACGCGGTGCCCGGGTTCCGGGTTGACGCACTTGACGATGAGGCGGACGACCTCCCGCGGCGTGTAGAACTCGCCACCCTTCTTTCCGGCGTCGTCGGCGAACTCGCGGATGAGGTACTCGTAGGCTCGCCCGAAGATGTCGGGGTCTTCGAGGTCGGCGTTCCGGTAGCGGTGCTTTGAGAAGTGCGAGACGAGGTCCGAGAGGAGGGAGTCCGGGAGGCGCTCCTTGTCGTTGAAGTCAACCGTCGTGAGCACACGGTCGGCGATAGGGTCGTTCTCGTCTTCGATCGCCGCGAGCGCCTTGTTCAGCGCCGCGCCAATGTCCGTCTCCTGGGCCTTGAGGTGGTCCCAGCGGGCACGCTCCGGAATCCAGAACTCCTCGTGGAGGTCACGGTCTTCACGGGCGGTCTCCTCGGGGATGCCGAGCTCCTCGGCGACTTCCTCGGTTTCCTCGTCGAAGCGGTCGTTGGCCCGCTTGAGGAACAGCAGTCCGAAGATGTAGTTCTTGTAGTCCGCCGAGTCGATGCTCCCGCGGAGCTTGTCCGCGGCCGCCCACAGATGGGTCTCGAGCGTATCGAGCGTGAGTATATCTGGTTCCGTTCCAGGCAGCTCTGCCTGGTTCCCGTCAGCCATATCTCAGGCATCACACCCTGAGGTAATAACACCAACGTAGCTCGGGTCCAGACAGGGGTTAGTTACTCTCTGAGTAAGAGCTGAACGACCGGCTTGCCTAACCGGCGGTGATGACACTTCCTCGCTGGTTCGCGCTGGCCAGCTCGCGGGCGTTATCGCTCGGAGGGACGCGGATATTGAATGACGGTCGAGCGCGCGCGGAGAATCGAAGAACGACCGTGAGGCGAAGCGCGTGGCGTCGGAAGTCTAACCACCCATACGCAGCTTGGATACCGGACGTCCGGTCTGCTACCCTTCTGAACTAGCGGCGTACTCGTCTCCGAACGTTCCGAAGTGCTGGACGAGCGTGTCCGCCGTCTCTTCCATCTCCGCGGCAGAGCTTACGTGCCTATAGAACACGGTATTCGAATCGTACGGATTCGTCGACGTATCCAACGACCAGTCGTTAGCCCGCGTTTCTTGAACGATCTTGCGGTCGATATCTTCGGACGCGTGCTTGACCTTGTATCCGAACGCGCGCAACGCGCCGTCGACATCAGATCGGTTGTATTGCGCCGGGTCCACCCAATACAGGTGTACGTTCAACATCCACGTCTGTTCCATATCCCGGGCACGTGGTCCAGCCAGCGGGTAGTTGATTCGAGAGTGCGCTAAGATCGAACCTGGGCTTCTGTTAGTGCGTGCATCCCCGTCAGAACCCGTCGCGAACAGCTGGGAGTGTTCGCTAACCATCCGCTGACCAAATCTACGTAGTGTTGCCTCGATGTCGTCCTCGAACTGCTCTATCAACTGGATAGCTTTCAGGTATCGGTCGTTCTGGAGGCCTTTTGTAAGGAAGTCGTCCGTCATGGGTGTTGTCTGGTATTGAGGTATTCGCGCTGATTGTCGAGGACGCCCGCGACCGTGATCGGCTGAACCGTGTCGACGATGGTTGCCGGGTCGGCCATCTGCTCGATTATCGGCTGCGGCTGGAAGCGCAGGATCTGCTGTTCGACCGCCGCACAGAACAAGTACGCGTTGGCCGCCCAGTGATCGTTGACGGCATCGCCGCGGCGGAGGATCGTTCGAATCGCCGCGGTCACGTCGCGCCAGAAAACCACGGCGATAGGGCCCGGATCGCCCCACTCGACCTGAAGCTGGCCGTCATCCCGCGACGACACCGCCGGAGTGACGATTGTACTGAGTCGGTCCCGCTTCCGTTCCGGCAGGAGGAGCGTGTGATGCCACTCGTAGCCGGTATACTCGCGCTCGGCGAGCCGTGCCGTCTCCTCCGTCTTCCCGTAGTGCTCGTCGCCCAGCTTCACCTCGATCGAGATGCCGCGGTCCGCATGGAACAGCAGGAGGTCTGGTCGCCGGAAGCCGCCGTCGTCCTTCGCGAGTTGGTCCTCGCGGAGGACTTCGTGCGGAGCCCCGTCCACGGGCACGACGAAGAGTTCGGCGACCAGTGCCGCTGACGGCCGCAACACCTTCGCTAACCAGTCCGACCAGCCCTCCTCAGTGCCTGGAAGTAGCGGTCCCTCGTCGTCCGTCACAGCAGCCGCCAGCGGGTCCGTGTCGAAGGGAGCCGGTGACTGCCGCCACGCCTCGTTGGATTCCCTCAGCAGTTCGCGGATGTCGACGGCCGTCTCGTGCCCGATATCAGTGTAGGCATCCCACCACGAATCGAGGTCGGTCCACTCGTCTTCCAGCTGCTCGACGAAGAGCGTTCGCGATGAGGCGGCAACGCGGACGTGGGGCCCTGAGTCCGCGTACGCCCGCCACCACGAATCGAGGTCGGACCAGCAGTCAGCCACCCGCGCCGGATCGAGCGTGGAGACTGAGCCAGCGCGTCGCGTCGCGGGCCATGCCTGGGTGTGTGCCGACCACCACGGGTCAAGCGCCACCCAGTCGTCTGAATCGATCTCGACGGCCACGTTTGTATTGGCGCTTGGGATGGGTAAAGTCGTTTGGGCGACAGGTCTCCGGGAGGCGCTGTCACGAGCGTCACAGGCATCCATCCCAGGTTTCACACGAGGCAGAGTATGCGCGCAGGAACGAGGGCGGACCCCAGTGACGTGGGTGACGATCGATTCCGTCGCGGGACGCAGTGCGCCGCCTCAGGTCGGCTACCTCGGCCGCTCGGGTCGGCCTACGGCCTCCACTTCTGGTGCTACGGCATCAGCCGCTGTCCGCTCCACTGTTCGGTCGCCGAGCGCAACTTCAGCAGAAGGATTCGAACGTCAGAGGTCATAGTCCCGGGAAGATTCGAACTTCCGTCGTTGCCCCCAGAAGGCAACAGGATTGGCCACTACCCCACGGGACTGCTGTCTGCACGCGTTACAAGACGGCTGTGGCTTATGAGTGTTGCGAACCCTGCCAGGGAGGCGTGGGATGGCGTGACGGGGCCAGCGTCCTCAGTAGCCGAGTCGGTCCCGGACGAGCACGAGGGTGGTCCGACCCTCGGTGGCCTCGTGGTGGTAGACGAACTCCTTGCCGACGACGCTGCCGACGCCGTAGGCGTCCTGGGCTCGAGCGTCCTCCAGCGGGTAGACGACGTCGCGGACGCGGTCGCGGGCCGCCTCGAGGTCCGCGACCACCTTGTTGGCGCCGCTGACGAGCAGGAGGTTGCCGGCGGCGAAGGGGTAGGCGCCGACGCGGCTGCCTGAAGCGTCGGCGGCGACGAGTTCGCCGGTCTGGGCGATTGCGTTGACGCTGCCGAGGAAGTAGTCGGCGGCCTGGGCCTCGCGGCGGCGCCGAGCGCGCTCGGCGTCGTCGTCCGCGTCGGCGACGTGGTCGTGGAGGTCCTCCCAGTCGTGGTCGCCGGCCGAGAGGTGCTCGACGAAGCCGATCTCCTCGAGCGTCGTGGAGTGGCCGTTCATCACGGAGACGCCCTCGGGGATGCGGGAGACGACCTCGTCGAGGGCCTCGTCCTCGCTGTCGACGACCACGACGTCGAAGCCGCGCTCCTCGAGGTTCGAGACGGTGGTTTCCAGTTCCTCGTCGGTTGGGAGTTCGTCGAGTGATTCGTCGTACGCTACGTCGTCCTCGTAGTCTGCTTTGGTCTGGGACATTGTGTGAGAGTCGGCGCGCACGCGCGGCGAACGGCCGGTGCGGACGCGCCGGGCGGGTGACCGCACTGGTCGTAGCGTCGCGAGCGCCTTAGTCGCTCGCGGACGGCGGTGTCAGCGGGTGGCGCGGGTGATACCTGGTGATAGCGGGGATGCCACTCGCGACGACAGGTAGCTCGAACGTGCACACACCGACGGGTATTTGCCGGCCCAGGATACACGTTCGAGCATGTACGTCGGACGGTTCGTCGTCGTCGGTCCGGAGGTCGCAGCCTACCGCGTCTCCTCGCGGTCGTTCCCGAATCGCCGCGTCGTCGAGCGTGAGGACGCGCTGACGGTCGCGCCGACGCCGGACGCCCCGGAGACGGACAACCCCTACGTCTCCTACAACTGCTACCGCGAGGCCGCGGGCCACGCCGTCGTCGGGAACGGGAGCCACGTCGACCCGATCGCGGAGAAACTTGGCCTCGGTTACCCCGCGCGGGACGCCCTCGCCGAGAGCCTGCTCGCACTCGACTACGAGAAGGACGACTACGACACGCCCCGCATCGCGGGAATTCTGACGCCCGACAGAGACGCCTACGTTGGGACCGTGCGGAAGGACGCGCTGCTGATCGAGAGCGTCGACGAACCGACGCTCGTTGCCACCTACGAGAAGGATAGCCCCGAGGCTATCGGCTTCGACGCCGCCACCCCCGAGGAGGCCGCCCAGGAGGCCTACGGCGCGGCGTTCGAACACGCGGTCTGCGCGGTCGGCGTGAGCCGCGACGGCGACGGCTACGCGACGGCGGTCGAGAACGGGCCGAAGAACTAAGGGCGAGGACGCCCGACTCCCGGGCATGAAGGTCGGCGTCGTCTCGGACATCCACTCGAATCTGGTCGCCCTGGAGGCCGTTCTGGCGGACATGCCCGACGTCGACCGATTGGTCTGTGCGGGCGACGTCGTCGGCTACAACGCGTGGCCCGCGGAGTGCGTCGACGTCCTCCGCGAGCGGAACGTCCCGACGGTGATGGGGAACCACGACCGGATGGTCGCGACCGGGCGGAACTTCCGGGGCAACGGGATGGCCCAGGCCGGCGTCGAGTACGCGGACGCAGAGCTGAACGACGTCCAGCGGACGTGGGTGGAGAACCTCCCTCGCGAGCGCACGTTCGCGGACGGCCGCCTGAAGGTCGTCCACGACCACCCCGAGGACCAGGACCGGTACACGTACCCCGACGAGTTCTCGCCAGCGCTGCTCGGCGACGAGGACGCGCTCGTCCTCGGCCACACGCACGTCCAGCACCACGAGCGCTACGACGAGGGCGTCGTGGTGAACCCGGGGAGCGTCGGCCAGCCCCGGGACCGCGACCCCCGGGCGGCGTACGCGGTGCTGGACCTCGAGAACCTGTCCGTCGAGGAGCGCCGCGTCGAGTACGACGTCGAGCGCGTCGCCGACGCGGTTCGGGCGGCGGGGCTGCCGTCGCGGACAGCAGAGCGACTGGCGAGCGGGCGGTGAGTCACGCCTGAACGGCCGACCCGCTGTCCGCTCGTTACTCCGTGGAGCGGGGCGTCTCGGCGAGGAACTCCCGGATGGCGTCGTTGAAGAACTCGGGGTTGTCCCAGGGGGAGGCGTGGCCGGCGTCCGGTACCTCCCGCACCGTCGCGTCGGGAATCCGGGCGCCCAGCGTCGGCGCGTGACGGCTGACCACCGACGACTCGTGTTCTCCGTAGAGAATCAGCGTTGGGACGGTGATGGCGGAGAGGTCGATTTCTGTTCGGTGGAAGGATGCGGGGGCCCGGAGCGAGTTCGCCGCGGCCACGGTGTCCATGTCCGGGAACGCCTCGGCGCGGAGACTGTCGGTCTCGTCCCGCTCCAGTTTCCGCCCGAGCCACAGCATCACGGCCTTCCCCCGGTCGTAGCCGACGAGGCGGACCAGGCCAATCAGCGCTTTCGTCAGCACAGTCCGTTCGAGGCGGTCCTGTGTGCCGAGGAACGCCGGCGAGAAGGTGTCCGCGAGGACGAGGGCGCCGACCCGTTCGGGGTACCGGCTCGCGTACACCTGGGCGACCATCCCGCCCATCGAGACGCCACAGACCACCGGACGGTCGAGGCCGAGCGCCTCGACGAACTCGCGGAGGTCGTCGGCCAGCAGGTCGACCGAGTACGGCGCGCCGAGCGGGTTCGGCGTCCTGCCGTGGCCCCGGACGTCGTACGCGATGACGGTGTGGGAATCGCTGAACGCCTCCAGTTGTCGCTCCGCTGCCGTGTGGTCGGAGAGCGACCCGTGGACGAAGATGATGGGCGGACCCTCCCCCCGCTGCTCGTAGTAGGTCTCGGTGTCGTTTGTCTGGACTGTCGGCATCTGGTCGTTTCTACGGCGGTAACAGGGAAGAGGGTGCCGCGGCGGGTGGAGACCGAGCGCTCGGGCGTCCTGGAGCCTCACTCGAGCGGTTCGAGTTCCGCGGAGAAGTGGCGGAGTTCGGGCATCGACGGCTCGGAGACGATCTCCAGACCCGAGACGTCCTCCGCCCGTTCACAGACCGCTGCGGCCGTGTCGGCGACGTGCTCGATGTGGTCGGGGCCGTAGGTGCGCCGCGGGAGCGCGAGGCGCACCAGGTCGCGGCGGTCGGTGTCGGGGAAGGCGAACCGGCCGAGTTCGACGCCCCGAACACCGCCCTCGCGGTAGAGTTCGCAGACGAGCGCCTGCCCGGGGAACGCCTCGCGCGGGATGTGGGGGAACACCTGGTTCGCGTCGACGTAGACGGCGTGGCCGCCGGCGGGCTGGTAGACGGGGACGCCGCGGTCGGCGAGCGCCTGGCAGAGCCGCTGGACCTGCTCGACGCGCTCGGCGACGTAGGGCGGGTCGACGGCCTCCCGGAGGCCGACAGCGAACGCCGCGAGGTCGCGGCCCGACATGCCGCCGTACGTGGAGAACCCCTCGTAGAGGATGCCGCGCTGGCGGCACTGCTCGTACAGCTCGCCGTCGCCCCGGAGGCCGACGAAGCCGCCGATGTTGACGAGGCCGTCCTTCTTCCCGCTCATCACACAGGCGTCGGCGTAGGAGAGCTGTTCGCGCGCGATGGCGGCGACGCTCTCGTCGGCGAACTCGGGTTCGCGCTGCCGGACGAAGTGGGCGTTCTCGGCGAAGCGGCAGGCGTCGACGACGAACGTGGCGTCGATGTCGGCGGCGAAGGCGGCGACATCGCGGGTGTTCTCGACGCTCACGGGCTGGCCCGCCATCGAGTTGTTCGTGATTGTGAGGACGACGACGGGGACGTTCTCTTCGCCGACCTCCTCGACGACCTGGCGGCCGCGCTCGACGGAGAAGTCGCCCTTGAACGGCGCCTCGCTCTCCATGTCGGTGGCGGCCTCGACGGGGCAGTCAACGGGGTCGCCACCGTTCGCCGCGACGTGGGCCCGGGTGGTGTCGAAGTGGGCGTTGTTGAGGACGGTGTCGCCCTCGGAGACGAGCGCGCCGTAGAGGACGTTTTCCGCGCCGCGTCCCTGGTGGGCAGGGACGATCTGTTCGAAGCCCATCACCTCGCGGGCGGCGGCCTCGAGTTCGGCGAAGCCCTCGCTGCCGGCGTAGGCCTCGTCGCCGCGGACCATCGCGGCCCACTGGTCGTTGCTCATCGTGCCGGTGCCGGAGTCGGTCAGGAGGTCGACGAAGACGTCCGCGCTGTCGAGGTTGAAGACGTTGTAGCCCGCGTCCGCGAGGGCGGCCTCGCGGTCCTCGCGGGGGAGGAGCCGGACGGGGTCGACCATCGTCGACTTGTAGGAGCGCACGTTCACGAGAGGGTGCTACGGCGTGAAAGTTCCGGCGTAGAAGACGTGTACGCGGATGTACAGGGCTGTCCGGTGCTCGCCAGCGGTGGCTGTCGCGGCGGGGCGGCGCTACGAGCGGACGTGGTCCTGGACGATGTCGAGGGCCTCCTCGCGATCCGTCCAGTCGACGAAGATGGCGACCGAGGTGGCGCTCGAGATGATGTCGATGATGTTGATGTTCGCGTCCGCGAGCGGGTCGACGATGCGCCGGAGGATCCCGGGCTGGTTCGGGAGTTCGCCGCCGAGCACGCGGATGACCGCGATGTCGTCGGTGACCGTCACGGAGGAGAGGTCGCTCACCTCGATGACCTCGCGGTGGAGGACGTTCTCGGCGTGTTCGGCGACCGACTCGTCGACGTAGAACGTCATCGAGTCCATCCCCGAGGCGATTGCGTCGACGTTGATGTCGCTGTCGTACAGCGCCGTCGACAGCGTCGCCGCGATGCCTGGGCGGTTGCGTATCGCCCGGCCAGCGACGGTGAGACAGGCCAGCGGCGACTCCCGCATGTCGACCATGTTCTCGAACTGGCCCTCGATGCGCGTGCCGCCCGACAGCAGGTCGCCGTGCTGGTAGTGGATGACGCGGACGTCCAGTTCGTCGTCCTTGAACGATAGTGCCGACGGCGCGACCACCTCCGCGCCGCGGAAGGAGAGGTTCCGCAGTTCGTCGACCGTGATCTCGCCGACGTTTCGTGCGCCCTCGACGACGTGGGGGTCGCCGGTCATGACGCCCTCGACGTCCGTCACGATGACGACCTGGTCGGCGTCCACGTAGCGCCCGAGCATCACCGCAGACGTGTCCGAGCCGCCGCGTCCGAGCGTCGTCACGTTGCCGTCGTGGTCCTCCGCGAGGAAGCCCGTGATGACCGGGACCGTGTCCCCGAGTGAGGCCGCGAGTTCGGCCGCGCGCTCCCTCGTGGCGTCGGCGTCGACCTCGCCGCGCTCGTTCGTGACGATGGGCCAATCCGGGTGGCCGGGTTCGAGGAACACCGCGTTGACGCCGCGGGCGGCGAGCGCCGCCTTCAGCATCCGCACGGACGTCCGTTCGCCCATCGACACGATCTCCGCGCGGTCCGTGTCGTCTGCCTCGAAGGTGATGTCCTCGAGCAGTTCGTCCGTGGTGTTCCCCATCGCCGAGGCCACGATTGCGATCTCGTGGTCCGCGGCGACGGCGTCCGCGATGGAGTCCGCCGCGCGCTCCACGCGGTCACCGCTGCCGAGACTGGTGCCGCCGAACTTGGCGACTACTCGCATCGGCGGTCACCCGCACTGTGTACCGTGTTCATTGCCGGAACGTACGGTCTGCCGCCCGGATAACTGCTTGCATGGATGAAACGGTTGCCGCGCGGGGATTAAGTCCGTCCCGCGCCTACGAGGGGCCATGAACGTCCGCGACGCGACGGACGACGACGCGGATGCCCTCGCCGCGCTCGCCGCCGAGGAGATGGACGCTGAGAGACTCATCAGAGACCGGACCGTCAGGGTAGCGGAGACAGACGACGGCCTCGCGGGGTTCGTCGCGTTCGACACGTGGCGGGGCGCCGTCCACGTCACGCGCTTCGACGGCGAACCAGACGCCGTCGGCGAACTGCTCGGCGAACCTCGGGCGTTCGCGGCCGGCGAGTCGCTGCCAGTCGAGGTGGTGGTACCGGGCGGCGACGACGCGTTCCACGAGGTGCTCGTCGACGCTGGCTTCGAGGACGACGGCGAGGGGCCGTCGTTCGACGGGGAGCGGACCCGGCGGTTCCGGTGTCCGCCCGAGTAGTCGAGGCGAATCCACGACCGCGCTCCTGTCCGGATTGCGGCGGACACCACGGGATACCATACGCGACCTGACACAGATGGCGACCGACAGTCGAACGACGGTCCTCGGCCGGCTCGTCCACAGCGAGCGAGTGAACGCTACCCTCGGATGGACAGCGACGGTAGTCGTGGCACTGGCGGCCGTCGAGAGCGTGTTGGCCGGCGCGGTCCTCTGGGGCGTGCTCGCCGCGATCGTCGCGGGCGTCGCCGCGCTGCCGGCGGCCGCGACCGGCGACCCGACCGAGATGGTCGCCTGGCCGCTGCCGGGCGTGGCCGCGGTCGCCGTGGTCCTCCGGGCTGCCGGGGTCTACCCGGACGTCACCGGCTACGTGGCCATCAGTTCCATCGCGTTGCTCCTCGTGGTCGAACTCGACGTGTACACCGACGCGGAGTTGAGCCGGCGCTTCGCGGTCGTCTTCGCCACGATGACAACGATGGCGCTGCAGGCGTTCTGGATCGTCGCCCAGTACTACTCGGACCGCTGGCTGGGGACGGCGTTCATCCGAACGCAGGCCGAACTCCAGTGGGACATCGTCTACGTCTCCGCCGTCAGCGTCGCACTCGGTATCCTCGTGGACTGGTACTTCAGGCGATTCGATCCGGTGGGATCGTTCGAACGCGCTGCGTCGGGGTGACCCAGCGTGGCCAGCACCGACGCCGGACTGACCGACGCGACCGAACGCCGCCTCGTTCGGGGGCTGCAGCTCGTCCTGATAGCGATCGCCGTCTACGGCCTGGTCACCGTCAAGTTCGGCGTCACCGCCCCGGCGGTCGTCAGCCTCAGCATCACGCTGTTCCCTGCTGTGCTCCGCCGGGAGTACGGCTACTCGATGGACGCCGGCCTCGTCCTCTGGATCGCCGGCGCGGTGCTCCTCCACACGGTCGGCTCGCTCGGCCTCTACTCGCGCTACCAGTGGTACGACGAGATCACCCACGTGGTCTCCGCCACGCTGATCGCCGCGCTGGGCTACGCCGCCTTCCGGGCGCTCGAGCTCCACACCGACGAGGTCTCGGTGCCCGAGTCGTTCCGCACCGCGTTCATCGTGGTGTTCGTCCTCTCGGCCGCCATCCTCTGGGAGGTCCTCGAGTTCGCCGCGGGCGGCTACTTCACCGTCTACGGCGTCGACGACATCGTGACCGACATGCTCGCGAACATCGCCGGCGCCGTGGTGGTGGCGCTCGGCGGGACCGGACCCGTGAGCGGGCTCGTGGCGTTCTTCCGGGACCGGCTGCGGTCCAGCGACGCCTGAGGCGGACCTGTCTCGGGACGGCGTTGCTGTCCAGTTCGAGAACGGAGCGCGGAGAAAAGGGGGGGCCTACAGGTCGGCGCGCTCGAAGACGCGGTAGCCGACCAGCGGCACGACGACGAACCAGACGACCATCATCGCGAGCGCCGCCCACTTCGAGAGGTGGATCGGCGGGCTCTGCGGGAAGTACTGCGCGATGTTGCCGGCGTTGCCCGGGAGGAACTGGAACACCGCACTGGAGAACGCCGACGACGGCGGCAGGCGGTTGAGGAGGAGGTACCAGTCCGGCGGCACGGTGTTCGGACCGGGGGCGAAGGAGTTGTTCAGGAGGTAGTAGACGCCGGTCGGAACGAGCCCCCACGCGAGTTCGAAGAAGACGTAGAAGCCGGCGACGAGGATGGTCGCGCGGCCGCCGTCCTTCGTGGTGGCCGAGAGGCCGACGCCGATGGCCGTGTACATCACGGCGAGGAACACCGTAAGCACCGCGAAGCCGAGGTACGCCATCGTGTCGAAGCTGTCGTACAGCGCGACGGTGACGACGGCGGCGACGACGAGGCCGACGAGCACGGCGACGCCCATCACGGCGCCGCGGCCGACGACCTTCCCGATTATGGCGTCGCGGCGGGTGTGGGGCAGCGAGAGCAGGAACTTCGCGCTCCCGGACTCGACCTCCCCGGCGATGGACTTGTGGGCCATCACGAGCGCGGTCAGCGGGATGAGCAGCGTGACCGGGCTGATGAGGAAGAAGATGAGGCCGAGGCTCCCGAGTTCGCCCGCTCCGGCCGGGCCGCCCGACTGGACGAGCGTGTAGACGTACGCCATGCCCGCCATGAACAGCACGAACAGCGCGGTGAGCGCCCACAGCGCCTTCGAACGCCCGGCGTCCCGGAAGTCCTTCTTGGCGATGACGGACCAGCTCATGCCCGGGCCACCTCCTCGTCGGTGTAGGCCGCGAACACGTCGTCCAGCGACGCCTCCTCGGTGGAGAAGTCGACGACGTCCGCGCCGGTGCCCTCGACGGCGTCGAGCACGTCGGTCTTCGCGGCGCTCTCCGTGCGCACGGTGAGTGTGTCGCCGTCGGCCGTCACGTCGGTGACGCCGGGGACGTCCCGGACCGCGACCAGCACGTCGTCGGTCAGCACGTCGACGGTGACCCGGAGCGTCGTCCCGGTGCCGGCGGCGTCGCGGAGGCCGCGGATGGTGTCCTCGGCGACGAGTTCGCCGTTCTGCAGGATGCCGACGCGGTCACAGACCGCCTCGACCTGCTCGAGAATGTGGCTGGAGAAGAACACTGTCGCGCCACGGGCGGCCTCCTCCTTGATGATCTCCCGCATCTCGCGGGCGCCGTTCGGGTCGAGGCCGGTCGACGGCTCGTCGAGGATGATGAGGTCGGGCTCGCCGACGAGCGCGACGGCGAGCGCGAGGCGCTGGGCCATCCCCTTCGAGAAGCCGCCTGCCTTCCGGTCGGCGGCGTCCGGGATGCCGACGCGTTCGAGCAGTTCGTCAGGGTCGTCGGTGGCGTTCTTCGACTCGATGGCGAACTCGAGGTGCTGGCGCGCAGTGAGGCGGTCGTAGACGTGGAAGCCGTCCGGGAGGACGCCGGTGCGCTGGCGGATGGCCAGCGAGTCGTCCTGTGCGTCCATCCCGAGAACCGAGGCTCTCCCCGACGTGGGGCGCACGAAGTCGAGGAGGATGTCGATGGTCGTCGACTTCCCCGCCCCGTTCGGCCCGAGGAAGCCGTATATCTCGCCGTCCTGGACCTCGAGGTCCAGGTCGTGGAGGGCGGTGACGTCACCGAACTGCTTGGTGACGCCCGATAGCTCTATAGCTGACATGGCCGGAACGTCTCCACGAGCTTATAAATGGGTTGTCGTGTTTCTCAGGCGGAGAGACGCCCACGCGAGCGCCTCAGAGGTCGATACCGCCGAACCGCCTCGCGGCGAGCGCGTAGCCGAGCCCCGCCCACGCGAGCAGGACGACCACGCCGCCCCACTCCGGGATGTGACCGACCGGCCCGGCGATACCCAGCCCGAGCGCGGAGACGGCGTTCTGGTAGGCGAACACCGGGCTGAGCTGTGTCACCGTGTTCACCATCCGTCCAGGGACGGGGACGCCGACCGTGCTCCCGAGCACGACGGTGCTCAGCGAGACGGCGACCGGCCAGAAAAACGCCAGCAGCAGGAAGCCGTAGCCGGTGGCGACCGACAGCGTCGTCGAGCGCGAGCGCGCCGTGAACGCGAGGGTCGCGCCGACGAACGCGGCAGCGAGCAGAACGAGTAGCGCGAGGACGGGAACGAGCCCCAGCAGGTCGACGGGGGCGCCCCGGACCAGGTACATCGCGACGGCGCCGAGGACGCCGGCAGCAGTGACGGCGAGGGCGGCCACCACGGCGGCGGCGCCGACGCCCGCGACGAACGCCGCGCGGCTGTGGGGCAGCGAGAGCGTGAGTCGGATGCGGCCGGTGGTCACGCTCCGCGGGATGGCCTGCTGGACGAACGTCACCGCCAGTGGCGGCGTAGCGAACAGGAACAGGAGGGCGACCAGGTGCGACAGCCGCGTCGGCGCCTGCCCGCGCGCCGCGATGGAGGCGACGCCACCGCCGACCAGCGCGAACAGCGCGCAGAAGTAGTAGAGCGTCTTCTCCGCGAGCAGTTCCCGGAGGTCGCGGCGGGCGACGACCGGCCACGTCACGCGCCGGTCACCTCCGCTGGGAGGGCGTCGTACATACGGGGTGGTCTCGTGGCGTCCTGAAGTGCTTTGCTCCCGGTCGCCGCCGCTGCGAACCCTACACGCGGTCGTCGGGGTCGTGGCGGTCGCGCATCCGCGTCGCCTCGTCGGCGTAGCGGTCGCGCTCCTGGTCGTCCTCGGGGGGTTCGAGGTCGTCGGCGTCGGCGTCGACGGCGGCCGTCGGGTCGCCGGCGTTCATCGAGCGCTGCTTGCGGAGGACGCGCTCGCCGTCCGGCGTGGCGTAGACGACGTTCAGCAGGCCCTTGTCGGTGTACTCCCGGTAGACCAGCCAGACGCGCTCGGTGTCGGTCATCGTGTAGCGATTCTCGTAGGACGCCCTTCAACCGTTCGGGGGCGGCCTACCGGGAGTCGGCGACCGCGCCGCCGAGGTAGCCGCCGAGCGCGCTCAGCGCGACGAGGTAGACGACGGCGAACAGCAGCGCGCCGAACAGCACGGCCGCGAGGGGGACAGAGACGGTCGCCACGCCGACCGCGGGGAACACGAGGAGGAGGACTGCGGGCGCGGACGCGACCACTCCGGAGAGCGCGCCGGACTCGACGGGGCCGCCGGCACGTTCGAGGTAGCCGGCGAGGGCCCCGCCGAGCACCGGCGAGAGCGGAATCGAACTCGTGACCGCTGTGACGGCCGCACCGAGCACGACGTTCCGACGGGATTCGGCGACCGCCCGCTCGCCGCCCCGCTCGCGGACGCGGCGGTAGTGAACCAGGAACCAGACGCCTGCAGCGACGAGCGCCAGGCCCGTGACCACCAGCCCGAGGCCGCCCCACGACCCCAGCGCCTCCGTGACCACGATCGTCTCGGCCTCCGTGAAAACCGTCGATTCGACGGTCTGCTCGGCGACCAGTTCGCGGGCGAGTTCCTCGTCCACGGTGGCGTAGAGAATCGCTCCCGGGACAGCGAGTACGGCCCCGGCCACCACGAGCAGCGCGGCGACCAGCCAGTCGACGACGCTGCCGAGCAGCCAGGACGGGGGGAGGGCGTGGTCGGCGGACTCCGGGTCGGAGACGGACATGAGTACGTGCTGAACGTCTCCACCGGACACCCTAAACGTGGCGGGCGTCTTCGCACGCCGAAGAACAGGACAACGGGAACGCAGGTGGTCGTCCTCGCGGTTCGCGACGTTCCCCGCTCGCCGAAGCGAGGAGTCCCGCCAGTCGTCCTCGCCGCCCCCGACCGCGCCACTGAAGCGGCCGAAGCGCCTACGGCGGACCGATGGACGGGGACGCGGTACGGGAGTTCGCGAGCGACCTGCCCGCCGAGCCCGGGGTCTACCAGTTCCAGCGGGCGGACGGCACCGTGCTGTACGTCGGGAAGGCGGTGGACGTCCGGGCGCGGGTGCGGTCGTACGCCGACCCGCGCAGCCACCGCATCGCGAACATGGTCGAGCGCGCCGACGGCATCGACTTCGCGGTGACGGACACGGAGACGCAGGCGCTGCTACTGGAGGCGAACCTCATCAAGCGCCACCAGCCCCGGTACAACGTCCGCCTGAAGGACGACAAGTCCTACCCGCTGGTGCAGTTCACGGACCACGACGCGCCCCGTATCGAGGTGACCCGGGACCCCGACGAGGGCGCCGTCGCCTACGGCCCGTACACGGACATCGGCCAGGTGAACACCGTCGTGAAGGCGGTCCGCGAGGTGTACGGCGTCCGGGGCTGCTCCGAGCACAAGTACCGGGGCCGCGAGCGCCCCTGCCTGGACTTCGAGATGGGGCTCTGCACGGCGCCCTGCACGGGCGAGATTAGCGGGGATGAGTACCTCGCGGACGTCGAGGCGGCGCGGCGCTTCTTCGAGGGGGAGCCGGGCGTGCTCGCAGACCCGATGCGCCGGGAGATGGAGCGCGCGGCCCAGAACCAGGAGTTCGAGCGCGCCGCGAACCTCCGGGACCGGCTGGACGACGTGGAGTCGTTCCACGGCGGCGCGGGCGGGGCGGTGGCGAGCCAGGACGACACGGAGACGACCGACGTGCTCGGCGTCGCCGTGGAGGGCGACCGGGCGACCGTCGCTCGCCTCCACGCCGAGCGCGGCCAGCTGGTCGAACGCGACCAGCATTACCTCGACGCGCCCGACAGCGAGAACCGCATCGCGGACCTGCTGGCGGCGTTCCTCGTGCAGTTCTACGCCGAGCGCGACCTCCCGGACCGCCTGCTGCTCCCGGAGGCCCACGGCGACGACGACGTGGCGGCGTGGCTCGACGCGGCAGGCGTCGAGGTGCAGGTGCCGGGCGCGGGCCGCGAGGCGACGCTCGTGGACCTCGCGCTGAAGAATGCCCACCGGCGCGGCGGCGACGGGGACGAACTCGGCGCGCTCGCGGACGCCCTCGGCATCGACCGGCCGGAGCGCATCGAGGGCTTCGACGTGAGCCACGCCCAGGGGAAGGCGACCGTCGGCAGCGACGTCTGCTTCGTCGGCGGGAGCGCGGCGAAAGCCGACTACCGCCGGAAGAAGCTCGACGACGAGAACGACGACTACGCGAACATGAAGCGGCTCGTCCGGTGGCGCGCCGAGCGCGCAATCGAGGGCCGGGACGACCGCCCGGACCCCGACCTCCTCCTCATCGACGGCGGCGAGGGACAGTTGAACGCCGCACGCGAGGCCCTCGACGAGGCGGGCTGGGGCGTGCCGGCGGTGGCGCTGGCGAAGGACGAGGAAATCGTCATCACCCCCGACCGGACGTACAACTGGGACAGCGACGCGCCACAGCTCCACGTCCTCCAGCGCGTGCGCGACGAGGCCCACCGGTTCGCCGTCGCGTACCACCAGACCGTCCGCGACGAGGTGTCGACCGCGCTGGACGGCGTGGACGGCGTCGGCCCCGAGTTGCGAAAGCGCATCCTGCGGCGCTTCGGGAGCGTCGAGGCGGTCCGCGAGGCGTCCGCGGCCGACCTGCGTGACGTCGACGGCGTCGGCGAGAAGACCGCCGAGACCCTCTCGCGGCGGCTCTGAGCGCGCCGGTACAACCCCGTGGTATTATTGGCCCGGGTGTGGTAGTATTACACACAATGAGCTACGACGACGGGCCCCGCAGGCGGCTCGGTGACCTGCGTCGAGTGATGTCCGGAGGGGCGTTGCAGCGCGTGCGGCGTCCGCTATCCGTCGTCGTCGACGCCGCCCGGAGACACGTCCGGGAGTGGCCGGGCCGCTACGTCGAACTGCGGGCCGAACGCTACGAACAGTAGTCAGTCGTCCAGTCGGACCGTCATCACGGGGACCGGTGACGTGCGGACCACCTTCTCCGCGACGCTCCCTACCAGGTAGTGGTCCACACCGGTCCGGCCGTGCGTCCCCATCACGACGGCGTCGACGCAGTTCTCGGTGGCGTAGTCCACGATGGCCTCGTGGGGGATGCCCGCGACGACGGCGGACTCAGCGGCGACGGTTGCCGGGAGTGCCCCAACAGTCGTCTGGGCCGCCGCCTCCGCACGGGCGTGTTCGCTCTCCTCCCAGGCGTCCGCGGCGAGGCCCGCGCTAGGACTCTCGAAACGGTTGCGTTCGTCCGCGACCGAGAGGACGTGGACGGTTGCGTCGAAGGCGTCGGCGAGCGTGGCGGCGTGGTCGGCCGCCGCCGCGGTGCCCTCGCTGCCGTCCGTCGGGAGCAGAATGGCCTCGTACACGTCAGATACCCCCGGTCGCCATCAGGAACAGTGCGACGGCGATGACGGCGAACAGGACGCCGACGCCGGCCTTGATCGTGTCCGTGTCGAGCGCCGCGGAGACGTAGGGAGCGATCTGGCCACCGGTGACGGTGGCGGGGACCGTCCAGACGACCATGTTCCACGGCGTCGTCGACAGGTCCATCGAGTGACCGCCGACGATTCCGCCGCCGAAGACGTGGACGAGCGACGCGATGATGGCCGTGGTCGCGACGACGATGTGGTTGGTGCCGATGGCGACCCGCACCGGGATCTTCGACGAGAGCAGCGAGATGATGCCGAGTTCGCCGATGCCGAAGCCGGCGAGCCCCTGGAACGTGCCTCCGACGCTGTAGTTGGCGGCCCGACGGAGGTAGCCAGAGCGGTCGTACTCGTAGGTGTTGCCCTCGCGGTCGACCCGCGTGACCGTGCCGTCGCTGCTCGTTGCGACGCCCGCCGGCCCGAGTTTGGACGCGTCGTTCGGGAGGTTCGTCCCGCCGTCGGCGGCCGCGGTCTTGCCGTCGTCCGCCGGTTCGTCGTGGCCGAGGTCCGCCTTGAACAGGAGGTAAGAGGCCGTCAGCAGTGCGGCCCCGAGCAGCGCGTGGAACACCGGTTCGGGGACGACGAACGACAGCAGCGCGCCGCCGACGACGAACGGCAGCCCGCCCAGTACGAGCGAGAGCGCGAGCCGGCGGTCGACGAGGCCGTACTGGACGAACGCGATGGAGGAGCTGGAGAGCCCGAACGACTCGCTGATGAGCCCGATCTTCACCAGCGTCTCCGCCTCCAGCGGGTGGGCGAACAGCGGGAAGACGAAGATGAGAAACGGCACGAACAGCGCGCTGCCGCTGATGCCGACCGTGTTGACGATAGTCGCGCCGGTGAGGAAGAACGGGAACAGCCACCAGTATTCGAACCAGTAGGCGGAGTCCGCGCCAGCGGGCGCGAGCGGCCCGAGGTAGACGAACGAGACGAATAGGAGCGGCGCCAGGAACACGAGGAGGTGCTGGTGTTTCAGGAAGGTCTTGGTGACGCGCGCGGCGGGCGTCGTCGGTTCGGTGGGGTCCGACACGTCAGTGTACACCTCGTGTCGGCGGTTGAATCGGGTGTCCGGGGTGAGTGCGTCCGCTGGCGACGTGTGGTGTCATGATGGCGCGGTCTAACCAGCCTTTCACTGAAAAAGGTTCGCGATTCCGAGAAATAGTCCGGGGCGTACAGGCGTCAGACACCCTCTTGTGACTGTTTCACAGGTAGCGCCGTCAGCCGAGTTCCGACCGGCGGAAGGAGAGGTAGCCGACGAGCATCGAGCCGGCGCCCCAGGCGAACATCACGAGCGCGTTGAACCAGGCCTTCGCGTAGATTTTGTCCGGCGCGTTGCCGATCTGGGCGTTGAGCGACTCGTACGGCGTCGGGAACAGCCCCTGGTAGACGATCTGGGTGCTGAACAGGTACGACGTCGCCGGCGAGAGCGCGCGGATGAACTGCTGGGTGTCGTTGGCGATGCTCGTCCCGAGGAGGTCGGCGACGGTGTCGAGGAGGTCGGGCAGGCCGATGACGGGGAGGAAGCCGAACCAGAACGGGACGAGCAGGAAGTAGGCGCCGAAGACGCCGAGCATCGCCCGGGAGCGGCTGGCCGTGACCGCGGAGATGCCGATGTAGATGCCGACGAACGCGAACGCCGCGAGCAGGGAGACGCCGAGGAACGCCGCGAATCGCGCGACGCCCGGGGCGTTCGTGAACGCGGCGAACGCGATGACGAGACCGACGGCCACGGCGAGTGTGACCGCGGCGGCGGCGACGCCCATCCGCGAGACGAACTTCCCGAAGACGTACTGGGCCCGGGAGTTCGGCAGGCCCATCGCGTACTTGATGGCGCCGCTGTCGCGGTCCCCCGCGATGGCGAGGTAGGTGAGCGGCGCGAGCACGATCGGGAACACGAGGAACATGAAGAAGGAGACGTCGAACAGCGTCCGGTAGGGGTGGTCGTAGACGTTGATCTCGGAGACGAAGATGAGCGCGACGAGCGCGGTGAGCACGCCGACGACGCCGAGCACGACGTACGACCGGCGGGCGTTCTTGAAGTCGTCGCGGGCGACAGTGAAGAGGCTCACGCCGCGTCACCTCCGGACGCCGCGGCAGTCTGTGGTGTGGCGCCGTTCGCGTCGCTCGCCCCGCTGTCGGTCCCGGTGTACTGCTCGAACAGCGCCTCCAGGGACGCGTCCGTGACGGTGATGTCGGTGACGGTGGCGACGTCGTCGAGCGCGCGGAGCGCGGGCATCTTCGCGGCAGGCCGCGAGCAGACGATCTCGAGCGTCCGGCCGGCGACCGTGACCTCGCGCACGCCGTCGACGGCCGCGACCGGGTCGGTGTCGGGGACCTCGGTGACGTCCGCCTCGATGACGGCCTCGGCGTCGATGCGCTCGCGGAGGTTGTCGATGGTGTCGACGGCCGTCATGGTCCCCTGGTTCATGATGCCGACGCGGTCGCAAACCTGCTCGACCTGCCCGAGGACGTGGCTGGAGAAGAACACCGTCGCGCCACGGGCGGCCTCCTCGCGGACGATGTCCCGGAGGAGCTTCGCGCCCTTCGGGTCGAGCCCCGAGGACGGTTCGTCGAGGATGAGGAGGTCGGGGTCGCCGACGAGCGCGATGCCGAGCGCAAGGCGTTGCTGCATCCCCTTCGAGTAGCCGCCGGCGGCGCGGCGCGTGGCCGCCGGTTCGAGGCCGACGCGGTCCAGAATCTCGTCGGGGTCGTCGTCCGCGCCCTTCGTCTGGATGGCGGAGACGACGTGCTCGCGGCCGGTGAGGTTCTCGTAAACGGAGAACCCCTCGGGGAGGAGGCCGGTGTGCTGGCGGACGGCGCGGGACTTGCGCTGTGCGTCGTGGCCGAGCACCGTCGCGGTGCCGTCGCTCGATTTCAGGAAGCCGAGCAGCATGTTGATGGTCGTCGACTTCCCCGCGCCGTTGGGTCCGAGGAAGCCGAACACCTCGCCCTCCTCGACTGTCAGATTCAGGGCGTCGACGGCGACGAGGTCGCCGAAGCGTCTCGTCAGGCCGTCGGTTTCGATGGCGGGCATGCCAGGAATTCGTTCACCGTTCGTTATGAAAGCAACGAACGTTCTCACTGGCGTTTTAGCACGGTAGAGACACTCATGGGCGAGTTCTCTGTCCGCTCGATCGCGAGAGCTGGCAGCGTGGTTACCACTCCTCGGCTTCGGGGGCGACCCCCTCGTCTGCGTCGGGGCCGCCGATGTCGAACTCCTGGCGTAGTTCCCGCATCCGGTCGCGGATGTCCGCCGCGAGTTCGAACTCGAGGTTGTTCGCCGCGGCCTCCATGCGCTCCTCGAGTTCCTCGACGAGCACCGCGGCCTCCTGTTCGTCCGCCGGCCCCTCGCCGGCGACCGAGGAGGTGTCCGTCTCCGCGCCGGGGAGGTTCATCTCGCTGACGTCCTTCTCGATGGTCGTCGGCGTGGTGCCGTGCTCCTCGTTGAATTTCTGCTGGATGTGGCGGCGGCGCTGGGTCTCCTGGATGGCGTCGGCCATCGCGTCGGTGGTCGTGTCGGCGTAGAGGATTACCTCGCCCTCGACGTTCCGGGCGGCCCGCCCCATCGTCTGGACGAGGGAGGTCTCCGAGCGGAGGAACCCCTGCTGGTCGGCGTCGAGGATGGCGACGAGGGAGACCTCGGGGATGTCCAGGCCCTCCCGGAGCAGGTTGATGCCGACGAGCACGTCGAACTCGCCGAGGCGGAGTCCGCGGACGAGTTCGTGGCGTTCGAGCGTGTCCGTCTCGTCGTGCATGTACTCGACGGCGACGCCGGCCTCCTCGAGGTACTCGGTGAGGTCCTCGGCCATGCGCTTCGTGAGCGTGGTGACGAGCACGCGCTCCTCGCGTTCGACGCGCTGGTCGATGCGCTCCATCAGGTCCTCGACCTGGCCGGTCGCCTCGGCGATGTTCACCTCGGGGTCGACGAGGTGGGTCGGGCGGACGATCTGCTCGACGACGTTCGCGGAGTGCTCGCGCTCGTAGTCGCTGGGCGTCGCCGAGACGTACAGCGTCTGGTCGGTCTTCTCCTCGAACTCCTCGAACGTGAGCGGGCGGTTGTCGTACGCCGTGGGGAGGCGGAATCCGTTCTCTACCAGACTGTCTTTCCGAGACTTGTCGCCCGCGTACTGGCCCTTTATTTGGGGGACAGTGCGGTGGGATTCGTCGATGACCGTGAGGAAGTCCTCGGGGAAGTAGTCCAGCAGGGTGTACGGCGCGTCCCCGGGTTCGCGGTCCGAGAGGTAGACCGAGTAGTTCTCGATGCCCGAACAGTAGCCCGCCTCGGCCATCATCTCCAGGTCGAATGTGGTGCGCTCCTCGATGCGCTGGGCGGCGATCATGTTGCCGTCGCGCTCGAAGTGGCGGACCCGGGCCTCCATGTCCTCCCGTATCTCCTCGATGGCGGCCGCCATCTCGTCCTCGGGGACGGAGTAGTGCTCCGCCGGGTGGAAGAGGACGGCGGGTTCCTCGCTCTCGACGGTTCCCTCGAGGGGGTCGAGTTTCGCCATGCGCTCGACCTCGTCGCCCCAGAACTCCACGCGGACGGGGTAGCGGCCGTACATCGGGAATACCTCTACGGTGTCGCCCCGGACGCGGAACGTCCCCTGCGTGAAGTCGACGTCGTTGCGCTCGTAGTTCAGGTCGACGAGTTTCGACAGCAGTTCCTCGCGCTCGATGGTCTGGCCGCGTTCGAGGCGGAGGCTCATCCCCTCGTAGTTGCGCGGGTCACCGAGGCCGTAGATGGCCGACACCGACGCGACCACGATGACGTCGTCGCGGGTCAGCAGCGAGCGCGTCGCGGAGTGGCGCAGTCGGTCGATTTCGTCGTTGATGGAGGCGTCCTTCTCGATGTACTTGTCCGTCTGCTCGACGTACGCCTCGGGCTGGTAGTAGTCGTAGTAGGAGACGAAGTACTCGACGGCGTTGTCCGGGAAGAGGTTCCGGAACTCCTCGTACAGCTGGGCCGCCAGCGTCTTGTTGTGGGCGATGACGAGCGTCGGCTTCTGTATCTCCTCGACGACCCACGAGACGGTGTTGGTCTTCCCGGAACCCGTGACGCCGAGCAGCGTCTGCTTGTCGGCGCCCGACTCGAAGCCCGCGGCGAGTTCTTCGATGGCCTGGGGCTGGTCGCCCGCGGGGTCGAAGGGTGCCTCAACGCGGAACGGAACCTCCGCTCCCGGGTCGTCTGGCTGGAGGGGACCGCTGGCGTCGCTCATTGGTTCCTCCTAGTCGCGCGGCCACTTCAGGAGCGCGCTTGCAACTGGACCGCAGTTATTTCTCTCTGGGGGTCCGATACTGAGACATGGCTCGAGAGAACCTGAGCGCGGCGAGCGACCACCTGCGCGAGGCGGCGATAGCCACGACCGACGAGGAGAGCGAGCAGCGACTCTACGACCAGTCCGACCAGTTAGCGCGACTGGCGACGGCGGACTCCGGCCCGGACCACGGGCGACTCGACCGCATCACGAACGCGCTGAACGAACTCGCCGCGGAACTCGACGCCGACGCGAAGGAGAACGTCGAGGCGGCGAGGGAGCGCGTGGTGGCCTACCGGGAGACCGTCGAGGGCGTCTAGAAGGCACTTCTTTCGTCATCTCGAAAGAGCGCGCAGCGCTCTTTCGGCGACAGCGCAAAAGGTGCGACTAGCAGACCGGCTTCGGATTGACGCCCATCGATTCGAGCTGGTCGACGTACTCGTCGTAAGCGGCCTGTATGGCGCCGTCCGCGGCGTCCTTCGCGGCGTCCCAGTCGGCGTCGTCCTCGCAGATGGCCTCGAGAAGGTCGAGTGCGCGCTCGCGCTGGTCCTCGAGGTCAGCCTTCAGTTCGCGGAACAGGCTCGCAGTCTGGGGGTCTGCCTGCCCGACGAAGAAGCCCGTGAGCTGTTCCTTGGACTTCCCGGTGGCGAGAACTCGCCCGAGGAGGCCGCCGGCGCGCTCGACCGTCGAGTCGAGGCCGCGGAGGTGGGCCTGCATCGCCGATGGCTCGCCGTCGGGGTCGTAGTCGCCGAGTTCGGCGAGCACGGACTCGTAGTGGTCGTCCTCCTCGTCAGCGGTGGTCTCGAAGGCGTCGCGGGCGTCGGCGGCGTCCTCCGACTCGGCCCACGACTCGAACGTGCGCGCGGCGGCGTATTCGGCGTCGGCGGCGGCGCGCAACACGTGGTCGGCATCCATCTCGCCGCCCGTCGCGGCGTACAGCGACTTCGAGGAGCCGAGCCGGGAGAGCGCGGTTTCGTTGTCGTCGCGGACCGCGTCGAGGAACTCGTCTGGGTTCATGCGAGTGGGTAGGCGGGCCTGCGGCTTGTATGCTGGCGTCGCGGCGAAGAAACTGTGGTCGGTCTGGCGGGTCCGGCGTTAGCTGCCGTCGCCTGCTCCACGGGTCGCTACGCTCCCCGTTCCGCTACGCGGGCGACTCCCGCGCTACGCTCAGTCGTCGCCCGCGCCGGTCTCGATGGGCGCGTCCACGAGGTTCCCCCACTCGGTCCACGAGCCGTCGTAGTTCGTGACGTCGTCGTAGCCGAGCAGTTCCGAGAGCGCGAACCACGCGATGGAGGAGCGCTCGCCGATGCGGCAGTAGGCGACGACCTCCTGGTCGTTCGTGATGCCGCCGTCCTCGTAGAGGTCCTGGAGTTCGTCGTGGCTCTTGAACGTGCCGTCGTCGTTGACCGTCGCGGCCCACGAGATGTTCGACGCGCCGGGGATGTGGCCGCCGCGCTGGGCCGTCTCCTGGAGGCCCGGCGGGGCGAGAATCTCGCCGCTGAACTCCTCGGGCGAGCGCACGTCGACGAGCGGGATGCCGCGGTCGATGGCGTTCTCGACGTCGTCGCGGTAGGCGCGGATGCCGTCGAAGGGGCCACGGGCGTTGTACTCCTGCTCGCTGAACGACGGGGCCTCGTCGGTGGTCGGGTAGTCGTTCTCGACCCAGTAGTCGCGGCCGCCGTCGAGGAGCTTCACGTCCTCGTGGCCGTAGTACTTGAACTGCCAGTAGGTGTAGGCGGCGAACCAGTTGGAGTTGTCGCCGTACAGCACGACCGTGGAGTCCTCGGTGATGCCGTGGCTGCCCAGCAGGTCCGCGAAGTCCTGCTTCTCGAGGATGTCGCGCTGGGTCTGGTCCTGGAGCTGGGTCTCCCAGTTGAAGCCGATGGCGCCCGGCGCGTGGGCGTCGTCGTAGGCCTCCGTGTCCACGTCCACTTCCACGAGTCGGTAGTCGGGGTCGTCGCTCTCGAACTGGTCGAGGTTCTCTTCGACCCAGTCCGCCGTGACGAGTACGTCGTTAGCGTATTCTGCCATACCTGTTCTAGGAGCCCCGCCCTCATAACTGTCAGACACCCCGGCAGGTTCCCCCGGCCGTCGAGTGTAGCGGCGACGTTCGCCGGAACTCGGCCCCGGAACTGACCGTCGCGGCGACTGCAGAGACAGGTAGCGGCAGCGTCTGTCGCTACCCCGGAGTCACGGCGACGACCCGGACGCTAAGAGGGCGGCGCGCGTACCGCCACGCGATGAACGACTGGGTCGTGACGACGGCGTGGCTCGCGGACCACCTGGCGGGCGAGGGGAGCGACACCGCGGAGCGAGTCCGCGTCGTGGACGTCCGGGACGCCTGGGAGTACGACGGCATCGGCCACGTTCCCAGCGCGGTGAACGTCCCGTTCGACGAGTTCCGGTCGACCGAGGGGGAGGCCGGGATGATGCCCGACCGCGAGGACTGGGAGGCGCTGCTGTCGGCGGCGGGCGTCGCACCAGAGGACACGCTCGTGGCGTACGACGACACCCACGGCGTGTTCGCGGCGCGTTTCCTCCTCACCGCGCTCTACTTCGGCCACGAGGACCTGCGTCTGCTGAACGGCGACTACAGCGCCTGGGTCCGGGACCACGAGGCGACCACGGCGGCGCCCGACGTGACCCCGACGGAGTACCGGGCCGGGGAGACGGCGGCCGGCGTGTTCGTGGACGACGAGACGGTGCTGGCCGCAATCGACGACCCCAACACCGTCCTCGTGGACACGCGTGAACCGCAGGAGTACGACGAGGGGCACCTCCCCGACGCAGTGAACCTGGACTGGAAGGAGGTCGTAGACGCGGAGACGCGGGGGCTGAAACCGCGCGAGGAGGTCGCGGACCTGCTCGAGTCCCGCGGCGTCACCCCGGAGAAGCAGGTGGTACTCTACTGCAACACCGCGCGCCGCATCAGCCACACGTTCGTCGTGTTACGGTGGCTGGGCTACCCGAACGTGGCGTTCTACGAGGGGAGTCTCACGGAGTGGACCGAGCGCGGCCACCCGATGGAACGCGCTGGCGAGTAGCCTCAGGTTCCGCCGCCGTTCGACCGGCCGTTGTTCCGCTCGGTGGCGAGCAGTTCGGCGGTCTGGACGGTGAGCGCGACGACCAGCGGCCCGGCGATGATGCCGACCGGACCGATGGTGAGCAGGCCGCCCGTGAAGCCGATGAAGTAGAGGCTCCCCGGGAGGTCCGCGGTCGACCGGGAGAGCCGCGGTCGCACGAGCACGTCGGGGAGCCACGCGACGATGACGCCCGCGACGACGAGGACGGTGATTGCGGCCGTGACGTTCCCGATGCTGAGCTCGTAGGCCGCGATGCCGAGGACCACCAGCGACGGGCCGACGATGGGGACGAACTGGAGGACGCCCGCCGCGACGGCGAGCGTGAAGGGGTAGGGGATGCCGAGGGCGTAGAACACCGGGAGCGCCAAGATAGAGGTGGCGAGCGCCGTCGCCGCCTGGAGGACGTAGATGGCGTACAGCGTGGCGTTCGCCCGCTTCCCGAGCGCGTGGGCGACGTCGTGGTAGGAGTCCGGGAGCGTCGCCAGGAACGCCCGTTCGGCGTCCTCGTGGGCCAGCAACAGGCCGAACAGGAGCATCCCGAACAGCGTGAGTTTGAGTGCGATGACGGGGAGAGCGGAGGCGGCGTCGACGGCGAGCGTCGCGCCGTACTGGACGGCGGCGTCCACGACCAGGCCGATGTCGACGACGTAGGTGTACTCCAGGACGGAGATCGGGTACTCCTCGGGGAACCCCCGAAGGAGGTTGAGGAGCATCCCGATGCGCGTGCTGGCGAAGTAGAGCCCCAGCGCGACTGGGAGGGTGACCAGGAGGGAGGCGAGGGCGGCCGTGGCGGCGCTGGCGAACCACCGCGACAGGCCGAGACGCTCGACGCGGTACAGCAGCGGGATGAGCAGGTAGGCGACCGTCCCGGCGAAGAAGACGGTGCCGACGACCGCGCCGAGCAACAGCCCAGAGAGCACGAGCAGCCCTCCGAGGAGCACGGCGAGGACGGCGTTTCGAGACAGTGGCACACCCGGAGTACCGAGAGGACCGACAAAAGCGTTGGCTCCCGCCGGTGGAAGCGACGCGTTTTTCTACCACAGGATGTAACAACCGAGTAATGAAACGCCGAGAGTACCTCAGGGCCGCCGGCGCGGGCGTCGTCGGACTCGCCAGCGCGGGCTGTCTGGAGGTCGGCGGGAGCGAGCCGTCCGGACCGCTGACTATCGCCACGTACGACTCGTTCTTCGGCGACGAGGGGACCGCGGGGCGGTGGCTCAAGGACCAGTGGGAGGCCGACCACGACGTCGACGTCGAGTTCACCGCGCCGAGCAACGGCATCAACGAGTTCATCCAGCGGAAGAAACAGGGCGCCACCATCGAGGCCGACCTGTTCCTCGGGCTGAACACGCCCGACCTCGTCCGGGTCGACCAGGCGCTCCCGGACACCGCGCTCTTCGACGACCTGCGGGGGGACCTCGACAACGACGGCGACATCAAACCCGAACTCGAGGTCGACCCGGAGAACCGCGCTGTCGCCTACGACACGGGGTACGTCACGCTCGTCTACGACGGCACCGAGACCGAGAACCCGGAGACGTTCGACGCGCTCCTGGACCCAGAGTACGAGGGAGCGCTGCTCGCCCAGAACGCCCAGTCGAGCGACCCCGGCCTCGCGTTCCTCCTCTGGACCATCCACCAGAAGGGGGCCGACGGCTACCTCGACTACTGGGCAGGGCTCGTCGAGAACGACATCCGCATCCTCGACGACTGGCAACCCGCCTACGACGCGTTCCTCAACGGCGAGCGCCCCATCGTCGTCTCCTACTCCACCGACCAGGTGTACTACAACGAGGAGGACCAGCTCCCCCGCCACCAGGTCGGCTTCCTGAACGACGAGGGGTACGCGAACCCGGAGACCGTCGCGCGGTTCGCTGGCGCCGACCGCGCGGAGACGGCCGCCGAGTTCGTCGACTTCCTGTTGACCGACGAGGCACAGCGAAACGTCGCCGTGAACAACGTCCAGTTCCCCGCCACGACGACGGCGGAACTGCCCGAGGAGTACGCCCAGTACGCCTACGAGCCGCCCGAGCCGGTGACGTTTACGTACGAAGAGCTCGCAGGGAACGTCGAGGAATGGACAGAATCGTGGGCACAGCAGGTCGCGAGCAACTGACGGCGGCCGCCGACCGGCTGGGACTCGGCGCCGCCGTCGAGCGACTGGGGCTGCGCGCGGCCGGCCTCCTCACGCTCGTCGTCCTCGGCGTCGTCTTCTACTACCCCGTCTGGTCGGTGTTCGCCGAGGCGTTCGGGAGCGCCGCCGCCCCGGTCCGCGCGGTGCTCACCTCGGAGTTCTACGTCGGCGCAGCACACGGCCTGTTCACCGACCCGCTGGGGGTGCCCGCCGACGTCCTGGCGTGGCTCGCGAGCGTCCGTTTCCGCGTCGCGTGGACGGGTCTGCTCCCCGACGTCTGGGTGACCTATCCGCGCGTGCGGAAGGGGCTGTTCGGGTTCACGACCTACCAGGCCGCGCTCTCGACGCTCGCGAGCGTCGTCCTCGGACTCCCCGGTGCGTACGTCCTCGCGCGCTTCGAGTTCCCCGGGCGGCGCACGCTGAAGGCCCTGACCATCCTCCCGTTCGTCCTCCCCTCCATCATGGTCGTCGTCGGCTTCGTCGCGACGTTCGGGCAGTTCGGCACCGTCAACGACCTGCTCGCGGGCCTCGGCCTGGGGCGCGTCCAGATGCTGTACACGCTCGAGCTGGTGGTGCTCGCCCACGCCTTCTACAACGCGCCGCTCGTCACGCGGATGGTCGGGACGGCCTGGGAGAACGTCGACGCGAGCGCCGTCGAGACGGCGCGCTCGCTCGGTGCGAACCCGTTCCGGGCGTTCCGTGACGTCGTCGCACCCCAGTTGGTGCCGGCGCTCGCCGCGAGCGCGGTGCTGACGTTCGTGTTCACGTTCATGACGTTCCCCATCGTGCTCGCGCTCGGCGGCCTCCAGCTCGCGACCGTGGAGGTGTGGCTCTACGCCCGCGTCCAGCAACTCGACTACGAGACGGCGGCCGCTCTCGCTACGCTCGAGACGCTGTTCTCGCTCTCACTGACGTACGTCTACCTGCGCTACGAGGCGCGCCGGGCGGCCAGCGGCACGAACAACCCGCTCCCGCGGAGCCGCCTCCTCGACGCCGACACCGTCCGGGAGTGGCTCGTCCGGGCGGGCATCGCAGTCTACGGCGTCGTCGTCGCGTTCGTCTTCCTCGCGCCGCTGGCGAGCATGGTGCTGGCGAGTTTCGGCGGCGCCGCCGACCCCACGCTGGAGTGGTGGCGCTTCCTCGTCGAGCGGCAGTCCGGGAGCCGCACGCAGCCCTCGACAGCCGTCTGGAACTCGCTGCTGTTCGGCGTCGGCGCGCTCGCGCTCGCGCTCCCGATGGGCGTCGTCGTCGCGGCGTTCTCCGCGCGCGGCGGTCGCGGCCGGAAGGTCGCCGACGCGGTCCTAATGGCGCCCATCGCCGTCTCCGGCATCGTCGTCGGCTTCGGGATGTTGCAGTCGCTGGTCTTCGGCGTCGAACTGTTCGGCGTGCGCATCAGCGTCGTCGGCCCCGCGGTGGTCGTCGCCGCCCACGCCGTCGCCGGCTACCCGTTCGTGGTGCGGAACGTCGCGCCGATGCTGTCTTCCGTCGACCAGCGCCTCGTGGAGTCCGCGCGAGCGCTCGGAGCGAGCCGGGGCCGCGCGCTGTGGGACGTCGAACTGCCGCTCGTCTGGCCGGGCGTGCTGGCGGGCGCGGCGTTCGCGTTCGCCATCAGCATCGGCGAGTTCGACGCCACCGTGCTGCTCGCGAGCGACGGCACGTACACGATGCCCGTCGCCCTGAAGCGCTACCTCGTGGACCGCACGGCGGGCCCAAGCGTCGGCCCGGCGGCCGCGATGGGGACAGTGCTGCTCATCGTCACGGCCGCCAGTTTCGTGGTCATCGACCGCGTCGGGGGGCGGTACAGACCGTGACCCGCCTCGAACTCGACGGCGTGACGCGGCGGTTCGGCGGCACGACGGCCGTCGACGACGTGAGTCTGACCGTCGAGGACGGCGAGTTCTTCACGCTCGTCGGGCCCTCGGGCTGCGGGAAGACGACGACGCTCCGGCTCATCGCGGGCTTCGAGTCGCCGGACGCGGGCGACGTCCGCTTCGGCGGCGAGTCGATGACCGGCGTCCCACCAGAGGACCGCGACGTCGGCATCGTCTTCCAGAGCTACGCGCTGTTCCCGCACATGAGCGTCGCGGAGAACGTCGCCTACGGCCTGCGCTTCCGAGACCCGCCGGGCGACCAGACGACCGACGAGCGCGTCGACGAACTGCTCGAACTCGTCGACCTGCCCGGGATGGGCGAGCGGTCGCCCGACCAGCTCTCCGGCGGGCAACAGCAGCGCGTCGCCCTCGCGAGGGCGCTGGCCCCCGGCCCCAGCGTCCTGCTGCTCGACGAACCGATGAGCGCGCTCGACGCCCGCCTCCGGGAGCGACTGCGGGTGCAGGTCAAGCAGATCCAGTCGGAACTCGACATCACCACCGTCTACGTGACCCACGACCAGGAGGAGGCGCTCTCCATCTCCGACCGCCTCGCGGTGCTGCACGCCGGGCGCGTCGAGCAGGTCGGGACGCCCGAGGAAGTGTACCGCCAACCGGCCTCCCGGTTCGTCGCGTCGTTCCTCGGCGACAACAACGTCTTCGAGGGTGGAGCTCCAGTCGAAACGGAGGGGTGTTGGGTTCGTGTCAGCGGTTCCGAATTCAAACTCGGGGAGGCGATAGACGGCCGAACGACGCTCTGTGTACGGCCGGAGTCCCTCCGCTTCGACTGCGAACAGAACCGGTTCGCGGTGCGCGTCGAGAGCGTCGAGTTCCTCGGGGACGCCTACCGCGTCCACTGCGACTGGAACGGACAGGACGTCCTCGTGAAGACCCGCGACGCGCCGCCTACGGGGGAGGCCGTCCTCGGCTTCGCCCCCGCGGACGCGACGTTGCTGTAGCAAGAGGAGTGGCAGTGTCGTCGGGGTAGCACAGCGTCCGAGGGTCACCACCGGTGTGTTTATCCGCCGACCCGGCGTTTACTCCCGGATGAAGATTCGTGGAATTTTCCAGCCGGAATCGGGTGGTGGGGTCTGGGAGTTCGGTGCACTCGGCGCGATTGGCGGCGTCGTCGCTGGTGTCGTGGTCGGCCCTGACGGGAACCCGCTCCTCTGGGCGTCCGTCGGTGGCGTCCTCGGTATACTGGCCGGCCTCCTCGCTGCGGAGTTGCAGTAGCGTCCGGTGCTGTTTCGGGGTGTGAGTGAGCGTGGTGCGCTCAGGGCGCGACGCCGACCGTCAGGAGCGTGCCGTAGGTTCGGTAGCGCTCGACCATCTCCGCGCGGGTCTCGAAGCCCTCGTGGGGGAACGCACCGGCCGCCGGGATGTCGACGTCGCGGTCGGCGACGTTGTCCTGCTCGGCGACGTGGAGGCCGGCGTCGCGGAACGCCTCGCGGTACTCCGAGCGGTCCCAGCGGGTCATCTCCACAGAGATGTTCTCCTGCCAGTCGTGGCTGTGGACGTTCTCCTCGTAGTAGTTCACCGCACAGTAGAACGTCCCACCGGGGGCGAGGACGCGACTGATCTCCGCGAGCGTCTCGTGGGGGTCGGCGGCGTAGTAGAACGCCTCCATGCTGAAGACGTGGTCGACGCTGTCGTCGGCGAAGGGGAGCGACCCGAAGTCGCCGACCACGAAGCCGACACTGTCGTCCTCGGTGTACGAGCGCGCGTTTCGAACCATCTCCGGGGCGCCGTCGAGGCCGTAGCCGCGGGCCACGCCGCGTTCGCGGAGCGCGCGGAGCGCGTAGCCGCTGCCCGTACCGAGGTCGAGCACGTAATCGTCGTCCTCGACGGGCATCCGCGCGAGCACGTGCTTGGCCGTCTGCCAGTGGCGGTCCTCCATCCCCCGGTCGCGGCCAGAGGCCGCCCACTCGTCGAACTCCTCGCGAACGCTCATACCGGAAGGAGAGCCGCGTGGGGGAAAACGACACCGGAGTCGGTCGTGGGACCCCGGAGCGGTGCCGTTTTCCCCCCAGTACACCTTGAGAGTGTATGGTCGGTCGGAACCAGCGGTACGCGCTCGCCGACTCCGCCCAGCAAGTCGTCGGCGGCTTCCTGCTCGCGGGGCCGTTCGTCGTCACCGAGGAGGTGTGGATCCTCGCGAACGAGATGGTCTGGTACAACGTCCTCGCGACGGTCGCCATCGTCTTCGCCATCGGCTACGGCGCGCTCTATCAGGCCGACGCCGGGCGGGACCCGGACCGCGAGGCGGAGGTCGGCGGGATTCCGGTGCGGTTCGTCTCCCTGATGATCGTCTCCTTCGGGTCGGTGCTTGTCCTCGGAATCGCTATCACCGCACCCACGACGTTCGCCGAGCAGCTAGAACTCGGCACCGAACCGGCGGTGGTCGCGGCGCTCACGCTGAAAGCGACGACCGTGGGCGCCATCTTCAGCGTCGTCGGCGCGGCGACAGCCGACAGCGTGTTCTGAGCGGGAGGCCGACTGCTGGGAGGCCTCCGAATGCTCGAACGGTGACCAAAGGGAGCCGTGAGAGTCGCGGGCTTCGAGGGCCTACGGAGTTGGGTGCTGCCTCCGCCACTGTCGTTCGTTCGTCTGAACACGAGTGACGCCGCCACCCGCAACATTAAGACGACGCGACCGTTTTCCTGCCGTATGGACTACGACCTCGCCATCGAGGGTGCGCCGGACGCCGTCCCGGGCGGCACTGTCGTACTGTTGCTCCACCCGAGCACCGGCGAGACGGACCGGATGGACACCGACTTCCTGAAGACCGACACCGACCACTTCCTCGTCGTCTCCACGCGGACCACCGCCCGCGAGGTGACCCAGAAGCTGGAGTACTACGACGTCGACGAGGACCGCGCCGAGATCCTGGACACGCTCTCCGTCGAACGCGGCTACTCCCGGCGGGGCGCCAGCCACATCCACTACGTCTCCTCGCCAGACGACGTGGACGGCATCCTCTCGGCCGTCGAGTCGTTCCTCACCGACAACCCCGGGAAGCGCCGCGTGAGCTTCGACTCCCTCACGGAACTCGCCTACTACGCCGACGAAGAGCGGGCCCTCGACGCGCTGGTGCGCCTCGGCGACCTCCTCGAGGAACACGACGCCGTGGCGCTCGTCCACGTCTCACAGGAGGTCCACAGCGACTACGTGCTCGACGAGTTCCGCGACGCCAGCGACATCGTCGTCGAACTCGGGCAGGACGGCGACGTCGTCACCGACTACTGAGCGCCGCGCTCCCCGTCGTCGAACAGCTTTTCGGCCCACTTCACCGCGTAGCTCGCGCCGTGTCGGCGGTACGCGAGCGTGTCGAGCGCGGCGAACGGCGCGGGCAGGTCGACGCCGTGTTTCACGCCGCTGCAGGCGAGTTCCGCGGCGTCCGAGAACGACGTCTCCCCGCGAGCGATCTCCCCGGAGAGACCGCTGATTCGGGGCTGGATGCGCTCGCCTGCGTCGACCCACGCGTCGTGCAGGCCGGGGTAGTCGTCCGCCCAGCCTGCGAACTCGTCGCGCGTGTGCAAGCCGCGGTAGGCGTCGCAGCCGGCTGCGGCCAACTGGTAGACGGCGGCCGGCTTGCCGTCGACTGCGGCGTCGAACGCGCGGTACTGCTCCCCGAAGAAGCCGAGGAACTGCTCGGGGAGGTCGAGGCCGGCCTCGACGAGCGCCTCCGCGACCAGGAACTCCGCGAACGCGTCGGGCGTCCCGTCCATGCGGGCCTTGACGAACACCACGGGCGGGTCCGTCTGGGTGGTCCACGCGACGGCGCCGTCGCCCGGTGTGCCGACGAGGAACTCCGCGGTGGTCAACCGACCGAGGAGTTCGGGCGCGTCGGCGGGGAGCCACGACTCGTCGTAGTCGTGGGGAGCGATTGCGTCGGTGAGAAGCGCGAGGTCGTCGCGGTGCTCCGGGGGGAGCGTCTGGAAGTCCCGCGCACAGTCGAGGACGAGCGCGCCCGGCGCGTACGCCTCGCGGACGGCCGCCAGTTCGTCCCCGAGGTCGCGCTCGGAGAACATCTACGCGACGTTGAGGATGATGAACAGCGACAGTACCGCGGCGATACCGACGGACGCGACGACGAGTTTCGTGGCCGTGCTCATGGTCGACAGTTCGCCCGCTGTGACTTAAATTGCTGTCGTTCGCGGTGCTCGCCGCGGTTCAGTCCGCGGTCGTCGGGGTGCCGTACGCGCGCCACGCCCCGGACCGGAAGCGGACGAAGTTGACGACCGCGCGGGCGTAGAGGTCCCCGAGGATGGCCGCGAAGATGGCGGCCAGCCCCCATCCCATCCCGGGCGCGACCGAGAGCGCGGGGATAACGAGCGGACCGAGCGCGAACGGCCCCGCAGCGATGGCGTAGCCCACCGGGAGCGCAGCGAACGCAAGCGGCAGGCGCACGGCGTAGGTGCCGAGGATGCCGCCGTAGAATGGCCAGCGGGTGTCGCCGGCGCCGCGAAGACCACCGCGCAGCGTCCGCGAGACGGAGAAGCCGGCGACGCCGAGGCCGAAGACGCGGATGAACGTCACCGTCAGCGCCACGTCGCCGGCGCCGAACGAGCGGGCGATGGCGCCGGCAGCGAGGAAAATGGCGGCGCCGATGAGCAACTGCGTGGCGAGCGCGATGCGGAGGGTCTGCCAGCCGTAGTCCGCCGCCTCGTCGGGGTCGTTCGCGCCGAGACGCTGACCAACGAGGGTGCTCGCGGCCGTCGCGTACCCCCACGCGGGCATCAGCGCGAGTAACATCACGCGCCGCCCGATGGCGTACGCCGCGACAGTCGTCGGCCCGAACACGCCGAGGACGAAGAGGAACGGGAACCGGCCAAACGTCCGCGAGAGCCGCGTCCCCGCCAGCGGGAGGGCGACGCGCACGATTTCGGTGGCGATGGCCGAGTCCCACTGCTTCCCGCCGAGGTCGAGCGAGACGCTCCAGCGGCCGGAGACGAGCACGGCGAAGAAGACGACGCCGGCGAGTGCGTTCGAGAGCGCCGTGCCCCACGCCGCACCGACCACCCCGAGTCTCGGGAAACCGAGGAGGCCGAAGATGAGCAGGGCGTTCAACACGATGTTCGTCGGGAGCGTGACGAGGCGGACGTACATCGGGGTCTTCGTGTCGCCCGCTCCCGCGAGCGCCCGCGCGGCGATCATGCTCCAGAATCGGAACGCCACCGAGAGCATCACCACGCGGAGGTAGTCCGCGCCGAGCGCGGTCGTCTCGGGGTCGTTCGCGAGCAGGCCCACGAGGGGGTCGGCGTAGAGCCAGGTGCCGACCGTGATGGGGACCGAGAGGAGCAGAGAGAGCCACAGCGACTGCTTGATGGCGAAGTCCGCGGCGACGTCGTCCTCGGCGCCCTTCAGCCGTGAGACGACGCTGATGGTGCCGCTCGTGAGCGCGAGCGCGAG
The DNA here is from genome assembly GCA_000230955.3 of Halobacterium sp. DL1. NCBI lineage: Archaea > Methanobacteriati > Methanobacteriota > Halobacteria > Halobacteriales > Halobacteriaceae > Halobacterium > Halobacterium sp. DL1. The sequence continues at coordinate 2,844,760 of CP007060.1, forward strand.
ACCGTACGGGATAAAGTAGTACTGGAAGCCGAACTCGAGGGCGGCGACGGCGGTGTCGCCGACGGCGATGCTCACCATGAAGAAGTCCGCGGTGCGCAACAGCGTCCGGAGGCCGCCGGTGACCATCGCGGGAACCGCGAGGTCGAACGCCTCCTCGCCCTTCTCCCGGTCGAGGAGGCCGAGTCTCGCGAGCGTCGCCGGGAACGCGGCGAGGAGCGCGGCGATACGGTCGCGGAGGGACATCTAGCTGGTTGGCGGTTGCGGAGCGGAAAACAACTTCGGCACGCGGCAATCCGCTCGTAGCCGACCCGGTCGAGAGCCGCGGTGTCGGGAAGTCGGTTCTCTCTCAGAAGTCGTCGCTAGACTCGGGGGCGTCCCAGGCGTCGGGCACCTCGATGACGTACTGGCCGTCCTCCTGGAGCGCGATGATGTACTCCTGGCGGTCGTACAGCTCCATGAGGTTGAGTTCGTACTGGCCCGGCGCGACGATGCGGATGGACTCGAACTGGTCGTTCAGTTCGCTCCGGAGGTCCTCGAGGTCCGGTCGCTCTTCGGGAGCGTCCGGTTCCTTGACGACGCGACCTTCGGAAGCGTCCGGGAGCGAGTTGCGGTCGACAATCTCGCTGCGGGCGTCCGCCTGCGCGCTGTCCTCGTAGTCCGCCGGGGCCGCGTTTACGGACCCTGTGTCGTCGTCGACAGTCGAATCAGGAGCGCCTGTGCCACCGGAGGCCTCGGTGCCCCCCGTTTCGGGTGCAGTGTCCGAATCTGCGGCCGGCGAGTCGGTAACGGGCGATGTGCCGGAGTCGACCGCGTCTTCGTCGCCGCTGTCGGCGGACGGACGCTCAGGCGCCGTCTCGGCGTTGCCTGGAGCAGGGTCCGAGTCGGTCGAGACCGCGTCGCGGACCTTGTTCGCGGCGCGACCGACCGCGCCGGTGACGGAGCCACCCTCTCGCTCGGGCGGTTCGGCGTCGGTCGGCGCCTCCTCGGGCACCTCCCCGGGGTGGTACTGGAACTTGTTGCCGCCGCAGTCCGGACACCCCGAGAGCATCTCCTTGGAGCCGTCCGCGAAGACGTGTCCGCAGTTCGTACACTGGTGTGGCATTACTTGCGGGAGATGAGCGCGCTGATGAGCGTCTCGTCTTTGTGGAGCGACTGGATCTGGTTCGCCGGACCGATCACCGTCAGCTTCGACGTCGACTCCTTGCCCATCAGGCGACCGAGCAGGGTCGTGTCTCCGGTGTCGGACTGCGGGAAGCTCTCGATCTCGATGCCGGTGAAGTCGTCGGGGTTGATCTCGCTCATCGTCACTTCGATGAGTTTCGACTCCTCGTCGGGAGTGAGCCCCGTCTCCAGGACGACGATCTTGCCGTCGCGGACGCCGTCGAGAATCATGCGTATCTTCTCCATCGACGTCTTCCCGGACATCCGCTGGCCGCTGATGAGGTCGATCTGGACGCCGTCCGGGTTGGTTGTCTCAGGCATTGGTGGTCACCCGAAGTACTCCGCTATCTTCTCGTAGACCTCGTCCATGTTCGAACCCTCCTTCGCCGAGAGCGCGATGGTCTCGTGCTGGGGGAAGGCGTTCGAGATCTGCTGGATGTTCGAGTCCTCGAGGTCCGTCTTGTTCCCGAGGATAAGCACCGGTAGCTCCCGGCTCTCGATGATGCCGATGAGCATCGTGTTCACCTGCGTGAACGGGTCCTCGGTGGAGTCGAGGACGTAGATGACGCCGTCGACGTCCTCGCGGAGCCAGTGCATCGCCTCGGCGACGCCCTCGGTAGCCTCGCGGGAGCGACGAACGGCCTCGTCCTTCTCCATGTCGTGGTCGAGGAACTCCGAGTAGTCGACCTTCGTCGTGACACCGGGCGTGTCGACGATGTCGATGTTGACGGTCTTGCCGTCTCGTTTGATCTCGACGTTCTCCTTTCGACGCGCGCGGCGCGTCTCGTGCGGGATGTGGCTCTCCGGACCGACCGCGTCGCCCGTCCAGTCACGCGCGATGCGGTTGGCTAGAGTGGTCTTACCCGCGTTGGGCGGACCGTAAATCCCGATTCGTTTCGGCTCCGAGTCGTCGGCGAACATGCTCGCCGTGACCCGGGATATGCTGTCTCTGAGTTCTGCGAACAGTCCCATCCTTGGCCTCCATTCGCACCCCGCCCCTTGTATGTTTGACGCAGGATACGGATAGTAACGAGTAGCTACCGTCGCG